>NZ_JBBGZW010000001.1:2459195-3073994 GCF_037479095.1 Pantoea nemavictus | reverse complement strand
TAAGGTGACGTTTTCATATTCGATGCCGAGCGCGCTGTCGATGCTGCGCTTAAGGCGACTGAGGGACTGGCGCCGCCGATGACGGCGCGTGCGTGCATTGCCTGAGAATACTGATTTTCCGTACTGGATGATCGCCATAACTCCTCCTGTGAATGAGTCTTTGGCGATGGGGTGGCAGGCACGGCGATTCGGCTTAAACCGAAGCGTCGGTTGTTCCTCTGGAAATACTCGACGTCAACTCGCCCGGCAGTGTTAACGGCCAGGGTGAAGTAGAGGAGAGTGAAAAACAGAGGGCAACTGACAACGCTGCAAAGTGCGTATCCACCCCATCCCAAAGTTCACTAACTTTGGATGGTATGTATCGCGCTTGTGCAGCGCCTCAATTGTTTAAGAGCGGGCTCATCCGGGAGCAGGTATGTCGTCCATCCATGCTCAAATTATTAACAGGTTCTAATGCATTGGCAAACACCAATGGTTAATTTTTTATTTACCATCAGTTAAATTTATGATTTCAGCCAAAATATTTTTTTGTCGCAACCTGCCGTTTTGTGATCAGCCCAGAATTTGGTAATCACGCGCCTGGCTCATGATCACCCGCGCTACCACCTGCAGTGTCTTCGCTTCTTCCAGCGTTAAATACCAGGTCTCATAGCGCTTGTTATCGGAGATTACCGCCACCTTCTTGTGCTGCAGCTGCAGGCGTTTGAGATAGAGCTGATCGTCAAGCGTAAACAGATAAATGCCATCGCCATCGAAGCGATGCACGCTGATATCGACAAACAGCTGATCGCGCGGCGCAAAGGTGCCTGCCATTGAGTCACTGTTGAGGGCGATGAGGCGAATATTTTCGGCCGGACGGCCGTTAAACAGTACGCGCGCCTCTTCCAGCCCATATTCAATGGCTTGAATGGTTTCCACCAGTTCGTCACGCGTACTGCTGCTGCGCACACCGTGTTGTCCGATATCCAGACTCTCCACGCGAAACAGATGTTGTGGGTTAACCAGGCTTCGCTGAGTCAGCAAGGCAGCCGGTTTTTCCATGCCAAACTGCAGCCACTCGACGCGCACGTCTAATAACTGGCTGAGCGCCAGCAAATTGTTATCATCCGGAATTGATTGTCCGTTAAACCATTTCCAAACCCCCGGCGTTGAGATCTTGCATCCCCTCTCTTGCAGAGCAAGCGCAACCTGTTTGTTCCGTCCGTGTCCGACAATTCCCGCGCTCTCGCACGCGGCAATCAGCCTGGCAGTAAATGCTTGTCTGGTACTTTCTTTTTTAACCATCAGTTAATAATCTGCCTTCAGTAAAAGACTGAATGTTATTTTCATTTTTGCTACCAGTTCATTTTATATTACCGTCAGTTTACTACCCAACCGCTTTTATCAATGAAGCTGGACAATCATTATCCCTTTCGGTTAAGCCGAAACCAGTGATCATTACCATATCGCTTGTTCTGACAGGGGTTTTCAGGATTGTTCTGTAGCAGTAAGACCAGCATCTAAAGGAAAAAATGGGTGAAAAGCAGCGACCCCGCCATAGATGACAGAAATAAATCAAAAAGCTCTTGGAATAACTGGATCGAAAGCGAAAAAAATGGGCACCGTTTTCGGTGCCCATTGTCATGCAGGAGCGAACATTAACGACGCAGCGTATCGTCGCCCCAACCAATCCATTTATAGGTGGTTAGCGCTTCAAGTCCCATCGGTCCACGCGCGTGCAGCTTCTGCGTGCTGACCGCCACTTCGGCGCCGAGGCCGAACTGACCGCCGTCGGTGAAACGGGTGCTGGCATTAACGTATACCGCAGATGAATCAACCTGGTTGACGAAGCGATTGGCGTTGCCAATGCTGCGCGTAAGGATGCCGTCGGAGTGCTGCGTGCCGTGCTGACGAATGTGCGCAATGGCGGCATCAATATCGGCCACCAGCTTGACGTTCAGATCGTTCGACAACCATTCGTCATCATAATTTTCTGCTTTCACCGCCACCACATCAGCGGGACCGTTTTGCAGCAGCGCCAGCACGTTTTCGTCGCCGTGCAGCGCAATCTTCTCCTGCGCCATGCGCTGCAGGAATGCCGGGATAAAGCGCTCAGCCTGATGGCGATGAATCAGAAGCGTTTCCAATGAGTTACAGGCGCTTGGCCGCTGTTTCTTGGCATTGACGATCACCTCCAGCGCCGCCTCGGTCTCCATGGTTTCATCGAGATAGAGATGACACACGCCGATGCCGCCGGTGATGACCGGAATAGTCGAGTTCTCACGGCACAGCTTGTGCAAACCTGCGCCGCCGCGCGGGATCAGCATGTCGACGTAGCGATCAAGCTTCAGCAGCTGATTAACCAGTTCGCGATCTGGATTTTCAATCGCCTGCACCGCGCCCGCCGGTAATCCGTGCTGCATCAGGGCATTTTGGATCACCCGCACGGTAGCCGCGTTGGTGCGATAGGTCTCTTTGCCGCCGCGCAAGATGGCCGCATTGCCGGTTTTCAGGCACAGCGACGCGACATCGACGGTCACATTGGGACGCGCTTCATAAATCACGCCAATAACGCCGAGCGGCACGCGACGACGCTCAATGCGCAGGCCGCTATCCAGCACGCCGCCATCAATCAGCTGGCCAACCGGATCGGCCAGACGACACACCTGACGCACATCATCGGCAATGCCTTTCAGGCGCTGCGGGTTGAGCGTCAAACGATCGAGCAGCGCTGCGCTCATGCCGTTTTGCCGTGCATCGGCCAGATCCTGCTCGTTGGCTGCCAGAATGTCGGCGCTTTCCGCTTCCAGACGATCGGCAATGGTCAGCAGCACCTGATTTTTCTGTTCGGTGGAGAGCTCCGCCAGCTTGTACGACGCTGCGCGCGCCGCTTTACCCATTTCTTCTAACATCATCCGCTCCTTAACTGACGATCATGTCGTCACGGTGCACCGCTACCGGGCCATATTCGTAACCGAGGATCTCGCCAATTTCCTGGCTGTGATGACCGGCAATCATGCGCATGGCATCGCTATTGTAACGCGTCACGCCGTGGGCGATATCTCGCCCTTGCAGATTGCGAATGCGGATCACTTCACCGCGCGAAAAATTGCCCTGCACCTCACGAATCCCTTTTGGCAGCAGCGAGCTGCCGCGTTCGAGCATCGCGGCCAGCGCGCCATCATCAATGGTGATTTCACCGGCAGGCGGCGCGCCAAAGATCCAGCGTTTGCGGTTCTCCAGCGGCGACTGCTGCGCATGGAAGCGCGTGCCAACCGGTTTGCCATACAGCACGTCACTGATCACGTCGGGACGGCTGCCCGCAGCGATAATCACATCAATGCCGGCGCGGCAAGCGACGTCGGCCGCCTGCAGTTTCGTCGCCATGCCGCCGGTGCCGAGGCCGGAAACGCTGCCGCCGGCGAGGGTACGCAGCGCGTCATCGATCTGGTGCACGTCGCTGATCAATTCAGCTTCAGGATTCGTGCGTGGATCGGCGGTGAACAGCCCTTGCTGATCGGTCAGCAGCAGCAGTTTATCGGCACCGCCAAGCATCGCGGCCAGCGCCGACAGATTGTCGTTGTCGCCGACTTTAATCTCCGCGGTCGCCACCGCGTCGTTCTCGTTAATCACCGGTACGATGTGGTTGTCGAGCAGCGCACGCAGCATGTCACGCGCGTAGAGGAAGCGTTCACGATCTTCCATATCGGCGCGCGTCAGCAGCATTTGTCCAATATGAATGCCGTAAATCGAGAAAAGTTGTTCCCACAGCTGGATCAAACGGCTCTGCCCCACCGCAGCCAGCAGCTGCTTTGAGGCGATGGTAGGCGGCAGTTCGGGGTAACCAAGGTGTTCGCGTCCAGCGGCGATGGCGCCAGAGGTCACAATAACAATGCGATGGCCCGCCGCGTGCAGTTGTGCACACTGACGAACCAGCTCCACCATGTGCGCCCGATTCAACCGACGCGAACCGCCGGTGAGGACGCTAGTACCCAACTTGACCACAAGGGTCTGACTGCCACTCATGTTTTTCCTGCCATGTAAGAAAAAAATCTGCGAAGGGACGTTTTATCAGGAGTGAGCAAGGAAGCCAACAGCAGCAAGGGGAAAAGCACAAAAATCCGCGGACAATGCGCTAGACCAAAAGTTCGCGATTAACAAGAAAACCGAAAAACTGTCATAAAACTTTCATCGCCAACCGGTAAAAAGTCCCGTGTTTTACAAAACCTTTCACGGGTACAACAAATTTTACTCATTGGGATTGATAGCAAAATGAAGAAAAGCACACTGGCATTGGTTGTTTCTGCGCTGGCACTGGCTTCCACCGCAAACGCCGCAGAAGTTTATAACAAAGACGGTAATAAACTGGACTTCTACGGCCGTGTTAAAGCTGAACACTACTTCAGCGATAATGCGTCAAGCGATGGCGACAAATCTTACGTGCGTATCGGTTTCAAGGGCCAGACGCAGATTAATGACCTGATGACCGGTTACGGTCAGTGGGAATATCAATACAACGTCAACAACTCTGAAGGTTCTGACGCTAACACTGGCAACAAAACCCGTTTGGGCTTTGCTGGCCTGAAATTTGGTCAATACGGTTCATTCGACTACGGTCGTAACTACGGCGTGCTGTACGACGTTGAGGCCTGGACGGACGTGTTCCCAGAGTTTGGCGGTGACGGTACGGCGCGTACCGATAACTTCATGACCGCGCGTGCGACCGGCGTGGCAACTTACCGCAACAACAACTTCTTTGGTCTGGTTGATGGCCTGCGCTTCGCGCTGCAATATCAGGGCAAAAACGATTCGACCAGCGCCAACGCACGCGGTAGCGCGACCGATACCTCACGCCAGAACGGCGACGGTTACGGTGCATCTCTGGGCTACACCCTTGGTGATAGCGGCATCAGCCTGATGTCTGCCCTTACCTCTTCCGATCGTACTAACCAGCAGCAAGCGCGTGCATACGGTTCCGGTGATAAAGCCGATTCATGGGGCGCGGGCATCAAATATGATGCTAACAGCGTTTACCTGGCGGCCATCTACACCGAAACCCGTAACATGACGCCAATCAGCGGTACGGATTCCGCTACCGGCGCAGCAGTATCAGGTGCAGCGAACAAAGCGCAGAACATCGAATTGGTTGCTCAGTATCAGTTCGACTTCGGCCTGCGTCCTTCCATCGGTTACGTTCAGACCAAAGGCAAAGACATCGAAGGTATCGGCGATGCGGACCTGGTTAAATACATCGATGTGGGCGCGACTTACTACTTCAACAAAAACATGTCGACCTTTGTTGATTACAAAATCAACCAGCTGAGCGACGACAACCGTCTGTCACTCAACAACGATGACATCGTGGCCGTTGGTCTGACGTACCAGTTCTGATTTGGTATTACCCTTGTTGTGTCTATAAAAAAAGAGCCGGCTCATCACCGGCTCTTTCTTGTTCAATCACGCTACGTTTTATCAGGCGCTCAGTTTTACTGGCTCGTCTTTAAACCCTTCCGCCGGTTTCAGATCCAGCTTCTGCTCATGCAGCATTGCTTTCAGGCGCTCATGGAAATTACGCAGTGTGCTTTCCACTTTGGCATTGTTCTCTTTGCCCTTGATGGTTGCTGCGCCCCAATCACCTGCTTTATCAAACAGACCGAAGTGGTACTCATAGGTAAAGTGATCTTCATGGGCTTCCAGCGTCATCCACCAGCCCCAGAATTCACGCAGTTCCGGTGCCGGCTTGACGTTGACGCAGGCCGCCAGGCAATCAAAGAAGAAACGCGTCTCTTCACATTTCCCCTCACGAATATACGGCCCCAATTCGGTGAAGCGCTTAAGCAGGCGACTACGGGGGTGACCACTCGGTAACGTCATGCAAACTCTCCCTCAAATAAACCGTATCAAATGCATTTTTAGCTTCCCATGAAACTAAAAATGGAAAATCCCGGATATAAGTAGTAGCAGAGGTTCGCGCTTTCGCCAGTTAGTTTTTCAACTGTTTTTCCAGCCAGTCACAAATTTGATTCAACGCCTGGTCAAAACTGGCAAACACCGGTTTGGCGGGAATCGCCAGCGTCTTGCCCTGCGAGGATGAGTTAGCAATCAGCTGCGCATCCTCTTGCGGGCCAAAAATATCATCTGGCCAGTACGCCGCCAGCATCGGCGTTGGCGTGCGGCGCCCCAGTAAACCCTGCACCTTCAAGGAGTAGCGATTGAGTTCGATGCGCAAATTGCTGTCGGAGGTGGATGACATGCCGAGACGGCTCGCCAGCATATCCATATACATATCCGGTAACTGTTGCTGTTGCTGCGCATCAACAAACACGCTGTGCACCATGGCGCCGAGCGTGGCGACGGCGCGCAGGCGCGGCACCTCAAGATAAGCCAGACGTGTCGCCACATTGGCACCGAAGCGATAACCCAGTAGCGCCACGCGCGTATGATCGATCCACGGCACGTTGCTCAGCTCGCGCAGCACTTGCTGATGCAGCTGGCTGGTATCTTGATTGAGCGTCCATTTGCTGCTGAACCCTACCGACGGCATATCCAGCGTCAGCATAGCGATGCCGCGCGGCGCAAGATAATCGTGGAATAGGCGATAGTGATCGCTCTGCAAGGAGTCGAGACCGCCGCACAGCAGCACCGTTGGATACGGCGCTTCGGCCTGCGCTGGCATGTGCAGGAAGCCGGTCACTGGCGCGCCACCGCTTATCGGGAAGGTCAGCGATTTCAGTTCACCCGGCAAGCGCTGCGTGGCTTCCTCATAGGCGCGATTGGCCAGCACCTGCGCCTGATCGGCCAGATCGTCGCCCTTAATATAAGGATAGGCGGCAAGGCTGAACAGATTGGCGGCGTGCAGCCAATGTTGACCGGCGGTTTCATGATTCTCGCTTTGCATCGCCTGCTGCTGCCACAGCGCTGCCTGCTTCGACCACTCGTAATTCCAGTTGCCGCCGCGATAGCCGATCACCGTGTCGAGCAGGGCTTCATTGGTGCGCTCGAAATCGCTAACGGCAATACGCGCCAGCACCTCGCTGATCTCCTGTGGCGACAAACCACGCCACGTCCACAGCAGCTTATTCAGCATGCGGTACCAGCCGCGCTGGGTGTCACCTTCGAGGGCGTTATGCACCTGTACCGCCGCGTGATGCTGGCGGCGCACTAATGAAGAGGTTTCCGGGTGTTTGAAACGGGGTTTGAAGAGTTCTTCGCTCAGGTTTTTATCAGACATCTTAGTGATTCTCCTGCCAACGTCATGGCGATGGCTAAGAGTGTACTGCACCCGCCATACGCGCGCGAGGCGCAGAAAGCACAACGCCCGGCATAACCGGGCGTTGTTTGCGATGCATCAATTAGCTTTTGACGATTGGCGGGATGTACACCACGCCCATGTCCCAAGGCTGCTCGATCCAGGTGTTCTGCGGGATGTCGACAATATAGTCGTCTACCAACGCACGGCCAGCTGGCTTGGCGAAGATGGTGCAGAAACGCGCTTTTGGATACATATCGCGAATCGCCTGCGCGGTACCGCCGGTATCCACTAAATCGTCAATCACGATGAAGCCTTCACCGTCGCCTTCTGCACGCTTCAGCACTTTCATTTCGCGCTGATGGTCGTGATCGTAGCTGGAGATGCAAACGGTATCGACATAGCGAATACCCAGTTCGCGCGCCAGCAATGATGCCGGAACCAGACCACCGCGGCTCACCGCAATGATACCTTTCCACTGTTCCACAGGAAGCAGGCGCTGGGCCAGTTTACGGGCATGAATTTGCAACATGTCCCAGGTTACGACGTATTTTTCGCTCATATGAAGGAATCCCGGCCAAGAAACTTGGCTTAAAAAATATGCAAGGGGGAAAAGGTTGCGCGAGATTATAAGGATCTGACGCCTTAAAAACCAGCATCTGTCTTACTGGTTGCAGGTTTTTAGCGCGCCTGATTACGCACCCGGCGAGAAACAGTGATATTCTCAGGCCCATCACGTCAGATGTTCTGACGACGATTTTTACTGGAAACCCGCGTGCGTGCGGTATGTCCGCCACGCTGACACAGGAGACGCATGGTGTCTGAATTGTCGCAACTTTCACCCCAACCGCTGTGGGATATTTTTGCCAAAATCTGTTCCATTCCGCACCCTTCTTACCACGAAGAAGCCCTGGCCGAATACGTTGTTGGCTGGGCAAAAGAGCAAGGTTTTTGGGTTGAGCGCGATCAGGTTGGCAACATCCTGATTCGTAAACCCGCTACGGCTGGCATGGAAAATCGCACGCCGGTGGCGCTGCAGGCGCACCTCGATATGGTGCCGCAGAAGAACAATGACACAGTGCACGACTTCACCAAAGATCCGATTCAGCCGTACGTTGATGGCGAATGGGTGAAAGCGCGCGGCACCACGCTGGGCGCGGATAACGGCATTGGTATGGCTTCTGCGCTGGCGGTACTGGCTGATAACAGCCTGATCCACGGTCCGGTCGAAGTGCTGCTGACCATGACCGAAGAGTCCGGCATGGACGGTGCATTTGGTTTACAGCCGAACTGGCTGCAGGCCGACATTCTGATCAACACCGATTCCGAAGAGGAAGGCGAGATCTACATGGGTTGCGCCGGGGGTATCGACTTCATCACCACCCTGCCACTGACGCGTGAAGCTGTCCCGGCGGGCTATGAGACCCTGAAGCTGACGCTGAAAGGCCTGAAAGGCGGTCACTCCGGTGCCGACATTCACCACGGTCTGGGCAACGCCAACAAGCTGCTGGCGCGTTTCCTGGCGCTGCACGCGCGTGAATTCGACGTACGTTTGATCGAATTCACCGGCGGTACGCTGCGCAACGCCATTCCACGCGAAGCCTTCGCGACGCTGGCCATCGACAGCCATCAAGTGGATGCGCTGAAATCTGCTGCGGCACATTTCCAGGCGACGCTGCTGAACGAGCTGGGCATTAAAGAGAAACACATTGCGGTGGTTACCGAGTCGCTGGCGCACCAGGGCCAGGCGTTAAGCACTGACAGCCGCGATCGTTTCCTGAACCTGCTGAATGCCACGCCAAACGGCGTGATCCGTAACTCCGACGTCGCTAAAGGTGTGGTGGAAACCTCGCTGAACGTCGGCGTGGTGACCATGGATCAGAATAATGCCGAAATTATCTGCCTGATTCGTTCGCTGATCGATACCGGTAAAGATTGGGTAGTTGAAGTGCTGACCTCGCTGGCCGATCTTGCTGGCGCGCAAGGCGCACCGAAGGGCGGCTACCCGGGCTGGCAGCCCGATGCTGACTCACCGGTTATGGCGCTGACGCGTAAAACTTACGAAGCGCTGTTTGGCAAAACGCCAAACATTCAGGTGATTCACGCCGGTCTGGAGTGTGGTCTGTTCAAGAAGCCGTACCCGGAAATGGATATGGTTTCGATCGGTCCCACCATTACCGGCCCGCACTCGCCCGATGAGCAGGTACACATCGAGAGCGTCGGTTTGTACTGGAAGCTGCTGACTGCGCTGCTGAGCGTAATGCCAGAAAAAGCGTAAGTTTGCGCTTTCGCGAGCAACCCGGCTTCGGTCGGGTTTTTTTATGCCTTGCGCAAATTAATGCACAGTCGACAAAATCTTTGCAGGCATAGCGTCGGGTTGCCCTTTATAGCGATCGACTTCCCCAGCATATTGCCCTGACAATCTTGCTTCCCACCTCCTGATTCCTCCAACTCTTTCCTGCTCTTCAGCTTTAGCCGCCATCATGTCCAGATGTCCGGACGGCTAAGAAGATTTCGTGCTAGCTTATGCCCTTTCGATTGTTGCCCAGAGTGAGGGTTCAGGAAAAAATGCCTCCCACTCAAATAATTAAAGGCCCGGCTTCATGACTGCGATCAACCGCCTGGAGATGCGTAATATCTCCATCGCCTTTGGCGGTTTCGCCGCGCTAGCGCAGGTAGATTTCCTCACCGCAGGCGGTTCGGTACATGCCTTAACCGGTGCCAACGGCGCCGGAAAATCAACGCTGATGGCGGTGCTGGCTGGGGCGCATGCGCACTACAGCGGTGAGATTCTGCTGGACGACGTACCGGTGATGATTCGCTCGCCGCGTGATGCCAAAAAGCTGGGCATCCATCTGGTCCAGCAGGAAGTCGATGTGGCGCTGGTGCCGCAACTTAGCGTGGCGGAGAACATTCTGCTCGATCGCTTAGCCGAGCCGGGGCACCTCTATAACTGGCGCGATATACGTCGCCAGGCGCGTGCTTTGCTGGCGCAGCTGCAAGTGAATATTGACGTCAATCGTCTGGTTGAACGCTGCACGCTAGCGGAGAAGCAGCAAATTCTGCTGGCTCGCGCGCTCTCGCACCACTGCCGCTTTCTGATTCTTGATGAACCTACCGCTCCGCTCGATCAGCACGAGAGCGAGCGCCTGTTCGCCGTGGTGCGTCGCTTACAGTCCAGCGGCATTGGCGTAGTGTTTATCTCGCATCGTATTGACGAATTGAAAGCGATATGCGATCGCCTGACGGTGCTGCGTGACGGACGCCTGATCGAAAGCTGTCCGATGGCCGCGCTGAGCGGCGAGCAAATCGTAGAGAAGATGCTGGGACATCAGCTCAACGATGTCTTTCCGCCCCGTCGCACGCGTGAGGCGCGACCGCTGCTGCTGTCGGTTGACGGCTTGCACGACGACCAGTTACTGCAGGACATTTCGCTGCGGCTGCACCAGGGCGAAATCCTCGGCATTGCGGGTTTAGCCGGTGCCGGTAAAACCGAACTGTGCAAAGCGCTATTTGGCGCCAGCAAAAGCCGCGTTGAGAAAGGCGAACTGCACGGCAAAGCATGGCGACCGCGTTCACCCCACGACTCTGTCGAGAACCGCATGGCGCTGGTGCCGGAAGAGCGGCGCAAAGAGGGCATTTTCATCGATGAACCCGTCAGCATGAATCTCAGTATCAGCGCCGATAACAGTTTTTCGCGCTGGAGCGTGTTCGGTCATCGCAAGGCATGGCGCTGGGCTGAAGAGGTGATTCAACGCCTGAATGTACGCACTACCGGACCGGCGCAAACCCTGCGTCGCCTGTCCGGCGGTAATCAGCAGAAGGTGGCAATTGGCAAATGGCTGCGCAACAACGCCGATGTACTGATTTTTGATGAGCCCACAAAGGGCGTTGATATCAAAGCCAAAACCGAGCTATTCAGTCTGATCGCAGGCTTAGCGCGCGAAGGTAAAGGCATCATTTATGCTTCGGGCGAGTTTTCTGAACTGGTCGGTTTATGCGATCGCATTTGTGTGCTCTGGGATGGGCGCATTGTGGCAGAGATGGAGGGCATAGACGCCACAGAAGAGACACTTCTGCTTTATTCCACCGGAGGAACACCTGCGTGAGCAGCAAAGAACTATCCCTAACCCCGCAGCCTTCTCTGCGCCATCAGCTTTTCGATTTCCTCTATAAATGGGGCATGTTGCTGACGGTGGTTATTCTGATTGCCGCGTTTGGTCTGGCCTCAGACAGCTTCCTTGAGCCCACCAACATCATCAACATCCTGCGTTCGATTGCCATCGTGACGGTAATCGCCATCGGCGTATCGATTTCACTGACGATTGGCGGCTTTGACCTGTCAGTCGGATCGACGGCATCGCTGGCCAATGCGCTGGTGATTTCGCTCTTCGTCTGGCACGGCTTTGGCACCACCGAAGCCATTATTATCACGCTGCTGCTGTGCACGCTGGTGGGATTATTCAACAGCTTCTTGATTGTGATTCTGCGTATTCCCGACATGCTCGCCACACTGGCCACGCTATTTGTGATTCAGGGCGTGGCGATGACCTACAGCTTCGGCGGGTCGATCACGGAAAATATGGTGCTGCCAAGCGGTGACATGGCCGAGGGCACCATTCCCGCTGCTTTTGGCCTGCTCGGCCAGGTGCCGACCATCGTGATTATTATGCTGGTGGTGACGATAGTGGCGCAGCTGGCGCTATCGCTAACCAAGCACGGTCGTCGCATGTATGCGCTCGGCGGTAATGCGGAAGCGGCGCGGTTATCGGGCATCCGCACCACGCGTTATCGCGTGCTGGCCTATGTGCTTTCATCGCTGCTGGCTGGGCTGGGCGGCATTCTGCTGGCTTCGCGCATCGGCTCTTCGCAGGTGAATGCCGGCGGCGGTTACCTGATGGACGCCGTCGCCGCGGCGTGGATTGGCTTCTCGCTGGCCGGTTCAGGCAAACCTAATGCGTTGGGGACTCTGGTGGGTGCCGTCATCCTCGGCGTGTTGCAGAACGGGCTGGTGATGCTGTCGGTGCCCTATTACGCGATGGACATCATTAAAGGACTGGTGCTGGCGCTGGCGCTGGCAATCACTTACATCCAGCGCCGCTAAGGCGCTGTTATTCAGAAAGAGAGCATAATGAAAAAAATTACCCTTTCGCTGCTGGCAGTGAGCCTGCTGAACGTCAGCGCTGCCTTTGCCGACACCACAACGCCGGTGCCCGCAGCCATCGCCAATCACGAAGGCCCGGTGCGCATTGCCATCATCCGTAACCTCGGTTCCGACGACAACACCACACAGTTTGTGGCCGGTGCAATTCAGCAGGGCCGCAAGTTGGGCTTTAAGGTCAGCACTTTTTTAAGCAACGGCGATGATGCGCGTTTCCAGGATTTTGTTAATCAGGCGATCAGCCAAAAATATGACGGCATTATTCTGTCGCATGGCAAAGATCCCTACTCTACCGCGCTAGTGCAGCGCATCGCCGATGCCGGTATTAAGCTGTCGGTGTTTGATACGCCGGTAAATACGCCAGTGAAGGGTGTGACCGTAACCGCGCAAAATGACGCCTCGCTGGCGCAGGAATCACTCGGCAGTTTGATCAAAGACTTCAATGGCAAAGCGAATATCGTCAAATTGTGGGTGGCCGGTTTCCCGGCGATGGATCGCCGTCAGGTGGTGTATGAGAAGTTGCTGAAAGAGAACCCAGGCATTCATCAACTGGAATCGATCGGCGCCGTCTCCTCTGATGTTCAGGGCGATACCGCCAACAAGATTGGCGCGATTCTGGCGAAGTACCCGAAAGGCAAGATTGATGCAATTTGGGGTTCGTGGGATGCATTTAGTCAGGGCGCCTACAAAGCGTTGCAGGAGAATGGTCGTACTGAAATCAAGCTGTATAGCATCGACGTATCCAACCAGGATCTGCAGCTGATGCACGAGAAAAACAGTCCCTGGGTGCAGACCGTGGCGGTGGACCCGAAAACCATTGGCGCGGTGAATATGCGTCTGGTGGCGAACAAGATTGGCGGCGAAACCACGCCTGCAAGCTATGAGTTTAAAGCGGCATCCATTTCGCAGCAGCAGCTGAACAGTCAGCAAGGTGCGGTTAACGTGGCTTCACTGAACAAGATTATCCCTGGCTGGGGCGAGAACAGCGATTTCGTCGCACCGTGGTTTGCCACGCTGGAAGCGAAGTACGCTAAGAAGTAGTGTTTTGGGTGGGTGCGAGCCAGGCCGCACCATCACCTCACAACCCCAACACAAGCTGCCGCTCCAGCTGCGGATCAACCATAGTGACATGCAATCCCACTAGCCTCACTCCGCGCCCTGCCCGACGATCATCCCATGCCTGACGCGCTACCGCGATCATGTCGTCTTTGTTCAATACCGGCCAGACATGTTCCTGCGTAGTCTGCTGAAAGTCGTTGAACTTGAGCTTTACTCCCTGGCGAGCGATCTGCTTATCCGGCTTGATTGCCGTTAAGCGGCGATCTAATTCGGCATAGAGAAAGTCAATAATCTCCAGACACTGCTCCCAGCTGTGAATGTCCTCCATGAGCGTGCGCTCAACGCCCAGCGATTTACGCTCACGCTCCACCACCACATTGCGTTCGTCAATGCCGTTACTGCGTTCCCACAAGATACGGCCAAATTTGCCAAAGCGTTTCAGCAGCAGCGCCAGATCGGCCTGCTGGACATCAGCGCAGGTACGTAAACCCATCTCTTCCAGCTTTTTCGTCGCCACTTTGCCAACGCCGGGGATTTTGCTCAGCGGCAGCGTCAGTAAAAAACCTGGCATGGCATCCGGTGTAATCACATATTGCCCGTTGGGTTTGTTAAGATCGGAGGCGATTTTGGCGAGAAACTTAATCGGCGCAATGCCGGCCGAGGCGGTCAAACCGGTTTCGCGCAGGATATCCGCCCGTATCGCCTGCGCCATTAATGTTGCTGAGCCGTGGCAATGCAGGCTGTCGGTCACATCCAGATAGGCTTCATCAAGGGATAAGGGTTCAATCAGCGCGGTGTAGCGCGAGAAGATGTCGCGGATCTGGCGCGATGCTTCTTTATACGCATCGAAGCGGCCCGGCAATAAACGCAGATGTGGACAGAGTTTTAGCGCCATACCGGTGGGCATCGCGCTGCGCACGCCATATTTGCGCGCGGGATAGTTAGCCGTACTGATCACGCCGCGCTGTACGCGGCTGCCACCAATCGCGATGGGAATATCGCGCAATGAAGGATCATCGCGCATTTCCACCGCCGCGTAGAAGCAGTCCATATCGACATGAATGATTTTCACTTTTGCAACTAACCCAGATTCCATCGAGACCTCTTTATAATACTGGATATTTGTACAGATGCAAAAGTACCCTGATGTTAGCGCGCCCAATTACACCAGGCGACGAATCTCCATGCCTTTATCGGTTTTTTTGATCTCCAGGCGTTTATTCTGCGGATGCTGTGCGATGCCAAGTTCGCCAAACATTTCCACTTCGTAGCCCAGCGCACGTTTTAACAGGTTGAGCAGGCGATTGCGTTTCGGGATCAGAGCCGGCAGATAGTCGCCCCACACCTCAAACAAAATCGCCGGATAGCCTGAGCTCTCCAGCCACTGACGTGCACCTTTCAGCACTTCTAACTCCAGCCCTTCCACATCCACTTTGACGAGATGCGCGGCAGGTAAGTGCAAACTGTCTAAGGTAGCGATGCGTACCGATTCACTCTCTGTAAAGGCGGTGCTGAGCATCTTCTGTTGCGCGCGAATATCAGCATCCAGCGACAGCGCACCGACGTTCACCTCGGTTTGCATATCCAGTACCGGTACGTCAATTTCACCATTCGCGTCGCCAATCGCCATCTGCATGGCATGACAATGAAACAGCTGATTGCTAAACAGATTGGCGCAAAGTTGATAAAACACCTGACGCTGGGGCTCGAAAGCATATAACTTTCCGCCCTTCGCCCGAATATGATCGCCCATCGGCACCGACCAGGCGCCTAAATTGGCTCCCACATCGATCAATATCGGACGCTCAATACCTGCGATTAGTAGCTGAGAAATCTGCAGCGTTGTCGGCTCCCAGGCTTTGCCGCCGCGTAAATGCGCATTAATCATATCCGGGCCGGACGACAACATGTAGCTCAGGTTATCAACCTGATAAAGGGACGGGCGAGAGGAGTGTTCCATGGATTATTACCTGATGAAATTGACCGGCGCAGTATAGGCAGACGGATTCCGTTAACAGCCAGAACGCGTCTTGTTTATCATCAGGATTAAGGCGTTTTAAAAACCAGGAAAAAAAGCGAACTTTCTGATCAACAAATTAAAGTTTACAAATTTCTGGTCGTATTCCTTTTAGGAACGCGCCATTTTCTCGGACACTGGCTTGATTAAAAGCCAGACAATGTTAATGTTGCGCTGCGATAGCGGATATTTCCGATAATGCAATACCCGGACGCTTAGCGTCATCATCTCTCTTCACATCAAGGTATCTACAGAATGGGCAGAATCGCATTATTGATTGCGATGATTCTTATGCCGGTCCTTAGCTGGGCAATTAACCCTGAGCCTGCGCAACCGCTGGCTCCGGTGAGCAAAGAGTTAAAGAAACAATTAATTGGTACACCTGTATTTATTCAGATTTTCAAGGAAGAGCGTACGCTGGAACTGTACGGCAAAATCGGTAATGAATATCGTCTGCTGGACAGCTATCGCATCTGTAATTTCTCTGGCGGCTTAGGACCGAAACGTCGTCAGGGCGATTTCAAAAGTCCCGAAGGCTTTTATAACGTTAAGCTGAACCAGTTAAAACCAGATAGCCGTTTCTATCGCGCCATTAATACCGGTTTTCCTAACCAGTACGATCGCGCTAAAGGCTATGACGGTAACTATTTAATGATTCACGGTGATTGCGTGTCAGTTGGCTGCTACGCGATGACCGATGCATCGATGGATGAGATCTTCGCCTTTACCAACGCCGCGCTGCGTAATGGTCAGCAGGAGATTCAGGTCAATATCTATCCGTTCCGCATGACAGACAGCAACATGCAGCGTCATAAATATTCGACCTACATTAACTTCTGGCGTGAACTGCAGCCGGGCTATGCCTACTTTGTGAAGTACCGTGTGCCGCCAACGGTTAACGTAACGGCAACCGGCCAATATGCGGTGAACAGCACCCCGGTGATTTCAACACCGGATGCTGCCTCGAAATCATTCCTGGCGCTCACCCAGGCAAAATAATGCCCATTCGCCTGGCACTATCCGGTGCCAGGTTTCATTACCGGTTAGCGGTTGCGTAGCAATCACCGTCACCACATCCTGCGGCGTAGTCTGCTGCTGAAAATCAATCTCCACATCCTGATCGAGCAGTGTCGCTTTGCCAAACGGTGCACGACGCGTAATCCAGTAGAGATTGGTCGAACAGAACGCCATCAGATAGCGACCATCCGACAACAGCATGTTGAACACGCCCTTCTCACGCATTTCTGCTGCCAGCTCGGCGATGTAGCGGAAAACTGCCGGCCAGTTGCCCGGCGTGCGCGGATAGCGCTCGGTAAGTTTATGCAGAATCCAGCAGAAGGCTTTTTCGCTGTCGGTTTCACCGATGGGACGAAAAGGCCCGGTGTCCAACTGGCGATACCCTTTAAGCTGTCCGTTGTGCGCGTATGTCCAGTTACGGCCCCACAGTTCACGCGTGAACGGATGGGTATTTTCCAGCGACACTTCACCGCGATTCGCCTGGCGAATATGTGCCACTACCGAATGCGATTTGATCGGGTATTCCTGCACTAATCGGGCAATCGGTGAGTTATAGCTTGGCTGCGGATCTTTGAAAGTGCGGCACCCTTTGCCTTCGTAAAAGGTAATGCCCCAGCCATCTTTGTGCGGCCCGGTTCCACCGCCACGCTGCACCAGACCCGTAAAACTGAAACAGATGTCCGTTGGGACATTGGCGCTCATCCCGAGCAATTCGCACATAGCAACCGCCTTAGGTTAGCACCCCTCGCCAGCGGCGAGAGGAACACATCATGACTTAACCATCTCTTTTTCGATCAGCAACATCAGGATATGAATCACTTTAATGTGGATCTCCTGAATGCGGTCGGCATAGCCAAAATGTGGCACACGAATTTCGATATCCGCCGATCCCGCCATTTTGCCGCCATCTTTGCCGGTCAGCGTGATCACTTTCATCCCTTTCGCGCGCGCGGCTTCAACGGCTTTGATGATGTTGGCAGAGTTACCTGACGTGGACAGACCCAGCAGCACATCGCCTTCGCGACCCACCGCTTCGATATAGCGCGAGAACACGTAATCGTAGCCAAAATCGTTGCTCACGCAGGAGAGATGGCTGACATCAGAAATGGCAATCGCCGGGTAGCCAGGACGGTTTTCACGGTAGCGCCCAGTCAGCTCTTCAGCAAAATGCATGGCATCGCAGTGCGAGCCGCCGTTACCGCAGGAAAGCACTTTGCCGCCCGCTTTAAAGCTGTCGGCCAGCAGAACCGCAGCGCGCTGAATCGCGTGAATGTTAGCTTCATCACTCAGGAAGTTGTTGAGCGTATCGGCTGCTTCATTGAGCTCTGAGCGAATAATGTCCTGGTACATAGGGATGTCCTTTTAGAGGAAAGATTGACGCAGCAAGTTTAACGGAATGGGACTAAGCCGCAAAGCGCCCGCCATCAGGAAAAGCGCGACCTGTTGAGGAAGTTTGGCAGCTGTTGCCGTTCGCGCAATGAATTTGTGAGATGTGTTGTAATTGCGATGTAAACAGATTGATAAATTTTGCCCCATATTCTAAACCTACACCCATAACAGGTCAGACCTCTTACTACTTATGGAGTGGTTCATTATGTTGGTTGCCTCAATCATTGCGACGCTAATTTTGCTTAGCGTCTTGTTCTATCACCAAATCTCTCTGCTGCTCAGCAGCGTGATTTTGCTGCTGTGGACCGGCGCGCTGGCGGCCGCTGGCGTGTGGACGCCGTGGCTGCTGGTCCCGCTGGCGATCATTCTGCTGCCGTTTAATCTGCCAGTGATGCGCCGCAGCCTGTTCTCCAAGCCGGCACTGCGCAGCTTCCAGAAAGTGATGCCGCCGATGTCGCGCACTGAAAAGGAGGCGATTGATGCAGGCACCACCTGGTGGGAAGGCGATCTGTTCCGCGGTAAACCGGACTGGCAGAAGCTGCACAACTATCCGCAACCGCGTCTGACGGAAGAGGAACAAGCCTTTATTGATGGTCCAGTAGAAGAAGCGTGCCGCATGGCGAACGACTTCGAAATCACCCATGAAATGGCCGATCTGCCGCCGGAGCTGTGGGCCTATCTCAAGCAGCATCGCTTCTTCGCCATGATCATTAAGAAAGAGTATGGCGGCCTGGAGTTCTCAGCCTATGCGCAAGCACGCGTGCTGCAGAAACTGGCCGGCGTCTCCGGCATTCTGGCGATCACCGTTGGCGTACCGAACTCGCTTGGCCCAGGCGAACTGCTGCAGCATTACGGCACCGACGAACAGAAAGATCACTACTTGCCGCGTCTGGCACGCGGTGATGAGATTCCCTGCTTTGCGTTGACCAGCCCGGAAGCGGGTTCCGATGCCGGGGCGATTCCCGATACCGGCGTAGTGTGCATGGGCGAGTGGCAAGGTAAGCAGGTGCTGGGCATGCGTCTCACCTGGAACAAGCGCTATATCACGCTGGCACCGATTGCCACCGTGCTTGGCCTGGCATTTAAACTTTCCGACCCGGATCATCTGCTGGGCAATACTGAAGAGCTCGGCATCACCTGCGCGCTGATTCCGACCCACACGCCTGGCGTGGAGATTGGTCAGCGCCACTTCCCGCTTAACGTGCCGTTCCAGAATGGTCCAACGCGCGGTAAAGACATATTTGTGCCGATTGATTTCATCATTGGCGGCCCGTCGATGGCCGGTCAAGGCTGGCGCATGCTGGTGGAGTGCCTGTCAGTGGGTCGCGGCATTACACTGCCTTCGAACTCAACCGGCAGCGTGAAAAGTATTGCGCTGGCAACCGGTGCCTATGCGCATATTCGTCGTCAGTTCAAAGTCTCCATCGGTAAAATGGAAGGGATTGAAGAACCGCTGGCGCGCATTGCCGGTAATGCTTATGTGATGGACGCCGCGGCTACGCTGATCACCAGCGGCATTATGCTGGGAGAAAAACCGGCGGTGCTGTCGGCGATTGTGAAGTATCACTGCACCCATCGCGGCCAGCGCACCATTATCGATGCGATGGATATTGCCGGCGGTAAAGGGATTATGCTCGGCGAAAATAACTTCCTAGCGCGAGCTTATCAGGGCGCTCCCATCGCTATCACTGTGGAAGGCGCGAATATTCTGACGCGCAGCATGATCATCTTCGGCCAGGGCGCCATCCGCTGCCATCCGTGGGTACTGGAAGAGATGAATGCCGCAGCGAAAAACGATTTGGTGACCTTTGACCGCGCGCTGTTCAGCCACATCGGCCACGTCGGCAGTAACAAAGTACGTAGCCTGTGGCTGGGCTTAACCGGCGGCCGCACCAGCGCCACGCCGACCCGCGATGCCACGCGCCGCTACTATCAGCATCTCAACCGTTTAAGCGCCAACCTCGCGCTGCTGTCGGATGTATCGATGGCGGTATTGGGCGGCAGCCTGAAGCGTCGCGAACGCATCTCCGCGCGCCTTGGCGATGTACTGAGCCAGATGTATCTCGCCTCGGCCACGCTGAAACGCTATGACGATGAAGGCCGTAATGCCGCCGACTTGCCGCTGGTGCATTGGGGCGTGCAGGATGCCTTGCATCAGGCCGAAGTGGCGATGGATGATCTACTGCGCAACTTCCCAAATCGCCTGGTTGCCGGCGCGCTGCGTCTGGTGATCTTCGCGGGTGGACATCATTGCCCAGCGCCGTCTGACAAGCTCGATCACCAGTTGGCGAAACTGCTGCAGCTGCCCTCCGCCACGCGCACCCGTTTAGGTCGCGGTCAGTATCTGGCACCGAGCGCGCACAATCCGGCGGGTCAACTGGAGCAAGCGTTGCAGGATGTGATGGCAGCAGAAGTGATTCACGATCGTCTGTGCCAGCAGCAGAAAAAACACCTGTCGTTCACCCGACTGGATGCGCTGGCGCAGCGTGCTTTGCAGGAGGGTTGGATTGATGAAAGCGAAGCACAAGTGCTGATTCGCGCCGAAGCCAGTCGCCTGAAAGCCATCAATGTCGATGACTTTGCGCCGGAAGCGCTGGCGGTGCCAAAGCCGCAGAGTAAACCCCGTTCGCGCACCAGCGAAGCGGCATAAAATAAAAAAGCCTCCATGCGGAGGCTTTTTTTATGGCGATCGCTTTATCCCGCCTGCCGAATGCGCGCAATTAATGCGTCAACATCGGCAACATGATCGGCAGCCAAAATCAGCGTACGTCCTAGCGTTATACAGCTGCGAATGCACTCGGTGCGCATCGTGTCATCGTTAATCTGTTTAAAGTCCGCGACATGCGACATCCCCACGGTACGACGAATCAATTCAGTCCCGCAGTAACCAATGGTATCGCGCCATACCTTACGCAGGAAGGATTCGGCATAGCCCGGATAGGCCAGCGCCACATCACTGGTTTTCGCTTTGGCCAGCTCAAGGAAACGATTGGCAAATTGGTTACAGACATCCTGCACATCACTAAGACGACGTTCGCGCCCTTCTGCCGCTTCACGCGGTGCCAGCAGGCCCGGCAAGCAGCAGTAGTTAATCAGCAGGTTGCCAATCGCGCTGCCGACATCAAAACCAATCGGCCCGAAATAGCCGAACTCTGCATCAATGACTTTCAGGCTGCCATCCGCCACAAAGATGGAGCCGCTGTGCACGTCGCCGTGCAGGAGAGCTTCGGCATCGGCAAAGAAGCGGTGCTTGAGGCCTGCAACAGCAATTTTTAATGCATCATCGCTGCGCAGGCTGACCACCAGCGACTCCAGCGCGGCAGGATACTTGTTGCGCTCGTGGTCAATAAAAGGATCGTTGAAGAACAAGTCTTCTGTGATTTCACACATTTCCGGATTAATGAAACGCGCTACTTCGGCTTTTTTCCGGTGCGGATGCAGGAAAAAATCAGAAGTATGGAACAGCGTCTGCGCCAGATACTCCCCCAGCTGGCGCCCTGCTTGTGGATAGTAAGCGCCGTTCACCAGCTCGCTACGCCAGATACGATGAGTGGAGAGATCTTCCATCACCATTACCGCTAATCCTGCATCGTAATGGGTGACGTTAACGGTGTGCTGTGGGCAATGTTTGTAGTGCTCAATCAGCGTTTGCGCTTCCAGCCGTGCGCGATCGAGCGTGAGCGGCCAGGATTCGCCCACACAACGCACATACGGCAGCGCCTGTTTTACCACTACGCGGCTGCGGCCTTGGTTGTCGAAGATTTTAAACACCAGGTTGAGATTGCCGTCACCGATCTCCTCGGCGCTCACCAGCGCTGACGGATCGTCCACGCTGCCAAATTTTTTAGCATATTCCACAGCATCGGCAGCGGTGAACGTACGGTATTGCGACATTGCTTTTTCCTCGTGTTTCGACAGTAATAAGCCGTTCAGACGTCTATACATCCGTTACGCATGTTGGCACAATAGCCAGCATTAAGGCAACAGGGATTTCACACAATGCAAACACTTCGAACCACCAGCCTTGAGGTCCGCGATAACCAGCTGTGGATCCTTGACCAGCAGGCACTACCACAACAGCAAAACTGGCTGCCTGCGCACAGCGTTGCGCAGCTGGTTGAGCATATTCATGCCCTGCGCGTGCGCGGTGCCCCGCTGATTGGCCTCTCCGCCAGTTTGCTGCTGGCGCTGCTTGGCGAACAGGGGACAACGCAGGTGGAATTAGCTGCCGCTCTGGAGGTTCTGCGTGCCGCCCGCCCAACGGCGGTGAACCTGATGAATAACCTGGATCGCATGAAAGTGGCGCTGGCGGAGAACGATTTTGTCGCAGCGTTAAGCGCTGAGGCGCTGCGGCTGGTGGCCGAAGATAAACAGCTGTGTGACAACATCGCCCGCGCCGGTAGCGCGCTAGTGAAACCGGGCAGCCAGTTGCTAACCCATTGTAATACCGGCGGTCTGGCGACAGCGGGGGTGGGCACCGCGCTGGGCGTGATCGCCTATGCCCATCAGCAAGGTTTGGTGAAAAATGTCTGGGTTGATGAAACCCGACCGCTGCTGCAAGGCGGCCGTTTAACCGCATGGGAACTCGGTGAGCTCAACATTCCCTACCAGTTGATTACTGATTCGATGGCCGCCAGCTTAATGGCGCGCGGCGCGGTAGATGCCATTTGGGTCGGTGCAGATCGCATCGCCGCCAATGGCGATGTAGCAAACAAGATTGGTACATACAGCCTGGCCGTGCTGGCGCAGTATCACGGCATTCCGTTTTATGTGGCAGCACCGCATACTACGCTTGATCGTCTGTGCCCTAATGGCGCCGCGATACCGATTGAACAACGCGCCGCCAGCGAAGTGACCGGCGTGTCAGGCAGTTTTGGCAGCGTGCAGTGGGCGCCCGAAAATGCAGCGGTATATAACCCAGCGTTTGATGTAACGCCTGCGGCGCTGATTAGCGGTTGGGTGCTGGATACCGGAGTGGTGACACCTGCACAGGTTCAGGAAGGGATATTTTTGCCTTGAGGTAGGCTGGATTGTGCTGGCAGTCCCCCATCCCGACCTTCCCCCATAAATGGGGGAAGGAGACGCTGCCACATGCAGCTTCAGCACTGACATACAGCAGCGTCATCCTCCTCCATTTATGGGGGAGGACCGAGGAGGGGGACAGCGAGCACAATCTAGCTCGCAAAGCACACTCAAAATCACGCCAAACGCGGATACGCATCGGCAATCTGGTCACCGGTGAAATTCGCCACCCAGCCTTCCTGATTGTCAAAAATACGAATTGCAGTGAAGTGCGGCTCAGAGCCCATATCAAACCAGTGCGCGGTGCCCGCAGGTACGGAAATCAGATCATTTTTCTCGCACAGAATCTGATAAACCTCGCCATCGAGATGCAGACAAAACAGTCCTGAACCTTCAACGAAAAAGCGCACTTCGTCTTCGCTGTGGGTATGTTCATTGAGAAACTTAGTGCGCAGCACCTCTTTCTGCGGATTATCCGCGCGCATGCTCAGCACGTCCCAGCTTTGATAGCCCTTCTCGGCGACCAGGCGATCAATCGCATGCTGATAAGCCTTAATCACCGTCTCAGAATCGGGATCAACGCCCAGATCGTGATCCGCTTCCCAACGCTCAAAACGCACGTTTTTAGCGTTAAGGCGATCGCGAATCGCTGCTGCATCGGTACTGTGCCACACCGGCTGATTGGCTTCGGTATCGGTAAAAATGGTCAATGCACTCATGTTAAATCGACTCCGGTTTAATCTGTGAAAAATCATTTACCTGATGATGACGACTAACGTTATCTGCCGCGTCACGAATTAACTGCACCGTGTGCCAGCCTGCTTGTGCCGCCGCGTCCAGTTCCTGATGAATATCCGACAGGAACAGGATGGCGTCGGGTGCGAGGCCAATTTTTTCAGCGATGTTGCGATACGACTGCGTTTCACGTTTCGCGCCCACGCCGGTATCAAAATAGCCGCTAAACAGCGAGGTTAAATCACCTTCATCGCTGTAACCAAATAACAGTTTTTGCGCGGCGATCGATCCCGAGGAATATACATACAGGCCAAGGCCCTGCTGCTGCCAGCGCTGCAAAGCTGGCAGCACATCCGGATAGAGGTGGCCGGTAAACTGGCCCTCAAGGTAACCGGCTCGCCAAATCATGCCTTGCAACGCCTTCAAGCCCGGCGACTTACGATCCTGATCGATATAGCCAATTAGCGTAGTGATGAGTTCGTCGAGCGAGGCCTGCGCACTCCCCGACTCTTCCCGCACCGCGTTGAGTGCCGCAGCCACGCCTGCATCGGCCTCATTCTCGCGCACAAAGGCGGCTAAATGCTGACGTGCATAGGGAAACAGCACCGTGTGGACGAACTGGATATCACTGGTGGTGCCTTCAATATCGGTAACAATGGCGCGGATCATTTTGCCTCCAGCAGGCGACGTTGCAGTTCACAAGCAAACAGGAATTCCAGCCCTTCCAGATGGCGGCGCGCTTCGTTCACGTCCTTGCCCCAACAGGTCAGACCGTGACCGCGCAGCAGAAAGCCATATTGCAGCGGCGAGTGTGCGGCAAAGGCGGCGATACGCTCGACCAGTGCATCAATATTCTGATCGTTATCGAACAACGGAATAGCGACGGTATTGAGATGAGAATGCTGACCAGCCAGCGTTTTTTGCATCTCATAGCCACTAAGCAGCAGTGCATTGCTCTGCTCAACGCGCGACAGCACGGTGGAGTTAACGCTGTGGGTATGCAATACCGCGCCAGCCTGGGGGAAGAGACGATAAATCAAGGTATGCAGACCGGTTTCCGCCGATGGGGTGCGCCCCGATGGCACCGCGTTGGTGGCGATCTCCACCTGCATAAAGTCATCACGCGTCAGGCTGCCTTTATCTTTGCCGGACGCACTCAACAGGCAATATTCCGCATCCTGTCGCACCGACATATTACCGCCGGTGGCGGGCGCCCAGCCTTTACCACCAATCCAGTGACAGGCGGCCACTAAATGTTCCAGTGGGAGAAAATCCGTCATAGCGCTATACAGGCTCCGCAGGTTAGTTTAGACGTCTAAGCGTCTCGATTGCCAAATATTAACATCCTGTTTATAGTGGCAGCAACACAGGGTTTCTCCGCAACGACATTCGCGCTTAAGGCCACAAATAATGACGCAGCACAACCTGATCCCCGAGAGCAAACTACCGGCGCTCGGCACCACTATTTTTACGCAAATGAGCGCGCTCGCGCAGCAGCACAACGCCATCAATCTCTCGCAGGGCTTTCCCGACTTCGACGGTCCACGCTATCTGCAAGAGCGTCTGGCTTATCACGTTAGCCAGGGCGCGAACCAATATGCACCGATGATCGGCACACTGCCACTGCGTGAGGCGATTGTTGAGAAAACCGCCGAACTTTACGGCCACTCGCCCGATGTTAACAGCGACATTACCGTGACGGCGGGCGCCACCGAAGCGCTCTATGCGGCGATCACCGCGCTGGTACGCCAGGGTGATGAAGTGATCTGCTTCGACCCAAGCTATGACAGCTACGCACCTGCTGTTCAGCTCGCCGGCGGCGTGTTGAAACGCATTGCGCTACAACCCCCTGAATTTCGCGTGGATTGGTCAGCATTCCGCAGCCTGCTAAGCGCCAAAACCCGCCTGGTGATTCTGAATACGCCGCACAATCCTTCCGCCACCGTTTGGCGCAAAAGTGATTATGCCGAACTCTGGCAGGCCATTGCCGAGCAGGAAATCTATGTGCTGAGCGATGAAGTCTATGAGCACATCTGCTTCGCCGAAGCGGGGCACGCCAGCGTATTAGCGCATGCTGACCTGCGCCAGCGCGCGATTGCGGTATCCTCATTTGGTAAAACCTTCCACATGACCGGCTGGAAAGTCGGTTATTGCATCGCACCCGCCGCCCTCAGCGCCGAAATCCGCAAAGTGCATCAGTATTTGACCTTCTCCGTGAATACACCGGCACAGCTGGCGATTGCCGATATGCTGCGCCAACAGCCCGAACACTATCGCGAGCTGTCTGAATTCTATCGCGCACGCCGCGATCGGCTGATTAAGGCGCTCTCCACCAGCCGTTTCAAGGTGTTGCCGTGTGAAGGCACCTACTTCCTGCTAGTGGATTACAGCGCGATTTCCGATCTGGACGATGTCAGTTTCTGCCAGCTGCTGACCAAAGAGGTTGGCGTGGCGGCGATTCCGCTGTCGGTATTCTGCGCCGAACCTTTCCCGCACAAGTTGATTCGCCTGTGCTTTGCCAAACAGGAAGCGACGCTCGACGCCGCTGCGGAGCGCTTATGTCAGCTTTGAAAATTACCGTGCTGCAGGAAACGCTGAGCTGGATGGATGGCGCCGCCAACCTGCGCCATTTTGACGGTGTGCTGAAAGGGATTGAAGGCCGCGACATCATTCTGCTACCGGAGATGTTCACCACCGGTTTTGCCATGGAAGCCGCCGAAAGCTCGCTGCCGCAGGATGAGGTAGTGGCGTGGCTGCATGCGCACGCGCAATCCAGCAATGCCTTAGTTGGAGGTAGCGCGGCGATTCAGACAGAAAAAGGCGCGGTAAACCGTTTCCTGCTGGTGGAACCCAACGGCACGGTGCATCAGTACGACAAACGCCATCTGTTCCGCATGGCCAATGAACATCAGCACTATGTGGCGGGCGCAACGCGCGAAGTGTTTGAGTGGCGCGGCTGGCGCATTCTGCCGCAAATTTGTTACGACCTGCGCTTCCCGGTGTTTTCGCGTAATCACAATGATTACGATCTGGCACTGTATGTCGCCAACTGGCCAGCGCCGCGTGCGCTGCATTGGCAGTCGCTACTGCTGGCGCGTGCGATTGAAAACCAGGCTTACGTCGCCGGCTGCAACCGCGTTGGCAGCGATGGCAATAAACATCAATACAGCGGCGATAGTCGCATTATTTCGCCACAGGGTGAGATTCTGGCCGCCGGCGAGCCCTTTGCGCGCGCACGCCTCGACGCTGAGCTGTCACTGGAAGAGCTACAAGCCTACCGCGAACGCTTCCCGGCGTGGCGTGATGCGGATGCTTACACCTTGAAGTAATTCTTTGCCGCGTAAACACTGCGCGGCAAATCCCCTTCTCAACGCTATCTATGTGCCATCGAGTTTCCTGCTTGGAAACATTGCAGCTCTGCGCTATGATGTTTCCATGTTGGAACATGTCGAGGGAATGATGCACGTTATCTCAAGGAGAGTGTTCACTGAAGCGACACGGAGATTTCCAAATGATGCAGCAGCATTGGATGCCACTTACAGAACCTTAAATGGCAACGTTTTCATCGATCCCGATGCGCTAAAAGCTATTTTTCCAAGTCTTGATCGAATGAAATACCGAGCCAAATGGTGGGTGATTAACGTCGGCGGGAATAATCTCAGAGTGATGTTTTTTGCGGACTTCATTGCCCAACGGATTTTTATCAAACACATAGTGACCCATGCTGAGTATGACAAAGTGGTTAAGCATTATCGGGAGAATAAAGAATGATCGCCGAAGCCATTCAGGCCTCCAATAATCTGATCAAAGCGGTTCCGCTTCTGGGTGGAAGTCAATCAGAAGCTGATTACGAGCAGGCTTTGGAGCTGGTGGAGTATTTGATTGAACATCATCCTGCCCATCCGCTGATTGAAATGCTGGCTGATAAAGTTGCGAAATATGAGGATTCCGCCTCCGAGTTTTCAGAATTCAATAAACGTATCAATACATTGGCTGGCGGTGTTGCATTATTGCGGGTGTTAATGGATCAGCATCATCTCAACCAGTCATCTTTTGTGAATGAGATTGGTCAGCGATCTTATGTGAATCGTATTCTGAAAGGAGAGCGCAAGTTAACGGATAAACATAAGGCCGCATTGGCTAAACGTTTCAATCTGCCGTTCGAGGCGTTTCGCGAAGATTAAAGACAAAAGCCGCAGCGTATTTCGCTGCGGCTTGATTGATTACAGCTCGAACCGATCCAGATTCATCACTTTCGTCCAGGCGGCGACGAAGTCGGCCACGAACTTCTGCTTGGCATCGCTGCTGGCGTACACTTCTGCTAGGGCGCGCAAAATAGCATTCGAACCAAACACTAAGTCGGCACGCGTAGCGCTGAACTTCACTTCTCCCGTCAGACGATCACGGCCCTCAAACAGCTCTTCGCTCTCATCGGTGGCTTTCCATGCGGTACGCATGTCGAGCAGATTAACGAAGAAGTCGTTGCTCAACACGCCAACGCGATCGGTGAACACGCCGTGCTGGCCGCCATCGAAGTTGGTGCCCAATACGCGTAAACCACCCAGCAATACCGTCAGTTCTGGCGCACTCAGCGTCAGCTGTTGCGCTTTATCCAGCAGCAGGGTTTCGGTTGAGGAACCTTTCGCACTGCGACGATAGTTACGGAAACCATCGGCCAGCGGTTGCAGGAAGTTGAACGACTCGACGTCGGTTTGATCCTGACGCGCATCGACGCGGCCCGGCGTAAACGGCACTTGTGTCGCGACACCCGCAGCGGCGGCGGCCAGCTCGATACCCACGCTGCCCGCCAGCACAATGACGTCAGCCAGTGAAGCTTTGCCCGATTCCTGCTGAATCTTCTGCAGGGTTGGCAGCACATCGGAAATAACGCTGGCGTTAACGGCCCAACCGTTTTGCGGGGCTAATGCCAGACGTGCGCCGTTGGCGCCACCGCGTTTGTCACCCCCGCGGAAGGTCGATGCTGAAGCCCAGGCGGCAGAAACCAGCTGGCTGACGCTCAAGCCTGAAGCGGCAATGCGCGCTTTGATGTCGCTGATATCCGCCGGCGTTGGCTGATGGATGGCCTGCGGTAACGGATCCTGCCAGATCAGATCTTCTTTCGGCACTTCCGGACCAATGTAACGCGCTTTTGGCCCCATATCACGGTGCGTCAGTTTGAACCAGGCGCGGGCAAAGGCTTCGTTAAACGCCTGCGGATCGTTGAGGAAGCGGCGCGAGATCTTGCCGAACTCTTCATCGAAACGCAGCGTCAGGTCGGTCACCAACATGGTGGGTTTGCGTTTTTTCTCAGGATCAAACGGATCCGGGATAATCGCTTCAGCATCCACCGCTTCGAACTGAATCGCGCCTGCCGGGCTGTGCGTCTGCACCCATTCATATTTGAACAGGTTCTCGAAGAAATAATTGCTCCACTGCGTTGGCGTTTGCGTCCAGACCACTTCCAGGCCAGAAGTGATGGCATCTTTACCCACGCCGCTGCCGTAGCTGCTGCTCCAGCCAAGGCCCTGCGCTTCAATCGGTGACTCTTCAGGATCAACGCCAACGTGGCTGGCTGCTGCCGCGCCGTGGGTTTTACCCAAAGTATGGCCGCCGGCGATCAGCGCCACGATCTCTTCGTCGTTCATACCCATATTGCCGAAGGTGGCACGAATGGCCGGTGCAGCGGATTTTGGATCGCCGCTGGCTTCCGGACCTTCCGGGTTAACGTAGATCAGGCCCATTTCGGTGGCGCCCAACGGGGCGTTGGCCAGCGCTTCCGGATGGCGATGTGCCAGCCATTCGGTTTCGTGGCCCCAATCCACATCCATATCCGGTTCCCACACGTCTTCACGACCGGCACCAAAGCCGAAGGTGCGGAAGCCGGCGTTTTCCAGCGACACGTTACCCGCCAGAATATAGAGATCGGCCCAGGAAATTTTCTGACCGTATTTTTGTTTCACCGGCCACAGCAGGCGACGCGCTTTATCGAGGCTGACGTTATCCGGCCATGAGTTAAGCGGCGCAAAACGCTGCTGACCACGGCCTGAACCACCGCGACCATCGATAGTGCGATAAGTACCCGCGCTGTGCCACGCCATGCGAATGAACAGCCCAATATAGCTGCCCCAGTCGGCTGGCCACCAGGATTGCGAATCGGTGAGAATCGCGCGGATGTCGGCTTTTAACGCGGAGTAATCGAGCTTGCTGAATTCATCGCGGTAGTTGAAGTTGTCACTGAGCGGGTTGGAACGGTTGGAGTGTTGGTTTAACAGATCGACACGCAGCATATTAGGCCACCAGTCGCGGTTAGATGTCCCGCTACCGGCACCGCGTGCTAAAACACTTTTCTCTTCTGACGCCCCGTGATGAAAGGGGCATTTACCTGAGGCTGCTGCATTATCGTTATTGTCGTGCGTGCTCATTTTTCGGCTCCATTGGCTTCACATTGCTTTCTATTATGCGACTAAGATTAGCCGCACTTAAGCCAAGAATATATTTGGATGAACCGAAGGTTTTGATAGTTGCTGGCTTTCAAGCGCAGCCGTGTGACGTGCCGCGCAAAACGGCAAATTAGCTACCGCGATAGGTCGACCACGACCACGGCGAGATGAGAAACGGCAGATGATAATGGCTGCCCGTGGTACCAATTACGAAATCGATTTGCGCGCTGACGTACAGCGCATCGCGCCCCTCGGCAGCAAAGTAGTCGCCAATCTCTGCAGTCAAACGATAGTGGCCTGGTGCGAGCGGTTCGGGTGTCAGATCTTTGATGCGCCCATCGCTGTCAGTTTCGCCCTCCACCAGCGGCAGCCACCCTTCCGGGCTGTTTTGCTCCAGGGAAACCGCGACGCCAATCGCCGGTTTGCCCAGCGCGGTATCGAGAATATGGGTAGTAATGGTGCTCATGTGATGCTCTCCTTCAGCCGTAACAGGGTAATTTCGCGCAGCTGCGTCAGCGCTTCACGCTGTTCGCTCTGTGCATCATTGTTCAACCGGCGCTGCAGTTCAGCCAGCATCTCCTCGCCGCTGCGCCCTTTGGCGCGAATCAGAAACACCCGGCCAAAACGCTGCTCATAGGTTTGATTGCCCGCCAGCATCGCCAGCTGCAGCGCACCGTTGGCCTGCTGCATCGCCGATTGCTCACTGCGCGATAGCGCCGCCTCTTTATTCGCGCCCGCCACCTTATCGCCAATACGTGGATGAGCGCTCAGCGCCTGCGTCAACGCATCGGCCTGCCACAACTGCGCCAGACGATCGGCGGTTTCCTGCAGCGCCGCCACATTGGCAAAAGGTCGCGCAGCCACCAGCGCCTGCTGCCAGGCCGGAATCGCCACGCAGTGCGCAATCGCCGCCTGCGCGGCTTCCGGTGGCAACTGATTAAAGCTTACCAAATCCATATTGCTGCTCCTTTATACACGCGCGATGTCGCACACCGCTTGCAAATAAGCCTGCACGCCGAGCGCCACATCCTCAGCCTGCACCGATTCCGCCGGATGATGGCTAATACCGCGATGATTACGCACAAACAACATCCCCACCGGCCAGCGTTCGGCGATGGCAATCGCATCGTGGCCCGCGCCGCTCGGTAGCGACAGGCTGCGCCCTTGCACGGTTTCCACCGCGTGGCTCAACGCCTGCTGCAGACGCGTATCGCAGGCCGTTGCGGCAATGTGGTAATACTCGTTAGCGTTAAAGGTTAAGCCGCGACGCAGCGCAATCGCCTGCGCCTGAGTCAGCAGCGTCGAGAGCAGGCGCTCTAGCGGCTCATCCTGCGGGCCGCGCACGTCAAGCGACAGCTGTACCTCGCCGGGGATAACGTTCACCGCGCCCGGTAAACAGCTCAGCGTACCGACCGTCGCCACCAGCTGCGGGTCGTGCTCGGCGGTGGTGTGTTCGATAAACACCATCCATTCGGCAGCGGCGGCCAGCGCATCTTTGCGATGCGTCATCGGCACGGTGCCGGCGTGACCGGCTTCTCCGATAAAACTGCAGTTCAGACGACGCGCGCCGTTAATCGCGGTGACCACGCCGAGCGCCAAATCTTCCTGCTCGAGACACGGACCTTGCTCAATATGCAGCTCCAGATAGGCCGCGATGTCATTCACATCGCGCGCCGCGTCGAGGATTTTTGCCGCATCGAAACCGACATCCTGCATCGCTTCCGCCACGGTGATGCCGTTGCCATCGGGATGCGTGACCCAACTTTCGGGCCAGCTGCCGGTTATGCCACGGCTGCCGAGCAGCGTAATGCCGAAACGCGTGCCCTCTTCATCGCCGAAGCCGACAATCTCAATCGCCAGCGGCAAACGCTGTTGACGATCGTGCAGCCACTGCACGGTTTCGATAGCGCTTAACACCCCGAGCATGCCGTCATAGCGACCGGCATTGCGTACCGTATCAAGGTGAGAACCGAGCAGCAGCGCCTGCGCGCCCGGCTGCGTCGCTTCATAACGGCCACAGATATTGCCCACCGCATCCTGCCACGTCGTCATGCCCGCAGCCTGCATCCACTCAGCAACGCGTGCGTTAGCGCGCAGCTGTTCCGGCGACAGATAAACGCGCGTCAGCCCCTCTTCGCTCTCACTGATCGCCGCTAACGTGTCACAGCGCACCATGACGCGCGCGGCGGCCGATTGTGCCTCGCTGGCGCTCATCAGGCTTTGTGTCATGCGCGGCTCCCGTAGAGATCCCACGCCGCCTGCATCGCGGCACCTTGCGTGGTGCGGTAACCCACGTGATTCAGCACCGCTTCCAGCGCACTCAGGGTTTGCATCACGCAATCTTTGCGCGCGTTGTAGCCCATGGTGCCGATGCGCCACACTTTGCCGTGCAGCGGACCAAAGGAGGTGCCGATTTCGATGCCGAAATCCTCCAGCACCAGCTTGCGTACCTGATCGCCATTCACGCCTTGCGGGATCACCACGCCGAGCACGTTATTCATTTTGTGTTTGAGGTCGCCGAAGGTTTCGAGGCCCATGCCCTGAATGCCTTTCAGCAGCGCATCGCCGTGCAGCTGGTGGCGCGCGATGCCGTTATCCAGCCCCTCTTCCAGCATCAGACGCGCACATTCACGCGCGCCAAACAGTGCGGTGGTGGCTTCTGTGTGGTGATTAAGACGCTCCGGGCCCCAGTAATCCATGATCATGCCGAGATCGAAATAGTTGGAGTAGATCATCTCGTCGTCGCCATCCTGATGATCGGCGGTGCGAATGCCCTCTTCCACGCACTTACGCTTGCGGATCACCGCTTCCATCTGCGGACTGAGGGTGATCGGCGAGGTGCCGGACGGTCCACCAAGGCATTTCTGCATCCCGGCAGAGACCGCATCGAGGCCCCACGCATCGGTCTCCAGCGCGTTACCGCCGAGTGACGCGGTGGCATCGGTGTAGAACAGCACGCCATATTTCTGGCAAATTGCGCCTAGCGCTTCCAGCGGCTGCAGCATGGTGGTGGAGGTATCGCCCTGCACCGTCAGCAGCAGGCGCGGCTGTACCTTTTTGATCGCATCTTCGATCTGATCCGGCGTGAATACTTCGCCCCACGGCACCTCAATGGTGTGCACTTCCGCGCGGCAGCGACGGGCAATTTCACACAACAGATGACCAAAACGGCCGAACACCGGCACCAGCACTTTGTCGCCTGGACGGATCGCCGACAGCAGGATCGCTTCGATCCCGGCGCGTGAGGTGCCGTCGATCAGCATCGTCCAGCGGTTTTCAGTGCGAAATACGCCACGGTACAGCGCCATCACTTCGTTCATGTAGTGCGTCATCGCCGGATCGTACTGACCAATCAGCTGGCTCGACATGGCGCGCAGCACGCGCGGATCGGCGTTAATCGGGCCCGGCCCCATCAGCAGACGCTGTGGCGGATTGATTTGCGAAAATTGGCTGATATCCATGGTGTATTCCTTGTTGAAAGCTTAGAGGCGCACGGTCGAGATAAACTGCTTCAGCTCCGCGGTTTGCGGATTGGCGAACAGCGTTTTACTGTCGCCCTGCTCCCAGACGCGCCCCTGATGCATAAAGACCACGCGATCGCCCACGTCGCGGGCGAAGTTCATTTCATGGGTGACGAGAATCAGCGTCATGCCTTCGGCAGCCAGCTGCTCCAGCACTTTCAGCACTTCGCCTACCAGCTCGGGATCGAGCGCTGAGGTGATCTCATCACAAAGTAAAACTTTAGGCTGCATCGCCAGCGCACGGGCAATCGCCACGCGCTGCTGCTGGCCGCCAGACAGATTGGCCGGGTAATAGTTGATGCGCTCACCGAGGCCAACTTTCTCCAGCATCTGCGTCGCCAGCTCACGACATTCGGCTTCGCTTTTCTTCAGCACGCGGCGCGGTGCCAGCATCACGTTTTCCAGCGCCGTCATGTGCGGGAACAGGTTGAAGTTCTGGAACACCATGCCAACCGAACGGCTAATTTCCCGCGCCTGTGATTCGCGATCGGTAATGGTCATGCCACCGAGTTTGATGCTGCCTTCCTGATAGCCTTCCAGCCCGTTCATACAGCGCAACAGGGTACTTTTGCCCGATCCGCTGCGACCGATGATCGAGATCACTTCGCCATGATCGACGTCGAGATCGACCCCTTTCAGCACATGGTTGTCGCCGTAGTACTTCTGTACCTGATTAATGGTGATGAGCGGCATTGAATTTTTTCTCCAGGTACTGGCTGTAACGCGACAGCGGATAACACATCAGGAAGTAACCGAGCGCCACCAGGCCAAACACCTTGAAGGGCTCATACGTCACATTATTCAAAATGGTGCCGGCTTTGGTCAGCTCGACAAAACCGATAATCGACGCCAGCGCGGTGCCTTTAATCACCTGTACGGCAAAACCGACCGTGGGCGCGATGGCGATACGAATCGCCTGCGGCGCCACCACGCGAAACAGCGTTTGACCGAAGGTCAGGCCGAGGCAGCGCGACGCTTCCCATTGCCCTTTTGGCAAGGCGCGAATGCTGCCGTACCAGATATCCACCAGAAACGCGCTGGTGTAGAGCGTTAATGCCAGCGAGGCGGCGGTCCAGGGCGCCACGTCGATGCCGAACAGGCCCACGCCGAAGAAGGCGAGGAACAGCTGCATCAGCAGCGGCGTGCCCTGAAACAGCTCGGTGTAAGCGCGCACCAGGCGCATTGGCCATTTGCGTTTCAGCAAGCGCATAAACAGCAGCGGCAAGGTCACCAGCGTGCCGCCGAAAAACGCCACCAGCGAGAGTAAAATTGTCCAGCGCGCCGCCAGCAGCAGGTTACGCAGGATGTCCCAGTCGGTAAAAGTCGTCATGCCGGCTGCGCTCCTAACCATTTACGTCCCAGCGCCAGCAGCAGTTGGCGCATGGCAATCGACAACGCCAGATAGATCAGCGTGGTCACGAAATAGACTTCAAAACTCAAAAAGGTGCGCGACTGAATCAGGTTGGCGGCGAAGGTCAACTCTTCATACGACACCTGCGATACCACCGATGATCCGAGCATAACAATGATGCACTGGCTCACCAGCGCCGGATAAATGCGCTGCAGCGACGGCGGTAATACCACGCGGATAAAGGTTTGCGTACGGGTTAAGCCCAGCACGCGCCCCGCTTCCCATTGCCCGCGCGGCGTCACCTGAATCCCGGCGCGAATAATTTCGGTGCTGTAGGCACCGAGGTTAATCAACATCGCCAGCAGTGCGGCTTCGCCCGCCGTCAGTTTCATACCAAGATTGGGCAAACCAAAGACGATAAAAAACAGCTGCACCACAAACGGCGTATTACGAATCAGTTCAACGTACACGCCCCAGAGGCGGCTCGCCCAGCTCGGTTTACCGCTGCGCAACGCCGCGCCGAGAATGCCGAGGCTAACGCCGCCCACGGTGGCGAGCACGGTGATCTGAACGGTGACCCACAGCCCGGCCAGCAGCTCTGGCCAATGTGGCCAGAGATCGGCAAAGTTAAGTTGCCCCATGTTTTATGCGCCGAGGTTGGCTGGCAGCGGCGCTTTCAGCCACTCTTCCGACAGCTTGTTCAGCGTGCCGTCTTTGATGCCCTGCTCAATCAGCGCATTCACTTTCTCTTTTAGCGCCGGCTCATCTTTTTTCAGGCCGATGTAGCACGGTGAATCTTTCAACATGAACTGAGCAACCGGCGCTTTTTCAGCGTTCTGGCGCGCAATCGCGGCTACCACCAGGTTACCGGTGGCGACATACTGCACCTGGCCAGAGAGATAAGCTGACAGCGTGGTGTTGTTATCTTCATAACGTTTCACCTGCGCCTCTTTCGGCGCGATATCGCTCAATACCATGTCTTCTACCGCACCGCGCGTTACGCCGATGGATTTGCCGCTTAGCGCCGCCGCATCTTTCAGCGTGTCGCCTTTCGGACCAAACACGCCAAGGAAGAACGGCGCGTAGGCGCGGGTGAAATCGATCACTTTTTCGCGCTCGGCGTTTTTGCCCATACTGGAGATCACCAGATCGACTTTATCGGTTTGCAGATACGGTACGCGGTTGGCACTGGAAACCGGCACCAGCTGCAACTTCAGTTTCATCTGTTTGGCAAGGTACTTCGCCATGTCGATATCGTAGCCCTGCGGCTGCAAATCGGTGCCCACCGAGCCGAACGGCGGGAAATCCTGCGGTACCGCTACGCGAATCACGCCGCGCTTCTGGATATCCTGCAACTGATCGGCCATCGCGCTACCGACCTGCGCCATCAGCAAAGCCGTGCCCGCTACCGCCAATAATACTTTTTTCATTATGCACCCCGGTGAGTTTACGTGAAACAAAAGATTCTTGATGAATCATTCTGCAACTAATGTGCCAACCGCAGTGTCAGGGAAAGAAAGCGGAAAAATTGAGGTTTTACTGAATACAAGGCGAAAAAAACGGGCATAGCGCCCGTGGGAGTTAACGATCCAAAACAGTGCAATGCACCATAGTGGCGCCCGTTAACGGTGTTCCAGCTCGTCGAGATGCTGATAAAGATCGGCGATTTGGTGGATGCGCTGACGCCCCTGCGACAACATTTCATGCAGCAAGGCGTTGGCCAGCAGATTAATCAGGCTCATGGCGGAGGCGTAACTGTCAAAGGCGGAAACGCTGTCGAGCGGTGCGCACAGCTGCCAGCTCGCCAGCGTAATGATGCCCTGCGCCTGCGGCTCACACAGCGCCAGCACCGGAATGTGGCTCTGCTGCAGCTGCTGCATCAGCGGACGAATGATGCGTGGACGGCGACGAAACGCCATCACCACTACGATATCCTCCGGCGTTATATCCACCAGCTCCTCGCCCAGCGTCTGGCCCGGCTGCGGCAGGACGTGCACCTGCGGACGCGCCTGCATCAGCTGCTGACGCAGGTGCAGCGCCACCGGATAGGCGTTACGCATGCCGATGATAAACACCCGTTTAGCCACGCCCAGCGCCGCAATCACCTCACCGAACTGCTGCGGATCGATGCTGTTGACCCACTGCGTCAGGTTGGCCATCTCTTGTTTATAGTGGCGCGACAGCAAGGTGTTGCCCTGCACCGCATCGCGGTTGTCGGTGAGCGGCATACCGCTCTGGCGCAGGATGCGCAGCTCATCGCGCATGTCCTTGTATTTCTCGTAACCGAGACGCTTGAACAAACGGCTCACCGTGGCCTTTGACACCCCGCTCAGTCGCGCCAGTTCGGCGCTGTTATAGCTGATCAGATCATCAAAATGGTCAAACACGAAGTCGGCAATGCGCTGCTCCTGCGGCGACAATTGCGGGTAGTGACTACGAAGGCGTTCATCAAGTTGTTTCATCATCGGTCCTGTAACTTTCGTTTCACCACAAGCTAGCATAAATCGATCCAGATTGATGTCCGACCAAAACTGGAACAGCTCTTGCTTAGTTTTGTGCAGTATCTGCCAGGTGCGCATAAACCCGCACATTCCGTAGCGGCGCAATTTATTGCGCGATAAATCGCGCCGCTACGGAATGTGCGGGGATTAAACAGCGTGCTCACAAAAGAACAAGAGAAGAAATCACTATGATACAGAGCAACATGGCGCCGTTAGGCATGGCCGTTACGCCGCATCATCTCGCCAGCGAAAGCGCATTAGCGGTGCTGCGTGAAGGCGGCAGCGCAATTGAGGCGATGGTCGCCGCGGCTGCCACCATCGCCGTGGTTTATCCCCACATGAATGGCTTAGGCGGCGACGGCTTCTGGCTGATCGTGCCGCCGAATGGCGATCCGATCGCCATTGACGCCAGCGGCGCAGCGGGAACGCTGGCGCACCTCGATTTCTATCACGGTGAAACCCATATTCCGCATCGCGGCCCGAAAGCCGCATTAACCGTCGCCGGCACCGTCAGCGGCTGGCAGGAGGCATTAACGCTGGCGCAGGAACTGGGTGCTGCGCCGATGCCATTAACGCGCCTGCTGCGCGATGCGATTCGCTATGCTGCCGACGGGATTCCAGTCACCGCTTCGCAAGCCGCTGCCACCGCCGCCAAGCAGCATGAACTGCAGCATCAGCCCGGTTTTGCCGCCACTTACTTACCGGACGGCAGCGTGCCCGCCGCAGGCAGCCGCTTCACCCAACCGGCGCTGGCCAATACGCTGAGCATGCTGTGCGATCACGGGCTGGAGAGTTTTTATCGCGGTGAACTGGCACATCATCTGGCGCGCGAAATGACCGCGCTCGGTATGCCGATCACGCTGGAAGATTTGCAGACGCACCACGCCCGCCGCTGCACGCCGCTGCATCTGGCGCACAGCGAAGGCGATATCTGGAATATGACGCCGCCGACCCAGGGTTTGGTGTCGCTGGCAATCCTCGGCATCACCGATCGGCTGGATATGGCGGGCGCCGATGAGGCGCAAACCGTGCACCGCATCGTCGAAGCCACCAAAAAAGCCTTTGCGCTGCGCGACCAGCACATTACCGATCCGCGCCATATCGACGTTGATATACAAAGCCTGCTGGATGATGCGCATCTCAGCACGCTGGCGGCGCAGGTGGATGAGCAGCAAGCTGCGCCGTGGGGCACCGGGCGCGGACCCGGCGACACGGTGTGGATGGGCGTGATGGACAGCAGCGGGCTGGCGGTTTCCTTTATCCAGAGCATCTACCACGAATTTGGCAGCGGTGTGGTGCTGCCCGGCACCGGCATCACCTGGCAAAACCGTGGCGCTGCGTTCAGCCTGCAGCCCGATCATCTGCTGGCGCTGCAGCCGGGCAAACAGCCGTTCCACACGCTAAATCCTGCCGCCGCGCGTCTTAAAGATGGCCGCACCATGGTGTATGGATCGATGGGCGGCGACGGCCAGCCACAAACCCAGGCGGCGATTTTCACCCGCCATGTGATTCAGGGGCATCCTCTGCAACAGGCGGTGAGTGCGCCGCGCTGGCTGCTGGGGCGCACGTGGGGACAATCATCGGATTCACTCAAGCTGGAAGCTCGCATCGCGCCGGAAACGCTGCAGCAGCTGCGCGCGCTCGGCCATGAGGTGGAACTGCTGCCTGATTTCAGTGAAGTGGTCGGCCATGCGGGTGCGATCGTGCGACACAACAACGGCATGCTGGAAGGCGCGTTTGATCCGCGCAGCAACGGCAGCGCCGCCGGTTTCTAACGGAGATTTTTTATGAGCAAACAACCGGATTGGGCCACCTATATCGCCCAAATGGAGCAGATACTGGCACTGGAGCTGGACGACGCGCGCCGTGCCGAGCTGCTGACACAGTTCAACCGCATCGCCGCGATGGCCGAGCCGCTGATGGCGCTGCCGCTCGACGATCGGCTGGAAGTGGCAGGAGTGTACCATCCATGAAACTGTCGTCACTCTCGATTAACGCCCTACAGCAGGCGCTGCGCAAGGGCGAAATCAGCGCCCGCGAGATCGCGCAAACAACGCTAGCGGCGATTGAGCAACATAATCCGGCGCTCAATGCCTGGACCGAAGTGACTGGCCAGCGCATGTTACGTGAGGCCGAGCAAATTGATCAGCAACGCCAGCGCGGCGACGCATTACCGCCGTTGGCCGGCATCCCCTACGCGGTGAAAAACCTGTTTGATGTCGCCGGACACAGCACCTTAGCCGGTGCCAGCCTGTTCAGCGATCGCGCGGCGGCGCGTCAGGATGCCTGGGCGGTAAGCAAACTGCGCCAGTCCGGCGCGCTGCTCTCCGGCATGCTGAATATGGACGCCTTTGCCTACGGCTTTACCACCGAAAATACCCATTACGGCGCTACACACAATCCACGCGATTTAACCCGCGTAGCGGGCGGCTCATCCGGCGGTTCAGCGGCAGCGGTGGCGGCGGGTTTGGTGCATTTTTCACTCGGCACCGACACCAACGGTTCGATCCGCGTGCCCGCTTCGCTGTGCGGTATCTTCGGTTTAAAACCGACCTTTGGTCGCTTGTCGCGTAGCGGCAGCCATCCGTTTGTCGCCAGCCTCGATCACATCGGCCCGTTTGCCCGTTCGGTGGAAGATTTAGGTCTGGTGTATGACACTCTGCAAGGCGCGGATGCCAGCGATGCCTTCCAGGCCGCCCAGCCGGTTGCGCCGGTCAGCGATGTACTGCGCCACGGCGCAGAAGGCGTGCGCAGCGCAGTACTCGGTGGTTTCTTCTCAACCTGGTGCAGCGATGAAGCGCGCGCTGCCGTCGCGGTTGTGGCTAAGGCGCTGAATGCGTTAGACGAAGTGACTCTACCGAATGCTGAAATCGCGCGTTCGGCGGCCTTTATCATGACCGCTGCGGAAGGCGGCAATCACTACTTGCCAGCGCTGCGCACCCAACCGGAGCAGTTCGAGCCTAATTCGCGTGAACGCTTGTTGGCTGGCGCAATGCTGCCCTCGGCGTGGTATGTACAGGCACAGCGTTTCCGCCGTCACTTCCAGCAGCAGGTGCTACCGCTGTTTGAGCAGTTCGATGTGCTGATCGCTCCTGCCACGCCGTGCACCGCCACCACCATCGGTCAGGAAACCATTCACATCAACGGCCAGGATTTGCCGACGCGTGCCAGCATGGGCATGCTCACCCAGCCGATCTCCTTCCTCGGCTTACCGGTGTGCACCGTACCGCTGCACACCGCCAGCGGCTTGCCAATTGGTTTGCAATTGATCGCCGCACCGTTTAAAGAACATCTGGCACTGCGCGCCGCCTGGGCGCTGCAACAGCAGGGGCTGACGCTGCCACAAACCACCTTAATGGACGCCTGAAGATGACACCTGAAGATATCGACCGCCCGGTGATACTCGCCGAAGTCACCGCCGCCTTTTACCGTTACGAGCAAGCGCTGATTAGCAATGACGTCGCGGTGCTGGATGAACTGTTCTGGCACGACCCACGCACCGTGCGCCTCGGCGCGGGCGAGAATCTGTATGGCATCGACGAGATCCGCGCGTTTCGCGCCGCGCGCCCGTCAAAAGGCCTGGATCGTACGCTGCGCAATACGATGATCACCACTTTTGGTGATGATTATGCGGTGTGCAGTACGGAGTTTACGCGCGAGGGCGTGGAGAAGATTGGGCGTCAACAACAGACGTGGGTCCGGATGCCGGACGGGTGGCGAATTGTTGCAGCACAGGTCAGCTTAATGAGCTGAGGGCGCAGCGTTTCGCCCTGATTGGCAATCAGACTGCTGCTTTCAACTTCCACTTCAAGGTCAAGGTCAAGGTCAAGGTCAAGGTCAAGGTCAAGGTCAAGGTCAAGGTCAAGGTCAAGGTCAAGGTCAAGGTCAAGGTCAAGGTCAAGGGCGGTTTCGATCGGCTTTCAGCCGACCGACCCAGGGGAGGCAGTCGCCCCTCCCCTGGGAACCCGGGCTTTTCGGCAGCACTATCGCCCGCTACGCGGGTTCCCTCGTCAAATCCCACTTCCTGACGGACCGGCCCTGATTCGCCATCCTGGCTCAGCAGGCCCTTTCGCCGCCGTCCTGGCGGCTCATCCTGGAAGCAGGCTTCTCCTCGGCGAGAGTGATGCCGACTCAACCCCCCCGCTGCACTATCTCTAATAAAATCAAAAAAATTCTATCGCGATGCGATCTCTTTTTAGGGCAGAGGTTTTGCAGCTGGGTGCGTGTCGTCAGAATTGCCGAACGAAAGGGGGTTTCCAGGATGAGCCGCCAGGACAGCGCCGAAAGTGATGCCGACTCAACACCCCCGCTGAAATAAATTTAATAAAATCAAATATTCTTATCGCGATGCGATCTCTTTTTAGGGCAGAGGTTTGGCAGCATGGTGGATGTCGTCAGAATTGCCGAACGGAGGGGGGATTCCAGGATGAGCCGCCAGGACGGCGGCGAGAGGCTGCGCTGAGCAGGAGCGAATCGCAGCCGGTCCGTCAGGAATTCACCTGAAGTGAGGGGACCGCGCAGCGGCAATTCTGCCGACAAAGAGACCGGGTCCCCAGGGGAGGGGCGACTGCCTCCCCTGGGTCGGTTGTCCGCAGGACAATCGAAACCGCCCTTGACCTTGACATTGCCTTTAAGCCTTTAAGCCTTTAAGCCTTTAAGCCTTTAAAAGCAGCCTGGCTGCAAGCCAGCGCCCATCAAGCATCCGGCGCGGGATGCGTCTCTATCCAATGGTCGGCGATTTGCTGCCTTGTACACACCCACACATCCTGATGCTGCTGAATATGATCGAGGAAGCGCTGCAGTCCGCGGAATTTCCCCGGACGCCCCAGCAGGCGACAGTGCATGCCAATCGACATCATCTTCGGCGCGGTTTCACCCTCCTCGTACAGCACATCAAAGGTGTCGCGCAGGTAGGTGAAGAACTGCTCTGCAGTGTTGAAGCCCTGCGGCGAGGCGAAGCGCATGTCGTTGCACTCCAGCGTGTAAGGAATGATCAGGTGCGGTTTTACCGTGCCGTCCTGACAGGTGACCTGCGTCCAGAATGGCAGGTCGTCGCCGTAGTAATCGCTGTCGTAGCTGAAGCCGCCCTGCTCCACCACCAAACGCCGCGTGTTGGGGCTGTCGCGGCCGGTGTACCAGCCGGTCGGCGCTTTACCGAACAAATCGGTTAACACGTCGACCGCCTGCTGCATATGCTGGCGCTCGGTTTTGGCGTCCATCGCCTGATAGTGGATCCAGCGCCAGCCATGGCTGACCACGTCGTAATCCGCCGCTTTAATCGCTGCAACGATATCCGGGTGACGCGCCAGCGCCATCGCTACGCCAAACACCGTGAGCGGCAAACCGCGCTTTTGAAATTCGTTGTGGATGCGCCAGAAACCGGCGCGCGAGCCGTATTCATACAGCGAATCCATCGACATGTGACGATCGGCGTAGCTGGCCGCACCGATGATATCGGAAAGAAACTGTTCGGAACCGGCATCGCCGTGCAGCACGTTATTCTCGGCACCCTCTTCGTAATTCAGGACGAACTGCACCGCCACGCGCGCCTTACCCGGCCACTGCGCATGCGGTGGCTGGCCAGCATAGCCGATCAGATCGCGTGGATAGTTCTTGTTGAAGCTGTACTCTTTCTTTTCAGATACATCACTCATTCTGCAAGTTCCTGTCGTCAGTCCTCAACCAGCACTTAGTTTAGGTGCTGAAATGCCCCGCTGAGCGGTTTTTCGAGCGGATAATCGAGATCGCCATGCTTGCTGGTGCCAAAGCCTAACGCCACCAGCGACTCCACCATTTTCACCGCGGCGCTTACGCCGTCGATCACCGGTAGTCCCAGCTCTTTGGTGAGATCCTGGGCGAGCGTGGCCATGCCGCCGCAGCCCAGCACAATCGCACCGCTGCCATCTTCGCGTTTCGCCTGAATGCAGCGCTGACGCACCTTCTCCTGCGCCACGCCGCTGCCGTCCTCCAGCGCCAGCACCGGCAGATCAATGGCGTGCAACGCAGCACAATGGTGGGTAAAACCGTATTGCTGCAGCAGATGGCGAGCAATCACCAGCGTACGCGGTAAGGTGGTGACGATCGAAAAACGCGTCGCCACCAGCGTGGCGGTATGCATCGCTGCTTCCGCAATGCCGATCACCGGTCCGCTCGCCAGTTCGCGTGCCGCCAGTAATCCCGGATCGCCAAAGCAGGCAATAATATGGCCGCTAACGCCCTGCTCTTTGCCGCGCTTCACCTGCTCCAGCACGCCAATCGCCGCAATGGCTTCATCAAAATGCCCTTCAATCGACGGCACGCCGTGGCTCGGGCACACCGCCAGAATTTCGGTGCCCGGCGCGGCGACCGCGCGCGCGGCGGCGCCAATGGTTTCCGTCATCGCCAGGCTGGTGTTGGGATTGATCACCTGGATCAGGCTCATGATGCCGCTCCTTTGTTACCGGCAAATAACCGGGAGAAATCAGGCAAGGTTTCGCCGCTGCGCTCAAAGTGCAGGCTGGCAACAATGTGTTCGAAGTGTTGCTGCAGTGCGGCAGTTAACGCCGGTAGATCTTTTTTCCGCAGCAGATCCACCAGCCGATCGTGATGATCGCAACGGCAGCCGCGCTGCCACGGCGCACCGTACGCGGCGATCACCAGCGACGAGCGCTGCGTCAGACGCGTCACCATATCGGTGAGCACTTCATTACCCGATATCGCTTGCAGCTGAATATGAAAGGCGGCAGACAGCCGAATCGCGGCGGCACCATCATGCTGATCGTGCGCCTGCTGCTCCGCTTCAATCAGAGCCGCCAGCGCGGCTAAGTGCGGTTGCTGTATGTGGGTCATCACCGCGGGCAAATTTGCGCACTCTAATAAGCTGCGGGTAGCAAAGATATCGCGTGCTTCATCCACACCCGGCGTGGCCACTTGTGCACCACGCCTGGGCGACAAGGTGATCATTTGCACCGCGGCGAGGCGTTGCAGCACCTTACGAATGCCGGTGCGGCTGACACCAAACACCTCAGATAACGCTTCTTCCGGCAATTTACTGCCCGGCGGCAGTTGATGCTCAACAATGGCGGTGAGAAGCGCCTGGTAGATGGGTTCATCGCGATCGTTCAGATCGGCAGCCGTTTTCTGGCCTGTTTCACTCTTCATTACCTGCTCCGGTAAGTGACTGTGTGCTGCACATCGTATACGTGAAATGAATTTTTTGTATACAATAAATCAAATGTGGCCTGGATCCTGCAATACCGTTTCACGCTGTGATTATTCTTCCATGATGTAGAGAGGAGCAGGTTTCATGCCAAATCATTCTGAAGTGACCTCGCGGGTGGCCTCTGAAGCCAACGCACAATACAGTCCGCGCCTGTGCAATGACGATCTGGCGCCAACGCGCGACCAGAACTGGTCGTGGTACAACATCTTTTCTTTCTGGATGTCGGATGTGCATAGCATGGGCGGCTATGTCGTTGCCGCCAGCTTCTTTACTTTAGGTCTGGCGAGCTGGCAGGTTCTGCTGTGTTTGTTAGTGGGCATCTGCATCGTGCAGCTGTGCGCTAATCTGGTGGCCAAACCGAGCCAGATGGCAGGCGTACCGTACGCGGTGATTTCGCGTCAGGCGTTTGGCGTGTTTGGTGCCAATATCCCGGCGATCATTCGCGGGCTGATCGCCTTTGCCTGGTACGGCATCCAGACATATCTGGCGGCCAACGCGTTAATGCTGGTGCTGCTGAAGTTCTTCCCGACGCTTAGCAGCATGACGCAGAGCAGCTGGCTCGGCTTATCGCTGCTGGGCTGGTGCTGTTTTGGTGTGATGTGGTTACTGCAGGCGATGGTGTTCTGGCATGGGATGAACGCGATTAAACGCTTTATCGATGTCGCGGGTCCAGCGGTATATGTGGTGATGGTGGCGCTGGCTGGCTGGATTGTATACAAAACCGGTTTCGACGGTATCTCCTTCACTCTGGCCAGCAAACAGCTAAGCACCGGCGAGCAAACCTGGCAGATGATCACCGCCACCGCGCTGGTGGTCTCTTACTTCTCGGGTCCGCTGCTCAACTTTGGTGACTTCTCACGTTACGGTAAAAGCATGGGCGAAATTCGTCGCGGCAACCGCTGGGGCTTACCGTTCAACTTCCTGCTGTTCTCGATTGTCACCGTGGTGATTGTTTCCGGTACTCAGTCGCTGTTCGGCAGAATGATCACCGATCCGATTGAGACCGTCAGCATGGTGGGTAACGACGTGGCGGTGGCAATTGGCCTGCTGACCATGATAATCGCCACCATCGGCATTAATATCGTGGCCAATTTTGTTTCGCCAGCGTTCGACTTCTCTAACTGCTCACCGCAGAAAATCAGCTTCCGTACCGGTGGCATGATTGCTGCGGTTGGCTCGGTATTGCTGACGCCGTGGAACCTGTTCCAGTCACCGGAGCTGATTCACTATACGCTGGATGTGCTGGGTGCGTTTATTGGGCCGCTGTTCGGTATTCTGATTGCTGATTTCTATTTGATTAAACGCAGCAAAGTCTACGTTGACGATCTGTTTGATGACACGCCGAAAGGACGTTACTGGTATCGCGGCGGCTTCAACCCAAAAGCGATTGCCGCGCTGCTGCCGTCAGTGGCGATTGGTCTGGTGATCAGTTTTATTCCCTCACTGCATGCAGTCGCGAACTTTAGCTGGTTTATCGGTGTGGCATTGGGCGCCGGTTGCTATCGCTGGCTGGCGCGTGCTGACCGTGAAGCGTCGGTCGCGGCGTATCGCACGACTGTGGCGGTGCAGAAGGATTAATGGTGGGCTGGTCGCCATGAATGGCGACCCTACGCTGGATGTGTAGGGCTGGCATTTATGTCAGCCAGGAAAAGCAAAAAGCCGATGCATTTCTGCATCGGCTTCTTTAAATAGATTGGCGGAACGGACGGGGCTCGAACCCGCGACCCCCTGCGTGACAGGCAGGTATTCTAACCAACTGAACTACCGCTCCGCGCTTTGTTCCCCGTCGAGAACGAGGCGCATATTAATAGCAGCTTCAGCACCCGTCAACGCTTTTTATGTGGGAATGTTTCGTTTGGCGTTTTTTTCAGCTTAACGACGATTTTGCACGCAAAATCAGCTGTTTTACACCCGCCACAAGCAGCTGCCGCCCTTCTTCTGCACTAAATCCAGACGACCTTCATGCGCGATTAACTCTTCGTCGCTGGCGGTAACGATGCGCAGGCCCGAACTCGGACGCACAATGCGTTGAATATTCTCACCGCCACCCTGATTGTTCTGCTCGCCGTCCAGCGAAAAGGCCAGCGAGGTTTGCCCGCCGGTCATCATCAGGAACACTTCTGCCAGAATCTCGGCATCGAGCAGTGCGCCGTGCAGCGTACGCTTGCTGTTGTCTATTTCATAACGGTTACACAATGCATCAAGGCTGTTGCGTTTACCGGGATACATCTTACGCGCCATCGCGAGGCTATCGGTGATCTGGCAGAAAGTTTCGGTTTTGCCGATATCTCGCTTCAGCATGCCGAATTCATAATCCATAAAGCCGATATCGAACGAGGCGTTATGGATCACCAGCTCTGCGCCACGAATGTACTCAAGAAATTCGTCGGCAATATCCGCAAACAGCGGTTTATCAGCGAGAAATTCATCGGCAATGCCGTGCACGCCGAACGCTTCTGGATCCACCAGCCGATCGGGCTTCAGATACATGTGGAAGTTGTTGCCGGTCAGGCGACGGTTGATCACCTCAACCGCACCAATTTCAATGATGCGATGTCCTTCATAATGCACACCGATCATGTTCATGCCGGTGGTTTCAGTATCGAGGACGATCTGGCGGTTATTTGCAGTGCTCATAGGACTCGTTTTATGTCAGACTTGGCGTTTTGTCAGAAGGAAGTCTACCAGAGATGCGCAAACAGGTAGAAATATTCACCGATGGATCCTGCCTGGGCAATCCCGGTCCCGGTGGCTACGGCGCCATTCTACGCTATCGCGAACATGAAAAATTGTTCAGCACCGGTTATCGTCTTACCACCAATAATCGCATGGAGTTGATGGCCGCGATCGTGGCACTCGAAGCCTTGACGCAGCCGTGTGACGTGGTGATCAGCACCGACAGCCAATATGTGCGCCAGGGCATTACCAGCTGGATTCATAACTGGAAGAAGCGCGGCTGGAAAACCGCCGATAAGAAGCCCGTGAAAAATGTTGATTTGTGGAAACGCCTCGATCTGGCGCTCAGCAATCATGAAATTAAGTGGGAATGGGTGAAAGGTCACGCCGGTCATCCAGAAAATGAACGCTGCGATGAACTGGCACGCAGCGCGGCGGGTAATCCTACGCAGGATGACATCGGCTATCAGGTTGAGTCCTGATCCTTCACTTCGCGAAACTGGCGCGTCACGTTAACCGTTTGACGCAGCTGGCTTTGACTCAGATTCTTCTTCATTTTGGTGGGCGTTAACGGGAACGTACGTTTACGCGCCACTACAATATTCAAACATCCTAATGCCGGTAGATGCGCACTGATCACCCTGCCGCCTTGTCGATGCCATGGCACCACCTGAAAACGCGTGCGATATACCACTTCATAATTAAGCAGGTTGAGCCAATCGAGCAAACGTACCTGACTGAACATGCGTCCACTCCATGGCGCGCGCGAGTGCAAACCGGGAATACCTTTGCTAATACCTAACAGACTGAACGGATTGAAGCCGCTAATGATCATCCAGCCATCATCAATCAGCACGCGATCTACCTCGCGTAATACTCGATGGGGATCCTGACTCCATGCCAGCGTATGCGCGAGTAAACAGGCATCAACGGATTTCGATTCAAAGGGTAACTGGGTGGAATTGGCAATCACCTGTAGCTCATCGCCCTCAATGCCCACATTCACCTGATGCGATATGGCACACTGACTGGTGTTGATTTCTGCGCTGAGGCTGCCAATTTTAAGCATATGAAAGCCATAGAGCTTACCGAGATAGGGCTGCAGTTGCTGGGTGAGCGCGTCGCGAAAATAGTCTCCCATGGGCATATCGCGCCAGGAGCGCGGTGCAGTCAGGATTTGGCGTGTTTTAGCTGGCTTCATGCTCTACCATTTTCCTTTTTCTACGACCTGAGAGGTGTTTATGAATCTTACCAGCATTCCCGCATTGCAGGATAACTACATCTGGACACTGACGGACGAAGACAATAGATGTCTGATTGTCGATCCCGGCGAAGCACAGCCGGTGCTGGATAAATTGAAAGCGAATCGCTGGCAACCTGTCGCGATTTTGCTGACGCATCATCATCATGATCACGTCGGCGGTGTGAGCGAACTGTTGCAGCACTATCCCGATTTGGAGGTTTTCGGTCCAGAGGAAACTGCAGATAAAGGAGCAAAGCGCATTGTGACAGAAGGGGATGAATTTACCCTACTTGGTCTGAACTTCCGCGTCATCGCAACGCCTGGTCATACTTTAGGACATATCTCATATTTCAGCTCCCCTTATCTTTTCTGTGGTGACACCCTATTTTCTGGCGGCTGCGGACGCTTATTTGAAGGCACCGCACAACAAATGTTCGAATCATTTCAAAAGCTTAATCAGCTACCTGAAGATACCCTTATTTGCTGTGCGCATGAATACACTTTATCCAATATGAAGTTTGCTGCGGCTATTCTGCCCCAAGACCCTAAAATTTTGGCAAGGTATCAGCAAATTAAGGACTTACGCGCAGAAAACCGCATTACTTTACCGACAAAACTGGCCTTAGAGCGTGAAATAAATTTATTTTTACGCACGCAAGACCCTGATTTACAACAGGCTTTAGGCACTAATGTCTCATCGTCGGCGTTATGGCAAACTTTTGCCGATCTACGCGAGAAGAAAGACCGCTTTTAATTTTTGAGGTTGTGTTGTGGCGGACCGTCACGTATAGTTGCTCGTCTTTTAAGCGAACTATTGACACACACATGAAGGCTAAAGCGATATTACTCGCCTCGGTCTTGCTGGTAGGATGTCAGGCATCAAGGAATGACGCCAATATCCCCGTACAGCATGCACAGAGTCTGTCTTCAGCTGGTCAAGGTGAAAATGGAAAGTACGGAGATCGATTGTTGTCGCCGCGATGGCAGGATGATGGAACAAGCCTCGCAGAAGATACTGATCTCTGGAATCACATTAGTGACGAGTTGAAGATGGGGATTCCGGAAAACAGCCGGATCCGCGAACAAAAAACAAAATTTTTAAAAAATAAGAGCTATCTCCACGATGTAACATTACGGGCAGAGCCGTACATGTACTGGATAGTCGAGCAGATACAGAAACGTAAAATGCCGATGGAACTGGTACTGCTACCCATAGTGGAGAGCGCTTTTGACCCACACGCAACATCTTCTGCGAATGCCGCCGGCATCTGGCAGATTGTTGCACAAACGGGCAAAAACTATGGTTTGAAACAGAACCAATGGTACGACGGACGCCGCGATGTGGTGGCCTCGACCAAAGTAGCGCTGGATATGATGCAGCGTCTGAACGGTATGTTTGACGGTGACTGGTTACTGACCATCGCCGCCTATAACAGCGGTGAAGGGCGTGTGCTGAAAGCGATGAAACAGAATAAGGCGCGCGGCAAGCCGACGGACTTCTGGAGTTTATCGTTACCACGCGAGACGACGGTGTACGTACCTAAAATGTTGGCCTTGAGTGAGATCCTCAAGAACAACAAGCGTTACGGTATCAAACTGCCGACCCCGAACGAGAGCCGTGCATTAGCTCGCGTAGAAGTGGGACAGCAGATTGAACTGACGCAGGCCGCCGACATGGCCGGCATGTCTCTCAGCAAGCTGAAGACATTTAATGCTGGTTATAAAAACGGTGCCACAGCGCCAAACGGACCGCACTACATTATGGTGCCGAAGTCTAACGTTGCTAAGTTGCGCGATTCACTGGCTTCCGGTGATATCGCTTCCGTGCAGCCTACCGAGATGGCGAAAGTCAGCGCGGCAGGAAACAGCTACACGGTTCGCAAAGGTGACACCTTGTCTGGCATTGCCAGCAAGCTTGGCGTTAGCGTCAGTGCATTGAAACAGCAGAACAATCTGCGCAGCGCTTCGGTTCGTACCGGTCAGACCTTGACCGTAAGCGGCAAAGCGAGCACGCAGTTGGCTGATAACGGCAACAGCATCACCTACCGTGTACGTAAGGGTGATTCTTTTGCCAGTATTGCAAAACGTCATGGTGTTAACACCAAAGATGTTATGCGCTGGAACAGTGATGCTAAAGACATCCAGCCGGGCGACAAGCTCACGCTGTTTGTGAATAATAGCGCAACACCTGATACCTAATGCCCCGAAAAGGCTGACTTTTGTCAGCCTTTTTCATTTTCTGCAATCCACAAAATGTGCCCTTTCCTTCTTAAGGCTTTCGCCAATAATCCGCCTTATCCATTTCTGATGATTTTGATTGTTGCAGAGTGGCGTTCTGAGCGCGTTTCTTAACGCTCGATACCGTAGAGGGAGTTGAATTCAACCAACAGAGGATTGTGGTCTGAAGCGCGCGTTACCAGCACTGAGGCTTCACTCACCTTCATATCGCGATAGAAAACGAAATCCAGCGGACGACCAAAGGCTTTACGGCGATGGTCGTCCGTGAAGTTAACCTCCCGCAGTGACATATCCCGGGCAAAACGGTACAGCGCATTCATGCGCTGACGGCTCCATGCGTTGAAATCGCCGGCCATGATTACGGGCCCACGATGATGCTGAATCTGTTCACCAATCGGTCCGAGCTGCTTGCTGTACACATCCACCCCGAGACTGAAATTCACCGCGTGGATATTTACCACCATCAGCATTTCGCCGGTGGGTAAAGGATAAGCCGTGACCAACGCTGATTTGGCCAAACGTAGCAATGGCTCTCGTTCACGCAATGGGCAGCAATACACAGGATGCGCAGAAGCCAACGTCATGACGCCAGAAGGATGTTGCGGTAAGACAAATGCGGGGACCTGATCGGCTGCGAGATAGTTGCTGGTGGCGAATTTGACCAGCTCAGGCGTGGCTTGCGCTTCCTGCAACAGCACCAGGTGAGCATCTTTGCCGAAGCCTTCCAGCACTGACATCCACTCTGCACGCTGCTGCTTGAAGATGTTCCAGACTAAAACCCGCAGCGTTGGATCTGCGGGTAGAGGTGCTCCGGGCGGTAAAGGCTGTCCAGCATGCAGCATTGCCCCCGGCGGAAAGATCCGCTCAGCTGGCTGACCTGCTACATAACGCATTGAATAAGTTTTTTTTCGCACTTTCCCGCCTGACTGGTTTACGACTTTGACTTCACCTGACTGTTATAGGGATTTTAGCGCGGGGTTTCAATTGATGTTGATGATTGTCGGAATTCACCTCACAGCAGAGTAATGTAACAGCCTGCCAGTTGGCAGGCTGTTGTGCCTATTATTCAATCGCAATCGCCGAGTTCGGCTTTTCGAGCTGACCGCTTAAACGTACCAGCAGCAACGCACCAAAAACAATGACAGCGCCTACCCATGGTGTTTGTGCCAAACCATAATGCTCAACAATATAACCACCGACCGTAGACCCCAGAGCAATCCCAATATTGAATGCCGCGATATTCAAACCTGAAGCGACATCCACTGCGCCCGGTGCAAAGTGTTCAGCTTTCTGCACCACATAAACCTGCAAACCGGGCACGTTGGCAAAAGCGAAGATACCCATGACCAATACCGTTGCCACTGACATGTAATGCATACTTGCAGTGAACTGGAATACCATCAGCAAAATTGCCAGCGCCGTAAAGATCAGTGTTAGAGCGGGAACGGCTCCGCGTCGATCCGCCAGCTTGCCGCCCCAGATGTTACCAATGGCAACGGAAATACCATATCCCAACAAAATCACGCTTACCGCGGTCGGCGAAAAACCTGCCAGCGACTGCATCATCGGCGCAAGGAATGTGAAGGCAGTAAATACGCCGCCATAACCCAGTGCAGTAATGGCATAGATCAGTAGCAGACGTGGATTAACCATTACGCGTGCCTGCTGTGCCAGTGTCGTGGCCGGTGGTTGCGCAATATTACGTGGGATAAGCACCTGACTTGCGACTAATGCAATCACTCCTAATAGCGATACAGCGAGGAAACTTTCACGCCAGCCAAAGTGTTGCCCGATTAGCGTCCCCAACGGCACACCTGTTACCAAAGCGACGGTTAGACCACCAAACATGATGGCAATCGCACTCGCGGCTTTCTCCTTGCTCACCAGACTGGTTGCAATCGTTGATCCGACAGAGAAGAACACACCATGAGCGAGACCGGTCAGCAAACGGGCTATTACCAGCGTTTCATAGTTTGGCGCCAGCCAGGCAACCAGATTACCGACGGTAAATAGTGCCATCAATCCCATCAATAACTGTTTACGGGCTAGCTTACCGGTCAAGGCGGTAAGCACGGGTGCGCCGACAGCCACGCCTAAAGCGTAAATGGATACCAGCATTCCTGCAGAAGGTAGCGTAATACTGAGCTGTTCAGCGATGGTCGGAATCAATCCAACAATCACAAATTCTGTGGTTCCGATGGCATAGGCACTGATTGTAAGCGCCCAAAGTGCAAGTGGCATGATTAACTCCCAATAAGGTTTTGTTGGGCGTTAGTATTACCGCATGCTTTAATGACAAAAAGATGCAAAGTAAGAATAGACTTTTGCTTTTGGAGGGATAATGAAGGCATCGTCAGATGAGTTAAAAGTGTTTATTGCCGTGGTTGAAAGCGGCAGTTTCAGCCGTGCTGCGGAACAGCTACAGATGGCCAATTCGGCAGTAAGCCGTACCGTTAAGAAACTGGAGAATAAACTGGGTGTAGCGCTATTAACGCGTACCACACGCCAGCTGGCACTCACTCATGAAGGCGAACATTACTTTCGCCGTGTGCAAAAGTTGATGCAGGAGATGTCTACGGCCGAGAGTGAGCTCATAGAGCGGCAAATGGCTCCACAGGGCATACTGCGCATTGATGCAGCTACACCCGTGATTCTGCATCTGTTACTACCGATGATTAAACCATTTCGTGAGCGCTATCCGGACGTTAGGCTATCGCTGATTTCTTCAGAGAGCTTCATCAATCTCATCGAACGTAAAGTCGATGTGGCAATTCGCGCTGGCGATTTAACGGACTCCACGCTACGTGCTCGCCTACTCTTCACTAGCTATCGCAAACTAGTAGCCACGCCGGCTTATCTGGCGAAATATGGCGTACCGGCTTCAGCAGCTGATTTGGCCTATCATGAATGCCTCGGCTTTGTTGAAACGCCCCGGTTAAATCGTTGGCCTGTCACCGATGAAAATGGTGGCCTATATGACAGTATTCCGAGTATGTCCTCTAACAGCGGCGAAACTCTCAAACAGTTAGTTTTAGGCGATCAGGGTATCGCTTGTTTATCAGATTTTATGGTGGATAAAGAAATTGCGGATGGCACTTTCATTGAGCTGCTTGCTGAGCGACGCGTTCCAGTAAAAATGCCTTTTAATGCAGTCTATTACAGCGACTTAGGTGTTAGCCAACGCGTCAGGGCGTTTATCGACTTTCTGAGTGAATGGTTAAAAGATCAGCCCTGGCGAGTGCAGGGCTGAATATGGGGTAATGATTAATCCCAGTCAGGCGCCAGACCTTCCGGACTCACTAAACGCTGCTGACGATCCAGCGCTGCAATATCTGCCATATCTTTATCATCCAGATGCAAATTAACCGCTGCCATGTTGCTCGACAGGTTTTCACGTTTGGTTGATGACGGGATAACCGCGTAACCTAACTTCATTGCCCATGCCAGAACAATCTGAGCTGGAGTGGCTTTATGCTTCTGAGCAATCGCGTTAATCACCTCATCCTTTAGCGCTTCTCCATAAGCCAGCGTCATATAAGAAGTGATATGAAGCGCGTGCTGTTGCGCAAAATCGACTACCTGTCGATTCTGTAGGAAGGGATGCAACTCGATCTGGTTAGTCGCAATATTTTCCACACCCACTGCTTCAATCGCCTCTTTCATCAATGCAATTGGGAAGTTTGAAATACCAATTTGACGCGTCAGTCCTGCTTCTTTTGCTGCCATTAATGCCATCATACTTTCTTTAACAGAAATAGCTTTTCCGGGCGAAGGCCAATGGATCAGCGTGAGATCGACATAATTGGTACGCAGTTTTATCAGGCTCTCTTCTAAGCTCGGGATTAGCGCCTCAGAGGACAAATTCTCGATCCAGATCTTGGTAGTAATAAATAATTCATCACGCGCTACGCCGCTTTCTGCAATTGCTTGCCCTACAGCAGCTTCATTTTCATAGATTTGAGCGGTATCGATAGCGCGATAGCCAAGATCCAGTGCATTTTTAACGGACTGAATGACGACATCGTCCTGAAGACGAAAAGTACCTAAACCAAAAGCGGGGATTGTCATGATTTCCTCATCGTATAGCGTTATGTTTCGATGGGAACTATTCTGGCAGGTTTATTATTGCTGAAAAATCCGCTTATAAGCAGAAGAATTTTGATTTTTCATCAACAATAACGAAAATATTACCAACATGAAAAAGCCCTGACTTTGCAGTCAGGGCTTATCAATTAAGTGGCGGAACGGACGGGGCTCGAACCCGCGACCCCCTGCGTGACAGGCAGGTATTCTAACCAACTGAACTACCGCTCCACCGATTCTGTACTGACATCAGAAAATCGTTCTGATTTCAGGTGTTTCGCCCTTTCCGCGTCACCGGAGAGGTCACGATCCGATAACGGATCTTAAATTGATGCCTGGCAGTTCCCTACTCTCGCATGGGGAGACCCCACACTACCATCGGCGCTACGGCGTTTCACTTCTGAGTTCGGCATGGGGTCAGGTGGGACCACCGCGCTAAAGCCGCCAGGCAAATTCTGTTTCGTTCGCGAAGCCCTCACAGGCGCCGCAAACCAGTCCGTGAACAAGCTGAAAATCCGGTCTCTCAGACCAAAACGCCTCTGGCGTTGTAAGGTTAAGCCTCACGGGTCATTAGTACCGGTTAGCTCAACGCATCGCTGCGCTTACACACCCGGCCTATCAACGTCGTAGTCTTCAACGTCCCTTCAGGACCCTCAAGGGGTCAGGGAGAACTCATCTCGGGGCAAGTTTCGTGCTTAGATGCTTTCAGCACTTATCTTTTCCGCACTTAGCTACCGGGCAGTGCCATTGGCATGACAACCCGAACACCAGTGGTGCGTTCACTCCGGTCCTCTCGTACTAGGAGCAACCCCCCTCAATTCTCCAGCGCCCACGGCAGATAGGGACCGAACTGTCTCACGACGTTCTAAACCCAGCTCGCGTACCACTTTAAACGGCGAACAGCCGTACCCTTGGGACCTACTTCAGCCCCAGGATGTGATGAGCCGACATCGAGGTGCCAAACACCGCCGTCGATATGAACTCTTGGGCGGTATCAGCCTGTTATCCCCGGAGTACCTTTTATCCGTTGAGCGATGGCCCTTCCATTCAGAACCACCGGATCACTATGACCTGCTTTCGCACCTGCTCGAGCCGTCACTCTCGCAGTCAAGCTGGCTTATGCCATTGCACTAACCTCCTGATGTCCGACCAGGATTAGCCAACCTTCGTGCTCCTCCGTTACTCTTTGGGAGGAGACCGCCCCAGTCAAACTACCCACCAGACACTGTCCGCAGCCCGGATTACGGGCCTACGTTAGAACATCAAACATTAAAGGGTGGTATTTCAAGGTTGGCTCCACGCAGACTGGCGTCCACGCTTCAAAGCCTCCCACCTATCCTACACATCAAGGCTCAATGTTCAGTGTCAAGCTATAGTAAAGGTTCACGGGGTCTTTCCGTCTTGCCGCGGGTACACTGCATCTTCACAGCGATTTCAATTTCACTGAGTCTCGGGTGGAGACAGCCTGGCCATCATTACGCCATTCGTGCAGGTCGGAACTTACCCGACAAGGAATTTCGCTACCTTAGGACCGTTATAGTTACGGCCGCCGTTTACCGGGGCTTCGATCAAGAGCTTCTCCTTGCGGATAACCCCATCAATTAACCTTCCGGCACCGGGCAGGCGTCACACCGTATACGTCCACTTTCGTGTTTGCACAGTGCTGTGTTTTTAATAAACAGTTGCAGCCAGCTGGTATCTTCGACTGGCTTCGGCTCGGGGAGCAAGTCCCTCTACCTACGCGCCAGCGTGCCTTCTCCCGAAGTTACGGCACCATTTTGCCTAGTTCCTTCACCCGAGTTCTCTCAAGCGCCTTGGTATTCTCTACCTGACCACCTGTGTCGGTTTGGGGTACGATTTCGTGTTACCTGGAGCTTAGAGGCTTTTCCTGGAAGCAGGGCATCAGTTACTTCACCACCGTGGTGGCTCGTCGTCACGCCTCAGCCTTAAGACACCCCGGATTTACCAAAGGTGTCAGCCTACACGCTTAAACCGGGACAACCGTCGCCCGGATAACCTAGCCTTCTCCGTCCCCCCTTCGCAGTAACACCAAGTGCAGGAATATTAACCTGCTTCCCATCGACTACGCTTTTCAGCCTCGCCTTAGGGGTCGACTCACCCTGCTCCGATTAACGTTGAACAGGAACCCTTGGTCTTCCGGCGAGCGGGCTTTTCACCCGCTTTATCGTTACTTATGTCAGCATTCGCACTTCTGATACCTCCAGCATGCCTCACAGCACACCTTCGACGGCTTACAGAACGCTCCCCTACCCAACAACGCATACGCGTCGCTGCCGCAGCTTCGGTGCATGGTTTAGCCCCGTTACATCTTCCGCGCAGGCCGACTCGACCAGTGAGCTATTACGCTTTCTTTAAATGATGGCTGCTTCTAAGCCAACATCCTGGCTGTCTGTGCCTTCCCACATCGTTTCCCACTTAACCATGACTTTGGGACCTTAGCTGGCGGTCTGGGTTGTTTCCCTCTTCACGACGGACGTTAGCACCCGCCGTGTGTCTCCCGTGATAACATTCTCCGGTATTCGCAGTTTGCATCGGGTTGGTAAGCCGGGATGGCCCCCTAGCCGAAACAGTGCTCTACCCCCGGAGATGAGTTCACGAGGCGCTACCTAAATAGCTTTCGGGGAGAACCAGCTATCTCCCGGTTTGATTGGCCTTTCACCCCCAGCCACAAGTCATCCGCTAATTTTTCAACATTAGTCGGTTCGGTCCTCCAGTTAGTGTTACCCAACCTTCAACCTGCCCATGGCTAGATCACCGGGTTTCGGGTCTATACCCTGCAACTTAACGCCCAGTTAAGACTCGGTTTCCCTGCGGCTCCCCTATACGGTTAACCTTGCTACAGAATATAAGTCGCTGACCCATTATACAAAAGGTACGCAGTCACCCCATAAATGAGGCTCCCACTGCTTGTACGTACACGGTTTCAGGTTCTGTTTCACTCCCCTCGCCGGGGTTCTTTTCGCCTTTCCCTCACGGTACTGGTTCACTATCGGTCAGTCAGGAGTATTTAGCCTTGGAGGATGGTCCCCCCATATTCAGACAGGATACCACGTGTCCCGCCCTACTCTTCGAACTCACAATCTGTGCACTTTCGTGTACGGGACTATCACCCGGTATCGTGCGACTTTCCAGACGCTTCCACTAACGCACAAACTGATTCAGGTTCTGGGCTGTTCCCCGTTCGCTCGCCGCTACTGGGGGAATCTCGGTTGATTTCTTTTCCTCTGGGTACTTAGATGTTTCAGTTCCCCAGGTTCGCCTCGCAACACTATGTATTCATGTTGCGATGATGCACTGAGTGCACCGGGTTTCCCCATTCGGACATCGTCGGCTGTAGCGGTTCATATCACCTTACCGACGCTTTACGCAGATTAGCACGTCCTTCATCGCCTCTGACTGCCAGGGCATCCACCGTGTACGCTTAGTCGCTTAACCTCACAACCCACAGGCGTTTTGCAACGCTCGGGACTGTAAGCATTTGAGAGACTCGAACGCATCGTGATTTCATTCCTATTACGGAGAATGAAAACAACACGTCGTTTCAATTTTCAGCTTGTTCCGGATTGTTAAAGAGCAGTATCTCAAACATGACGGTTACGTCAGTTTTGAGATACGTCGTGGAGACACCTTTCACCTGTCACCAAGCAAGTGGCGTCCCCTAGGGGATTCGAACCCCTGTTGCCGCCGTGAAAGGGCGGAGTCCTAACCGCTAGACGAAGGGGACACGATAGTGTCACGACTTCGCAGCCGTCTTGCTCATTACTTTCTATCAGACAATCTGTGTGAGCACTTCGCGGGAAGGTATCTTCAGGTAAGGAGGTGATCCAACCGCAGGTTCCCCTACGGTTACCTTGTTACGACTTCACCCCAGTCATGAATCACAAAGTGGTAAGCGCCCTCCCGAAGGTTAAGCTACCTACTTCTTTTGCAACCCACTCCCATGGTGTGACGGGCGGTGTGTACAAGGCCCGGGAACGTATTCACCGTAGCATTCTGATCTACGATTACTAGCGATTCCGACTTCACGGAGTCGAGTTGCAGACTCCGATCCGGACTACGACGCACTTTATGAGGTCCGCTTGCTCTCGCGAGGTCGCTTCTCTTTGTATGCGCCATTGTAGCACGTGTGTAGCCCTACTCGTAAGGGCCATGATGACTTGACGTCATCCCCACCTTCCTCCAGTTTATCACTGGCAGTCTCCTTTGAGTTCCCGGCCGGACCGCTGGCAACAAAGGATAAGGGTTGCGCTCGTTGCGGGACTTAACCCAACATTTCACAACACGAGCTGACGACAGCCATGCAGCACCTGTCTCACGGTTCCCGAAGGCACCAGGGCATCTCTGCCAAGTTCCGTGGATGTCAAGAGTAGGTAAGGTTCTTCGCGTTGCATCGAATTAAACCACATGCTCCACCGCTTGTGCGGGCCCCCGTCAATTCATTTGAGTTTTAACCTTGCGGCCGTACTCCCCAGGCGGTCGACTTAACGCGTTAGCTCCGGAAGCCACTCCTCAAGGGAACAACCTCCAAGTCGACATCGTTTACGGCGTGGACTACCAGGGTATCTAATCCTGTTTGCTCCCCACGCTTTCGCACCTGAGCGTCAGTCTTCGTCCAGGGGGCCGCCTTCGCCACCGGTATTCCTCCAGATCTCTACGCATTTCACCGCTACACCTGGAATTCTACCCCCCTCTACGAGACTCTAGCCTGCCAGTTTCGAATGCAGTTCCCAGGTTAAGCCCGGGGATTTCACATCCGACTTGACAGACCGCCTGCGTGCGCTTTACGCTCAGTAATTCCGATTAACGCTTGCACCCTCCGTATTACCGCGCCAGCTGGCCCGGAGTTAGCCGGTGCTTCTTCTGCGGGTAACGTCAATCGGTGAGGTTATTAACCTCACCGCCTTCCTCCCCGCTGAAAGTACTTTACAACCCGAAGGCCTTCTTCATACACGCGGCATGGCTGCATCAGGCTTGCGCCCATTCTGCAATATTCCCCACTGCTGCCTCCCTTAGGAGTCTGGACCGTGTCTCAGTTCCAGTGTGGCTGGTCATCCTCTCAGACCAGCTAGGGATCGTCGCCTAGGTGAGCCATTACCCCACCTACTAGCTAATCCCATCTGGGCACATCCGATGGTGTGAGGCCCGAAGGTCCCCCACTTTGGTCTTGCGACGTTATGCGGTATTAGCTACCGTTTCCAGTAGTTATCCCCCTCCATCGGGCAGTTTCCCAGACATTACTCACCCGTCCGCCACTCGTCACCCAAGGAGCAAGCTCCTCTGTGCTACCGTCCGACTTGCATGTGTTAGGCCTGCCGCCAGCGTTCAATCTGAGCCATGATCAAACTCTTCAATTTAAGTTTGATTTGCTGCAACAAGTGCAGCGATGCTCATCTGTAAAACGTCATAATGAATTTCATTATGTGTTCACTCGTGAGACTTGATATTTTTTTGCGTCCGGAGACGCTGATATCAATCCTGCGAGTGCCCACACAGATTGTCTGATAAATTGTTAAAGAGCGTTGCGAGCAGCGGGTTAACCGCCTGTCGCGAGGTGGCGTATATTACGCTTTCCTCCTTCAGAGTCAAACACTTTTTTCAGCGCTTTCATCCGGCGGGATGAATTTCTTCACTCCCTGCTGAGCCGCCTGCGTTGCCGCTTTGCCGTCTCAGTGGTGGCGCATTATAGGGAGTTATTCGGAGGTGACAAGTGCAAATTTCAACTTTTTTACCGTTCGATTGAAATTTGCACAAAACGACCGTTTTTAGGCCTTTTTAATGCGTGAAGGTAGTTCTGCCAGACTATTAATTACCCAATCCGCCGCGGCTTCACCCTCTGCCGTTACCGGCTTACCGCTACGTACCAACACTTTTGTACCAACACCTGCCGCTTGTGCCGCCTGCATATCTTCTATTTTGTCACCTACCATATAAGAAGAAGCCATATCGATATCCAGATGCTGCTGCGCCGAAAGCAACATGCCTGGCTGCGGCTTACGGCAATCACACTGCTGGCGATATTCTTCTACTGTTGCATCGGGTAAATGTGGGCAGAAATAGATGCCATCCAGATCAACATCCCGATCGGCCAGTGACCAGTCCATCCATTCAGTGAGCTGCATAAACTGATCTTCGGTAAACATCCCCCGCGCAATGCCCGACTGATTGGTCACCAGCACCAGCGCATAGCCCATCTTCTTCAGCGCCTGTAGCGCTTCGATGGTGCCATCAATAAATTCGAAATTATCGATTTCATGAACATAGCCGTGATCGACATTCAAGGTGCCATCACGATCCAGAAAAATAGCCGGGACTTTGTTCGCCACGTAGAAACTCCTGCTGAAAATGTGTCGCTAAGTATCGCATGATTGCGTATAGCGAGAGAATGGCAGATTGAATGACTTCGATTGATTTAGCCGTCTGGATGCCTTAACATCCATTCAAATTTCGCGCAGCACTGCTGAGCGAAGCCCGATACACCACGGACCATGCAACACGATAATAAATAACCTAATGATTAAACTCGAAAATATCACCAAAGTGTTCCAGCAAGGTTCACGCAGCATTCAGGCACTGTCGAACGTCAGCCTGCATGTGCCTGCTGGACAGATTTATGGCGTCATCGGTTCATCCGGTGCCGGTAAAAGTACATTGATTCGCTGCGTCAATCTGCTCGAACGCCCAACATCCGGTCGCGTGCTGGTTGATGGCCAGGAGTTGACCACCCTCTCTTCAGGCCAATTGACACTGGCACGCCGCCAGATTGGCATGATCTTCCAGCACTTTAACTTGATGAACTCGCGCACGGTGTCCGGCAACGTGGCGCTGCCACTGGAATTAGGCAACCTCTCTCGCGAGCAGATTAAAAAGCGCGTCACCGAGTTACTTGAATTGGTGGGTTTATCCGACAAGCATGATAGCTGGCCGGCGAATCTCTCTGGCGGACAAAAGCAGCGTGTAGCGATTGCGCGCGCGCTGGCAAGTAATCCGAAAGTGCTGCTGTGTGATGAAGCCACCAGCGCGCTGGATCCGGCCACAACGCGTTCCATTCTGGAGTTGCTGAAAGACATCAACCGCCGTCTCGGTATTACCATTCTATTGATCACCCACGAAATGGATGTGGTGAAACGCATCTGCGATCAGGTTGCGGTCATCAGCAATGGGGAGCTGATCGAGAAAGACAGCGTAAGCGAAGTGTTCTCCCATCCAAAAACACCGCTGGCGCAGCAGTTCATCCAATCCACGCTGCATCTGGATATCCCGGACGACTATCAGCAGCGCATGGCGCCACAGGCCTCCGCCGAAAGCGTGCCCCTGCTGCGTCTGGAGTTCACCGGTAAGTCAGTCGATGCTCCGCTGCTGTCTGAGGCGGCACGTCGCTTTAACGTGAATAACAATATTATTAGCGCGCAGATGGATTACGCCGGCGGCGTGAAGTTCGGCATCATGTTAGCCGAAATGGATGGCAGTGAAACAGATACCCAAGCCGCAATTGCCTGGCTGAAAGAAAATCATGTGAAAGTAGAGGTGCTAGGTTATGTCTGAAGCGATGATGTGGTTACTGACGCGTGGCGTCTGGGAAACGCTGATGATGACCTTTGTCTCCGGTTTCTTTGGTTTTGTCCTCGGTCTGCCGGTCGGCGTGCTGCTGTATGTTACGCGCCCGGGTCAGATTCTGGCTAACAATGCGCTCTATCGCGTGCTGTCAGCGCTGGTGAATATCTTCCGTTCGATTCCATTCATTATCTTATTGGTGTGGATGATTCCCTTCACTCGCGCCATCGTCGGCACGTCCATTGGTTTGCAAGCCGCCATCGTGCCGCTGACTGTTGGGGCCGCGCCATTTATTGCACGTATGGTTGAGAACGCACTGCTCGAGCTGCCAACCGGTTTGATCGAGGCCTCCCGCGCCATGGGCGCCACGCCGCTGCAGATTGTGCGTAAAGTCCTGCTGCCAGAAGCCCTGCCGGGTCTGGTGAATGCCGCTACAATTACTCTGATTACGCTGGTCGGCTACTCTGCCATGGGCGGAGCAGTTGGCGCGGGCGGTTTGGGCCAGATTGGCTACCAGTATGGTTACATCGGCTATAACGCCACCGTGATGAATACCGTGCTGATCCTGCTGGTTGTTCTGGTGTATTTAATCCAATTCTGTGGCGACCGCATCGTGCGTGCTGTGTCCCATAAGTAAGCAAGCAACATCAATAGTCCTCTATTAAGGAAGGGATATGTCTTTTACATTTAAAAAGATTGCCGCTGTGGGTGCTCTGATTGGCGCAATTGCGCTGGCAGGATGCGATCAAAAAGCAAAAGATCCAAACCACATTAAAGTGGGTGTGATCGTGGGTGCTGAGCAGCAGGTTGCTGAAACTGCGGTGAAAGTTGCCAAAGAAAAATATGGCCTCGATGTTGAGCTGGTCACCTTTAACGATTACGTGCTGCCTAACGAAGCGTTGAGCAAAGGTGATATCGACATTAACGCCTTCCAGCACAAGCCGTATCTCGATCAGCAAATTAAAGATCGTGGTTACAAGCTGGCTATCGTAGCGAACACCTTCGTTTACCCAATCGCGGGCTACTCGAAGAAAATCAAATCCCTGGATGAACTGCAGAACGGTGCACAGGTCGCTATCCCGAACGATCCCACTAACCTGGGTCGTTCATTGCTGCTGCTGCAGAAAGTGGGCCTGATCAAATTGAAAGACGGCGTGGGTCTGCTGCCTACCTCGCTGGATATCGTCGGGAACCCGAAAAACCTGAAGATTGTTGAGCTGGAAGCGCCGCAACTGCCACGTTCCCTGGACGATCAGCAAATCGCGTTGGCGGTGATCAACACCACTTACGCTAGCCAGATTGGCCTGACGCCAGCGAAAGATGGCATCTTCGTGGAAGACAAAGATTCACCGTATGTGAACCTGATCGTTAGCCGTGAAGATAACAAAGACGCTGAGAACGTGAAGAAATTTGTTCAAGCCTACCAATCAGACGAAGTGTCTGAAGCGGCCAACAAGATCTTCAACGGCGGTGCAGTGAAAGGCTGGTAATTTTTACCTTTCATGCCATGCAGGGCGGCTTCGGCCGCCCTTTCTTTTGCCATAAATTGCACCTGACTTGTTATTTATTGTCGTCCTTGTTTCAATAACGCCACTTTTTATTACTTGAGGATGTTGCCATGCGTTTTTTACCGCTCTGCTTGTTGGCATTGATGCTAACCGGGTGCGTGCGTGAATATCACCCGATAAGCAGTGCTCCTTCTCGTCCGCAGCAGGCATCCAGCGAGCCAGAACGCAAACCGACACCACGTCCTGCGCCGGTGAAGATTTACACCGATGCGACCGATTTGGTCAGCAATCCGTTCCGCGATTTAGGCGAAGTCTCCGCTGAAGATTGCCAAAGCAGCAGCCAGGATTCACCGCCGAATATCAACACCGCGCGTAAACGCTTGCAGATCAGAGCGGCCGGCATGAAAGCCAATGCGGTATTGCTGCATAAGTGCGAAATTGTCACCAGCACGCCGGGATGTTATCGCCAGGCCATTTGCCAGGGCTCCGCCCTGAAAGTCTCCAATCAATGAGTGAGTTTGCCTTCGCGCAAATCGGCGTGATTCGCTCACCGTGGAAAGAGAAGTTTGCCGTCCCGCGCCAGCCCGGTCTGGTGCAGGATGGTGGCGGCGAGTTGCATCTGTTGCCGCCCTACAATCAGCCGGAAGCGGTACGCGGTATCGAAGACTTTAGCCATCTGTGGGTACTGTTCGTCTTTCACCAAACGATGGAGGGTGGCTGGCGTCCAACGGTGCGTCCACCGCGCCTCGGTGGCAATGCGCGTATGGGAGTGTTCGCCACACGGTCGACCTTCCGTCCCAATCCCATCGGCATGTCGCTGGTTGAGTTAAAAGGTATTCGCTGCGAGAAGCAGCAGGTGATCTTGCAGCTTGGCAGCCTTGATTTAGTCGATGGTACGCCGGTGGTGGATATCAAACCCTATCTGCCGTTTGCCGAGGCGTTACCGGATGCGCGTGCCGGCTTTGCGCAGGCCGCTCCGGATGCCACTATGCCGGTACGCTTTTCGCCACTGGCGCAGAGCCAGCTTCAACAGCAGCAGAAAACCTATCCCCAGCTGGCGCGGTTTATCACCGACGTGCTGGCGCAGGATCCGCGCCCAGCCTATCGTAAAGGTGAGACGCAGGATCGCGAATATGCCGCGTGGCTCCTCGACTTTAATGTGCGCTGGCGCATTGATGACGCGGGAACCGAAGTGATCGCCCTCGATCCACGCTAAAACTCGCTTTTGAGTGATTGATCTCGCTGGTACACTAGCCGCCAGAAAAATTTTGTCAGTTTCCTTCCGTATAACTGGAATCGTAATCAATGCGTACTACTCAATATCTGCTCTCCACTCTGAAGGAGACACCTTCCGATGCAGAAGTGATCAGCCACCAGCTGATGCTGCGCGCCGGCATGATCCGCAAACTGGCTTCGGGTCTCTATACCTGGTTGCCGACCGGTATTCGCGTGCTGCGAAAAGTAGAAAACATCGTGCGTGAAGAGATGAACAACGCCGGCGCGATTGAGATCTCCATGCCGGTGGTTCAGCCTGCCGATTTGTGGGAAGAGAGTGGCCGTTGGGAGCAGTACGGCCCGGAACTGCTGCGCATTAAAGATCGTCATGAGCGTCCATTCGTGTTGGGTCCAACCCACGAAGAAGTGGTGACCGATTTGATCCGCAACGAGCTGAGCTCTTACAAGCAGCTGCCGCTCAACCTGTATCAGATCCAAACCAAATTCCGCGATGAAGTACGCCCGCGTTTTGGTGTGATGCGTTCACGCGAGTTCATCATGAAAGATGCTTACTCGTTCCATACCACGCAGGAGTCGCTGCAGGAAACTTACGACGCGATGTACCGCGCCTACAGCCAAAGCTTCAGCCGCATGGGTCTGGATTTCCGTGCCGTACAGGCTGATACCGGTTCTATCGGTGGCAGCGCCTCACACGAGTTCCAGGTATTGGCGCTGAGCGGTGAAGATGACGTGATCTTCTCCAGCGAATCGGATTACGCGGCCAACATTGAGAAAGCTGAAGCCTTAGCGCCGGCTGGTGAACGTCCACAGGCCACACAGGCGATGACGCAGTTCGATACGCCGAACGCGAAAACCATTGCTGAATTGGTTGAACAACATCAGTTGCCGATCGAGAAAACCGTCAAGACGCTGTTCGTCAAAGCCACCGAACAGAGCGGCCACACGCTGGTTGCCCTGCTGCTGCGCGGCGATCATCAGCTGAACGAAATCAAAGCCGAAAAGCTGGATATCGTGGCTGAACCGCTGGAGATGGCAAGCGAAGAAGAGATTCGCGCATTGTTAGGCGCAGGCCCAGGTTCACTCGGTCCGGTTGGTTTGACTCTGCCAGTGATCGCCGATCGTACCGTGGCGAAAACCAGCGACTTCTGTGCGGGCGCGAACATCGATGGTAAGCATTTGAGCGGCATCAACTGGGGACGCGATCTGCCAGAACCGCGCGTGGAAGATATCCGTAACGTGGTCGAAGGTGATCCAAGCCCGGACGGTAAAGGCACGCTGCAGATTAAACGCGGTATTGAAGTTGGCCACATCTTCCAGCTGGGTACCAAGTACTCCGAAGCGATGAAAGCGGCGGTACAGGGCGAAGATGGCCGTAACCAGGTGATGACTATGGGTTGCTACGGCATCGGTATCACGCGCGTGGTGGCGGCAGCGATTGAGCAGAACAACGATGAGCGCGGCATCATCTGGCCTGCGGCGCTGGCGCCGTTCGAAGTCGCCATTTTGCCAATGAACATGCACAAATCTTTCCGTGTACAACAGCTGGCAGAAGAGCTGTACAACACGCTGCGTGCTAAAGGCATCGACGTAATTCTGGACGATCGCAAAGAGCGTCCAGGCGTGATGTTCGCGGATATGGAGCTGATTGGCGTGCCGCACACCATCGTGATTGGCGATCGTAATCTCGATAACCAAGAGATTGAGTACAAGGCGCGTACCGCCAGCGAGAAGCAGATGATCAAGCAGCACGACATCGTCGACTTCCTGGCGAAAGCCCTCAACAAGTAACACTGAAACGCCTCCGACTGGAGGCGTTTTTTATTGCACTTTCCCGCGCATCGCTTTTACGTTACTGCGCCGTGTTTTGCCTTCCAGCCGCCTCACTTTAGAACCGTGCGTCGGTTTCGTCGCGCGCCGGACTTTTTCCACCGTGGTTAACTCCTGAATCAGATTGATCAACCGCTGCACGGCCGCTTCACGATTCATTTCCTGGCTACGGTGCTCCTGTGCTTTGATGATCACCACACCTTCCGCAGTGATCAAATGATGGCTCGCCGCCAGCAGTCGCTCTTTATAAAACGGCGGCAGCGACGATGCGTTGATATCAAACCGCAGGTGAATGGCCGTAGAGGTTTTATTCACGTGTTGGCCGCCCGCACCTTGCGCACGGATGGCACTAAGCTCTACTTCATTATCGGCCAGTGAAACCGAACGAGACAGTACAATCATCTGTCACCTGCCGTTTGGTTCGACGTTGTGTCGCGTAATAACCTGTTCATCAACTTAACCTTTTGTGCGCACGCTGAGTGCATGAGACCAGCGCGAAATGTCACTTTTGCCCTTTTCCATGCATCAAACCCGTGACGACCGGGCTGATTTCCATGAATTTCCTGTGATATAGTCGCCTATCATCCAGAGTATCAAGCTCTGCTGAGGAGGTGTATGTGCAAAAGTATTGTGAGTTAGTTCGCCAGAAGTATGCCGAAATTGGTAGCGGCGACCTTGGGTATGTGCCAGACGCCATAGGTTGTGCGTTGAAGGCTCTCAACGATATTGCCGCTGATTCTGCGCTAAACTCTTCTCTCAGGGAACAAGCAGCGTATGCCGCTGCAAACTTATTGGTGAGCGACTATGTTGACGAATGAAGCCTACAAACCCATCAACTGCGATGACTACGACAACCTCGAACTCGCCTGCCAAAAAAACTGGACGCTGTCGTTAGAGTTAAAAAACGGCGATCAGCTCAAGGCGAAAGCCGTGGACATGGTCTCACGTAAAAACGTCGAGTACCTTGCCGTCGATCTCTCCGGCGAGACCCGCGAAGTGCGGCTCGACCACATCGCCAGCTTCACGCATCCGGAGCTGGGCACCGTCGTCGTTAGCGAAGAGTAAACCCTCTCTCGGGCGGGAATCCCATCCCGCCCCCCTCGCTTAAGGCTTTAACGAACTGTAATACGCCGACAAATCTTCCATATCCTGATCGCTCAATCCCGCCACAAATGCTTTCATCACTTCTGCCTGACCGCCGCTGCGTTCGCCTTTTTTGTAGGCTTGCAGCGAATGCAGCAGATAAGGCGCATGTTGTCCCGCGAGATTTGGATAAAGCGGCACCGCGCTTTTGCCCTCCGCGCCGTGACACGCCATGCAGCTTGCCGCTTTTTGCGCGCCGGCATTGACATCACCGTCGGCAAACGCCGGCAGCGTCGCAGCGCATAAAAGCGCGGCAATCAAATACTTCATCATTGCTCTCCATTTTATTGTTGTGGTAGCCAGATCGCCTGCCAGCCTTGCGCATTGCCAGCCGCGCCTTCCCGGGTGATAAACAGTCCCGGTGCGCAAATTAACGTCTGGTTGTAGTAAATTAAGGGGATACGTTCACGCTGCCAGGGCGCAACGCCCAACTCTTGCCACAGCTTCTTCATCTCTCGGCCACCCGCGCGACCCAGCAGGTGATAATAGCCTTGCGCCCTGAAGCGAATATTGATCTCTTCATCCGCATTAGGGTGACGTAACTCAGCAATCTCGCCGTTAGCCTGCAGCATGCCTACACCAGCCGGTAAATTGAGTGGCTGGCTGCGGTCTTGCCAGGTTAGCGAGTGCTGACTCAGGGATGGCTGCGGCCTGAGCCAGTAGAGTTGCTGGCGATAGCGTCGCAGTTCAAAAGCGCCGAAGCGCAGACAAGGTTTAGCATCATCCCGACTGTTAATGACTTCATCGGTGATACGTTTGAGCGCTTCGCGCGCAGGCATCGCGCCGCCCTGTTGAGCGATCCAGCGGCGCAACAGCGCATGGCGGCGCGCTTCGCTCATGACGAGTAACGGTGGAAAATGCAGTGCGCCCTGCGCATCGGTAAGCTGTGTCAGCTGTTCAGCCAGCAACTCATCCAACAGTTGTTCCTGCTCGCCACAGAGTGCTGCACTGCGTGCGCTAGCGGCACTGAAATGTGGCCAGCGCGCCTGCAGCAGCGGAAAAATCTGCTGGCGCAAGAAGTTGCGGTCATAGCGGCTATCGGCGTTGCTTTCATCCTCAATCCAGCTGAGCTGGTGCTCGGCAGCATAGTTTTCCAACTGCTGACGGCTGACGTCGAGCAACGGGCGCAGATGCAGACGATCGTCAACGCTGCGCTGCAGCGGCATCGCCGCCAAACCCGCCGGTCCGCTGCCGCGTTTTAATGCCAGCAGCAGCGTTTCCGCCTGATCGTCGAGGTGCTGCGCAGTGAGTAAGTGCTCACCGGGTTGTAGCTGCTGGAACAGCGCTTGATAGCGCGCCTCGCGGGCCGCCGCTTCAATACCGCTATCGCGCCCATCAACCTGCACCTGCAGAACCGCACAAGGAATTTGCCACTGCTGGCAAATCTGCTGACAATGTTGCGCCCAGCGATCAGCATTGGGGCTTAAGCCATGATGAACATGTAACGCGCGCACGCGCAGCTGCGGCTGCTGACGTTGCCAGCAAACCAATTGATGCAGCAGCACGGTAGAGTCAAGTCCGCCGCTGAACGCCAGCACATAGCCAGCGTCGGGTGTCAGCAGCGAAGCAAGATGAGATAAAGACATGAGCGCGTTCCGTCCAGGCGAGCCACCGAATTGCGGCTCGCGGCGGACGCTAGTTTACGCCTGATACAGCTCCAGCGGCAAACCGTCCGGATCGGGGAAGAAGGTGCAGGCTTTGCCGGTTAACGCATCGATACGAATCGGTTCACAGGTCACGCCCTTCTCCGCTAGCGCGGCTATCGACTGCGCGACATCCTCAACGCAAAACGCCAGATGGCGCAGACCGCAGGCTTCCGGTCCGCTGACACGTGGCGGCGGCGACGGGAACGAGAACAGCTCGATAGTGTAAACTCCGTTCAACCCAAGATCGCCTTTCCAGGAATCGCGCTCGGCGCGGTAATATTCACCCAAAAGTTCAAAACCCAGCACATCACAGTAAAACGCCTTACTGCGCTGATAATCGGTGGCAATAATAGCAATGTGGTGGATCTGTTTTATCTGCAGCATAGCGGCTCCGGTTTTCACATAAGCCGCTTACCCTACGTGGCAAAAGCGGCGATGGAAAGGGGGGATTATCCTAAGTTAGCGATCGTCTTCATCACGCAACACGCGCACCAGATAGCGGCCATCTTCGGTCAGCGTCGCGCCGTGAATATCGGTTTCGAAGCCGGGATAGTGGCGACCAATGGTGCAGAGCATCAGCAGAAAATCGAGTACTGAACGGCTCTCTTCGGTGATCATCTCACCCGGCATCACCACCGGTACGCCCGGCGGATACGGCAAAATCATATTGGCCGAAATGCGCCCCACCAACTCACGAATATCAACGGTTTCAACCTGGCCTTTTACCTGGCGCTGAAACGCCTGATGCGGCGTCATCTTCATCTCCGGCAGCACGTCGAACGCCTTCAACATCAGGCGCGGCAAATCGTGCTGCAGGATCAGTTGATGAATGCCCTGCGCCAGCGTCTGAATGCGCATGTTGCGATAGAAGTCAGGATCTTCGGCATACAGATCCGGCAGCATGTTTTTCACCCGCAGGTTGAGATCGTAGGCACGCTTAAATTCCGTCAACCCGCGCAACACGCTCATCGCTTTGGTTTTATCGATACCGATGCTGAAGAGGAACAGCAGATTGTAGGGCCCGGTTTTCTCCACCACGATACCGCGCTGATCGAGGAACTTCGCCACCAGCGCGGCAGGAATCCCCTCTTCCGCCATGTTACCCAGTTCACTCATGCCCGGCGTCAGGATGGTGACTTTGATCGGATCGAGGTACATGTGATCGCGATCGGCATGGGTGAAACCGTGCCAATCCTCTTCGCCCGGCTGGATCGGCCAGCATTCAGCTTGATCAACCTGCTCCGGCTGCCAGATATCAAAGAACCAGCCGTCGGACTCTTCACGCAAGCGCTGAATCTCACGGCGGAAATGCAGCGCGCGTTCGACCGAGCGGTTAATCAGTCGCTTACCCGGATTACCGCGCAACATCGCTGCCGCCGTTTCAATCGATGACACGATCGCATAGCTTGGCGATGTGGTGGTGTGCATCATGTAGGCTTCGTTGAAGGTGTGCTCGTCGTAATCGCCTTTGATGTGAATTAGCGAGGCCTGTGAAAATGCCGCCAGCAGCTTGTGGGTTGATTGCGTTTCATAGATCACTTTGCCTGGAGTACGATCGCCACTCATGCCGCTTTTTCCGGCGTAGATCGGATGGAAGTTGGTGTAAGGCACCCACGCTGAATCAAAGTGGATCGAGGGTACATCCAGCGTCTGCTTGATGAACTGCGTGTTATACAGCAGGCCGTCGTAAGTCGAGTTAGTAATGACTGCATGCACCGGCCAGCTGGCGCGCGGCGTGGCGTTAACCTTTTGCTGAATGTTGTCGCGCGTAAATTCACGCTGCGGAATACCGCCGAGAATTCCCAGCGCATTACGCGTCGGCTTGAGCCAAATCGGAATGATGTCGCTCATCATCAGTAAATGGGTCAGCGATTTATGGCAGTTACGGTCAATCAATACCGTGCTGCCGGCGGGAGCCGCGTACATGCCGACGATTTTGTTCGAGGTCGAGGTGCCGTTGGTCACCATGTAGCTTTGCTCTGCACCAAAGGTACGCGCGACATACTCTTCCGCTTCCAGGTGCGGGCCGGTGTGATCGAGCAACGAACCCAGTTCTGTCACCGAGATCGAAACGTCCGCCTTTAAGGTGTTCGAGCCGAAGAAGTCGTAAAACAGGCTGCCAACCGGGCTCTTCTGAAAGGCGCTACCGCCCATGTGCCCTGGCGTGCAGAAAGTGTATTTGCCCTCTTTCACATAATTGAACAACGCTTTGGTCAGCGGCGGTGTGATGTTGTCGATGTACTCATCGGTGTATTGACGAATATGCAGCGCGATGTCATCGGCGGCGCTTAGGGCATACTCAAAGAAGTGCAGCGCCATGCGCATCTCGTTGATGCTGACATCCATTTGCGAATGGGTGTTGATGAAGGCATACAGCGGCAGATATTCGTTGAGCTGATTGATATCGCTACACAACGACAGACTGTAATCGTCCCAGTCAAAAATCACCCCGCAGATGCGCGGATTGTGTTCAATCAACTTCAGCAGGTCGCTGGCATTATCGGGGTAGACGGTCTGGAAGCCTTGCAGCTTGAGTGTGGCGTCCAGTTCGCGAATAGGCTCATCTTTATAGAAAGCGCCGTGCGGTCCCATGATCGCAATAATATTCAATGCTCACCTCCTGTGGTGTTGTGGCACTGAATAAGGATAGCGAAAAGCGGACGTGGATAAACCTGGAATGCTCTGCTGTTAAGTTACATCGCTGGCGGCTGGCGGCTGAGGCCAGGAAAGGCCAGCCCGATCGCAAAGAAGGCCTGCATCCATGCAGATCGGCCTCGCCATCCTGGCTCGGACGCTTTGCTCTTCGGGCTGGCCTTTCCTGACCCTTCCGACATTTTTATTGCTGCAAGTGTGTCGGCTCGCCATTAATGGCGACCAATGCGAATTCACCCATTAACAGGCATAAAAAAAGCGGACCGAAGTCCGCTTCTTCTTATGCAGCATTGCTTATCACGCGTAGCCGTAGTTCATCAGGCGCTGATAGCGACGGTTAAGCAACTCTTCGGTGCTCAACACATCGAGATCGGCCAGATCAGCCAACAGCTGCTGCTTAAGACTGGCAGCGATATCCAGCGGATGACGATGTGCACCCCCCAGCGGTTCTGGAACGATGGAATCAATCAGCTTCAGCTCTTTCAGACGTTCAGCGGTGATGCCCATCGCTTCTGCGGCCAATGGCGCTTTATCGGCGCTTTTCCACAGAATCGACGCACAACCTTCCGGTGAAATCACTGAATAGGTGCTGTACTGCAGCATGTTCACTTTGTCGCCCACGCCGATGGCCAACGCCCCACCGGAACCGCCTTCGCCGATTACGGTACAAATCACCGGAATTTTCAGGCCAGACATTTCACGCAGGTTGCGAGCGATCGCTTCAGACTGACCGCGCTCTTCTGCACCAACGCCCGGATACGCACCCGGCGTGTCGATAAAGGTGATCAGCGGCATCTTGAAACGTTCCGCCATTTCCATCAGGCGCAGCGCTTTGCGATAGCCTTCCGGTGCCGGCATGCCGAAGTTACGACGGATTTTCTCTTTGGTTTCGCGACCTTTCTGATGACCAATGATCATCACCGGGCGGCCGTCGAGACGTGCAATACCACCGACAATCGCTTTATCATCGGCATAAGCGCGGTCGCCAGCCAGTTCGTCGAAATCATCAAACGCGTTGCGGATATAGTCCAGTGTATAAGGACGCAGCGGATGACGCGCAAGTTGCGCCACTTGCCAGGCGCCTAAATCGGAGAAGATTTTACGGGTCAGCTCAACGCTTTTTTCGCGCAGGCGCTGCACTTCCTCATCCAAATTAATATCGTGTTTCTCATCCGAACGGCCAATCGATTTTAACGAGTCGATTTTCGCTTCAAGCTCTGCGATTGGCTGTTCAAAATCCAGGTAATTAAGACTCATAATGTTCCTGTTTTAGTCAAACTCCAGTTCCACCTGCTCCGATCCTACTAACGACCGCAAATCGTTGAGTAAACGATCGCTGGGCGAAATTCGCCACGCTGCACCAAAGCGTAGCTTCGCTCGCGCATCGGCTCTCTGATAGTAGAGATGCACCGGAATGGTCCCGGAGCGATGAGGCTCCAGAGACTGGCGGAGACGGTTTAAAAGCTGGTCATCAATTTGCCTGTCCGTCAGCGAGATAGCAAGTCCGCGCGCGTATTTTTCCCGCGCTTCGTCGATGTCCATAACTTCTCGAGCGGTCATTTTAAGGCCACCGCTAAAGTCATCAAAGCTGACCTGTCCACTGACGATCAGGATACGGTCCTTCTCCAGCAACTGCTGGTATTTATCTAACGCATCGGTAAATAACATCACTTCAAGACGACCAGAACGATCGTCAATCGTACAAATACCAATTCGGTTGCCGCGCTTGGTGACCATCACGCGGGCGGCAATCACCAGCCCCGCCGCGACGGTTACTTTACCACGATCTGTTGGATGCATGTCTTTCAGCCGCATGCCGCCAACGTAACGCTCAATTTCTTTCAAATACTGATTAATAGGATGGCCGGTGAGATACAGGCCAAGCGTCTCACGTTCACCATCCAACTGAACTTGTTCCGGCCATGGCGTAATGCTGGCGTAGGATTTCTCCACCTGCTCCGGCTCTTCCGCCAGCACACCAAACATATCGGCCTGGCCAATGGCTTCGGCTTTAGCGTGCTGATCGGCGGCTTTTAATGCATCGCCAAGCGCACTCATCAATGCTGCACGATGCGGACCCAGACGATCGAACGCGCCCGACATGATCAGTTTTTCCATCACGCGACGGTTGATCTTCTTGGTGTCAGTGCGCGCACAGAGATCGAACAGCTCTTTGAAGTAGCCGCCCTCGTTACGCGCATCAATGATCGCTTCGATCGGACCTTCGCCCACGCCTTTAATCGCGCCAATGCCGTAAACGATCTCGCCTTCGTCATTGACGTGGAACGGATACAAACCTGAGTTGATGTCCGGCGGCAGCACTTTAAGGCCCATGCGCCAGCACTCATCGACCAGACCAACCACTTTCTCGGTGTTATCCATATCGGCGGTCATTACCGCCGCCATAAACTCTGCCGGATAGTGCGCTTTCAGCCACAGCGTTTGATAGGAAACCAGGGCGTAAGCGGCGGAGTGCGACTTGTTGAAGCCATAACCGGCAAACTTTTCTACCAGATCGAAGATTTTCATCGACAGTTCGCCATCGACGCCCATCTTCTCCGCACCGTCCTGGAATACCGAACGCTGCTTCGCCATCTCTTCTGGTTTCTTTTTACCCATCGCACGACGCAACATATCTGCGCCACCCAGCGTATAGCCGGACAGCACCTGCGCGATCTGCATCACCTGTTCCTGATACAGGATAATGCCGTAGGTCGGCTCCAGTACCGGTTTCAGGGTTTCGTGCTGCCACTGAATATCCGGATAGGAGATCTCTTCGCGGCCGTGCTTACGGTCAATGAAGTTATCTACCATGCCCGATTGCAGCGGGCCCGGGCGGAACAATGCCACCAGAGCGATCATATCTTCGAAGCAGTCAGGCTTCAGACGTTTGATCAGATCTTTCATGCCGCGCGATTCAAGCTGGAACACTGCGGTGGTTTCCGAGCGCTGCAGCATGTCGAAGCTTTTCTTGTCATCCAGCGGGATGGCAGCGATATCGATCGGCGGCAAACCCTGCTTTTCACGGCGCGGGTTAATCATCTTCAGCGCCCAGTCGATGATGGTGAGCGTACGCAAGCCGAGGAAGTCAAACTTCACCAGCCCGGCGTATTCCACGTCATTCTTATCAAACTGGGTAACCGGGAACTGTCCGTTTTCATCGCAGTACAGCGGCGCAAAATCGGTAATTTTGGTTGGCGAGATCACCACACCACCGGCATGTTTACCGGCGTTACGCGTGACACCTTCCAGCTTGCGCGCCATGTCGATCAGCGCTTTAACCTCTTCGTCTGCCTCGTAAATCTCCGGCAACTGCGGTTCAGCCAGGAAGGCTTTTTCCAGCGTCATGCCCGGATCCGGCGGGATCAGTTTGGAGATACGATCGACGAAACCATACGGATGACCCAGCACGCGTCCCACATCGCGGATTACCGCTTTCGCCGCCATGGTACCGAAGGTGATGATCTGCGATACCGCTTCACGTCCGTACATCTCGGCAACGTGATCGATAACCTGATCGCGCTTCTCCATGCAGAAGTCGACGTCGAAGTCGGGCATCGACACACGTTCTGGATTAAGGAAGCGTTCGAACAGCAGGTCAAACTCTAGCGGATCAATATCGGTAATCTTCAGCGCATACGCCACCAGCGAGCCCGCACCCGAGCCGCGGCCAGGACCCACGGGGATGCCGTTATCCTTGGACCACTGAATAAACTCCATCACGATCAGGAAGTAGCCGGGGAAGCCCATCTGGTTGATTACGGTGAGTTCAATATCCAGACGTTCATCATATTCCACGCGTTTCTCAGCGCGCTCCGCCGGATCCGGGAAGAGAAATTCCATACGCTCTTCCAGACCTTCACGTGACTTCGCCACGAGGAAGTTTTCAGTGCTCATCTCACCGGTGGGGAACTGTGGCAGGAAGTATTCGCCGAGGCGCACGGTTACGTTACAGCGCTTAGCAATCTCTACGCTATTTTCCAGCGCTTCTGGGATGTCCGAGAACAGCTCGCACATCTCCTCTTCACTGCGCATATATTGCTGAGGACTGTAATTGCGCGGGCGCTTAGGATCATCCAGCGTATAGCCGTCATGAATTGCGACGCGGATTTCATGCGCATCAAAATCTTCTTCATTCAGGAAGCACACTTCGTTAGTGGCCACCACCGGTACGCCTTCGGCGATCGCTAACTCAACCGCAGCGTGCAGATAAGCTTCCTCATCAGCACGACCGGTGCGGATGAGCTCGAGGTAATAGCGATTGGGGAAGTGTTCCTGATAGAAGCTCAAACACTGCGCCACCATGGCGCTATTGCCGCGCAGCAGGCTACGACCAACATCACCGCGGCGTCCACCCGACAACAGAATCAAACCTTCGCCTAATTCCAGCAGCCAGTCACGATCGATGATTGGCCCATCGATGCCATAACCGCGCTGATAGGCACGTGAAATCAGCAGCGTCAGGTTTTGATAACCGGTGTTATTCGCGGCCAGCACGGTGAGTTGCGTCAACTCGTCACCCATCAGTTCACTGGCAACGTGGAAGTCAGCCCCCACAATCGGCTTGATCCCCGCTCCGTGCGCGCTGCCGTAAAAACGCACCAACCCACACAGGTTGATGTAGTCGGTCATGGCAATCGCTGGCATGCCAAGCGCGGCCGCCTTCTTGACTAAAGGTCCGGTTTTCGCCAGACCATCAACCATGGAGTAATCGCTATGGACGCGCAGATGTATAAAACGAGGTTCAGCCATATCAGTTTCCGGTTAAAACAGCGTCAGGCTATTAAAGCGTAGTTGGCTGATGTGCAGCCCGCACATCGGCATCGATCAGGGCGTTACGCACCGGCGCAAAGCTGCGACGATGGTGAGGTGTGGCACCGTGCTGCGTTAGCTTTTCCATATGCAAAGCAGTCGGATAACCTTTGTGCTGCGCGAAGCCATATTCAGGGAATAGCAGATCCAGCTCGGCCATTTCCCGATCACGCGTCACTTTAGCGATAATCGAGGCCGCACTGATCTCTTTCACCAGGCTATCACCCTTCACCACTGCCAGCGAAGCCATCGGCAACGCTGGGCAACGGTTGCCATCGATCAGTACGAAGTCTGGCGCAACGGGTAAACCTGCTACCGCGCGCTGCATCGCTAGCATGGTAGCGTGCAAAATATTGAGCTGATCGATCTCTTCAGGTTCAGCACGGCCAAGGCTCCAGGCCAACGCCTTCTCTTTGATCTCGTCATACAACGCCAGACGACGCTTCTCTGACAACTTTTTTGAGTCGGCCAGGCCTGCAATCGGGTTGTCGGGATCGAGGATCACAGCAGCGGTGACAACGGCGCCAACCAGCGGGCCGCGCCCAACTTCATCAACGCCAGCAATCCGCTGCGCGTTGGGATAGATAAATTCAGCCATTGATGATCTCCAGTACCGCATCCGCCGCTTGTTCGTCGGCATTCCAGCGAATCTGTTGATGCAGTTCGGTGAAGGTGTTCAGTAACGCTTCGCGCTCAGGCCCGGCGTGCAGCAAGGGTTCTAACGCCGCAGCTAAAGCTTCAGGCTGGCACTCGTCCTGCAGCAGCTCTTTCACCAGTTCGCGACCAGCCAGCAGATTCGGCAGCGAAACATACGGCGTTTTCACCAGACGTTTGGCCAGCCAGAAGGTAAACGGCTTCATACGATAGCCCACTACCATCGGGCATTTCGCCAGCATACACTCCAGCGCGGCGGTGCCAGACGCAAGAATAGCCGCGTCACTGGCCAGCATCGCCTGGCGGCCTTTGCCATCCAGCAAATGCATCGGCAATTCCGGCGCCACCTCAGCTTTGATCTGCTCAAACTGTTCGCGACGTTTGGCATTGACTAGCGGCACCACGATTTCCAGCGTTGGATAGCGCTGACGCAAAAGTTGGGCAGCGCGCAGGAAATCGGCGCTGAGCATTTCAACTTCTGCACCGCGACTGCCGGGCAATAAGCCGAGGCAAATCGCCTCTTCGTCTATGCCTAACTCGCGGCGCGCCGCCAGTTTATCAGGCTGTAACGGCATCGCATCGGCCATGGTATGGCCAATAAAGCGGCACGGCACGTTGAAGCGATCGTAGAAAGCTTTTTCAAACGGCAAAAAGGCCAGCACCAAATTGGTATTACGGCCGATTTTAAACACGCGTTTTTGACGCCACGCCCAAACCGAAGGGCTGACGTAATGAATAGTGCGAATGCCTTGGCGCTTGAGGCTGCCTTCCAACGTAATGTTGAAATCCGGCGCATCAATGCCAACGAAGACATCCGGCTTGAGTTCGGTAAAGCGCTGCGTGAGGTCGTGACGAATTTTAAGCAAGCGGCGCAAGCGGCCTAGCACTTCGACGATACCCATCACCGCCAGCTCTTCCATCTCGTACCAGGCTTCACAGCCTTCGGCCTGCATCAGCGGGCCAGCCACGCCAACAAAGCGTGCATTGGGATGACGCGCTTTTAACGCACGGATGAGACCTGCACCAAGAATATCGCCGGAGGTTTCTCCGGCGACCAGGGCAATCGTGAGGGGACGCGCTGACATGGATTAACGAATCAATCCACGCGTTGAACGGGCAAAGAAATCATAGAAAGGCTGTACTTCGCTGTGTTGCTTTGCCAGCTCTTCAATCTCTGGTTTCACTTCATCCAGCGTTTTGCCGCTGCGGTACAGCAGTTTGTACGCGTTGCGAATGGCATGCAGCGCTTCTTTGCTAAAGCCGCGACGCTTCAGACCTTCGATGTTAATACCGTACGGCGTTGCATGGTTACCCTGTGCAATAACGTAAGGCGGCACATCCTGCGCGACACCTGAACAACCGCCAACCATCACATGCGCACCAATGGTGCACCACTGATGTACCGCTGTCATGCCGCCAATAATAGCGAAATCATCAACGGTTACGTGACCGCCCAGCGTGGCATTATTGGCAAAGATGCAGCGATTGCCGATCACGCAGTCATGGGCAATGTGCGCATTAACCATCAGCAGGTTATCGCTGCCGACTTTGGTCACATTGCCGCCCTGGGTGGTGCCACGATGAATCGTGACGCTCTCGCGGATGCGGTTGCGATCGCCAATTTCAACGCGCGTCGGTTCGCCAGCATATTTCAGATCCTGGTTAACTTCACCGATGGAAGCGAACTGGTAGATCTGATTATCTTTGCCGATACGCGTATGGCCGTTCACCACCACGTGTGATTTGAGTACGGTACCTTCACCAATTTCCACATGGGCACCGATAAAGCAGAACGGGCCGATATGAACATTGGCACCGATAATGGCACCTTCTTCAATAACTGAACTGGGATGAATATTGGCGGTTGAATCAATCACTTATTATGCCTCCCGGCTACGGGCACACATCATGGTCGCTTCACAGACAATTTTGCCGTCAACGGTCGCCACGCCTTTAAAGCGCGTCAGGCCACGACGGGTTTTCTCGAATGTCACTTCCATGATCATCTGATCGCCCGGTACTACAGGACGTTTGAAACGGGCTTCATCGATACCGGCGAAGTAATACAGTTCGCCTGGCTCCAGTTTTCCAACGCTTTTAAACGCCAGGATACCGGTCGCTTGCGCCATCGCTTCCAGAATCAGAACGCCTGGGAAAATCGGCTTACCAGGGAAATGTCCCTGGAAAAACGGTTCGTTAACAGAAACGTTCTTAACCGCGCGCAGGTATTTATGCTCTTCAAAATCCAGCACGCGATCAACCAGCAAGAAAGGATAGCGGTGTGGCAGCAGTTCTAAAATCTCTTCAATTTTCAGAGTATGCGTTTCAGTAGTCAAAATACTCTTCCTGTCCTAAAAATCTGATGGCAACAATAACACGGCCTGCACCGATCAAAATGATCTTCCGCAGGCCGCAAATTAGTTCGGGGCGTTTCGCTTTCTTACCATACCTGCTGCCATGTTCGGCTTAACCGACGGTGGAAGAAAGTACACTTCTTGTTATGAAAGCGAGTAGCGTGGGATGCGTTTAGTCGTCTTTGCCGACCTTACGTTCGATGGCTTTTAAGCGTTTGCTTATTTCATCGATGTTCATCACCAGCGCTGCAGTTTTACGCCAGGTTTTGTTGGGTTGCAGTGGAATACCCGACGAGTATACCCCAGGTTCTGTGATGGGGCGCATTACCATGCCCATGCCCGTTACGGTCACTTTGTCACAGATTTCCATATGGCCGTTAATGACACTGGCGCCGCCAATCATACAGTAACGTCCAATCTTCAGACTACCCGCCATGATCACACCACCAGCAACTGCGGTGTTATCACCAATGATCACGTTGTGGGCAATCTGACACTGGTTGTCTATGATAACACCATTGCCGATCAGAGTGTTATCCAGCGCGCCGCGATCGATAGTGGTACAGGCACCAATTTCTACCCGATCACCAATCACTACGGTACCCAGCTGCGGAATTTTCACCCAGTTGCCGCGATCGTTAGCATAGCCGAAACCATCAGCACCGATTACCGTGCCGGACTGAATCAGACAATCCTGACCAATCTGGATTTCGTGATAAATCGTGACGTTAGCCCACAAGCGTGAGCCGCGACCGATACGCGTCTGCTTACCAACAAAACATCCTGCGCCAATAACGACGTCATCACCCAGCTCAACGCCGGACTCAATCACCGCATTTGCGCCTACCGAAACATTCTTACCCAGCTTAGCAGTTGCATCGATCACCGCGCTGGGCGCGATATTCTGCGCGGGCTGCGGCGTGGTGTCCAGCAGTTGTGCCATGTGGGCATAAGTTAGGTAAGGATTTTTCACCACCAGGGCGGCCGTTTTACACCACTCCAGATCCGCTTCCGTCAGCACCACGGCTGAAGCCTGGATAGTAGCGAGCTGCTCGCGGTAGCGGCTGTTTGCAAGAAAAGTGATTTGGCCAGTTGTGGCGGATTGCATAGAAGCAATGCCGGAGATGACGATATCGCCATCTCCGTGCAATTCTGCATCCAACTGCTGGGCTAAATCAGCCAGTCGAATTGATGACATCAATTATTTAACCTGTTTTACAACGTCAGCAGTGATGTCTTTAGCATCAGAAGAAGAGTACAGCACGGCCTGAGAGTCCAGAACCAGATCGTAACCTTCGCTTTTCGCTACAGACTGCACAGCGGTCTGGATTTTAGCCAGCAGCTTGTTACGTTCCTGCATCTGACGGGTTTGGTTGTCTTTGTCAAAAGCCTGTGCTTTTTGTTCAAAGGCAGCACGCTCAGAAGAAATCTGCTTCTCTTTCTTGGTACGGTCGCTCGCTTTCATGGTCGACGCATTACGCTGCAGATCCTGAATTTCTTGCTGGATCTTCTGCTGCTGAGACTGGAGGTCAGAGGCGCGGCTCTGGAATTCACCTTCCAGTTGCTTAGCAACAGCGGCACGCTGCGGAGACTGCTGGAAAACCTGGCTCAGGTTCACGACGGCAACTTTATCAGCCGCTTGGGCACCCGCAGAAGCAGCTAATGCAACACCCAGAGCAGCAGCACAGAACAACTTTTTCACTATAAACTCCTTACCTCAACGTGTGTGTTTGCAGCGTGCCGCATCTTTAAACGGCACGCGTGCAAGACGGTATTTTCACTTCCTTGTTCAGAGCCTTACCAGGTTTTACCGATGTTAAACTGGAATTGCTCTGACTTGTCTCCCTCGACTTTCTTCATCGGCTGGGCGTATGAGAATACCAACGGTCCTAATGGTGACATCCACTGCAGTGCCACACCGGCAGAGACGCGAATGTTGTTAGGATCGCTGTAGTCCGGCACACCCGCCGCACGTGTTTCTGCGGTGTTCTGCCATTTGGTATCCCAAACGGTACCGGCATCCATAAACACCGAGGTACGCACAGAGTTTGCATACTTTTCGCTCAGGAACGGCGTAGGCGTAATCAGCTCAAGGCTGGCAATCGCCATAGCATTACCCCCTACCGCATCATCTGACTTACAAACCCCGTTCGGGTTAGTCAGATTACAGGTAGATGAGCCATCGTTCAGATACGCAGCTTTAGGACCAATGGTATTAGACTGGAAGCCACGAACCGTGCTTGAACCACCGCCGTAGAAGTTCTCATAGAACGGCATCTCTTTTCCACCGAGTCCGTCACCATATCCAACACGACCACGACCTAATACCACCCACGTACCATCGCGGTTCAGCGGCACATATTGCTGGCTATCTAATGTCGCTTTGTAGAACGCGTTATCAGAGCCCGGAATGGTCACTTTACCATTCAGGTTGGTACGGTTACCGCGCGTTGGGAAGAAGCCGCGGTCTAAGGTGTTATACGTCCAGCCATAGTTGAAGGTGAAATCATCTGCGGAGAAATCGCCTTCATCATTCAGGCCCTGATGACGCCCCACCGAATCAAGATAACGCCACATAGCAATCTGTGGACGCATGTTGGACAGGTCGTTATGTACGTATCCTAAACCAACACGCAGCGTGTTATTTTCATTGACCGGGAAGCCCAGCGTTCCATCGAGACCATAACTTTTGTTGGTATAGTCGGACAGATCCGCGTCATCAGCTTTAAAATCGTTGTAGAACAAACGACCGCCAAGGCTCACACCATCAACCGTAAAGTACGGATCGGTCATGGAGAGTTCAGCATAGGTCTGGTAATCATTTTTGGTACCGCTGATGCCAACGGTGTTACCGGTGCCGAGCCAGTTTTCCTGAGTTACGCCAACCTGGAAACTCACTCCACTTTCGGTACCGTAACCGACACCAAAGTTGAAAGTACCGGTGTTACGCTCTTTCACCTTGTAAACCACATCAACCTGGTCTGGTGCACCCGCAACGCGCTGTGTATCAACGTCAACGGTTTCGAAGTAACCCGTACGATTCAGTCGCTCTTTACCTTGATCAACGAGGTCGCTGCCCAACCAGGCACCTTCCATCTGACGCATTTCACGGCGCAGTACTGAATCTTTCGATGTGTCGTTGCCTTCGAAGCGTACCTTACGCACGTAGTAGCGGTTGCCCGCATCAACGTTGATATGCAGCTTGACGGTTTTGTCGGCATCGTTAATTTCAGGTTGTGTCACGACACGCGGATAGGCGTAGCCATAACGACCCAGCAATTTCTTGATGTCATCTTCCATCTGGGTAACTTTGGTGCCGTTGTACAGCTCACCCGATGGAATTCTGGTCATCTTTTCGATTTCCGCAGAATGGCCCGCCATGCTGCCGTTCACAATCACGCCGGCAATCTTGTACTGATCGCCTTCGTTAATGTTCACGGTGATGTAGATGCCTTTCTTATCTGGCGTCAGGCTCACCTGCGTGGAATCGATATTGAAACGCGCATAACCACGATCCAAATAGAAGCTGCGCAGGGTTTCGAGATCGCCCGCTAATTTTTGCTTCTGATATTTACGATCGCCGACCACGTTCCACCACGGCACTTCATCACGCAGTGAGAAGCGTGAGATCAGTTCGTCAGAGCTGAAAGCTTTATTGCCGACGATATTGATCTGTTGAATCTGCGCAGAAACGCCTTCCTGGAAGACGAATTTCAGGTCAACACGGTTACGTGGCAGCGGCGTAGCAATCGCTTTGACGCTGGCTGTGTATTTACCGACGCTGTAGTAGAAATCTTCCAGACCCTTTTCGATTGAAGAGAGCGTGGTGCGATCCAGCGCTTCGCCAACGCGCACGCCAGAAGCCTCGAGGTTCTGTTTCAGCTGATCTTCTTTCACCGCTTTGTTACCGGAGAAAGTGATGTTGGCAATGGTTGGACGCTCTTTCACCTGAACAATCAGGGTTGTCCCGTCACGCAGAACCTGCACATCTTCAAAGTTACCGGTGGCAAACAGTGAGCGAATGGTGTTTCTGACATCATCATCATTCACCGTATCACCGACACGTACCGGCATGCTGAGCAGAGCCGCGCCGACGGCGACTCGTTGTAGACCTTCGAAATGAATGTCCTTCACTACGAAATCGTCTGCACCGTAAACGGTGGCGCTGCTAAACAGCAGCGACGCTATGAGCAACTTTTTCATCGCCATCGTTGTTATGCGTTTTCCTAACACATCCCGCACCTGTATGCGTTCCAGCTATTACAGACGAGAGAAATCATTGAAAAGTGCAAGCCCCATTAACAGCACCAGCAAGATTGAGCCAATGCGATAACTAAAGTCCTGAACTCGCTCGGACACCGGTCTACCTTTGATCTTTTCGATCGCCAGAAAGAGCAGATGACCACCATCTAAAACCGGCAGAGGGAACAGGTTAATGATGCCCAGGTTGACGCTGATTAGCGCCAGGAACATCAGGTAATAAATCACCCCGTACTCTGCTGATAACCCGGCACCTTGCGCAATCGAAATCGGCCCGCTCAGGTTATTCAGCTTCACATCCCCGGTTATCAACTTGCCCAACATGGAAACTGTTAGCTTCATCAACTGCCAGGTTTTCACACTGGCTTCGCCGATAGCCGCAAAGGGCCCATATTGCCTTACCGTTTTGTACTCATCAGGCAGTGGAATTACGCGCGGTATAACACCCGCGAAGCCTTCCGCTTCATTGCCCGGTTTCGCTTCCGGCGTGAGCGATAACGCCACAGGTTCGCCGTTGCGCTCAATATCTAGCGCCATGTTTTTGCCCGGGTTATCCCGCACCTGCGCCGCAAAAGTCTGCCACTGTGTTAATGGCTGACCATCGACTTTAACGATCCTATCGCCCGCTTGCAAACCAGCATTGCTTGCCGGCGAGTTTGCCTGAACGTCAGCTAAGGTCGTTTCAATCTGCGGCCCACGTGGACGAATACCTAAAGCGACCACCGGATCCTGTTTATCAGGCTCAAATTGCCATTCGCGCAAATTTAATTGCTTTTGCTGCGTAGCTTCTTCGCCAAATTGCGAAACAGTAAGCGTGGCATCGCTGTCACCGATTTTACCGACCAGCGCCATACGCACAGCATCCCAATCAGGCGTTTCGATACCATCTACCGCTTTAAGTTCCATGCCGGAGGTAATTTGCGCTTCAGCAGCGACGGAACCGTTCAGAATTTCGCCAACCACCGGACGTACGCCCGGTACGCCGTGGATAAACACCACCCAGTAGGCAAATATGGCAAAGATGAAGTTGGCGATAGGACCGGCCGCAATAATGGAAGCACGCTGCAGCACGGTTTTATTGTTGAAGGCTTGATGACGCAGTTCAGCGGGAACGCTCTCAACGCGTTCATCGAGCATTTTAACGTAGCCACCGAGAGGAATCAGCGCGATGACATATTCGGTGCCCTGACGGTCGGTGCGCTGCCATAGCGCCTTACCAAAGCCAATGGAGAAACGTTCGACTTTGACACCGCAACGGCGAGCGACCCAAAAATGACCAAATTCGTGCACGGTAATCAGCACGCCCAGCGCCACGATAAAGGCGACAAAACTCCAGAGTATACTCAACATCGTCGGCGATCCTCAGAGGGTTTGGAACACCAGCAGCAGCAGGCAGGCAAATACCGGCACCGCAGCTGTCAGGCTATCAATACGATCGAGAATACCACCGTGCCCTGGAATCAAGTTACCGCTGTCTTTAATGCCTGCCTCACGTTTGAACATACTCTCTGTGAGGTCACCGAGTACTGATGCGAGTGTCGCAATGACCGCACAGATAATCAGTGTGCCTGGCGCAACCGAAAGCGGTGCCAATAGCGCAAACAGCCAGGCAATGATGGCAGACGACAGCAGCCCACCAAAGAAACCTTCCCAGGTTTTACCCGGAGAAACTTTCGGAGCCAGTTTGTGTTTACCAAACAGACGGCCAAACATATAAGCACCAGAGTCTGCGCCCCAGACGAGGAACATCACGAACAGTAGCCACCACGCACCCGCGAAGTGATCGGTATCGTAATGGTATTGACGCAGCGCCATCATGCCCCAGAAAAACGGAATGACGGTGAGAAGGCCAAACACCAGACGCAGCGTACGCGAATTACGCCACAGCGCAGCCGAAGCAGGATAGAACAGCACTAAAAATAGCGCGACAATCCACCATCCCAGCGATGCCCAGAGCGAGCCTTCCATCTGGAATTGATGCAGATTGCGTTGATAGGGTTGCAGGGTAAAGAGCATCGCGGACAGTAACAAACCGCATAGCACGGCCAGCCAGATACGTTGCTGGCGCGTTTTCATGCCCGCAAACTGCCCCCATTCCCAGGCGGCAAGCATGCAGATGATGATAGTGGTGATCGCAAAACCGGACAGTGGCAACCAGAACAGTGCAGCGATCACCAGCGGAATCAAAATTAACGCGGTAATCAGACGAGACTTCAGCAAAGGTTACCCCCAAATTGCTTAGGCGCCGCCTGGTGCAGTACCGCCATAGCGTCGCTCCCGCGTAGAGAATGCATTCAGTGCACCTTCAAAAACGTTTTCATCAAAATCAGGCCAAAGAACATCGGTAAACCAAAACTCAGCATAGGCGATTTGCCACAGCAGGAAGTTGCTAATCCGATGCTCTCCCCCGGTCCTTATCACTAAATCCACTGGCGCCAGCTCCTGCATACACAGATACGGAGCCAGGCTTTCTTCGGTAATCTGGTCAGGACGCAGTAAACCTTCCTGAACCTGTTCGGCCAATTTTCTGGCACCCTGGATAATATCCCAACGGCCGCCATAGTTGGCAGCAATGTTGAGGGTCAGTCCATTATTTTGCTGAGTCAGTTCCTCGGCGCGGCGAATGCGTTCCTGAATACGGTTATTGAAACGGCTGATATCACCAATAATGCGCAGACGCACATTGTGCTTGTGCAGGCTTTTAACTTCGCTGTCGAGCGCCCAGACAAACAACTCCATTAATGCTGTCACTTCCTGAATGGGTCGGCTCCAGTTTTCACTGCTGAACGCATAAAGCGTGAGCGCTTCCAGTTTGTGGCTGACCGCAAAGCTGACAGCCCGGCGTACTGATTTTACCCCGGCTTTGTGGCCTGAAATACGCAGTTTGCCCTGATTTTTTGCCCAGCGACCATTACCATCCATAATGATGGCCACGTGACGTGGCGTGCAGTACGACTCGTCATCGATTGTATTGTGATTGTTGGACGACATAACGCGTAATAATTCCTTTCATCAGAAATGCTGTGGTTTCTGAATACATTGCGCCTGCAGCAAACTCCGGCAAACACGCCAGATGACATCGAAACAATGTCGGGCTGTGAAACGCGAGCGAGCGACTATACCATTTTCACCCAGAGCGAACAAATAGCGGGAACTATCAACCTGCTAAACGAAAGCGTGGCAACAATTCTCTGGCACGAACTCGCGCTAATCGGTCGATCTCCATCACTTCGTCAATGCTGCCCGGCTCCTGACACTTCAGGGAGGCCAGCACTTCGCTGTTGATGGCGGCGATATCGGTAAAGCGAATCTGGTGCTGCAGAAAAGCCTCAACCGCCACTTCATTCGCTGCATTCAGCGTCGTAGTGGCGGCCTGGCCTGCTGCGCAGGCATCAATTGCGAGCTTCAGGCAGGGATAGCGCTCGTAGTCCGGCTCGGCAAACGTCAGCGACTTCATGCGAGTGAAGTCGAGCGGCGTCACGCCCGCAGAGATACGTGCTGGCCATGCCATGCTGTGCGCTATTGGCGTTCGCATATCCGGTGAACCCAGTTGCGCCAGTACACTGCCGTCGCAATAACGCACCATCGAATGGATGACGGACTGCGGATGCAGGATCACCTCCATCTGCGCGTCGGTCGCATTAAACAGCCAGCGGGCTTCAATGTATTCAAGACCTTTATTCATCATGGTGGCCGAATCAACGGAGATTTTACGTCCCATTGACCAGTTCGGATGCGCACATGCTTGATCCGGCGACATAGCGGCTAAATCCGCTAATGGCGTGTCACGAAAAGGACCACCCGATCCCGTAAGGAGAATCGACTCGATGCCGTTCCCCTGCAGATCAGCGTACCCCAACTGATGCTGTATGGAAGCGGGTAAACTCTGAAAAATGGCATTGTGCTCGCTGTCGACCGGCAGCAATTGCGCCTGATGTTGACGTACAGCCTCCATAAACAGACGGCCGCATGTGACAAGCGATTCTTTGTTAGCGAGCAGCACCGTTTTACCCGCACGAATCGCCGCCAAAGTGGGCTGCAAGCCGGAGGCGCCGACAATCGCTGCCATTACCTGATCCACCTCATCCAACGCGGCCAGTTCGCAGGCTGCCTGAACGCCGGAGAGCACTTCGGTATTAACGTTGAGTGCTTTCAGTCGCTCACGCAGCGCCTGAGCGGATGTCTCGTCAGACATCGCGGCATAGCGTGGCTGGAATTGCTGGCACTGTTCAGCCATGAGCGCAACGTTTTGGCCGGCAACCAGCGCAGTCACTTGATAAAGTTCAGGATTCGCGGCAATTACCGCCAACGTACTGGTGCCAATCGAGCCGGTAGATCCCAGCAGAGTTAATCGCTTCATCATGCTATCCCTGTGAAGTCATGGATCGTTCCCGCAACGGCGCCGGGCACAATGTAAAACGCCGCCAGAGTCGACTATCTCTCGTCTCTGAACGGCGTTTTAAAAGTAAATGATGGGATTAGAAGTCCATCAGTTCCTTTTCTTTGTCGGCCAATGCCGCATCAACACTCCTGATGTGCGCATCAGTCATTTTCTGGATTTCGTCCTGCGAACGACGTTCGTCGTCTTCGCTGATCTCTTTGTCTTTCAGCAGCGCTTTGATCTTGTCATTGGCATCACGGCGGACGTTACGCACAGAGACACGGCCCTGCTCAGCTTCGCCACGTACGATCTTGATCAGGTCTTTACGACGCTCTTCGGTCAACGCTGGCAACGGCACACGAATATCGGTACCGGCCGAGCTTGGGTTCAGACCCAGATCGGACGTCATGATCGCTTTCTCAACCGCAGCGCTCAGCGAGCGATCAAATACGTTGATTTTCAACGTACGTGAATCCTCTACCGTCACGTTAGCCACCTGACGCAGCGGCGTAGGTGTACCGTAGTAAGGAACCATAATGCCGTCGAGCAGTGAAGGCGAAGCACGACCAGTGCGCACTTTGCTGATGTTGTTTTTGAATGCATCCACACACTTTTCCATGCGCGTGTCTGCATCTTTTTTAATGTCGTTAATCACGTTGAAACCCTTGAATTCGGTTGACCTGGCCATTTCCGGGCTAACCGGAAGCGGTATCGATAAACATCGATCATCCTAATTGCTGCGCGATGACAGCGCATCGCGGCAAAAGAATATACCTTATTTTAACCTGCGTCGGGTATTAATGCGTAATCAGGGTGCCTTCTTTTTCACCCATCACTACGCGACGCAGTGCGCCAGGCTTGTTCATATTGAAGACGCGGATAGGCAGTTTATGGTCGCGTGCCAGCGTGAAGGCCGCGAGATCCATCACTTTAAGCTCTTTATCCAGCACTTCTGCATAGCTCAGCTGATCATACAGCGTTGCATCCGGGTTTTTCACCGGATCTTCAGAGTAGACGCCGTCTACTTTGGTGGCTTTCAGTACCACGTCGGCTTCAATTTCGATGCCGCGCAGACAGGCTGCAGAGTCGGTGGTAAAGAACGGGTTGCCAGTACCGGCCGCGAAGATGACGACGCGGTTATTACGCAGCAGACTGATCGCTTCTGCCCAGCTGTAGTTGTCACACACGCCATTCAGCGGAATCGCTGACATCAAACGCGCATTGACATACGCACGGTGCAGCGCATCACGCATTGCCAGGCCATTCATCACCGTCGCCAGCATGCCCATATGGTCGCCGACCACACGGTTCATCCCGGCCTGGGCCAGACCTGCGCCGCGGAACAGGTTACCGCCACCAATAACCACACCCACCTGGATGCCCAGTTCAACCAGCTCTTTCACCTCTTGCGCCATGCGGTCAAGCACGCTCGCGTCGATGCCAAAACCTTCGGCACCTTGCAGTGCTTCGCCACTCAGTTTTAGCAGGATACGTTGATATACAGGTTTTGCGTTGGTCGCCATGGTCGATTCTTCCTGGAAGATATGATGAAAAGGAGAAGTAAAATCTGATCGATCATCCGCTTAGCAAGCAAGAAAAGCTATTGGGATGAGACTGAAAAGTGCTGCACTAAATTGCAGACAAAAAAGAACCGCCTTTTGGCGGTTCTTTCGGACCATTAAGACTGTTTAGACATTGCAGCAACTTCTGCTGCGAAGTCAGATTCAACTTTCTCAATGCCTTCGCCCACTTCGAAGCGGATGAAGTTGATGACGTCAGCGTTTTTCTCTTTCAACGCCTGGCCAACGGTTTTGCTTGGGTCGATAACGAAAGCCTGACCGGTCAGAGAAACTTCACCGGTGAATTTCTTCATGCGGCCTTCAACCATTTTCTCTGCGATTTCTTTTGGCTTGCCAGACTGCATGGCGATGTCCAGCTGAACCTGGTACTCTTTCTCAACCACATCTGCAGACACGTCTTCTGGCTTAACGAATTCTGGCTTGCTCGCAGCAATGTGCATAGCAATTTGCTTGCTCAGCTCTTCGTTAGCACCGGTAGTAGATACAACGACACCGATACGTGCGCCGTGCTGATAGCTGTTCAGCTCAGTGCCTTCCAGGATAGCAACACGACGGATGTTGATGTTCTCACCGATTTTCGCAACCAGCGCTACGCGTTCTTCTTCGAACTGCGCTTTCAGAACTTCCACATCGGTAACTTTGCCAGCAACAGCTGCATCCAGAACCTTGTCAGCAAACGCCTGGAAACCGCCATCTTTAGCAACGAAGTCGGTCTGGCAGTTTACTTCCAGGATCACCGCGAAGCCATCAGCGATTTTGGTTTTGATCACGCCATCAGCAGCTACGTTGCCTGCTTTTTTAGCGGCTTTGATTGCGCCAGATTTGCGCATGTTCTCAATCGCCAGCTCGATGTCGCCGTTCGCTTCGGTCAGCGCTTTTTTGCAGTCCATCATGCCTGCGCCAGTACGCTCACGCAGTTCTTTTACCAATGCAGCGGTAATATCAGCCATTCCAGAATCCTCGATTCGTCTCTGTGTGTTCACACACTGCCAGAAACTTGTTGCGGAAAATTTACTCTGCCCCGCTCGCTCTGAAGTGAGCGTGACAGACTTAGATAAAATAAAGGGGCCTGAACGGCCCCCTTAACAGATAACATCTGATGTCTAAGGGCTCTTAGAAAGAGCGAACCTTATTAAGCTTCAGCAGCTTCTTCAGCCTGCTCAGCCAGGTCCTGTGAACGGCCTTCGCGCACGGTAGTGGCAACGGCAGTCAGGTACAGGCTTACAGCACGGATCGCATCGTCGTTACCTGGGATAACGAAGTCAACGCCGTCTGGATCAGAGTTGGTATCAACGATAGCAAATACTGGGATACCCAGGTTGTTTGCTTCTTTGATAGCGATATGCTCGTGATCAGCGTCAACAACGAACAGTGCATCCGGCAGACCGCCCATATCTTTGATACCGCCCAGGCTGTTTTCCAGCTTGGCCAGTTCGCGAGTGCGCATCAGCGCTTCTTTCTTGGTCAGTTTGTCGAAAGTACCGTCCTGAGACTGAGACTCAAGATCTTTCAGGCGTTTGATTGACTGACGAACGGTTTTCCAGTTAGTCAGCATGCCACCCAACCAGCGGTGGTTTACGAAGAACTGGTCGCAGCTCAGAGCTGACTCTTTTACCGCTTCGGCAGCAGCGCGCTTAGTACCAACGATCAGGATCTTACCTTTACGGGAAGAGATCTTTTTCAACTCAGCCAGCGCGTCGTTGAACATTGGCACAGTCTGCTCGAGGTTGATGATGTGAACCTTGTTACGTGCGCCGAAGATGAATGGCTTCATTTTCGGGTTCCAGTAACGGGTCTGGTGACCAAAGTGAACACCAGCCTTGAGCATGTCGCGCATTGAAACAGTTGCCATGATTACCTCTAAAGTTTGATTTGGGGTTGGGCCTCCATGTATCCCATACGACCGACCTCTTTCAAGGCACCCCGGCGTATGTGTCGATACATGTGTGTTTTAGTACACATAATGAGTTTTATGCGTTTCCTGTCAGCCAAACGTCGGTGACAGAGAATCGTCGGCGCGCTTTATACCACAATGCGCAGGAATACGCCAATAGTAGTTAGCGGCAGCAGGCGCAGACAATCGCCATTTGGCAGCCCATTTGCTGGCTGCTAACATGATCGCCACAGAACTCATTATTGTCGAAAATTTCGACGATTGCGGATTAATTTAATGGCTATTTCAATTAAAACCCCTGAAGAAATCGAAAAAATGCGCGTCGCCGGCCGTCTTGCCGCTGAAGTGCTGGAAATGATCGCACCGCACGTGGTGCCTGGTGTCACCACCGGTGAACTGGACCGCCTCTGCCACGAACACATTACGCAGAAGCAACAGGCAATTTCTGCCTGCCTCGGTTATCACGGCTTCCCGAAATCAGTATGTATTTCGGTGAATGAAGTGGTTTGTCACGGTATCCCAAGCGACGATCGTGTGTTGAAAGAGGGCGACGTGGTTAACGTGGATGTCACGGTGATCAAAGATGAGTACCACGGTGATACCTCTAAAATGTTCATCGTCGGGAAACCTACCATTCAGGGCGAACGCCTGTGTCGCGTCACTCAGGAAAGCCTATATATCGCGCTGCGCCTGGTGAAACCGGGCATTCGTCTGCGTGAGCTAGGTCGGGCGATTCAGCAGTATGTGGAAGCGCAGGATTTCTCGGTGGTGCGCGAATATTGCGGTCACGGTATCGGCAAAGGCTTCCATGAAGAGCCGCAGGTGCTGCATTACGACGCTGACGACAGCGGCGTGGTGCTGCAAGCAGGTATGACATTCACCGTTGAGCCGATGGTCAATGCCGGTGATTACCGCATCCGCACCATGAAGGATGGCTGGACCGTGAAAACCAAAGATCGCAGCTTGTCCGCGCAGTATGAGCATACTATTGTGGTGACAGAAAACGGCTGTGAGATTCTGACGCTGCGTGAAGACGACACCATTCCAGCGGTGCTCGAAAACGTCGTGTAATTATCTCCCTGACAGTACCAGGCCGGCTTATAGCTGGCCTTTTTTATGTGCGTAATGATGAGGCATGTTGATGAGTGGTAGCGTGACCGAAGCAGTACACAAAGGCCTGACCGATTCCCCCGCCAGCTGGCCCGATGAAGCCCTGACGCGCGACAAGCTCAAACAGTATCTTGAGCAGTTTCACCAGCATCTCGGCATCGCGTTTGATGCGGGCACCGATATCGAATCATTGATTGATGCGCGCACATTGTTTATCGACCGCCTATTACGTCGCTTGTGGCGCTTTTTTGGTTTTGACCAGCTGAAAGAGATCGCGCTGGTTGCCGTAGGCGGCTACGGTCGCGGCGAACTGCATCCGCTCTCGGATATCGATGTGCTGATCCTTAGTCGCCAACCGCTGGACGAAGCCGCCGCGCAGCGCACCAGCGAACTGTTAACACTGATGTGGGATCTGAAGCTGGAAGTCGGTCACAGCGTGCGTACGCTGGAAGAGTGTTTGCTGGAAGGCTTATCCGATCTGACTGTCGCGACCAACCTGATCGAATCACGCATGCTAACGGGTGACGTGGCGCTGTTTCTCGAACTGCAAAAGAACATCTTCAGCGATGGTTTCTGGCCGTCGTCACGCTTCTTCGCCGCGAAAATCGAAGAGCAGCAGGAACGGCATCAGCGCTATCACGGCACCAGCTACAATCTTGAACCCGATATCAAAAGCAGCCCCGGCGGCCTGCGCGACATTCATACGCTGCAGTGGGTCGCGCGCCGGCATTTTGGCGCCACAACCATGGATGAGATGGTCGGTTTCGGCTTTATTACCGAAGCGGAACGTAATGAAATCAATGAGTGTCAGGAATTCCTGTGGCGCATTCGTTTTGCCCTGCACTTAACGCTGCCGCGCTATGACAACCGCCTGCTGTTCGATCGCCAACTGACCGTTGCCCAGCGCCTTAACTATCTGGGCGAGGTCAACGAGCCGGTTGAGCGCATGATGAAAGACTTTTATCGCGTCACGCGTCGCATCGGCGAACTCAATCAAATGCTGCTGCAACTGTTTGATGAAGCCATTCTGGCGCTGTCGACGACGGAAAAACCGCGCGCCATTGATGATGACTTCCAAATCCGCGGTAATTTAATTGATCTGCGCGATCCCACGCTGTTTGAGCGTGAGCCGCAAGCCATCCTGCGCATGTTCTATGTGATGGTACGCAATGAAAATATCAAAGGCATTTACTCCACCACGCTGCGTCAGCTGCGCTATGCACGTCGCCACCTGAAACAGCCGCTGTGCCATATTCCTGAAGCGCGTGAAACCTTTATGGCCATTCTGCGTCATCCGGGCGCAGTCAAGCGCGCGCTGGTGCCGATGCATCGGCACAGCGTGCTGTGGGCCTATACGCCGCTGTGGGGCAATATCGTCGGCCAGATGCAGTTCGATCTGTTCCACGCTTATACCGTGGATGAACACACCATTCGCGTGCTGCAGAAGCTGGAGAGTTTTGCCGATGAAGCCACGCGCCCGATGCATCCGCTGTGCGTAGAGCTCTGGCCGCGCCTGCCGCAGCCAGAACTGTTGCTGATGGCCGCGCTGCTGCATGATATTGCCAAAGGTCGCAATGGCGATCACTCTATTCTCGGCGCGCAGGATGCGCTGGATTTCGCCGAATTACACGGCCTGAACTCACGTGAAACGCAGCTGGTTGCCTGGCTGGTGCGCCATCATCTGTTGATGTCTGTCACCGCTCAACGCCGTGACATTCAGGATCCCACCGTGATTCAGCAGTTCGCTGAAGTGATGCAGAATGAAAACCGTCTGCGTTATCTGGCGTGCCTGACGGTGTCTGATATCTGCGCCACTAACGAAAGCTTGTGGAACAGCTGGAAGCAAAGTCTGTTGCGCGAGCTGTTCTTTGCCACCGAAAAACAGCTGCGTCGCGGCATGGAAAACAGCCCGGATCTGCGCGAGCGCGTGCGCCATCATCGGCTACAAGCGTTGGCGCTGCTGCGCATGGAGAACCTCGACGAAGAGCGCCTGCACCATATCTGGAGCCGCTGCCGTGCCGACTATTTCCTGCGCCACACGCCGAATCAGCTCGCCTGGCACGCGCGTCATTTAATTCATCACGATCTCAACAAGCCGCTGGTGTTGGTTAGCCCACAGGCTACGCGCGGCGGCACCGAGATCTTTATCTGGAGCCCGGATCGCCCGCACCTGTTTGCGGCGGTGGCTGGCGAATTGGATCGTCGCAACCTCAGCGTGCATGATGCGCAAATATTTACCAGCCGCGACGGCATGGCGATGGATACCTTTATTGTGCTGGAGCCCGACGGCAGCCCGCTGGCCGCCGATCGCCATCCGCTGATCATCCAGGCGCTGGAACAGGCCATCACGCAAACCGAATGGGTGCCGCCGCGCACGCGCCGGCAGTCAGCGCGTCTCAAGCATTTCAGCGTTGATACCGAGGTCAATTTCCTGCCAACGCACACCGATCGCCGCAGCTATCTGGAGTTAGTCGCGCTCGATCAGCCCGGCTTGCTGGCGCGCGTGGGTGAAGTGTTTGCCGATCTCGGCGTGTCGCTGCACGGTGCGCGCATCAGTACAATTGGTGAGCGGGTTGAGGATCTTTTCATCCTCGCCGATAGCGAGCGACGTGCGCTGGGGGTCGAAATGCGCGATGTGTTGCAACAGAGGTTGACAGAGGCCCTTAATCCAAACGATAAACTCTAATCTCCCCGTCATCATTCGAACCGCAGGGGCGTTGGCTTTCCTCGCTCGACCTGGTCACATACTGATGTATGCTCCCAGGCTCTCGCTGCGTCGCCGCCTACCTGCAGCTTGAATGATTTAGGGGAGATATTTTAATCATGTCCGTATTTACGGACATCCGCTATGACAGAATCAGGAAATAAATATGCAACAGTTACAGAGCGTTATCGAATCTGCCTTTGAGCGCCGCGCCGACATCACGCCATCTAGCGTAGACGGTGCAACCCGTGATGCTATCAACCAGGTTATCGGCCTGCTGGATAGCGGTGAACTGCGCGTTTCTGAAAAGATCAACGGAGAATGGGTAACGCATCAGTGGCTGAAGAAAGCTGTGCTGTTGTCGTTCCGCATTAACGACAACCAGGTGATGGAAGGCTCTGAAACCCGTTTCTACGACAAAGTGCCAATGAAATTTGCTGGCTGGGATGAAGCGCGCTTCAAGAACGCCGGTTTCCGTGTGGTGCCACCGGCTGCCGTGCGTCAGGGCGCATTCATCGCACGCAACACCGTGCTGATGCCGTCTTACGTCAATATCGGTGCGTACGTTGATGAAGGTACCATGGTTGATACCTGGGCCACGGTCGGTTCATGTGCGCAGATCGGTAAAAACGTGCACCTGTCTGGCGGCGTGGGCATCGGTGGCGTGCTGGAACCGCTGCAGGCCAACCCAACTATCATCGAAGATAACTGCTTCATCGGTGCACGTTCAGAAATCGTTGAAGGCGTGATCGTAGAAGAAGGCTCAGTGATTTCGATGGGCGTGTACATCGGCCAGAGCACCAAAATCTTTGACCGCGAAACCGGCGAAGTACATTACGGCCGCGTACCCGCGGGTTCAGTGGTGGTTTCAGGTAACCTGCCGTCAAAAGATGGTAGCTACAGCCTGTACTGCGCAGTCATCGTGAAAAAAGTTGATGCTAAAACCCTTAGCAAAACAGGCATTAACGAACTGCTGCGCAGCATCGACTAAGTTTCTTCTGCCGCAAAACTTTCCCAACGGGCCTATATTCAGGCCCGTAATTATTTGTTTACACTCCCGCTTGAATTACCTGTTTCGCGCCGCGAATTAACACGTGCGTTTATTTTTCAAACAGTTCATAATCCGCGCCAAGTTAACTCCGGTCGCGCACTGTTCATCCCGGTTTTTGTGTCTACAGTTGATTAAGTATGCCGTAAGCGTTCCGGTTGCCGCGTTCCTGCTGCATCCCGAATGATGATGATAGTCCTGCGCGCTCACCCACTCTTAGATGGAATATAAACGCTATGTACGACAACCTGAAAAGCTTAGGTATCAGCAACCCTGACGACATCGACCGTTACAGCCTGCGTCAGGAAGCTAACAACGACATTCTTAAAATCTACTTCCGCAAAGACAAAGGTGAATTCTTTGCGAAAAGCGTGAAGTTCAAATACCCGCGTCAGCGTAAAACGGTTGTCGCCGATCACACCAGCCAGGGTTACAAAGAAGTTCAGGAAATCAGCCCGAACCTGCGTTACGTGATCGATGAGCTGGACCAGATTTGCCAGCGCGACCAGGTTGAAGTAGATCTGAAGCGTAAAATCCTGGCGGATCTGCGCCATCTGGAAAGCGTGGTCTCCAACAAGATCGCTGAAATCGAATCTGACCTCGATCAGCTGACCCGCAACAACCGTTAATTTCGCGCTTTAGATAAGAGGCCAGCTAATGCTGGCCTTTTTTATTGCTGCTGATAAGGCAGCGAAAGCAGCCAGCTGTCACGCTGCGCCTGCATTACCGCGCCACGCTTGTTATTAGTCCATGTTTCCTGCGTGATCCACCGCTGATAACGCGGCTGCTGCAAGCTGTTGTCGGCCGCTGAAAGCAATGGAATCACACGTTCACTAACACGATCACGATTTTTCCACGGCCAGACTTTGCTGGCATCGCTGTACGGTGCCATCGCGTCTAGCGCATCCAGCAGCGAACCGCTTTGCTGGCGGCTATGCCATAAATCCCCCAGCCCCGCTTTTTTGGCCAACTGCGCCACTGCGGTCAGCGCCTGCAGATTGAAATAGCTGTAATGGAACGATCGCGTGCGCGCCAGCTCGGCAGGTTGGCTGCCATCGGCGCGGATTTGCAGCGCGATTTTACTGCGCGCCAGCTCAACCATCGCTTTTACCGTCTCACGATCGTCCAAATACCACGCGATCCCCGCCACCTGGGTGCAATACCAACTGCCATGATTATTCGCCGCCGCCGCTTCTTTCTGTGCTAACGGATTGTGCAGCAGCCAGTGCAGATAGTCGCTGAACCACTGCTGCATCGCTTTCTCATCGGAAGGCTGCCAGCCGGGCGCGTGACGCAATAAAGTGAGCGCATCCACCACGCGCGTGGCGAAATAACGCCCGTCCAGAACGCCATCGTGGCGGCCCGCAGAACGGCCCGGAATGCCTTGCGCAAAATTAAGGTTGGGATGCATGCGGCTGGAGGGCGTAATAAACCAGTGGCGCATCATCGCCAACGCTTTATCGGCATAGCGTTGATCGCCGGAGAAGTACCAGGCCAGCGCCAGCGCCTGGAAATCGGCGGTAAAGCGCGCCAGCCGCACGCCATCGCTCTGGTTGTTCTTGCTGGCGGGATTCACTTCCCCATCGCGGCGCTGCCACGGCAGGCCATCAGCTTTGCTGGCGTCCGGCCACCAGTAGGCGCTTAAGCTTAGATAATCCTGCTTTGAACCACTCGGTGGCAGCATACCTTTGTCGGTGACGCTGGGATTAGCATGTTTTAGCGCCCTATCCGCCTGCTGTTGCAGTTGATGCCAGGCTTCGAGCGTCGGCGGCGCAGCCTGCTGCTCAGCGAGTTGTTGTTTAACCCGTTGCAGATCGTTTAAAGAGAGAAAAGCCGGATCGTTGGCAAAACTAAGCGCGCTAAACAGCCACAACAACGCAATCCACGCCCTGATCATTAACTCTGCTCATCCAGTTGAAGCGCCACGTACAGCAGTAGCCGATCGTCAAAGTTACCCAGATCGAGTCCGGTTAGCTCGGAAATACGGTTGAGGCGATACTCCAGCGTATTGCGATGAATAAACAGCGCGCGCGCGGTCGCGCTAGGTTGCACGTTGTGGCTGAACCATGCCACCAGCGTACGCCGTAATAAACCGTTGTTATCCATACTTTTGAGTTTCGCCAGCGGGCGCGCCAGCTCATTGGCCTGCCAGCCGCCGCGTAAACTGTCGAGCAGCACCGGCAGCACCAGATCCTGATAAAAATAGCTGCGCTGATCGGGCATGCGTTGTTTACCCACCATCATGGTGGTACGCGCGGTGCGGTACGAGCGTGCAATGCTGCCGGGGCCGGTAAAGTAGTTGCCAAGCGCGATGCGCATGCGCACCTGCCCGCTCTCCTTCATCCGCTGCAGCAGTTGATCCACTCGCCGGCGATGATCGTCGTGATCGTAGCGACCATGCGCATTGAGCGCCGGCTTGAGCACCACCATTTCGGTCAGCGAAACAATCGCAATCAGGTTGTCGCGTTCCGGCGTAGTCAACAACGTTTGCAGCTGCTGCAGTTCTGACATAGCGCTATCGACGCCAAGTTGACCGCTATCCACTTCCACCACCGCGACCACGCGCGGCTGATTGAGATCGATGCCCAGCCGCTGCGCCCATTCGCTCAGCGCCGGCGATAAAGTTTCGCTGCGCACCAGATTCAGCACCAGCTCTTCACGCAGGCGGCTGTCCTGCGCCAGCATATGCAGCAAACGCGCCTGCTCCAGCATCATTTCGGCGGTCATACACACCAGCTCGCCGTAGTGACGCAGCGTGGCCGGTTGGCCGGTCAAGCCGATTACGCCGACGATATCGCCATCAATGCGCAGCGGTAAATTAATCCCGGGACGCACGCCGTGCAGATGTTTTGCCACCGCCTCGTCGATGTCCACTACGCGACCCTGCGACAGCACCAGCAGCGCGCCTTCGTGCAATTCGCCAATACGCTCACGATCGCCGCTGCCGATGATGCGACCGCGTGCATCCATCACGTTGACATTGCTATCAATAATTTGCATGGTGCGGGCAACAATATCCTGAGCCAGTCGCGCATCGAGATGATAGGTGGCCATCAAACACTCCGGAGGTAAGGACGAACCGACAGAATACGCATCCATTAAGGCGCTGACATTGTGCAACTGCACATAGCCAGAAGGATTATGCGGGATTTGCGGTGGACGTCACATTCATTACCGGACATTTGCCCAGGCGTAAAAAAGGCGAGCCGAAGCTCGCCTGCCATTAACAACCGGAAACTTACTGCATCAGCAGATACAGGCTGCTATCTCCGCGCTGCACGTTCAGTGCCAGCACTGAAGGCTTGGTGTCGAGCACCTTACGCAGTTCGCCGAGATTAGCCACCGCTTGCTGGTTCACACCGAGGATGACATCACCTTTCTTCAGGCCGATACGCGCCGCTGCGCTACCCGCTTTCACATTATCAACTCGCACGCCTTTCTGGCCGTTTGTGTCGATATTGCTGAGATCGGCGCCTTCAATACCGGTGTAAATGGTGGCGGACTGCACCTTCTCCTGCGAGCTCTGCTGCAGTTCAACCGTGACGTTCACCGGTTTGCCCTCACGCAGCAGACCCAGCTGCAGCTTAGTGCCCACCGGCAGCGAGCCGACTTCAGCACGCAACGCCGCGAAGCTGGTCAGGGCTTTACCGTTCATTGACACCACCACGTCACCGGCCTTCACGCCAGCTTTCGCCGCGGCAGAGTTTGGCAGTACCTGGCTGACAAAGGCGCCGCGCTGCGCATCAACTTTCATCGCTTTCGCCAGTTCGGAGTTAAGCTCGGTGCCCATAATGCCCAGCTCGCCGCGTTTCACCTGACCATATTCCACCATCTGCGCGGTCAGGTTTTTCACCATTGAGCTTGGGATAGCAAAGCCGATGCCGATGTTGCCGCCGTCCGGCGCCAGAATCGCGGTGTTAATACCGATCAGCTCACCGTTGAGGTTAACCAGCGCACCGCCGGAGTTACCGCGGTTAATCGCCGCATCGGTCTGGATAAAGTTTTCATAATTCTCAACGTTCAGGCCGCTTCGACCCAGTGCGGAAACGATACCTGAGGTGACCGTTTCGCCAAGACCATACGGGTTACCAATCGCCACGGTGTAATCACCGACGCGCAGGTTGTCAGAATCGGCAATCTTAATTGCAGTAAGGTTTTTCGCATCCTGCAGCTGAATCAACGCGATATCAGATTGCGGATCTTTGCCGATCACTTTGGCGTCGTAGCGACGACCATCGCTCAGCTGAACCTGAATTTTGGTGGCGTTGTCCACCACGTGGTTGTTGGTAACGACATAACCTTTATCTGCATTGATCACCACGCCGGAACCCAGCGCGCGGAACTGCTGTTTCTGCGCGTTGGCACCGCCCTCTGCGCCACCACCCTCACCGCCGCCGTTCTGGCACATCGGTGAGCTCTGGAACGGAGAACCGTCCTGGCAGAACGGTGAATTATCACCAAAGAATTGCTGGAACTGCTGAGGCATGCGTGGGGTTTTAACCGTGGTGCTGCCTTCAACGCTGATGCTCACCACGGAAGGCATGACTTTTTCCAGCATCGGTGCCAGGCTTGGCAACTGTTGGCTCGAAGAAGACGCTGTCTCCGCTGCGAATGCACTCACAGGACCCATTGCCGCGCCGAAACTCAGCGCCAACGCCAGCATAATTGTGTTTTTTTTCATTTATCTGTGTCTCTCTAAGAAGTACGGCCAGACCATTGCTGTGGTCGTGATGATGAGATTAAGTTTTTAGCGCGAAGTTCCTAATAAAGTTTTAGGCAAAGGTAAAAAATTGTTCTTCGTCTTTACAAATCCGCGCTTATTCCACCGCCATCAAACGACGATATTCATCCCAGGCATAATTGTCTGTCATTCCACTAATGTAGTCCTGAATCAGGCGCGCACGATAATAACGTTCCCACAACAAACGCTGATATTTATGCTCAACGATTAATGAACGCATGTGTTGTTGATAAGCTTTACGGTGTTTTCCGGAAAGCTTATGAAACAGACGGGTTTCAATCGGATGCTTTGCCAGGAAATCATCGTTCATTAACGTGGTAAATTGCTCATAATCCAGCAACAGCAAGGATTGATATATCTCCAGCAGCCCTTTAATCACGCGGTAGCCCTGCAACTCCAGCTGCTCGACTTCCGGATGATTAAACACCTGCTGGCGTGCAACCGTCTTAAATAAGTTAAGCAAGCGCCCTTCTTCACCGTCATCTTCCAATAATGCATGATTGAAATTGCCTTCGAAAATAGCGGGCAGATTATCGATAAAACGCCGTACCGCATGGCTAACTAATACGTTCTGCACATTAACCCGCAGCGACATAAAGAATTGATCGCTGATACTGCGACGCTTTTTCTGATTGGCCTCTTTCCATGCATCACCGATGGTGCGGCTGAAGACATCACCGTTTTTGACCGTCCCCCAGGCCTCGAGCAAATGCTTATACAGCGTTTCAACATGGAAGATATCTTTTTCCACCGCGTCATCAAGATCGGCGATGCAATAAGAGATATCATCGGCGGCTTCCATTATCCAGGTCAGGGGAAAACGATGATGCTCTTTAATATTTGTCGCGTCACGTAACTCGGCAACATATTCGCGTTCGGATAAGTAGAAACCCGGTTTCTTCATTAACACGCTAAACTCAGCCGGTTTATCACCTTGCCACCATGCCGGTGCGGTATATTTCAAAATACAGGCAACCTGCGCGTAGCTGAGATTAAGTTGCAGCAGCGTATGCACCAGGCGAATCGCTTGCGCATTGCCTTCAAAGTGGCATAAATCCTGGCGGATCATGGCATTTAATTGGTCGAATGCTGAGCGTGCAATATCGTCGCCAACCCCGGCTACCAGCGGATCGACTAATTCAGCAGGCAGGTTATCATCGAACCAATCATTGATCGCCGCTTCACCGAAATGACCAAAAGGCGGATTGCCGACATCGTGTAGCAGGCAGGCCATTTCAATCAGGCTTTCAAACGCGCCTTCAAACTCATTCAGCCCATAATTCGCCAGTCCGCCGCCCTGCGTTTTCAGCGCTTGCAGAATCTCTTTGGTGATATAACGCCCGGTTTGCTGCACTTCCAGTGAATGCGTCAGACGCGAACGCACTGCGGCATTGCGTTCCAGCGGGAATACCTGAGTTTTCTGTTGCAGACGGCGAATGGCAGCGGAGTTAATAATGCGTCCACGATCGCTCTCAAAATGGCGGGTAATATAGTATTCCCCTTCGGGATCTTTGCGGCTGGTATAAGGGCGGGTGAAACTGATCTTCTTCCTGAAATTGATCGTCGCCATAATTACCCCTTATTTTTTCGTGAATTCTTCCTCAATCAGCCATGTTAGACTATGCCTCACTTTTGCGGGTTACATCCATTAAATTAGCGAGATTCTTATGAAAGTAGGCATTATTGGCGCGATGGAGCAGGAAGTTACCCTGCTGCGTGACAAAATTGAAAACCGCCAGACACTTACGCTGGCTGGCTGCGAAATTTACACCGGCACGCTGAACGGTGTTGAAGTGGCGCTGCTGAAATCAGGCATTGGTAAAGTCGCTGCCGCGCTGGGTACCACGCTGCTGCTTGAACTGTGCAAACCCGATGTGGTGATTAATACCGGTTCTGCGGGCGGATTGGCATCAACGCTGAAAGTGGGCGATATCGTGGTATCAGATGAAGTGCGTTATCACGATGCGGATGTTACCGCCTTCGGCTATGAACCAGGCCAAATGGCCGGTTGCCCTGCTGCCTTCGCTGCAGATGACAAACTGATTGCGGCCGCCGAGCAGGTTATTAAGCAACTCGATCTCAACGCAGTGCGCGGTTTAGTGGTGAGCGGCGATGCGTTTATCAACGGTGCCGAGCCATTGGCGCGCATCCGTAGCACCTTCCCGCAGGCGATTGCGGTAGAGATGGAAGCCACGGCGATTGGCCATGTTTGCCATCAATTTAACGTGCCATTCGTGGTGGTACGCGCTATTTCTGACGTTGCCGATCAAGAGTCTCATCTCAGCTTCGATGAGTTCCTCAGCGTTGCGGCAAAACAATCTTCGCTGATGGTAGAAAACCTGCTGGCGCAGCTGGCGCGTGGCTAAACATCTTCTGCTCGGGCTATTGCTGCTGTGCAATAGCCTGTTCGCCGCCGCACCACGCGTTATCACCCTTTCACCTCATTTAACCGAGTTGGCCTTTGCTGCCGGCATTACGCCGGTCGCGGTCAGCGCTTTCTCTGATTATCCGGCGCCAGCCAGGGCGCTGGAACAGGTAGCAAACTGGCAGGGCATCAACGTTGAACGTATTCTGCAACTCAAGCCGGATGTGGTGCTGGCGTGGCGTGGCGGTAATCCGCAACGGCAAATCGAACAGTTGCAACGTTTCGGCCTTAAAGTTGAGTGGATTGATCCGCAAACCCTCGATCAAATGATTGATGCGCTGGCCGGATTACAGCAGTGGAGTCCGCAGCCGCAGCAGGCCATTGATGCCGCCCAGACATTACGGGCACAGGAGGTGGCGCTGCGGCAACAGTATCAGCACGGCGCGCCGATAGCGCTGTTTTTGCAGTTTGGCCAGCAGCCGCTGTTTACCGCTGCGCGCAACACCATGCAGAATCAGGTAATTGAGTTGTGTGGCGGAAGGAATATTTTCGCTGATAGCGCCGTTAGCTGGCCGCAGGTAAGTCGTGAGCAGGTGCTGATGCGCCATCCGCAGGCGATTGTCATCGGCGGTGACGCAACGCAGGCCGTCAGCATCGCCAAATTCTGGCAGCCGCAGCTTACTGTGCCGGTGATTGCCATCAATGACGACTGGCTGAGCCGCCCCGGCCCACGCATGCTACTGGCAGCGAAACAGCTGTGTGCGAATTTACATCCGGCGAAAAATAACACCAAAAAAGATTAAAGATCCGGCAGAAATTGTCGTTGATCATAATACAAGGCGCAGCGGCCACGTATGCTCTGTGCCCATTTTAGCGCTTAGCGCAATTTTGTCTTCACCAGGAACTATTCATGACCAGAGCTCTGCTGCTGGCCATAGGGCTCGTGATCGCTGCGCCATTGAATGCGGCTACCTCAACCGGCTCTATTGCCGTCACCTTGACGTTATTCTCACGTTGCGATATTTCGCGCCAGAATGAACATACTCTGCCGAGCATTGACTGCGGACGCCACTTCAGCGCGCAACCACGTATTACCGAAAGGATACTAAAACGCGATGCACAACGCCGCGAATCGGCGCGCTTAGTGACTATTGAGTGGTAGGAACCTGGCTACCAGAACGGCAGCCAGAAGCAGCATTAGATGCTAAAGGAAGAACCGCAACCGCAGGTGGTTTTGGCATTGGGGTTAGTTACGATAAAACGTGAACCTTCCAGACCTTCAGTGTAATCCACCGAACCGCCCACCAGATATTGCAGGCTCATTGGATCAACCACCAGCGCCACACCCTGTTTTTCGATGGTCATGTCGCCGTCATTCATTTGATCGTCAAACGTGAAGCCGTATTGGAAACCGCTGCAACCGCCGCCGGTAATATAAACGCGCAGTTTCAGCTCCGGATTCTCTTCATCAGAAATCAGGTTTTTCACTTTTTTTGCTGCTGCATCAGTGAATTGCAAAGGCAGCGCTGCTAAGTCGTCACTCATCTTTTACTCCGGGTAAACGTCGAGGTCAGAAAACGACCTTAATTTCGCTATTATCTGCCAGCCGTGCAGTGCAATCAAGTCTCAAGCTTGGCAGTGTGTGCCGCCGCATGCGCATGAAAGTATATACCCTAAACTTTAGCGCAAGCCGTTCTTCCCGTAGAATGGCGCCAGATTTTTTCCCGAACAGCAGGAGCAGAACCATGAGTAAGTCAGAAAACCTGTATACCGCAGCGCAACGCCTGATTCCCGGCGGTGTGAACTCCCCGGTACGTGCTTTTACCGGTGTAGGCGGTGTGCCGCTGTTCATCGAACGCGCTGACGGTGCGTATCTTTACGACGCCGACGGCAAAGGTTATATCGATTATGTCGGTTCGTGGGGCCCGATGGTGCTCGGTCATAACAATGCCACTATCCGTAATGCGGTGATTGAAGCCGCCGCACGCGGTCTGAGCTTCGGCGCTCCCACCGAGATGGAAGTGAAAATGGCCGAGCTGGTGTGCGAGCTGGTGCCAAGCATGGACATGGTGCGCATGGTGAACTCCGGCACCGAAGCCACCATGAGCGCCATTCGCCTGGCGCGCGGCTTCACCCATCGCGACAAAATCATCAAGTTCGAAGGCTGTTACCATGGTCACGCCGACTGCCTGCTGGTGAAAGCCGGTTCCGGCGCGCTGACGCTCGGCCAGCCAAACTCGCCGGGCGTACCGGCCGATTTCGCCAAACACACGCTGACCTGCACCTACAACGATTTGAGCACGGTGCGTGCTGCTTTCGAGCAATATCCAGAGGATATTGCCTGCATCATCGTTGAGCCGGTAGCGGGCAACATGAACTGTATTCCACCGCAGCCGGACTTCCTGCCAGGCCTGCGCGCGCTGTGTGACGAATTTGGCGCGCTGCTGATCATCGACGAAGTGATGACCGGTTTCCGCGTGGCGCTGGGCGGTGCTCAAGCCTATTACGACGTAACGCCAGACCTGACCTGCCTCGGTAAAATCATCGGCGGCGGCATGCCTGTTGGCGCCTTTGGCGGTCGTCGTGATGTGATGGATGCGCTGGCACCGACCGGCCCGGTTTATCAGGCAGGTACGCTGTCCGGTAACCCGATTGCCATGGCCGCCGGCTTTGCTTGTCTGTCGCAGATTGCGCAGCCGGGTACGCACAGCACCTTGACCGACTTAACCACGCAGTTGGCAAAAGGTTTGCTGGCCGCCGCAAAGGCAGAGAACATTCCGTTGGTGATTAACCACGTTGGCGGCATGTTCGGTATTTTCTTCACCGATGCTGCTGAAGTGACCTGCTATCAGGACGTGACGCAGTGTGACGTAGAGCGCTTTAAGCGCTTCTTCCACCTGATGCTGGAAGAAGGCGTTTATCTCGCGCCTTCCGCCTTCGAAGCAGGCTTTATGTCGCTGGCGCACAGTCAGGAAGATATCCAACGCACCATCGATGCTGCACGCCGCAGCTTCGCGCAGCTGTAAATGACAAGGGCGCCAACTGGCGCCCTTTTGCTATGCCCGCCGCAGTAACCAGATAAAGTACGGCGCACCGAAGAAGGTGGCCATCAGGCCAGCTGGAATCTGATCCGGAAACGCCAGCATTCTGCCGCACCAGTCAGCGAAGATCATCAATCCCCCACCCAATAAGCCGGCCATCAACACTTGCGGCAATGCACGGCGGAAACCGAGCATGCGCACAATATGCGGCGCCATTAGCCCGACAAAACTCAGCGGCCCGATGGTTAAGGTTGCCGTGGCGGTCAGCGCTGCCGCCAGCAGCAGCAAACTGAGGCGTGAGGTGGTGAGCGCCATGCCCGCCGAACGCGCGGTAGCGCTGCCAAGCGGCAGTAGCGTTAACCAGCGGCTCGCCAGCGGCGCCAGGGCAATCAGCACCACGCCAACCACTGCGCTTTGAACGGCCTGCTGCATGTTGATGTTGTAGGTCGAACCAGAAATCCAGCTCAGTAAGCCGCCCATACGCGGATCGCCGCTCGCCAACAGCACCATCAATAACGTCACGAATGCGCTATTGAGCGCCATTCCCGCCAGCAACATACGCTCTGGCGAGAAACCGCCGCGACTCGCCACCAGCATGATGACCAGCAGCGTGAGTGCTGCGCCAAGTGCGCCAGCCGGTAGCAGCCACGCTACCGCATCGCCCGGCACGAAGAACATCATCACCACCACACCACACGCCGCACCCGAGCTAATGCCCAGCACTTCCGGACTCGCCATCGGATTGCCGGTGAGGCGCTGAATCAGCGCTCCCGCCACGCCGAGCATCATGCCGACGACCAGCGCCGCCAGCACGCGCGGCGCGCGCCACGGCAGCAGCTGCTGTAGCATGTCGCCGCCCACCCACGCAAAGCCGTGTGCATCGCGCCCAAAGGTGATGCCAATCCAACTGAACAAGCCAAGAATTACTAATCCGATCAGGCACCAGCGCAACACGTTCTGCCGCTCTGCCGGCACCTTATCGCCCTGATTGAGCGCCGGCGGGACTGAGCCCGTCCGCAAGCGCGGCAAAAGCCACAGCAGAATCGGCACACCGATCAATGCGGTCGCGGTCCCGGTGGACACTTCGCGCCAGTGGCCGGTGAGCCACAGCACGCATTGATCCGCCAGCCACAGCAGCAGCGCACCAATCAGCGGAGCAAGTAACATGCGGCTGATCAGCCGACGTCCACCGAGCAGCTTCGCCAGCAGCGGCGCAAACAGGCCGATAAAGCCGATGATGCCCGCGACATTGACCAGCTGCGCGCTGAGCAGAATGGCCAGCGCCAGCGCGGCAATCCGCGCCGCCGACAGCGCCAGGCCGAGATTTTTCGCTACGCCATCATCCAGCCCCATCAGCGTCAGCGGACGCAACAGCGCCAGCGCCACCACAAATGCCAGCAGCAGGCGCGGCCACAGCTGCGCCACGTTGTGGCCATCCAGCTGGTTAAGCGCACCGGTGCTCCACAGGAACATGTTCTGCAGCTGATCGTGATTAAAGATGGCGAAAATCTGGTTAACCGAGCCGGCATACAGGCTCAGCACCAGACCAGCAAGAATCAACGTCACTGGCGAGAGACGTTTCCCCCAGGCGACCCCAAACACCAGCACGCCGACAATCACCGCGCCGCCCATCGCGGCAAACTGCTGCGTTAGCTCGCCACCCGGCAGTTGCCACAGCGTGGCCACGGTAATACCGAGTTGCGCCCCCGAAGAAACACCAAGCGTGGTGGGCTCGGCCAGCGGATTGCGCAGCACCTGTTGAAACAGCAACCCAGCTAAGCCGAGGCCTGCGCCGACCAGCAGCGCCAGCGCCAGGCGTGACAGCAAACTATGATGAAACACCACCTGCTGGATATTGTTGATATCCGGCGCAAACAACGCCTGCGACCACTGATCGATCGGCAACGCGTTACGCAGATTGATAAAGGTTAACGCCAGCGCCAGCAGGAACACGGCACTCAGCAGCGCGACGGGAAAAAGACGATTGCGCATCAGTGCGACTCCAGCGCGTGTTCCAGCACGCGCACAAATTTCAGTGCCGAGTAGGTCGCGCCGTAATACCACACCGCCGGCACGCGCTGGAAACGCTGGGCGCGCACGAACGGCAGCGCCTGCCACAGTGCGGTTTTCATCACTTGCTGCATGTCGCGATCGTTATCGTGATCGAAGCAGATCACCTGCACATCACCGACCTCCGCCAGCCGCTCCAGCCCGACGACCGCACTGCCCCAGAAGTTAGTTTCGCCCTGCCACGCATTGCGCAACCCAAGAATCTCCATCACTTCAAGGAACAGGCTGTTTTTACCGAAGGTGATGGCATGGCGGCTATCCATCAGCGACATCAGCAATAGCGGACGATCGGCCCAGGGTTGAAGCCGTTCACGTGCCGCCGCCAGCTGCTCGTCAACATCCTGCAGATGCTGCACGGCCTGCGCTTCACGTCCAATACGCGCGCCGAGCGCCTGCAGCGAATGGCGTGCGGTGCTAAGCGGTTTGCCGTCACCGCTGTTGAGATCAAATCCCATGGTCGGTGCAATGCGCTGCAACTTATCCAGCGCCGGACCGTAACCATTGGAGTGCAGAATCAGCGCAGGTTCGAGCTGCGTCATCAGCTCCAGATTGGGTTCGGTGCGCAGACCGAGATCGATAACGCTGGACGGCAGCAGCGGGTCGCCCACCCAAATGTTGTAGTTGTGCATATCGGCTACGCCAAGCGGCGTCACGCCGAGCGCCATCAGCAGCTCGACCGGCAACCACTCCAGCGCCAGAATGCGCTGCGCATCGGGTAGTGCGGCACGCAGTGGCAATGCCGACATCAGAGGAGAGAGCGCCAGCGCCGTCAACAGGCGGCGGCGGGAAATATCTAACATGGCGCGGCCTTAGTAAACGAAACTGACGGGAGCGCCGCCGAGCGGATGCGGCAAAATTCCCATTGGGATACCGTAAATATTACCCAGCACATCAGCCTGCATGATCACCTCGGGACCACCTTCGGCAATCACTTCGCCACCGCGCAGCGCCACCAGCCGATCGCAATAGCGCGCCGCCATGTTGAGATCGTGCAACACCGCAATCACCGTTAATCCGCGTTCGCGACTAAGACGCTGAATCAGCGCCAGCACATCAACCTGATGGGCGATATCCAGCGCTGAAGTCGGTTCATCCAGCAGCAGGCAGCGGCTGTTCTGCGCCACCAGCATCGCTAGCCAGGCACGCTGGCGCTCACCGCCGGAAAGGCTATCCACCAGTCGACCGGCAAACGGTTTCAATCCCACCAGCGTAATCGCCTCTTCGACACGGTCGCGATCTTCCTGCCCATAACGGCCCAGCGCGCCGTGCCACGGATAACGACCAATCGCCACCAGTTCACGCACCGTCATCCCTTCCGCCGCGGGCAATTGCTGTGGCAAATACGCCACCTGACGCGCAAAATCTTTGCTGCCCCAGTTATCTACCGCATCCTCATTCAGCAATACGCGCCCTTCACTCGCCGCATGGTGACGACCGAGCATCTTCAGCAGCGTTGATTTACCAGAGCCGTTATGTCCGATCAGCGCCGTGACTTTGCCTGGCGCAAAAGTAAGAGACAGCGGATGAAGTAGCGTGCGGCCTGGCACACGAAAACTGACGTTATCCAGCCGGAAGGTGGTTTCTGCATGGTGCGGATGCTGCATGATAATCCCTGGTAAATGGGCGCTGTAAGGTCGCCTTAATGGCGACCAGAAACTCAGATGCGCATAAATGCGCACCCTGCAAACGCGTTAGAAGCGGAAAGTCGCGGTTCCGACAATCTGCCGCTCAGCGCCCCAATAGCAGGCGTATTCGCGGTAGCAGCTGGCAACGTATTCACGATCGAACAGGTTATTCACATTCACGCCGATGGTTGATCCCGGCATGCCAAAGCGTGCGAGATCGTATTTCAGCGCGGCATCAACGGTGGTGTAACCGGCAACGTCGAAGTTTTGGTTTGAATTACTGCCGTTCTGCTCTGATTCTTCATAAAGCCCTTTACTTTCTCCAACGTAACGAACCCCTGCGCCTATCGTTACGCCAGATAGCGCCGTTTCATGGAAGGTATAATCACTCCACAAAGACGCCATATGTTTTGGCACCTGAACTGGCGTTTTTCCTTTAAGTAGAGTGTCTTCTGTATACTCTGCATCAGTGTAGGAATAGGCAGCCGTTAGATTAATATTGGCACTCAAAGCTGCTTTTGCTTCAAGTTCTAAACCACGGGAACGAATTTCTCCACTTTGAACACTGAATGAGGAGTTAGCCGGATCGACAGTTAAGTTTTTATCTTTTGTTAATTGATAAACCGCGGCAGTAACGACAATCGGACGATCTTTAGGTACATATTTCACGCCCGCTTCATACTGTTTCGCACGAGAGGGATCAAAGGTTTTTCCGCTTGATGTCGTTCCCGCCGTTGGGATGAAAGATTCGCTATAACTGAAATAAGGCGCGATACCGTTATCGAAGACATAATTCAAGCCACCTCGCCAGGTAAAGGCCTGATCGTTAGACTTCTCTTCCACCCCAGTATTACGATTAAATGCTGAAGTCATGGCATAATCGTAACGCCCTCCCAAAGTCAGAACCCATTTATTCCATTCCATCTGGTCCTGCGTGTATAAACCGGTTTGTTCCTGTTTATTCAGGTATTGATAGAGGAATGGGGTTCCACCGAGGGTGTCATTACCGTATTGCGGATTCACTGCACTAATTGGCTGAGCACTATCAAAAGCTGCGTCGATATCATTACGTGTACGCTGATAATCGACACCCAACAGTAAAGTATGATCAATGCTTCCCGTTGTGAACTTTGCTTGAGCTTGGTTATCGACCGCAAACTGATTGAGCTTTTCTTTAGACACAGCTGAAAGACGATTAATTTCCAGAGTTGCGGGATTAAAAGTACGCCCATAAATACTGCGATAATCCGTTCTCAAATCCGCATAGCGCAGATTCTGTCGCACCGTCCAGGTATCGTTGAAACTGTGCTCGAAGTTGTAGCCCACCATCTTGGTGTTGCGCGAAATCTTGTTGCTGTCTTCGCCTTCATCAAAATTGGTCGGCAACTTATAGCTGCTGCCGTCCGGGCGCGTAATGCCCACCACCGTGCCCTGACGCGGCAGCCAGCCGTAATAACCGGTTTCCGGTTCGTTCTGGAAATAAGTCAGCAGATCGAAACGCGTATTTTCATCCGGACGCCAGCTGAACGATGGCGCGATGGTGTAGCGCTTCTCTTTGTTCATCTCCTGCTGCGCATCGGCGCTGCGTGCCAGGCCGGTCAGGCGATAGCTGTATACGCCATCATCATCCAGCGAGCCGCCAAAATCGAAGCCGGTGGAGAACAGATTGTCAGTGCCCATCTGGAACTGTACTTCACGCAGCGTCTCCTGGGTTGGACGCTTACTCACCAGCGACACCACGCCGCCTGGATTGCTCTTGCCGTACAGTACCGAAACCGGGCCGCGCAACAGCTCGGCGCGTTCAAGGAAGTAGGGATCGATAGCGAACTCAGAGTAGTTATCACCCTGCAGTTTCAGGCCATCAAGATATTGGTTGGTATTGGTTTCGCTGAAGCCGCGAATCGATAGCGCATCGATGACGTTGGAACTGCCGCGGTTGCCGGTTAATACACCGGGCGTGTAGTTGAACGCCCCTTTCACGCTGGTGACGTTTTTCATCGCCATCTCTTCCTGCGTGACCACAGAGATCGACTGCGGATTTTTCTCAATTGGCGTATCAGTTTTGGTACCGGTGGCGCTGCGTTTGGCGGCGATTGTTGGCGACGGCCCCCACGCTTTTTCCTGCGCCACGCCGTTGCCGCCATCGGCGCTCACGACTACGGTATCTTCGGCCAGCGCCTGTGCGCTAAGGGTGCCCAGCGTTAAAGAGATTAGCCATGCCAGCGTACGACGGGATGAGCTCGGGTGTAAGAAACAAGGATTGGTGTTTCGCGTATTCATAAGTGAGATCTCTCGAAAAAAGTCGATGCAGGCGAATACAAACGAGAATGATTATTATGACGCACGGATTTTAGGCGAAATCCCGCCACGTTCGCAACGCTTAATGGCTGATGACGGGGTGTTTGCTACCCGATCGCGCCTATTTATGATCGCGAATAATAAAATCACTCTGAAGGGCTTGGGGAATAAGAAAACGGAAAGTGCGCTGCCGCTAAAAGGAAGCTTTTTTCATACTGAAAGCGCCGATAAACAGCAATAGTTAATATAATCAATAAATTATAAACTGGTCCAATATTTGCTTAATGCAGGAATTCATCGTTAAGCAGACAAAGTTATGCTCCCAATAAACTGGAATATTGTTGATCGCGTCATTTTCATCAATTTAAAAAAGCGCAAAGACCGATTAACTCGCCTTACCAGGCAACTCAAAAAACTGGGCGTGCCAAATGAAAAAATCGTAAGACTCGACGCGATAAAGCATGAAAAGGGCTATATCGGCTGTACGCAATCGCATATCGCAGCGCTTGAGTTGGCGCGTAACAATGGCTGGGAGAGAGTACTTATTCTGGAGGATGACTTCGCCTTCAATGAAACTCAGGCAAATTTCGATAATGTCAATCGCTACTTTACCGCTCTGCCCCAAATTAATTTTCAGGTGGCTTTTTTGGCAGCGAATTATCGCCGCGTGACGCCATTGAACAGCGTGGACTATATCGTACGTGCCAACTACGCATGGTGTGCGTGCGCCTATATTGTTAACCAGCACTATTACCCTACGTTAATCGGGAATTATCATGCAGCGCTGGATGCCCAATTACAGGGCGGCGCGCAGGCACAATATGCACTGGATGTGCAGTGGAATAGTCTCATGCAGCAGGATTTGTGGCTGGGCATTTTCCCTAATAGTGGCGCACAGCGCCCCGATAAAAGCGACATAGAAAATAAAATCGTCGACTATCGGGCGTTATTCAACAAACCTTTAAGTCACATCGTTGCACCCGCTAAATTTACGCCTTCAACCACTGGGCCAATTAAGGTCGATTTTTATTTCCAGTGGCCGCCGGGCTGGACGAACTTTGAATCAGTTATCGATGCGATGCAGGCCAATCCCGCTTTTGATTGTCGCATCGTAGTGGTGCCTTACCTGAATTGGAAAGCCAGTGACGTAAACGGTGATGTTCAGCGTGGCATACTGCAAGCAAGAGGGCTCGATTACGTTGGATTTGAATCCTATCAGCTTGAAGTGCGCCAGCCTGACGTGGTGTTTCTGCAAAATCCTTACGATGAAGCGCGACCCGAAGCGTTCCGCAGTGACTATCTGCATGAGCGTGGGGTGAAAATTGCTTATATCCCTTATGCGCTCGACAGTGGTGTCAGCGAAGAGACGCAGCTCTATCAATTTAATTTACTTTGTCAGAATCTTGCGACGTGGATATTTTCCCGCTCGGAGCGACATAAGGCGGAATTCGGTATTCAGTGCAATGCGGGTAACGCTCACGTCTACGTCACCGGCCATCCCAAATTTGACCACTATCAGCGTCGCTTCCGTCTCACCAACAGCAGTTCGCCAGGTAAGATTAAAACCTTACTGTGGACGCCACATTTTGTACTCCCAGGTGAACGGAAAATGTATACCACCTTTAATCTCTACTGCGCGGCCTTTTTGCAACTGATTAAACGTGAGGATATTCATCTGATCATTCGACCGCATCCATTGTTCTGTCAGTGGATCGGGGGAGCCAGTACAACGGCGCGCCGCCTTTATCAGCAATTACGAGATGCAACCCAGCAGCGTGCCAATGTGGAGTGGGATAGCGGACATGATTATAAACTTTCTTTTGCCCGCTCGGATGCGTTGCTCGCCGATGCGGGATCATTCTTGTTCGAGTATTTGCCGTCGAAAAAGCCGATTCTCTTCCTGACACATGAAACCTGTTACGGCCTGAATCGCACCGCTGATTTTATTTATGACGCTTACGACGTCGCCTGGCAGGAAGAGGATATTTTCACCTTTGTCGACAATATTGTTGCCGGGCGCGATCCAATGAAAGCCAGCCGTGAACGCGTTTTACGTGAAGAGCTGCAAATTGAAGAGAAAACAGCAGGTGAAAAGATTTCGGATATTATTTATGCATCATTGAGATCGCAAACCGCGCAATAAAAAAAGGGCGCCGCAGCGCCCTCTGTTTTCTCAGCACACTATTTGCTGCCGAACATATCCTTGATCCAACCTGCAACGCCGTCAGAATCTTTCTGCTCATTCTGTGGCTGCTGCTGCTGTTGTTGCTGCTCTTGTTGTTGCTGCAACTGTTGCTGCTGTTGCTGAACCTGCTCTTGCTGCTGCTGGCACAGCGCATTCGGATCCAGCGACCACACCGGCAGCGAACGCCACGTGCTGCTCCCGGTACCGCAGATGAAGTTACCGGCAGAATCGACGTTCATCTGCGTGATATCTTCCGGCGGCGTCAGCACCAGCGGCATCGGCGCCTGGTTGTCAAGATAGCGGCGATAGAGTTGCATCGCCCCGCTCGCGCCATACAGCTTCGAAGTCTGGTTGTTATCACGGCCAACCCAGGTAATCGCCACTTCTTTGCCGTCAACGCCAGCAAACCAGCTATCAATCAGGTCATTGGTGGTACCGGTTTTGCCCGCCAGATGGGCTTTAGGGTAGCGCGCACCCAGCGCACGCGCGGTACCGTGATCCGCCACCTGCTGCATGCTGTAAAGCGTCAGATAAGCGGCCTGCGCCGGTTCAACGCGCTGCGCCTGCGGATAGCTCTGATACAGCACCGTGCCATCTTCAGCAATCACCGAACGCACCGCTGACAGCTGCGCACGGTTACCGCCGCTGGCAATCGACTGGAACGCCTGCGCCACTTCAATCGGCGTCAGGTTCAGGGCCCCCAGCAGCATGGAGGGCACTGGATGCAGCTGATCTTTCGGCACGCCCAGCTTGGTCCAGGTATCCACTACCGCATCCAGACCCAGCGTCATACCAAGGTTAACCGTTGGCACGTTCATCGAGTTGGTTAACGCATCAACCAGCATCACTTTACCGCTGAAGCGACGATCGTCATTCATCGGTTTCCAGATGGTGCCGTTCGGCTGCTTCAGCGCAATCGGTTCATCAGCGATCCAGCTGTTAAGGCGATAGCTGTTCGGCTGGCTGAGCGCCGTCAGGTAGGTTGCCGGTTTCGCCAGTGAGCCGATTGAACGACGCGCCTGTAGCGCACGGTTATAACCGGCAAACTGCGGATCTGCCCCGCCGACCATGGCGCGCACTTCACCGCTGAAGCGGTCAACCACCACCATCGCAGTTTCCAGATCTTTCAGGCCCCGCTGTTTTTTCAGCGTTGGAATACCTTCAACCACCGCTTTCTCGGCGGCATCCTGCGAAATCGCATCCAGCGTGGTGAAAATCTTCACGCCAGAGAGATCTTTCATTTTGTCGCCGAGCTTAGCCTGCAGCTCATTACGCACCATCTGCATAAATGCCGGCTGTGGCGTGATCACGCCGCCTTTCGGCTGCACGCCAAGCGGACGCGCCGAAAGCATGTCATACAGTTCCTGATCGATAACGTTCTGCTGCTGCAGCAGACGCAGCACCAGATTACGTCGCTCTAGCGCCAGTTTCGGGTTACGCCACGGGTTATACAGCGACGCGCCTTTCACCATGCCGACCAGCATCGCCTGCTGATCGAGGCTCAGCTCATCCACCGGACGACCAAAGTAGTACAAACTCGCCAGCGGGAAACCGCGGATCTGATCGTTACCGGTTTGGCCGAGGTACACCTCGTTGAGGTAGAGCTCAAGAATGCGATCTTTGCTGTAGCGCGCATCCATGATCACCGCCATGTAGGCTTCACGCGCTTTACGCCACAGCGAACGTTCGTTGGTGAGGAACAGGTTTTTCACCAACTGCTGCGTCAATGTACTGCCGCCCTGCACCGCTTTACCGGCGGTGATGTTGGCGAGGAACGCACGACCAATCGAGTACGGGCTAATGCCGTCGTGCTCATAGAAGTGGCGATCTTCGGTGGCGATCAGCGTACTGACCAGCAGATCCGGGAAACCGGCGCGTGGCACAAACAGGCGTTGTTCACCGTTTGGCGACTGCAACATGGTGATCAGCCGCGGATCGAGCCGGAAGAAGCCAAAATCGCGGCCGGTATCGAGGTTTTTAATCTCGCTCAGCTCATTGTTGCTAAACGTCAGGCGCGCGTTAATCTGACCTTCTTTACTGTCCGGGAAATCAAACGGACGGCGCAGCAGATCAATGGTGTTACCTTTAACGCTAAACTCGCCGGGACGGGTGATGCGCGACACTTCGCGATACTGCGTGCCTTCCAGCAGCGCAATCATCTCTTTTTTGTCGTACGACATGCCCGGTTCGAGGCTGACCATACGGCCATACACGGTTGCCGGCAGTTGCCACACTTTACCGTCAATGCGGCTGCGGATTTCCGAGTCGAGATAGACGCCCCAGGCGGCCATCACCACGACAAAGACCAGGAAGAGCTTAATCAACCAGCCTAACCAACGACGCTTGCCGCGTGGCGGTCGTTTTCCTTTACCTTTACCTTTTGGTGGCACCGGTCCACTCTCCTCATCTTCTTCGTCAAAATCGTCCTGATCGATATCATCATCAAGTTCCCTGCGGCGACCCCGACGCGCAGTGCTGCGCGGCGGCTTTGGCGCTTTTCCTTTGCGCCCAATAGGTTCGCGATCGTTCCCAGACATGCTTTTATTCTCCAGGCAATGCTACGGCGGCGGCCGTTACTCTATATACGTCATACTTCGATTTGCAGGTGCGTTGGCTGCTCTCGCTCACCCGAATCACTTACTTAAGTAAGCTTATCGGGATTCTCTCGTTTGCCGCCTTCCTGCATATCGAATTATTTAGTCTATAACTGCTTTCTCGTGCTGCGCATGGCAGAACCCTCTGAATTCGATCCACAGCGTTTCACGATGAAAATTTCTTGGTCCGCCTTGTGGGTAAGGCGTTGGCCGGATCGTCCGGCCACGGATGCTTTGGATAGCGCCCTTTCATCTCTTTCTGCACCTCAGGATAGGCACCGCGCCAGAACGCCGCGAGGTCGCGCGTTATCTGCAGCGGACGGTGCGCAGGCGAAAGCAGTTCCAATACCAGCGGTACGCGGCCCTCTGCCACCGCCGGATTTTGTGCTTCGCCAAACATCTCCTGAATCCGCACCGCCAGCGCGGGAGGCTTCTCGGCATCGTAGCGAATGGGCAGGCGGCTTCCGGTCGGCACAGTGTAATGAGTTGGCAGCACACTATCCAGCCGCTGACGTTGTGACCATGTCAGCAAATGTAATAATGCGCTGACAAGATTGATGCTCTGCAATCCTTTCAGGTCGCGCACCGCGCTCATCTCTGGCAGCAGCCAGCTCTCCAGCGACTCCAGCAAGCTGTCATCATCCAGCTGAGGCCACGCCTCTTGCGGCAGCCACTGCGCCGCACACTGCACCCGCAAGCGTAGCTGTTCAGCGTCCGCTTTCCAGCCCAACACCGACAATCCTTTTTCGCGGATCCAGCGCAGCATCGCCGGATGCAAAATTTCAGCGTCCGGACGCGCCTGCGGTTGGGCTTTTAGCACCAGCGCACCGATAAGTTCGCGTTTCCAGGCGCGCAAGGTGCCTTTCTCTTCATCCCACTCCACGTCGGTGCGCTGCTCAACCAATGTCGGGCACTGCTGGCGCAGCGCATCAATCTCCACCGGCAGCGCCAGCAGCATGCGCGCGTCGGCGCTGCTGGCCCCCTGCAGCAGCGTGGGCGCAATCAGCCATTCGTAGCGGCTCAAACCGTCCTGCTCATTGAGCATCGCGCCAATACCGTTCGCCAGCTGATAACGTGCGCTGTCACCGCGTCGCTGCGCCAGACGGTCGGCAAACCCGGCGGCCAGCAGTTGCGGAAACAGATCGGGATTAATCCTGCCGCCGCTGGCGTTGAGGCGTTTTTGCCACTGACGCGCGCGGCGCTGCCAGTGCGATTGCGGATGATTGAGCGCATCACGCAAATCAACGCTGCCGCTGCGCGGCGGATCTTCCAGAATCGCCACCAGCAGCGCGGCGCTGGCGATGGCATCATTGTTTTGCCCGGCGGCGACCAGAATGGCGCTGAGACGCGGATCGCTGCCCAATGCAGCCATTTTGCGGCCACGCGCGTTGAGCTGGTGATTCTCCAGCGCGCCCAGCTGTGTTAAGCGCGCGCATGCTGCGCGCAAATTACGCGGCGGCGGTGCGTCGAGCCAGCTCAGCTGCGCCGCCTCCCGGCAACCCCACTGCAGTAAGTCGATCTGCAGCGAAGTCAGATCGCTGTTGAGGATCTCAGGTTCGCTTTGCGCCGCAGCCCGCAGCGCCTGCTCCTGCGGCAGCAGATGCAGACAGATGCCGGGCTCAAGACGTCCGGCTCGCCCGGCTCGTTGCGTCATTGAGGCCTGGCTAATGCGCTGCGTTTGCAGCCGCGTTACGCCACTGCGTACATCAAACTGCGCCGAGCGTTCCAGCGCGCTGTCGACCACCAGACGAATGCCTTCGATGGTCAAACTGGTTTCCGCGATATTGGTCGCCAGCACCACTTTGCGACGACCTGCCGGAGAGGGCAGAATCGCGCGGCGTTGCGCATCCAGCGAAAGCGCACCATATAAAGGAGAGAGATCAACCTCTTCGCCGACCCGCGCCTCCAGCTCGCGCTTCACGCGCTCAATTTCTGCCACGCCAGGTAAGAACAGCAGCAGCGAACCCGGCTCTTCGCGCAGCAGCTGCGCGACTTCGCGCGCCACCGCTTCTTCAAAGCGTTGCTGACTATTGAGTGAGGCATAGCGCCGCGTAACCGGGAAGCTGCGGCCTTCAGACACCACAAAGGGCGCGTCCGGCAGCAGCTGACGCAAACGCTGATTGTCGAGTGTCGCCGACATCAGCAGGATTTTCAGATCGTCGCGCAGTCCTTGCTGCACATCGAGCAGCAGCGCCAGCGCAAGATCGGCCTGCAAGCTGCGTTCGTGGAATTCATCCAGAATCACCAGCGAGACACCCTCCAGCATCGGATCGCGCTGCAGCATGCGCGTCAGGATGCCCTCAGTCACCACTTCCAGACGCGTGTTAGCACCGCAGCAGTTCTCCCCGCGCATGCGATAACCCACCGTTGCGCCTGGCTGTTCGCCGAGCAGCTCCGCCAGCCGTTGCGCCACGTTACGTGCAGCCAGGCGGCGCGGCTCCAGCATGATGATGCGGCCGGGCAGTTTGGCATGTTGCAGCAGCTGTAGCGGCAGCCAGGTGGATTTACCTGCGCCGGTCGGCGCCGCCAGCAACACCTGCGTCGACTGCGCCAGCGCGGCCAGCAGTTCAGGCAGCACCTCGCTTACCGGTAACTCACTCAAACTCAACTCCCAAAATGCCTGTGCTAAGATGGCGCGCATTGTAGCACTCTCAAGCGCGGTTTACCGGAGGCCAACCTGGCAACGCAACGTCTGTTTTTTGCTCTTGAACTGCCCGCTCCGCTCCAGCAACAGCTGGTGCAGTGGCGCGCAGATAACTTTGCGGCTGAGGCGGGTAAACCGGTCGAGGCGGCCAATTTGCACCTGACGCTGGCCTTTCTCGGCGAGGTAGGCGATGAGACATCACGTAAGCTGCAGCTGTTAGCCTCGCGCATTGTGCAGCCTGGCTTTGCGCTGGATTTGGATGATGCCGGACACTGGCCGCGCCCCGGCGTGGTGTGGCTGGGTTGCCAGCGTGCGCCGCGCGGCCTGCTGCAGCTCGCCAGCCTGTTGCGTGCGCAAGCCGCACGGCACGGTTGTGCGCAAAGTGCGCAGCCATTCCATCCGCATGTCACGCTGTTGCGCCATGCGGCGTCACAGGTCGCGCTACCCGCGCGCGGCTTTCACTGGCGCACTGATATCCATCATTTTGCACTGTTCGCCTCCAACGTGACGCGCGGCCGCACGCGTTATCAGGCGCTGGCCCGCTGGCCGCTACTATCATCAGGAGAGTAAATGCAGTTCGATCCCCCGCTCAAACCCGCCCGCTTGATCGCCCGTTACAAACGTTTTTTAGCCGATGTGATCACGCCGGAAGGCGAAACGCTAACTATTCACTGCGCCAACACCGGCGCGATGACCGGTTGTGCCACGCCGGGTGACACGGTGTGGTACTCAACCTCCGAGAGCGTTACGCGAAAATATTCGCACAGTTGGGAGCTCACCGAGACCCAACAAGGCCACTGGATCTGCGTCAATACGCTGCGCGCCAACCAGTTGGTACGTGAGGCGCTAAGCCACAATGCAATTCCGGAATTATCCGCTTACAGCCACTGCCAGCCTGAAGTGAAATACGGCACGGAAAAAAGCCGAATTGACTTTCTGCTGCAAGCGGAGGGTCGATCGAACTGCTATATTGAAGTCAAGTCCGTCACCCTTTTACATCTAGGTAAAGGCTATTTTCCGGATGCCGTGACGACTCGAGGTCAGAAACATCTGCGCGAACTCAGCACTATCGTGGCAGAGGGTCATCGAGCCGTTTTGTTGTTCGCGGTTTTGCATACGGGGATTGAGGACGTTTCCCCGGCACGCCATATCGACGTGCAATACGCAGAACTACTGGAACAGGCGCAGCGTTGTGGTGTAGAGGTGTTAGCGTATCAAGCTCAGATATCACCGTTAAAGATGTTACTAACGCGTCCGATTAACGTAGCGTTGTAATATTTATAGCAATTTGGTGTGCCAGAATTGTTCTCGGCGAGGCGCTGAATACGCGATTCTTCAGAGGCTTGTCAAGCAGTGGTCAGGAATAATTGCCAACCTTGATTGCTTCTGCTATTTATAGCGGCCTGTTTTTTTCCCTTTATGGGAATCGATAAGCCCTAAATATTTCGGGTTGCAGGAAGATGGCAACAGAATGAATCTCCGGTGCTTACCCACGTAAGTTACGAAGATGAATGATCGCAGCCAGTGCACAAGCAACTTGAAGCATCTAGGGAAGTGCGTGTTATCCAGGAGAAACAACATGCAAGAAGGGCAAAACCGTAAAACATCGTCCCTGAGTATCCTCGCCATTGCTGGAGTGGAGCCGTATCAGGTGAAACCGGGCGAAGAGTATATGAACGACGCCCAGCTAGGTCACTTCCGTAAGATTCTGGAAGCCTGGCGCAACCAACTTCGGGATGAAGTAGATCGCACTGTGTCGCACATGCAGGACGAAGCTGCCAACTTCCCGGATCCGGTCGACCGTGCCGCACAGGAAGAAGAGTTCAGCCTGGAATTACGTAACCGCGATCGTGAGCGTAAACTCATTAAAAAGATTGAGAAAACGCTTAAGAAAGTGGATGACGACGATTTCGGCTACTGTGATTCCTGCGGTGTAGAAATTGGTATTCGCCGCCTCGAAGCGCGTCCGACTGCTGACCTCTGCATCGACTGCAAAACGCTGGCAGAAATCCGCGAGAAGCAGATGGCTGGCTAATGGCCGTGAGCAAACTGTTACCGCACAGCCGGGAAAATCCCTGTTTTCCCGACGTGCGGTACACTTCCAAATGACCGCTTTAACTCCTCCCTGCATTGGGCGTTTCGCTCCCTCTCCTTCGGGTGACCTGCATTTTGGTTCGCTGATTGCTGCGTTAGGCAGTTACCTGAGTGCGCGTGCGCAACAGGGAAGCTGGCTGGTGCGCATCGAAGATATCGATCCGCCACGTGAAGTTCCCGGTGCGGCAACGCGTATTTTGCAGCAGCTGGAACATTACGGTTTGCAGTGGGATGGCGAAGTGCTGTGGCAGTCACAGCGTCATGATGCCTATCGTGCCGCGCTGAGCTGGCTGCAAAGCCATCGTCAAAGTTACTTCTGCCGCTGTACCCGGCGTCGTATTCAGCAGTCAGGCGGATTTTATGACGGCCACTGCCGCGATTTGCAGCTGCCACCCGATAATGCCGCATTACGCCTGCGTCAACATGCACCCGTTTTCGGTTTTGACGATCGTTTGCGCGGCCATTTACAGGCGGAAGCGCAGCTGGCACAGGAAGATTTTATTATCCATCGCCGTGATGGGCTATTTGCCTATAACCTGGCGGTGGTGGTCGATGACCATTTTCAAGGCGTAACGGAAATTGTGCGCGGCGCAGATTTAATTGAGCCGACGGTGCGCCAGATAGCGCTTTATCAGCAGTTCGCCTGGCCGGTGCCGGATTACCTGCATTTACCGCTCGCGGTCAATCAGGATGGCAATAAACTTTCAAAGCAAAATCATGCGCCCGCGCTGCCAACCGGCGATGCGCGACCGCTGCTGGTGCAGGCGCTGCGCTTTCTCGGTCAACCGGTTTCGCCAGGATGGCAGGATGAATCGCTGGAAAACCTGCTGAAACAGGCCGTCGCGCAGTGGAATATCCGCCTGATTCCGTTGCAGAACGGTCTCAAGCCCGATGAAACGACATCGCCATTCCTAAATGGTTCTCAACAGGCTATGATTAGCCGCTGATTTTATTAACACCCTTTTATCACTGTCGAGGTGTCCCATTTTTACCCGAGTCGCTAATTTTTGCCGGAGAGTCCTCAAGCGTGATGAGGAGGCGCCTGAAGAGGTGGAAGCTGAGAAGAGTCTGATGACCGTCATTCCACGCGAAAGCCACAACATCTCACGCAAAGATATCAGCGAAAACGCCCTTAAAGTGCTCTATCGCCTGAACAAAGCCGGATACGAAGCTTACCTGGTTGGCGGCGGCGTGCGTGATTTGCTGCTCGGCAGCAAGCCAAAAGACTTTGATATCACCACCAACGCCACGCCTGAGCAGATGCGCAAGCTGTTCCGCAACTGCCGCCTGGTGGGTCGTCGTTTCCGTCTGGCGCATGTGATGTTCGGTCCGGAAGTGATCGAAGTTGCCACCTTCCGCGGCCATCATCAGGAAGAGAGCGAAGAAGATCGCAATAGCTCGCAGCGCGGCCAGAACGGCATGCTGCTGCGCGACAACATCTTCGGCAGCATTGAAGATGATGCCCAGCGCCGCGATCTGACCATCAACAGCCTCTATTACAGCGTGGCCGATTTCACCGTCCGCGATTACGTCGGCGGCCTGCACGATCTGCAGGAAGGCATCATTCGCCTGATTGGCGATCCGGAAACACGCTATCGCGAAGATCCGGTGCGCATGCTGCGTGTGGTACGTTTTGCCGCCAAGCTGCAGATGCGTATTGCTGCAGAAACCGCCGAGCCGATCCCGCGCCTGGCGACGCTGCTGAATGACATTCCTCCGGCGCGTATGTTTGAAGAGTCACTCAAGCTGCTGCAGGCCGGTTACGGCTACCGCACCTATCAGATGATGCGTGAATATCAGCTGTTCCAGCCGCTGTTCCCGACGCTGACGCGGGGTTTCACCGCCGAAAGCGACAGCCTGATGGAGCGCATGCTGGCGCAGGTGCTGAAAAATACTGATACGCGTATTCAAAATGATATGCGCGTTAACCCGGCCTTCCTGTTTGCTGCCATGTTCTGGTATCCGCAGCTGGAATCCGCCGAGCGTATTGCGCAGGAAAGCGGCCTGACCTATTACGATGCCTTTGCCCTGTCGATGAACGAAATTCTGGATGAAGCCTGCCGCGCGCTAGCGATTCCGAAACGTATCACCACTTTGATTCGCGATATCTGGCAGCTGCAGTTGCGCATGTCGCGTCGTCACGGCAAACGTGCGTGGAAGCTGATGGAGCATCCTAAGTTCCGCGCCGCTTACGACCTGATGGCGCTGCGTGCCGACGTGGAAAACAATCCTGAGCTGCAAAAGCTGACGCATTGGTGGGGCGAGTTCCAGGCGGCCGCGCCGGTCCAGCAGAAAACCATGATGACCACGCTGGGCGACGATCCGGCACCGCGCCGTAAACCGCGCCGTCCACGCCGCCGTCCAACCGGGCCACGTCGCGATACCAATAGCGCGCAATGACCCGCGTTTACCTCGCTTTAGGCAGTAATCTGGCCGATCCGCTGCATCAGGTTGATGCAGCGCTGGCCGCACTGGATGCCATTCCGTACACCTCGCGCCTCAAAACCTCTTCGTTATATCGCACGCCGCCGTACGGCCCTCCGGATCAGCCCGATTACCTTAATGCGGTGGTGGAACTGGAAACCGCGCTGGCTGCCGAAGCGCTGCTCGATCACACGCAACGTATCGAGCTGGATCACGGTCGCGTGCGTAAAGCTGAACGTTGGGGACCGCGTACGCTGGATCTCGACATCATGCTGTTTGGCAACGCTACGATTAACACCCCGCGTCTCACCGTGCCGCATTACGACATGCACAATCGCGCTTTTATGCTGGTGCCGTTGCTGGAGATTGCGCCGCAGCTGGCGCTGCCAAACGGGCAAGCATTGGCTGAGATTCTTGCCAGGCTGGATCGCAGCGCTATCCGTTTGTGGTCTGAGTAACCCGTAGTACACTGCGCGCATCAGAAAACTCTGGAGTGTGCGATGAAACCGACAACTATCTCCCATCTACGCCAACTCAAAACCAGCGGCCGCAAATTTGCCACGCTGACGGCGTACGATTTTAGTTTTGCCCGTCTCTTTGCCAATGAAGGCATTCAGGTGATGCTGATTGGTGATTCGCTCGGCATGACCGTGCAAGGCCATGAATCGACGTTACCGGTTACCGTCGCGGATATCGCTTATCATACCGCCGCCGTGCGCCGTGGCGCGCCGCAGGCACTGTTAATGGCTGACCTGCCGTTTATGAGTTATGCCACGCCGGAACACACCTTCACTAATGCCGCGCAGCTGATGCGCGCCGGTGCCAACATGGTGAAGCTGGAGGGCGGTGAGTGGCTGGCGGAAACCGTGCGCATGCTGACCGAGCGCGCCGTACCGGTGTGCGGCCATCTGGGACTGACACCGCAATCGGTTAATGTTTTCGGCGGCTATAAAGTACAGGGCCGCGATGAAGCTGCCGCCGAACGTCTGCTGGCTGATGCACTAGCGCTGGAAGCCGCGGGCATGCAGCTGCTGGTGCTGGAGTGCGTCCCGGTGGCATTAGCCGAGCGCGTCACCAAAGCGCTGTCGGTGCCGGTGATTGGTATCGGCGCTGGCAACGTCACCGACGGTCAGATTCTGGTGATGCATGACGCCTTTGGCATTACCGGCGGCCACATTCCCAAATTTGCCAAAAATTTCCTCGCCGAAACTGGCGACATTCGTGCGGCAATTCGCCAATATATCGCCGACGTTGAAGCGGGCATCTATCCAGCCGCTGAACACAGTTTCCAGTAAATCAGGAGATTTGCAGTGCTGATCATCGAAACACTGCCGATGCTGCGTCGTGAAATTCGTCGCTGGCGTCAGGCAGGCAAACGTATCGCGCTCGTCCCGACCATGGGCAACCTGCATGACGGTCATCTGACGTTGGTCGATGAAGCGCGTGAACGGGCCGATATTGTGGTGGTATCCATTTTCGTTAACCCGATGCAGTTTGAGCGTCCCGACGACCTGGCGCGCTATCCACGCACGCTGCAGGACGATTGCGAGAAGCTCAATCGTCACAGCGTCGATGTGGTATTTGCGCCGGCGCCAGCGGAGGTTTACCCGCAAGGTCTCGATAGCCAGACGTTTGTCGAAGTACCGGGACTCTCATCGCTGCTGGAAGGCGCCAGCCGTCCGGGCCATTTCCGCGGCGTCTCCACCGTCGTCAGCAAATTGTTCAATCTGGTGCAGCCCGACATCGCCTGCTTCGGCGAGAAAGATTTTCAACAGCTGGCGATTATCCGCAAGATGGTGGCGGATATGGGCTTTGATATTGAGATCGTGGGTGTGCCAACGGTGCGCGCCCAAGATGGTCTGGCGCTGAGTTCGCGCAATGGTTATCTCACCGCCGACGAACGTAAAATCGCCGCCGGTCTCAGTAAGGTGATGAACAGCATGGCCGAGCGTCTGAGCAATGGCGAGCGCCATGTCGAAGAGATTATCGAGCAAGCGGAAGCGTCGCTGCGCGATCGGGGTTTCCGTCCGGATGGATTAGCCATCTGCGATGCCGCAACCCTGCAAGCGCTAACTGTCGATAGCCAACGCGCGGTGATTTTAATGGCCGCCTGGCTGGGCAATGCGCGGCTGATCGATAATCAGCAAGTGGATCTGACGGAGTAATTTTCCGTCGTTTATTAGCAGCATAATAAGGTTATCCCGCTATGATTCGTACCGTACTTCAGGGCAAACTGCATCGCGTTAAAGTCACCCAGGCAGATTTGCATTACGAAGGTTCCTGCGCCATTGACCAGGATTTCCTCGATGCGTCCGGCATTCTGCAGTATGAAGCCATCGACATCTATAACGTCACCAACGGCCAGCGTTTTTCAACCTATGCGATTGCCGCTGAACGTGGCTCGAAGATCATTTCGGTCAACGGCGCCGCCGCACGCTGTGCCTGTGCTGGCGATATCATGATCATCTGCTCTTACGTGCAGGTGGAAGATGAAGTCGCGCGCAGCTGGCAGCCGAAAGTCGCCTATTTTGAAGGCGACAATGAAATGAAGCGCCTCGCTAAGGCGTTGCCGGTTCAGGTAGCCTGATACAGCAAGGGCGCGGTTTTTACACCGCGCCCTTCTCTTTGATTTCCCGTATTACGCACTCACCAGTGGCGACGTTCTCTTTCTTTTTAGCGTGAATAACCAGCCAAACCAGCCTCTATCGCGTAGCTGACAGAGCACAGCGGGCAGTGCGACGGCCGCCATAAATGCCAGCAGAAAACGTATATCATCCAGCCACAGCGTTGAGTGCTCAACACGCAGGAATTTACTGCAAACCTGAATCGCCAGGTAATGCGACAAATAAAACACTATCGAATGACGACCAATATAGTTTATCCAGCGAAGATGAACCCGCTCAGCAAGTAGCACAAACAGCGGAATTGAGACGAGGGCTAAAGGCAGCATTAAAGGCGAATGCTGGCCTAATCCGCCCCATAAGCTGAATGCTGAAAGCAACAGAAAACTTGCCAGCGAGATTCCCATCACCTGACGACGCTGCGCCACCAGTGCTATATCCGTGTCATTGCGCACCAGCCAGTCACCCACATAGAAAAAAGCGAACAAGGTTATCGATTTATTGATATGCAGATTATCAAAGCTGGCAAAGAGTGAATCAGCGGGGATAGCGGGAAGCCACAGGCTACCAATGATGCACAACGCTAGCACCAGCCAGCATGGCAAACGACGCGCCGGAATGATCAGCACGAAGAATAAGAACAGTGAATGCAAAAACCACGTTATATCGCTACCGCTCAGATGACCTAAAATAATTCCCAACGGCGACTGTGGATGATTGGCCATCGAGCTAAACAGGAATTTAAGTCCGCCATAAATAAGCGCCCAAATTGCGAAGGGATAAAGAATAGTGCTGACTTTATTACGTAAATAGCGGTTAACGCCTTTGCGTAAGCCACTCTCGACAAACATCCCGGCAATAAAGCACATCAACCCCATCCGCACAGGTGCTAATAGCTGATTAACCAGTTCGTTGAATGCCGTGAAATGTCCCGCCTGCTGATTCACCGCAATCATACAATGCAAAAATATCACTGCGAGGATACTCATCCCGCGTAAGTTATCGATCCATGAAACACGATTCATTGCTACTTCCCTGATGCCGCCTATGCCAGCCCAGCAAAATACGAGAAGTTCACCACCGCCCTAACAAGACCCTTCTTAAATCAGTTGGGAATTACGCATAAAAAATGCAGCCGCAGCTGCATTTTTTATTCCGAGAACAGACGAACTTAAGTTCTTAATCCCCTGCCACGCTGAATCAGCGTATACACCAGCACGTAAAACACCACGATAAAGGCAATCAGCACCGATAGCGTAAACACCAGCGGCACATCGTTGATGCCGAGGAAACCGTAACGGAAGCCGCTGATCATATACACCACCGGATTGAGCTTCGACACCGCTTGCCAGAACGGCGGCAGCAGAGTCAGCGAGTAGAACACGCCGCCAAGATAGGTTAACGGCGTCAGCACGAAGGTCGGAATCAGGCTGATATCGTCAAAGGTGCGCGCGAAGACCGCATTCAGCAGGCCCGCCAGCGAGAATAAGATCGCTGTCAGCAGCAGCGTCAGCGCCACCATCGACCATGAATGTACGTGGAACGGCACGAAGAACAGTGAAATCGCGGTAACCAAAATCCCCACGCACACACCACGCGCCACGCCACCGCCGACATAACCGGCGATGATGATGTGCGTTGGCACCGGCGCCACCAGCAGCTCTTCAATATTGCGCTGGAACTTGGCGCTGAAGAACGATGATGCCACGTTGGCGTAAGCGTTAGTGATCACCGCCATCATGATCAGGCCCGGCACGATAAACTGCATGTAGCTGAAACCGTGCATATCGCCGATGCGCGAACCAATCAGATTGCCGAAGATGATGAAATAGAGCGTCATGGTGATTACCGGCGGCACCAGCGTCTGAATCCAGATGCGGGCGAAGCGGTTAATCTCTTTGCTCCAGATACTCTTGAGCGCCACCCAATACAAGTGCGTCATGCTTTCACTCCTGTTTTTCCCTGTGTCAGGCTGACGAACAGCTCCTCAAGGCGGTTAGCTTTATTGCGCATACTCAGTACCTGCACGCCCTGCGCGCTCAGCTGACTGAACACGCTGTTCAGTCCTTGCTCGCGCATCACTTCCACTTCCAGCGTGGAGGTATCCACCAGTCGATACTGGAAGCCCTCCAGCTGCGGCAGCGGACTGCGCGGAGCGAGATCCAGAATGAAGGTTTCGGATTGCAGCTTGGAGAGCAGCCCTTTCATCGAGGTGTTTTCCACCAGCTCGCCGCTCTGAATGATGCCAATATTGCGGCACAGCATCTCCGCCTCTTCCAGATAGTGCGTGGTGAGGATGATGGTGGTGCCTTTGATATTCAGCTCTTTCAGGAAACTCCACATCGAACGGCGCAGTTCGATATCCACGCCCGCAGTGGGCTCATCGAGGATGAGCAGCTTCGGCTCATGCATCAAGGCACGCGCAATCATCAGGCGGCGCTTCATCCCGCCCGAAAGCATACGCGCACGTTCGTTGCGCTTGCCCCACAGATCAAGCTGGTTAAGGTATTTTTCTGCACGCTTGTTGGCTTCGGCACGTTCCACGCCGTAGTAACCCGCCTGATTCACCACAATCTGCATCACGGTTTCAAACGGATTGAAGTTGAACTCCTGCGGCACCAGCCCGAGCTGACGCTTGGCGTTGACCACATCTTTTTGCAGGTCATAACCAAACACGCGCACGCTGCCACCAGATTTATTCACCAGCGAGCTGATAATACCGATGGTGGTGGATTTTCCGGCACCGTTAGGCCCGAGCAAGGCGTAAAAATCCCCCGCTTCCACGTTGAGATCGAGTCCTTTCAGCGCCTGTACGCCGCCGGGATAGGTTTTGGTCAGCCCGGAAATTTCCAGTGCATATGTCATTGTGAATCCATACCTTATTGTTGTGACATCACAGCCACGTGTAATGATAGTGCGCGCGAACGAAGAGGCATGCGCTGTCGCGATAATAAAGATTGAGAAATCAAAGGAGTTTAGCAGAGAGTCAAGCCAGCCCATAAGCGGTTGGCTCACGGGCTGCGCAGTTTATCGCAGGCTGGGGAGATTAGCCTTGGACGATTGTGCGGTTATTCACCGGTCGGGATAACTTTGCCGATATACGGCAAATGGCGATAACGCTGCGCGTAGTCGATGCCAAAGCCCACCACAAACTCGTCTGGGATGGTGAAGCCAACGTATTCCACGGTGACATCCACTTCACGGCGCTCTGGCTTATCCAGCAAGGTACAAATTGCCAGCGATTTCGGCTCGCGCAGGCGCAGAATTTCGCGCACTTTGCTCAGGGTGTTGCCGGAATCGATGATGTCTTCGACGATCAGCACATCCTTGCCACGAATATCTTCGTCGAGATCTTTGAGGATTTTTACGTCGCGCGTGCTCGACATGCCGCTGCCGTAGCTGGAGGCGGTCATAAAGTCGACTTCATGCGGCACGTCGATGGTGCGGCACAGATCGGCCATAAACATAAAGGAGCCGCGCAGCAAACCTACTAACACCATTTCGCTGCCGCTGTCGCGGTAGTGCTCGCTAATCTGCTTGCCCAGTTCGGCAATCCGGGTTGCGATCTCTTGCTCGGAGATCATCACGTCGACGGTATGTTTCATTGCATGCGTCCAATTACGGTTTTTGGAAAGCCACGAAGTCTATCATAGTCGAGCTGGCGTCTAACGCCGCGCACAGAACGCAAACGATTCCGTGGCGAAATTTATCACGCTGGCGTTAACTGTATGGACGAGACCGCCCCTTCACCGCTTGGTTCTGGAGTTCCTATGACCGCTTCATCCAGTAAAAAAACACAGATTGGTACGCGCGATTTGCACCCGGAAACGCAGATGCTGAATTACGGCTACGATCCGCAGCTGTCGGAAGGCGCGGTGAAACCGCCGGTGTTTCTCACCTCGACTTTTGTCTTTAACAGCGCCGAAGAGGGACAGGACTTTTTTGATTTCGTCGCCGGGCGCAAGCAGCCGCCAGAAGGCAAAAGTGGCGGATTAGTCTATTCGCGCTTTAACCATCCCAACAGCGAAATCGTTGAAGATCGGCTGGCGGTCTACGAAGGTGCGGAAAGTGCAGCGCTGTTCTCCTCCGGGATGTCAGCGATTGCCACCACGCTGTTGACGTTTGCCCGCCCTGGCGAGGTGATTCTGCACTCCCAGCCGCTGTACGGCGGCACCGAAACGCTGCTGAGCAAAACGCTACACGATCTGGAAATTAAAGCGGTGGGTTTCAGCGATGGCACCGACGAAGACAAGGTACATGAAGCGGCTAAGCTCGCATGGCAGCGCGGACGCGTGGCGCTGATTTTGATTGAGACGCCAGCCAATCCCACCAACAGTTTGGTCGACATCCAGTTAATGCAGCAGGTTGCCGATGTGATTGCGCAGCAGCAAGGTTCACGGCCGATTCTCGCCTGCGACAACACCCTGCTCGGCCCGGTGTTTCAGCATCCGTTAAAGCACGGCGCAGATTTGTCGCTCTATTCGCTGACTAAATATGTGGGTGGCCATTCGGATTTGATTGCCGGCGCGGTGCTCGGCAGTAAAGCGCTGGTGAGCAAGGTGCGTTCGCTGCGTAGTGCCATCGGCACCCAGCTTGATCCGCACTCCAGCTGGATGATCGGCCGCTCGCTGGAGACGCTGTCGTTGCGTATGGAGAAGGCGGCCAGCAATGCGGATAAAGTGGCGGCGTTTTTACGCGATCATCCACAGGTAGAAAAGCTGCATTGGCTGCCGTATCTCGATGCAGAGAGCCCAGCCGGCAAAACGTATCAGCGCCAGTGCAGCGGCGCCGGCTCGACCTTCTCATTTGATATTCGTGGCGGACAAGCGGCGGCGTTCCGCTTCCTCAATACGCTGGCGCTGTTCAAGCTGGCGGTGAGCCTGGGCGGCACCGAATCGCTCGCCAGCCATCCTGCCAGCACCACCCATTCGGGCGTGCCGCAGGAAGTGCGGCAACGCATTGGCATCAGCGATGCCACCGTGCGCCTGTCAATTGGTATCGAGCATCCCGACGACCTGATTGAAGATATGCGTCTGGCGCTTGAAGCCGCGATTAACTGACGCTAAAGCCCAGCATCATGCCGGTATCTTCATGCTCGAGCAGATGGCAATGCGCCATATAGGCATTCTCAGCGTTGGCGACATAGTTGAAGCGCACCAGCACTTCGCTGCGCCAGCCGTTTACGCTGACAATGTCTTTCCAGCCGGCACGATGCGCTTCCGGCGGCTTGCCGTTTTCTGACAGGATGCGGAATTGTGTGCCGTGAATGTGGAACGGATGCAGCATCGCATCGCCTTCGCCGGAGATGGTCCACTTCTCCAGTTTACCCAGTTCCACATTGAACATCGGCTTGGTCATATTGAAGGCCTGGCCGTTGATCTTGTTGCCGTTGTGGAAATCATACGCCGCAGCTTTACCGTGGCTGCCGTGATCCATCGCCATGTCACCATGATCCATCGGCTGCGCGCTGTTACTCATCGCCATGTTGCCATGATCCATTTTCACACCGCCCATGGCTTTGTCACCGTAGCGATCCATCAGCGCCTGCATGCCTTGCTGATCAAGCTGCGGATCCATCATCAGCTGTAGCCAGCGGCTTTGCAGGCCATCCGTTGCAGGAACCGGTGGCAGATCCACCAGTTTGTCCGGCAGCGTACCGCTGGCCATCACGCGTAGCGGCATGATCTGCACCAGCGGCAAAGGTTGATCGAACGGGGCAAGCGTCATGCCCATCTGCGTAACCGGCAGCGTCACCATGTCGAAGGTTTTGCCATCCGACGTATCCACCATCACCTCAAAACGCTCGCCCGGTAACAGCGGCAGGCTCGTCACTTTCACCGGTTCGGCCAGTAAACCGCCGTCGCTGGCGATCACATACAGCGGACGCCGATCGCTTGTCGCGATATGCAGCGAGCGCGCGTTACAGCCGTTGAGCAAACGCAGGCGCAGCCAGCCGCGCGGTACGGCATGCTGCGGATATGGCACGCCGTTGGTCAGCATCAGATCGCCAAACCAGCCCACCGCGGCGCGCATGATATCGAGTTGATAATCGATTTGCGTCCCCGCTTTATTCAGCTGTTTATCCTGGAAAATCAGCGGCACGTCATCTTCGCCCCACTGCATCGGCAGGCGCAGTTTGCCGGACGCTTCATCTTCCAGCAGCACCAATCCCGCCAGACCTTGCGCCACCTGATAGCCGGTTTTGCCGTGTTGATGCGGATGGAACCAGCAGGTGGCGGCCGGTTGATCCGGGGTAAAACTCACCTGACGCGTGGCACCTGGCGCAATGATCCCTTGCGGACCGCCATCAACATCGCCAGGAATTTCCAGGCCATGCCAGTGCAACGTAGTGGCTTCAGGCAGTTGGTTATGAATATTTACCGTGACGTTTTTTTCGCGCTGCAATCTGAGTGCTGGCCCTAACAATCCGCCGTTGTAGCCCCAGGTGGGCACCGCTTTGCCGTTCCATTGGCTGCTGCCGGTCATGGCGGTCAGCGTGTATTGCCCGCGTGCGTCAGGTTCCAAAATGGAAGGGATCGGCAATAACGGTCGCGTGGCGGCCATTAGTGAGCGGCTCCATAGCGGCAGCGCACCGGCGGCGCTGAGAGCAGCAGTCAACTTTAGAAAATGACGACGTTGCATATTCTTATCCTTGTCGTGAATAAGGGCACAGCGTAAACCTTTACCCTGCGGGAGGGTCAAGTGCTGAAACAGAATGCACTGAGAAAAAGCGCGTGAATGGCCCGAAAGGGCAAATTTAGCGGAATAGCGACAATAACTGTGCTAACGTCAATAAATTGTCCCTTGTTGAGAATCATTATGACGAAAAGCATCAAGATCCTGCTGCTGGCGGGACTCCTTGGCTTCTCCTCCACCAGTTTTGCCCTGAGTGAATCCGAAGCAGAAGATCTCGCCGACCTCACCGCGGTGTTCGTTTATCTGAAGAACGATTGTGGCTATCAGGATTTGCCGGACGCGCAGATTCGTAAAGCGTTGGTGTTTTTTGCCCAACAGAACCGTTGGGATCTGAGCAACTACAGCAACTACAACATGAAGTCGCTCGGTGAAGAGAGCTACAAGGATTTGAGCGGCATCGCCATTACCAACGACAAGAAGTGTAAGTCGTTAGCGCGCGATTCGCTGAGTTTGCTGGCTTACGTGAAGTAATCGGTTCCCCTTCGGTTGGTGCTCGCTGTCCCCTTCGATGGTGCTGGCTGTCCCCCTCCTCGGTCCTCCCCCATAAATGGGGGAGGAAGATGCTGCTATATGTGAGTTGGGAGTTGCATGTGGCAGCGTCTCCTTCCCCTGCTTGCGGGGGAAGGCCGGGATGGGGGACAGCCAGCACGATCCAAACCTAAACCGTTAACTCCAGACCAATTCCACGCTCGCGCAGGTCGCGACATACCGCTTCATCCAGACGCGCATCCGTCACCACATCAGTCAGGCTATCAATCGGTGCCGCGCAGTACAGCGACCAGGAGCCGTATTTACTGCTGTCAGCCAGCAGCACCCGGCGGCGCGCATTGGCCAGCAAGTCCATCTTCAATCCGGCTTTATCTTCGGTTGGCGTGGTAATGCCGCGTTCGATACTCCACGAGTTACAGCTGACAAAAGCGATATCCGGATTGATGCTGCGCAACAGGCGACGCCCGTGCTCACCAATACACGACTGGCTGGAATCATCGATGCGTCCGCCAATAATGGTGGTTTCGATCTGCTTAAACTCGGATAAAAACAGCGCGATATGCAGATCGGCGGTGATAACGCGCAGCTTGAGATGCGTTAGCTGGCGCGCCAGCTCCAGCATGGTGGTGCCGGCATCCAATACCACCGCATCACCCGACTGCACATAACGGGCGGCAAACTGGGCAATGGCCTGTTTTTCCGCCAGATTACGCTGCATCTTCTCCAGCGTAGTGGGCTGGTTGGGGATAAAGCGATTTAGCGTGACGCCGCCGTGGCTGCGGCTAATGACGCCCTCCTTGTCCAGCTTAATCAGATCGCGGCGGATGGTCGCTGGCGAGGCGGAAATAGCGCTCACCAGTTGTTCAACGGTGACCAGATTATGACTCTTCAGATAGTCCATAATCTGGTCGAGACGGCTTTGTCCCTTCATATTTCCCTATGCAAGCTGCATCGCGAGTTTAATGGAGATTGCCATGCTCGCAGAGTTCGCTTTACCTGTCCAGGCGATATCAAATGCGGTGCCGTGGTCCGCCGATGTGCGGATAAAGGGCAAGCCCGCAGTAATATTCACGCCATCATAGAAACCCAATAACTTCAGTGGGATATGTCCTTGATCGTGGTACATCGCGACCACCATATCGTACTGCCCTTCCTGACACTGCAGGAACACGGTATCGGGCGGGCATGGGCCATGCACATCAATGCCCTGCTGTTTCATCACGTTAATCGCAGGCGCGACGATAGTGATCTCCTCATCGCCGAACAGACCGTTTTCACCGGCATGAGGGTTAACTCCCGCCACCGCGATGCGCGGCTTATCGAACCCGACGCGGCGCAGGAAGCTGTCGGCCATGCCGATCACCGTCTGAATGCGTTCACCGTTTAAGGTGTCGAGGAACTTACGCAACGCGATATGCGTCGTGACGTGAATCACTTTCAGCTTATCGGTGTAGAGCACCATGGCGTAGTTTTTAGTATTGGTGAGCTGTGCCAGCAGTTCAGTGTGGCCAGGATACAGGTGACCTGCCGAGTGTAGCGCTTCTTTATTCAGCGGCGCGGTCGCTATGGCGTGAACTTCTCCGGCCAGTGCCAATTCGGTGGCGCGCTTAACACAGCGCCACGCCAGATCGCCCGCCTCTTTCTGCACCACGCCCGGTTTTAGCGCATCCGCATCCGCCAGCGGTTCATCAATCACATTAATAATGCCCGGCGCGAAGTGCGCATCGTTAACCTGGTCAAGCACGCGCAGCTCAGCCTGCGGCGTCACATTTAACCCCATCACCCGGCGCAGCGTGTTCGCGCAGCCGACTACAACGGCCGGCACGCCCGCTAAATCACCTTCTGCCAGCGCTTTAATGATGATCTCCGGGCCAATGCCCGCCGGATCGCCCATGGTAATCGCAATAATTTTATTCACTCAACTTCTCCTCAATAAAACGAATGGCTTCTACCAGGGTGTTTTCGTCACCAAAGCCACCTGCTTTGGTCATCACCGGCAGGTGTAATTCACTGTTAAGCAAAACCCCGTGCGGCACACAGCCCGCCACCAGGCCCTGAATCTGGAAACCGCTGGCACCTAATGCCTGCGCCACGGCAATCGCCACATCTCCGCCGGAGAGATAAAGCCCCGCAGGCTGCACCTGACGACAAACGGTGCTGGTTAACTGCGCGAGAAACTGGCAGATGCGTTCGCCTAATGCCTGCCGCGAAACCTGATGCTGCTGGCAGAGTTGCTCAATGTCGTGACGCTGATCGACATGCTGCGTGGTGCGCAGCACGCAATGCGCGCCATCGTGCAGCGCCTGCAGCATCGCCTGTTGCCATACGGCGGCTTGCGGCCAGGCAGGCTGGGCAAACAGCTGGCGGATATCAATGTCGATAATGCGGATGTCGCGCTGGCTGGCAAGGCGCGCAATTTGCTGCTGCGCCATTGCGCTCATCGAACCCACCACCGCCAGCACCGGACGCGGCCGACGGGCAGCCAGCAGTTCGCCCAGCGCATCGCTCAGGCCTGAGGCTCCGGCCAATAGTGGCCGCTCATCTAGCGCGGCCGCCGCCGCCATTAATAAGGCAAGGTCGGCGTCCTGCTCGATATCCACCACCAGCAACCCCTGTTTGTGCGCCAGTACCTGGGCCAGTTGTGCGCCGCGTACCGTGGCGAGGTCGAGGGTCTCGCCGGGCAAGATGCTCTGCATTTGCAGGCACGTCAGCACATGGCTGCTGGTAACCGGGGTTTTGGGATCGCTGGCGAATTCGGTATCAATCAAACGCTGCTGATCGATCCAGACTTCACCGTTGCGCGTGGTACGCCCCAGTTTCGGCACCGCCGGCACTACCAATGCTAATTTTTTGCCGCTGGCCTGCAGCGCCACGCTGATTTCCGCACCGGGATTGCCGCGCAGCGTGGAATCGATCTTCTTAAACAGCCAGCCATCGTTGGCCATCGCCTGATGCTGCTCCAGCGCAGCAAGGGTGCGACGCGCCGCTTCTTGCGCGTTTACCGCGCGGCTATCGGTGCTGATCACCAGCACATCAGCGCTGCCAGCTGGATGGGGTGTGCTGCTGTCAAACAGCACATGCACGCGCGCTCCGGCGCGTGCCAGCCCGCTGCCCGCATCATTAGCACCGGTAAAATCATCGGCAATCACTAAGACGGGCGTTTTCCATGGCTGTGAAGTCATTTTCTCTCCTTTAACGGCTACTGCCGTGCTGCAATGATTATATTCAATCATGATTGATTATATGTGAGCAAGATCAAATTAATTGAAATCAATTTGTCCTATAAAATTAGGCACTGAAATGATGGACCTCGCGCTGTTTGAGCAAAATTAATCATTCAGCACAAAAAACGCGATAAGGGTATGTAATGAATATCAACAGCACCGTGATAAGTGGCTTTCAGGCGCTCAATGACCTCAGCTATCTACTACGAGGTAAGAAGAGAGCCCTGCTGGTGACCGATAAGAATATCGAAGGCATTCCGGCGGTTCAGAGGCTGATCGCCCAGCTGCAGCAACAATTGGCTAGCCTGAGCATCGTCAATTCGGTGCCGCCAGAGCCAAGCCAGCACGATGTGGCGGCCATTGTCGCTGCGCTACCGGCCACCGATGTCGATCTGGTGATTGGCGTCGGCGGTGGCAGCGTACTGGATGTCGCTAAGCTGCTCTCTATTCTGTGCGTCGCGGACGCGCCAACGCTGGATGCGCTGCTGGCCGGTGAAAAACCGCAGACGCGCACCCCTTCGCTGCTGATTCCCACCACGGCGGGCACCGGCTCGGAAGCCACGCCGAACGCCATTCTGGCGATCCCGGAGAAAGAGACCAAAGTCGGCATAATCACGCCGGTGATGCTGCCGGATTATGTCGCGCTGATACCGGAGCTCACCACCAGCATGCCACCGCATATCGCCTCTTCTACCGGTATCGATGCGCTGTGCCATCTGATCGAATGCTTTACCGCTACCGTGGCGAATCCGGTAAGCGATAACTATGCGCTGATCGGCATGAAAAAGCTGTTTGCCAGCCTCGAAACCACTCTCGCTGAGCCGGATAACCTTGAAGCGCGCCTGAATATGCTGTGGGCATCTTATTATGGCGGTGCGTCGATTGCGCATGCCGGTACCCATCTGGTTCACGCCATGTCCTATCCGTTGGGCGGTAAATATCATCTGCCGCACGGTGTGGCTAACGCCATTCTGCTCGCGCCGTGCATGCGCTTTGTGCGTCCAGCGGCGGTGAGCAAATTCGCTCAGGCTTACGATCTGCTGCCCGATGCCGATACGTCACTGGATGAAGAAGCCAAATCTCACGCGCTGGTTGAGTACTTCGCCGCGCTGGTAAAACGCCTAAAGCTGCCCGCCAGTCTGGAAGAGCTGGGTATCGGCCCGGATCACCTGCCGTATCTGGTTGAAGCCGCACTCGACGTGCAGCGTCTGATGAAGAATGTACCGATGAAAGTGGGCGCAGATGACGTACGCAACGTCTACCTGACGCTGTTTCCCGCTTTGAGCCACTAAGCATTATCGAGGACAACATGAGTAAGAAAATTCAGGGCGTGTTAACCGCCATCGTTACCACCTTCGAACGCGACGGTGCCTTTAATCCCGTCGCCCAGCGCGAGCAGGTCAAACGCCAGTTAAGTGCTGGCAACGGTATTTTCTGCGGCGGCACCAACGGTGAATTCTTCGTGCTGAACGAGCAGGAGAAGCTGGCGGTGACACAGACTTGCGTCGATGAAGTTAACGGCACCGCGCCGGTAGTGGCGCACATTGGCGAAATCTCGACGCGTGAAACCATTCGTCTCGGCAAGCAAGTGGCGAAGCTGGGCGTGGATGCGGTTTCGGTGATTACGCCCTACTTCGTGCCGCTGAAACAGGAAGAGCTGATCGCCCACTATCGCGCGGTAGCTGACGCCATCGATGTGCCGCTGTTCCTCTATAACATCCCGGCGCGCACGGGCAACACGCTGCAGCCGGAGACCGTGCGCACGCTGGCTGCGCATCCGAACATCATCGGCATCAAAGATAGCGCTGGCAGCTATGAAAGCCTGAGCGGTTTTCTGCAGGCGGCAGCAGGCATCGATAGCTTCGATGTACTGAATGGCCCGGATTCGCTGATTCATCAGGGCTTCGTCGACGGCTGCTCGGCCTGTATTTCAGGGCTCGCCAACGTCGCCCCCAAAGAGATCAACGCCATTTGGGCACGCTTCCACGCTGGCGATATCGAAGGTTCTCGTCTGGCGCAGGAAAATGTCACCGGCTTGCGCACCGATCTGTATAGCGTCGGCTTCTCGCCTGCTGCAGTAAAAAAAGCGGTGTCGCTGCTCGGCTTTGACGTGGGCGACAGCCGCTATGCGGTGAGTTTCTCTGCCGACGAAGAGCAGAAAATTCGTCAGATCGTGAATCAATATTTGCAGTAATCACCGGGTGAGCGGCCTGCCAGGTCACCATAAATGGCGACCCTACGCGTTTTGTAGGGTGCGCATTTATGCGCACCGTGTTAATCGCGGCACCGGCTCTTAGCTGTATTTTCAACATCGGGAAGATTTATGAAAGTCATCTGCACCTCACCGTCGTTTGCTAAATATGAGGCGACGCCCATTGAAACCCTACAACAACAGGGTTTTGAGCTGATCACCCTGCCCGCCGATGCGCCGCTAAGCGCGCTTGAGCCGCATCTGGCTGATACGGTCGCGCTGATCGTCGCCTTTACCGACGTCAACGAGGCGCTGCTGGCGCTGGCGCCACAGCTGAAAATCGTCTGTAAGCACGGCGTGGGCGTCGACAATATCAATCTGGATGCCACGTGCGCACGCGGTATTTACGTCACTAACGTGCCGGACGCCAACAAACATGCGGTGGCCGATTTCGCCTTCGCGCTGATATTGAATTGCGCGCGCCAGGTAACTCAGGCGGCGATTGAAACGCGCGCCGGACACTGGCCGCGCATTTTTGCCACCGATGTCTACGGCAAAACGCTGGGCATTATTGGGCTGGGCAATATCGGCAAGCAGGTCGCGCTGCGCGCTAAAGGCTTCAACATGCGGGTGATTGCCTTCGATTTTTATCCAGATGAGACATTTGCTGCCGAGCACGGCATCGAATTCGTCACGCTGGATCAGCTGACGGAAACCAGCGATTTCATCACCCTGCATATGCCGCTGACCGACAAAACCCACCACCTGTTTGATGCCGCCCGGCTGAAACGCATGAAGAAGAGTGCCTTCCTGATTAATGCCTCACGCGGCGGTGTGGTGAATGAGCAGGATCTCTATCAGGCGCTGCTGGATAACGTGATTGCCGGAGCTGCGGCTGACGTGTTCGTGCAAGAACCGCTGACGGAGCATCCGCTGTTCACGCTCAGCAACTTCATCCCCACCGCGCACCTCGCCGGTTATACCGACGGTGCCATCAGCGCGATAGGCGAACGTTGCGTGACGCAAATCGTGCAGTGCATTTGCCAGGGTGAACGCCCGCTTAACGTGATGAATGGGCTGGAATAATTCGCCGCCTTTCCCTGTAACCCTTTTTCGAGTGGATAATTATTATGACTAACTCTGCACGCTCGAGTCGTATCCGTTGGTGGATCGCTGGCCTGATGTGGCTGGCCATCGCCATTAACTACATTGACCGCACCGTTCTCTCGGCGGCGGCACCGCATCTGATCAAAGAGCTCGATATCAATCCAGAAATGATGGGCTTTATCATGGCCGCATTCTTCTGGTCTTACGCGCTGCTGCAGATACCGGCGGGCTGGTTTGCCGATCGCTTCGGCCAGAAAAAAGGCCTGGGAATTGCCGTCGGCTGGTGGTCAATCGCCACCATGGCGATGGGTCTGGCGACCGGCTTTAAATCGCTGCTGGCGCTGCGTTTAGCGCTAGGCGTGGGTGAAGCGGCTGCCTATCCGAGCAACGCCGGCATCACCGCGCGTTGGTTCCCGGACCGCGAACGCGCCACGGTGTCGGGCCTGTTCGACAGCGCCTCGAAGTTTGGGGGGGCGGTGGCGATGCCGCTGATTGTGTTTATGATCGCCATGTTCGACTGGCGTCTAACCTTCCTCGCCATTGGTGCATTAGGGTTGTTCTGGGTTATCGCCTGGTACTTTATCTACGCCGAAAACCCGGAAGATCATCAGTCGATCAGCAAAGAGGAAGTGCGCTTTATCCGTGACGGCCAGGCGCAGAAGCATGGCGATAAAAGCGTGCGTCCGATGAAGTGGTACAAGCTGCTGCGCTATCGCAATATCTGGGCGATGTGCATTGGTTTCTTCACCATCAACTACACCTCCTACTTCTTTATCACCTGGCTGCCGACGTATCTGGTGAAAGATAAAGGCATGGATTTCCTTAAAATGGGGATGGTGGCTGCGCTGCCGCTGATTTGCGGCATGGTGATTGAAGTGCTGGCCGGTTGGGCATCGGATCGCATGGTGCATAATAAAGTGCTGTCGCTGACCGCCACGCGCAAACTGTTCCTCACCATTGGCCTGTTGATGGCGCTGTGCATCGGCTTTGCGCCGTTTACCGACTCAGTGTTCATGACCGTGCTGCTGCTGTGTATCGCAAAATCGGGCACCACCGTTGCGGCCTCACAGGTATGGGCGCTGCCGGGCGATGTTGCGCCGCAAAACAGCGTATCGATTGTCGCCGGGTTGCAAAACACCGTCTCCAACATGGGCGGTGCCGTTGGCCCGATTATTACCGGCGCCATCGTCGGTGCAACCGGCCACTTCACCTGGGCACTGGTGTTCTCGGCGGTGCTGGTGGTGATTGGTATCCTTAACTATCTGTTCCTGATGGGTAAAGTTGAACCTATCGTGGATGAGGAACAGGTGACGCACTCCCATTCTGTGGCAAGCGGCGCGTAAGCGCCTAACCCGCCGCATCGTTCTGATGCGGATTTTCCCCTACTGAAAATAAAAATAATTGGAGGCGATGATGTCGCTACATTCCAATGGATCACCTGCTGCAATTTCGGCAAGTAAAGCGAAAGGGAAATTTCGTTTCGTCATTCTTACGGTGCTGTCCGTCGGCATTGCCATCAACTATATCGATCGCGCTGCAATGAGCGTAGCGATGCCGTTTATGAGCCAGGAGCTGAACTTTTCGCCTACCGACAGCGGCTTGTTGCTCTCCGCCTTCTTCTGGAGCTATGTGCTGTTTCAACTGCCAGGAGGCTGGCTGGTGGATAAACTCGGTCCGCGCATTACCTTTGCGCTGAGTAGCCTTGGATGGGGATTAGCCACTGCCGCATGCGGACTTGCCAGTTCAATTGCGGCGCTGGTTGGCTTTCGCTTTGTGCTCGGTGCCGTGGAAGCGCCAAGCTATCCCGCCAGCTCCTCAACGGTTACGCGCTGGTTCCCGCGCCAGGAGCGCAGCTTCGCCGCCGCAACATTCAATAACGGCAGCAAAATTGGCGGCACGCTGGCCATTCCGATCATCTCTTTTCTGATTGCACTGGTCGGCTGGCGTATGACCTTTGTGATTTCGGGCGTGGTAGCGGTAGTGTGGGCGCTGGCGTGGTATCTGTGGTATCGCGATCCACGCGAGCACTCCAGCGTAACGCGCGAAGAAGTGGAATTTATCGAAGCCAACCAGGATCCGCAAACCGGCGATCCGATGAGCGTGCGCCAGCTGCTGGGTCAGCGCACCGTGCAGGCGATGATGGCCGGATTCTTCTGTATCAACTTCGTCTCGTACTTTTTCTTCACCTGGTTTCCCACCTATCTGGTGGAAACCTTTCATCTGTCGCTGATGAAGTTCGGCTTACTCGGCATGCTGCCGGGCGTTGCCGCAATTGTTGGTGGCTGGTGTGGCGGATTGCTGTCGGATGCGCTGGTACGTCGTGGCTATTCGCTCAGCGTGGCGCGCAAGATCCCGCTGGTAGGCGGCATGCTCGGTAGCGCGACAATTGGGCTGGCGGCCTTCTCGCCGACCGTAGGCCTGGCGCTGGCGGCGCTGTGCTTTGCCAACTTCGCCGCCACGTTTGCTTCGGCAGCATTATGGGCGTTACCTTCGGACGTTGCGCCCAATCGCGCCAATGTGGCGACTATCGGCGGCATTCAAAACATGGCGGCAAATCTTGCCGGGATCATCTCACCGATTTTGATTGGCGTGCTGATGCAGTTCACCCATTCGTTCGTAATTCCACTGGAGATTGCCGGTGTTATTGGCGTGGTTGGTGCGCTGATTTACGCGTTCTGGCTGCCGCGCGTAGAGCCAATGGGTGCAGAGCGTAATGCCGCGTTGGATGGCACCTTAAGGAGAGAAGTATGAATGCGCGTTGGAAAAAACGTCCGGCCCAATCGACATGGGGCGATTTCGGTGCGGATGATCAGCTCGGTCGACTTAATCTGCTTACGGCTGCCAAAGTGCGGGAAGGTATCGCAGAGGTGAAGACGGGCGAAACCTTCTGCCTGAGTTTGCCACTCGATTTGCCCGGCGGTACGGCGATGAATCCACGCCGTCCACCACCTCAACTCAATGCCACGCGACGCGGTGAACATGCCAATATGACCTATCCTCTTTCGCGTGATAATCCGCAGCTTACCGATGTGATTTGCGACGATAGCGTAACGCTGGCACTGCAATATTCAACGCAATGGGACAGCCTGGCGCATATGGGCCAGTGGTTTGACGTTAACGATAACGGCGAGCCGGAAATGGTGTTCTACAACGGTTACAAGGCCAATGTGGATATTGTCGGCGAAACCGATTACCGCGCTGGTTGTGGCTGCGATCACGGCTGCCATCTCGGTGCCAAAGCGCTGGGCATTGAGAACATGGCAGCGCAGGGTATGCAGGGACGTGCAGTGATGATTGATATCAAACGCCATTTCGGTAACCAACGGTTTGCATTTGGTTATTCGCATCTGCAACAGATTCTGCAGGCCGATAATATTGAAGTGCGACCGGGCGATTTCGTCTGCTTCCGCACCGGCATGGACGAAGCCATTCTCGCCATGCAGGGTAAACCGGATATGGACTTCCTCAACACGCATTTTGCCGGGCTGGACGGTAGCGATCGGGCATTACGCAACTGGGTTGCTGAAAGCGGCGTAGTGGCATTAATCGCAGATAACCCGGCGGTGGAAATACTCCCAGCGCGGCCAATGAATGATGATTTCTATCCGTCACATCCGCTGCACGATCTCTGCTTGTTCCGGCTGGGCGTCTATCTTGGGGAGTTAATGCTGCTGAGTCCGCTGGCCGACTGGCTGGCGCAGCATCAGCGCCATGCGTTTCTGCTCACCGCACCGCCGCTACGTTTGCCAGGCGCGGTAGGCTCGCCCGCTACGCCGATTGCGACAGTGTAGATAAGTACAAATATCGACGTAGTCGCCATGCATGGCAATACTAAGGTATAAGGTGCGCGTGAATGCGCACCGGTATTACTTACCCGCAATAAACTGCCGGTATGCCGCGATCACCGCAAGAAAATCTTCCACACCACAAAACGACAGGCTCTCTTCGTCGTAATAGGTCATGCCCTCTTCCATGCCGTCATCTTCCAGCGCTAGCTGGTTGGCACGAATCATCACCTCTTCTTCGTCCAGCCACAGCGTGTATTCATGCCCCACACGCTGCCACTGATTAAGGGTACCTTTTACCTGTTGGGCGGCGGCTTCAACCTCATCCAGCAACGGCAGATTGTCTTTGACTTCTTCATTGAACCAGTGACCCACCGCTTCGTGGTCCATCGACATACGCACTTTGACCTGCCCGGTCAAATCACGCAGAAATTCATACTCCATGGATTTGCCTCATACTGATGACGCGCCGTGCGGCACTGTCTTAGTGCATTTTGTGCGCAGCACGCTGAATAAAGTGGGATCGCGCTCGCATTATGCCTGGAGATGTCAGCGGAAAAAAGCGCATAAAAAAAGGGACGATTTTCATCGTCCCCTTGTTCATCCGGAAAACCGATTAAACGGCAGTCTGGAAGATCACGCTATCTGCTTTGTCAGTGTATTGTCCCAGCTGATCAAAGTTGAGGTAACGGTAAGTGTCTGCCGCGGTCTTATCCACCTGCAGCATGAACTGCTGGTACTCGTCCGGCGTTGGCAGTTTACCGAGCAGTGAAGCTACCGCTGCCAGTTCAGCCGATGCGAGGAACACGTTAGCACCGGTACCGAGACGGTTCGGGAAGTTACGGGTTGAGGTGGAAACCACCGTCGCGCCGTCCGCCACACGCGCCTGGTTACCCATGCACAGTGAACAGCCCGGAATCTCAATACGCGCACCGCTCTTACCGAACACGCTGTAGTAGCCCTCTTCGGTCAGCTGTGCGGCGTCCATTTTCGTTGGCGGCGCAACCCACAGACGGGTTGGCAACTGACCTTTATGGGCATCCAGCAGTTTACCTGCCGCGCGGAAGTGACCAATGTTGGTCATGCACGAACCGATGAACACTTCGTCGATCTTCTCGCCCTGCACGTCAGACAACCAGCGCGCGTCGTCTGGATCGTTCGGTGCACACAGAATTGGCTCTTTGATCTCGGCCAGATCGATGTCGATCACCGCAGCGTATTCGGCATCTGCATCGCCTTCCAGCAGTTGCGGATCGGTCAGCCATTTTTCCATGCCTTCAACGCGGCGTTCCAGCGTACGACGATCGCCGTAGCCTTCAGAGATCATCCACTTCAGCAGCACAATGTTCGAGTTGAGATACTCGATGATTGGCGCTTTATCCAGCTTGATGGTACAGCCGGCAGCAGAACGTTCAGCGGAAGCATCAGAAAGTTCGAAAGCTTGCTCAACTTTCAGATCAGGCAGGCCTTCAATTTCCAGAATGCGGCCAGAGAAGATGTTCTTCTTCCCTTTCTTCTCCACGGTCAGCAGACCCGCTTTGATGGCGTACAGCGGAATCGCATGCACCAGATCGCGCAGGGTGATGCCCGGCTGCATTTTACCTTTAAAGCGCACCAGCACCGATTCCGGCATGTCCAACGGCATTACGCCGGTCGCAGCAGCAAACGCTACCAGACCCGAACCAGCCGGGAAGGATATACCAATTGGGAAACGGGTATGCGAGTCACCGCCGGTACCTACGGTATCTGGCAGCAGCATACGGTTCAGCCAGCTGTGAATGATACCATCGCCCGGACGCAGCGAGACGCCACCACGGTTCATGATGAAGTCAGGCAGCGTATGGTGCGTGGTGACGTCGACCGGCTTCGGATAGGCCGCGGTGTGGCAGAATGACTGCATCACCAGGTCGGCAGAGAAGCCGAGGCACGCCAGATCCTTCAGTTCGTCACGCGTCATTGGACCGGTGGTGTCCTGAGAACCCACTGACGTCATTTTCGGTTCGCAGTAAGCGCCTGGACGGACGCCATCTACGCCGCACGCACGACCAACCATTTTCTGCGCCAGTGAGTAACCACGGGTGCTGGCGGCAACATCTTTGGCTTGCACGAACACTTCGCTGTGCGGCAGTCCCAGTGATTCACGCGCTTTAGTGGTCAAGCCACGGCCGATGATCAGCGGAATACGACCGCCAGCACGGACTTCGTCCAGCAGCACGTCGGTCTTCAGTTCGAAGGTCGCCAGCACTTCATCGGTTTCATGATTGCGCACTTCGCCTTTGTACGGGTAAACGTCAATGACATCGCCCATGTTCAGACGATCAACGTCGAGTTCGATCGGCAGTGCGCCAGCATCTTCCATGGTGTTGAAGAAGATCGGGGCGATTTTACCGCCGAGGCACAGACCGCCGCCCTTTTTGTTCGGCACGTACGGGATATCGTCGCCCATAAACCACAGCACCGAGTTGGTGGCGGATTTACGTGAAGAACCGGTACCGACCACGTCGCCGACATAGGTCAGCGGGAAGCCTTTGGTCTGCAGCGCTTCGATCTGTTTGATCGGGCCAACGTTACCCGCATCGTCGGGTTCGATGCCTTCACGGGCGTTTTTTAACATCGCCAGCGCGTGCAGTGGAATATCCGGACGTGACCATGCATCCGGCGCCGGAGAGAGGTCGTCGGTGTTGGTTTCGCCGGTCACTTTGAACACGGTGGTGGTGATTTTTTCAGCCAGTTTTGGACGCTTCAGGAACCATTCGGCATCGGCCCATGACTGGATAATTTTTTTCGCGTGTGGGTTACCCGCTTTGGCTTTCTCTTCGACATCGTAGAAGTTATCGAACATCAGCAGCGTGTGAGACAGGGCTTCAGCGGCAATCGGCGCGAGCGCTTCATCTTCTAACGCTTCAATCAGCGCATGGATGTTATAACCGCCCTGCATGGTGCCCAGCAGCTCAACGGCTTTTTCGCGAGTAACCAGAGGAGAGTGGGCTTCGCCCTTAGTGACAGCTGCCAGGAAACCGGCTTTAACATACGCCGCTTCATCAACACCTGGTGGAACACGATTGACCAAAAGGTCGATAAGGAATTCTTCTTCACCCGCTGGCGGGTTTTTCAGCAGTTCAACCAGCGCGGCCATTTGGGAAGCATCTAACGGCTTAGGTACGATTCCCTGGGCAGCACGCTCGGCAACGTGCTTACGGTATTCTTCTAGCACGACGTTCTCCTCGCTCTCATTGTATAGCTTTCCGGCGCACCCCTTGATGCTGTCAAACAGTAGGGTGAGGTGCCCGGTTCCGCGTGGGGCAGCATAGCAGCATTTCGGCTGATTGTTAATCTGTTTACAAAAAAGCAACATCCGCGCGTTATTTAGCAGGTTCGTCTGCGGATTGCGCGCGATCACATAAAAAAAAGCAGGCGTTGAAAGCCTGCTTGCTGCATAAACGAGGAGAAACCGATTATCGATCGACCAATATAAACTCGCTGTCGTTATAACGTGCGCCCTGAATATTGTGCACGCTGAACAGCTCATCCAGCGTGGCGACATCAACCCCGCGTAATGTTAAATAGGCGGCGACGCAGTTCTGTTCCAGATGGGCGATTTTACTGGCTCCGGGAATCGGCACGATAAAATCACCCTTCGCCAGCACCCACGCCAATGCCAGCTGGGCGGCTGTGGCGTCATAACCTGCAGCCATCGCGGAAAGTTGATTCACTAACTTCTGGTTATGTGCCTGCGCATCCTGCTGGAAACGCGGTAAAGAACGACGGAAATCATCTTCGGCTAGCCGCCGACAGGAAGTGGCGGTAAAAGGTTCGCTGGTGCTGGATAACAATGAATGGATTTTACAGGCGGCGCGTGCGGGCGTGGGCATTGCTTTTCTGCATGAAGGCACGGTGCGGGAAGATGTAGAACGCGGCGATTTAATTGAAATATTGGCAGGATTTACTGCGGTTGAAGAAGGATTCTGGCTCTACTATCCAATCCGTAAATATCTCTCAGCGCCGCTGCGGCATTTTATTGATTGGCTTAAGGAAACAAATAACTAATTAAAGCCATCCATTACGCGATCTATTTAAATAGTTAAATAAAAACAAAATCATTAATTATAAATAATTTTAAAATTAAGGTGAAATAAAATAGGTTTGGCGTAGACTGCCTGCGGGCGCTTGAGGCAACTTGCTTCAAGCTGAAAAGATTGAGGTAGGTTGTGGAGCGTAAAACCGTGCAGTTAATTTTCATTAACCGCACGGGCAAGCGACATACCCTAACACCTGAGAAATGTCAGGGTAGTCGCTTGCTCGTGCTAAATCAAGAGGAACACGACTATGAAGTCAATATTCAGCAAGCTGATTATCAGCGGGCTCATTCTATTAGGATTGTGTCTGGTAAATCGCAGTTCACTCTGTGAATTACGATTACGGATATTCGCTGCTGAATTATCGGCTGTTATGGCTTACGAAGCACGACAGTAAAACTTCTTTAGCGGGAGTTCGCTCCCGCTATTCCGGCATTGCGCATGTGTTAGCTCACGCGCCTTTTTTTATTTCTTTATTTAACCAGAACGACTAATAAAAAACGGCTCCTTAAAGGAGCCGTTAATTTATCAAAAGCGAAAAGTTATTTCTTTTTCGCTTTCGGGTTCGGCAGGTCCGTGATGCTGCCTTCGAATATTTCCGCTGCCAGGCCAACAGACTCATGCAGCGTTGGGTGCGCGTGAATGGTCAGCGCGATATCTTCGGCATCACAGCCCATTTCAATCGCCAGACCAATCTCACCCAGCAGCTCGCCGCCGTTGGTACCGACAATCGCGCCACCGATGACACGGTGCGTTTCTTTGTCGAAGATCAGCTTGGTCATACCGTCTGCACAATCAGAAGCGATCGCACGGCCTGAAGCTGCCCACGGGAAGGTAGACACTTCGTAGCTGATGCCTTTCTCTTTGGCTTCTTTCTCGGTCAGACCAACCCAGGCAACTTCTGGCTCGGTATAAGCAATAGATGGGATCACTTTCGGGTCGAAGTAGTGCTTCAGACCGGAGATCACTTCCGCCGCTACGTGGCCTTCGTGCACACCTTTGTGCGCCAGCATTGGCTGACCCACGATGTCACCGATGGCATAGATGTGCGGTACGTTGGTGCGCATCTGCTTGTCGACGCGGATGAAGCCGCGATCGTCCACTTCCACGCCTGCTTTACCAGCATCCAGACCTTTACCATTCGGTACACGGCCAATCGCCACCAGCACCGCGTCGTAACGCTGTGCGTCAGCTGGCGCTTTTTTGCCTTCCATTGATACGTAAATACCGTCGTCTTTCGCTTCAACCGCGGTGACTTTAGTTTCCAGCATCAGGTTGAATTTCTTGCTGATACGCTTGGTGAAGACTTTCACCACGTCTTTATCGGCAGCCGGGATCACCTGGTCGAACATCTCAACCACGTCGATCTCTGAACCCAGCGCTTTGTAAACGGTGGCCATTTCCAGACCGATGATGCCGCCGCCCATAACCAGCAGACGCTTCGGCACTTCTTTCAGTTCCAGCGCATCGGTAGAGTCCCACACGCGCGGATCGTTGTGCGGAATAAATGGCAGTTCGATTGGACGAGAACCGGCCGCGATGATCGCGTTATCGAAGTTAATGGTGGTTGCGCCACCTTCACCCTCTACCACCAGCGTGTTAGCACCGGTGAATTTGCCGAGGCCAGTAACCACCTTCACTTTACGACCTTTCGCCATACCCGCGAGGCCGCCAGTGAGTTGGTTAATCACCTTCTCTTTCCAGCTACGAATTTTGTCGATGTCAGTTTGCGGCTGGCCAAACACGATACCGTGCTCTTCCAGGGCTTTTGCTTCGTCGATCACTTTGGCGACGTGCAGCAGCGCTTTTGACGGGATACAGCCTACGTTCAGACAAACACCGCCGAGGGTGCTGTAACGCTCAACGATTACGGTTTCCAGACCTAAATCAGCGCAACGGAAGGCTGCAGAGTAACCTGCAGGACCTGCCCCAAGTACCACGACTTGAGTTTTAATCTCTGTACTCATCATGACCTCTTGTTTGATTACCGGCAGTCAGGAGAAAGCTTTTCCCAAGCTCTAATGCCCTATATCCGCCGGGACATTTCACCGCGAGAGTTTACAGAATTGTTAACAAACTGCCAACCGCGGCAACATTGAATGCTTACAACAAGGCCGGCTTACGCCGGCCTTGATTAACTTCACATCACCAGACGGCGAATGTCGGACAGTGTGTTGTTGATGATAGTGATAAAGCGCGCACCATCAGCACCGTCGATCACGCGGTGGTCGAAGGAGAGTGAGATAGGCATCATCAGACGCGGCTCAAACTCTTTACCGTTCCACACCGGCTCCATCGCTGACTTGGAAACACCGAGGATAGCCACTTCCGGCGCGTTGACGATCGGCGCGAAGTGCGTGGTGCCCAAGCCGCCAAGGCTGGAGATGGTGAAGCAACCGCCCTGCATGTCGCCCGCGGTCAGCTTGCCATCACGTGCTTTCTTAGAAATCGCCATCAGCTCGCGCGACAGTTCAGTGATGCCTTTTTTGTTCACATCTTTGAACACCGGAACCACCAGACCGTTTGGCGTATCTACCGCCACACCGATGTTGATGTATTTCTTCAGTGTCAGTTTCTGTGCATCTTCAGACAGTGAACTGTTGAAGCGTGGCATCTGCTCAAGAGCAGCGGCAACGGCTTTCATGATGAACACCACTGGTGTGAATTTCACATCCAGTTTACGTTTCTCCGCTTCAGCATTCTGCTGTTTGCGGAAGGCTTCCAGATCGGTGATGTCGGTTTTGTCGAAGTGCGTAACGTGCGGGATAACCACCCAGTTACGGCTCAGGTTGGCACCCGAGATTTTCTGGATACGACCCAGTTCCACTTCTTCGATTTCGCCAAACTTGCTGAAGTCCACTTTCGGCCAAGGCAGCAGACCAGGCAGGCTTCCGCCGCTGGCTGCAGCAGCCGGAGCCGCTTCAGCGCGTTTCACCGCGTCTTTAACGTAAGTCTGCACGTCTTCTTTCAGGATGCGACCTTTGCGGCCGGTGCCTTTGACTTTCGCCAGGTTGACACCGAACTCGCGCGCCAGGCGACGAATCACCGGCGTAGCGTGCACGTAAGCATCGTTCTCAGCGAACTCGCCTTTAGCATCCGCTTTCGCAGGGGCAGGCGCGGCGGCAGGTTTAGCGGCTTCGGCTGCCGGAGCGGCTTCCTGCTTAGCTGCTGGCGCCGCAGCCGGTGCCGCGCCTTCCACTTCGAACACCATGATGAGTTTACCGGTGATGACTTTATCGCCAGTCGACACTTTCAACTCTTTCACGGTACCGGCGAACGGTGCAGGCACTTCCATTGACGCTTTGTCGCCTTCAACCACGATCAATGATTGTTCAGCAGTTACTTTGTCGCCGACTTTCACCAGAATCTCGGTGACTTCAACTTCATCGCCACCAATGTCCGGCACGTTGACGTCTTTCGCGCCAGAGGCCGCAGGGGCTGCTGCTGGAGCCGCTTCCTGTTTGGCTGCTGGAGCCGCAGCAGGCGCTGCGCCTTCTGCTTCGAATACCATGATCAGTGAGCCGGTATTCACTTTATCGCCGGTGGCGATTTTGATCTCTTTCACCACACCCGCGAACGGTGCAGGGACTTCCATTGAGGCTTTGTCGCCTTCAACGGTGATCAGTGACTGCTCAGCGGCAACGGTGTCGCCCACTTTGACCAGAATCTCGGTAACTTCAACTTCGTCGCCGCCGATGTCCGGTACGTTGACCTCTTTGCTGACCGCAGCAGCGGCAGCAGCTGGAGCAGGAGCGGCTTCCGCTTTCTTCTCTTCTGCTGGCGCTGGCGCCGCTTCTGCGGCACCTTCTGCGTCAAAGATCATGATGAGTTTGCCGGTTTCCACTTTGTCACCGGTTGAGATTTTGATCTCTTTCACCACGCCGGCCTGCGGCGAAGGCACTTCCATTGAGGCTTTATCACCTTCTACGGTGATCAGCGACTGTTCAGCTTCAACCTTGTCGCCCACCTTCACCAGAATTTCGGTGACTTCAACTTCGTCTGCCCCGATATCCGGCACGTTAATTTCAATAGCCATTACTCTCTTACCTCTTAAGCCAGACGCGGGTTAACTTTATCGGCGTCGATGTTGAACTTGGTGATTGCTTCTGCCACCACTTTCTTATCGATTTCGCCGCGTTTAGCCAGCTCACCCAGCGCAGCCACAACCACATACGATGCATCCACTTCGAAGTGGTGACGCAGGTTTTCGCGGCTGTCTGAACGACCGAAGCCGTCAGTACCCAGCACGCGATAATCGCTGGAAGGTACGTAGCTGCGAACCTGTTCTGCGAACAGCTTCATGTAGTCAGTTGATGCGACAGCCGGCGCCTCGTTCATCACCTGCGCGATGTACGGTACACGTGGCTCTTCGGTTGGGTGCAGCATGTTCCAGCGCTCGCAATCCTGGCCATCACGCGCCAGCTCGGTGAACGAGGTCACGCTGTAGACGTCAGAACCGATGCCGTAATCTTTCGCCAGGATCTGCGCGGCTTCACGCACGTGACGCAGGATTGAACCTGAACCCAGCAGCTGCACTTTGCCTTTGCTACCGTCTACGGTTTCCAGCTTGTAGATACCCTTACGGATACCCTCTTCCGCACCCTGCGGCATCGCCGGCATGTGGTAGTTTTCGTTCAGCGTGGTGATGTAGTAGTAGATGTTCTCCTGCGCTTCGCCGTACATACGCACCAGGCCATCTTGCATGATGACCGCCACTTCGTACGCGTAAGACGGATCGTAAGAGATACAGTTCGGGATGGTCAGCGACTGAATGTGGCTGTGACCATCTTCGTGCTGCAGGCCTTCGCCGTTCAGTGTAGTACGACCGGAGGTGCCGCCGACGAGGAAGCCGCGCGCCTGCTGATCGCCCGCCAACCACATCAGATCGCCGATGCGCTGGAAGCCGAACATCGAGTAATAGATGTAGAACGGAATCATCGGCAGGTTGTTGGTGCTGTAAGAGGTCGCCGCTGCCAGCCAGGATGAACCTGCGCCCAGCTCGTTGATCCCTTCCTGCAGAATCTGGCCTTTCTCGTCTTCTTTATAGTAAGCAACCTGCTCGCGGTCCTGCGGGGTGTACTGCTGACCGTTCGGGCTGTAGATACCAATCTGACGGAACAGACCTTCCATACCGAAGGTACGAGCTTCATCCGCGAGGATCGGAACCAGGCGATCTTTGATCGACTTGTTCTTCAGCATCACGTTCAAGGCACGCACGAAGGCGATGGTGGTGGAGATCTCTTTATTCTGCTCTTCCAGCAACGGACGGAACTCTTCCAGCGTTGGCATTTCCAGCTTCTCGCTGAATTGCGCCTGACGCGTTGGCAGGTAGCCGCCCAACTTCTCACGTTGACCGTGCAGATAGTTGTACTCTTCAGAACCTTTTTCGAAGGTCACGTACGGCAGCTCTTCGATTTTCTCATCAGCAACCGGCACGTTGAAGCGATCGCGGATGTAGCGAACGCCATCCATGTTCATCTTCTTAACCTGGTGCGCGATGTTTTTGCCTTCGGCAGTATCACCCATACCATAGCCTTTAATGGTATGTGCCAGAATCAGCGTTGGCTGACCTTTGGTCTCCTGCGCTTTTTTCAGTGCTGCGTAGACTTTCTTCGGATCGTGACCGCCGCGGTTCAGGGCGAAGATCTCTTCGTCTGACCAATCTTTCACCAGTGCTGCGGTTTCCGGATATTTACCGAAGAAGTGCTCGCGCACGTAGGCGCCGTCACGGGATTTGAAGGTCTGATAATCGCCGTCAACGGTTTCGTTCATCAGTTGAATCAGCTTGCCGCTGGTGTCCTGACGCAGCAGTTCATCCCAACGACCGCCCCAGATCACTTTGATCACGTTCCAGCCAGCACCGGCGAAGATGCCTTCCAGCTCGTTGATGATCTTACCGTTACCGGTGACCGGGCCATCCAGACGCTGCAGGTTACAGTTGATGATGAACACCAGGTTATCCAGCTTTTCACGGGTGGCGATGGTGATCGCACCCTTGGATTCTGGCTCATCCATCTCGCCATCACCAAGGAAGGCGTAAACGGTTTGTGCTGAAGTGTCCTTCAGACCGCGGTGTTCCAGATACTTCAGGAATTTCGCCTGATAGATCGCCGACAGCGGGCCAAGGCCCATAGAAACGGTCGGGAACTGCCAGAAGTCTGGCATCAGTTTCGGGTGCGGATAAGAAGAGAGGCCGTTGCCATGCACTTCCTGACGGAAGTTGTTCATCTGCTCTTCGGTCAGACGACCTTCAAGGAAGGCACGTGCATAGATGCCCGGAGAGATATGGCCCTGGAAGTAAACCAGATCGCCGCCGTCTTTGTCGCTACGCGCGCGGAAGAAGTGGTTGAAGCACACTTCATAAATGGTCGCGGAAGACTGGAAGGAGGACATATGGCCACCCAACTCCAGATCTTTCTTCGACGCACGCAGCACCGACATGATGGCGTTCCAACGAATTGCGGAACGGATACGACGTTCAAGAGAGGTGTTGCCCGGATAGTCCGGCTCATCTTCAACAGCAATAGAGTTAATGTAGTTGCTGATTGCAGAGGAACCTGCGGCAACTTTCACGCCACCTTTGCGTGCTGCACTCATTACCTGATCAATCAGATACTGCGCGCGCTCAACACCTTCTTCACGGATGACCGATTCGATCGCTTGTAGCCAATCACGAGTTTCGATCGGATCCACGTCATTCTGTAAACGTTCTGACATGGGGTGTATTCCTTATCTGTGTCTAATACGTTGAAATTATCAGGAGCCTGTCTGCTTGTGCTTTGCTTCTGGTTCACAGCACAAGAAGACAGGCCCGTCGTGTTTTCCGCACGTTCGTTGCCGTGCGTTATTCCTTACGTTGCTGTAAACGACGCAGGGAGCGTTCACGACGACTCTGCTCCCGACTTCTATCCAGCAAGATTTCCTCAATGAACGCCAGGTGACGATGAGAGGCCTCGCGTGCTTGTTCTGGCTCACGAGCCACAATCGCCTCGAAAATACTGGCGCGGTGACCGCTCACTTTCGCCAGCATTTCCCGGCGAGCGTAGAGCAATTCAAAATTCTGACGGACGTTTTGTTCCAGCATAGGGCCCATGGAACGCAGCAAATGCAGAAGCACCACATTATGAGCGGCTTCTGTGACAGCGATCTGATACTTCATCACTGCATCGGCTTCAGCATCGAGATCGCCGCTGTCCTGTGCCTGCTGAATGTGAACATGGCAGTCGCGGATGCGCTGCAGATCTTCATCGGTGCCCCGCAGCGCCGCATAATAGGCAGCAACGCCTTCCAGCGCATGGCGGGTTTCCAGCAGGTCAAACTGAGATTCTGGATGTTCGGCAAGCAGCCCGACCAGCGGGTCGCTTAGGCTTTGCCAGAGATTTTTTTGGACGAAGGTGCCACCGCCCTGACGACGCATCAGCAGGCCTTTAGCTTCCAGGCTCTGAATCGCTTCGCGCAAGGATGGACGTGAGACATCAAACTGTTTCGCCAGTTCACGCTCGGGGAGCAGTTTTTCTCCCGGCTGGAGCGTCCCTTCCATAATCAGGGATTCCAGTTGCTGCTCAATTGCATCAGAGAGCTTGGGTTGGCGAATTTTACTGTAAGCCATCTTCCCTTCTTATCAGCCAAACGTCCGGAGTAAATTGGTAATACCAATTGAAAAATGGTGCCGGTAAAGTAACAAAGTATTCACCTTGTGTCTATATGGGCGCGGTCACACTTCAGGGGAAGATCGTAGCAGTGATGCGCTAATTCACCGGGATTAAGTGAGAAATTACTGGGCGACAGCAAATGTTAATGAATTGCACTTTTACCTAACCTTACACTGAGTTAGCGCCGCCAAAACCGTGCAACCATAAGTGAAAGCTATTCGTGTTCACGATTTTTTCGTGGCAGAAATATTGCGACCGGCGCGCAGTGAATGCTGCTGCTTTTTCAGTCATCTCTCAGCACAAAAAGCAAAAGCAGGTGCAAAGCGGCGCGCTTATCACTATTCTGAACGCCGTGGTAGCTCATGCATGCACACAGCATGCCAGATACCGTAAAGAAAAGAGTACATTAGGGTAAACGACCTTACAGTGCGCGCACTGCAGGTGCACAATAACAACATCACGAGGTTTGTATGGAACAACAGCATGGCGACACGCTGCACCGCGGCTTAAAGAATCGCCATATTCAGCTGATTGCGCTGGGCGGAGCCGTAGGTACTGGCCTGTTTCTGGGTAGCGCATCAGTGATTAAATCGGCGGGTCCCGCCGTGATTCTCGGTTATGCGATCGCCGGTTTTATTGCCTTTCTGATTATGCGCCAACTGGGCGAAATGGTGGTTGAAGAGCCGGTTGCCGGTAGCTTCAGCCACTTCGCCTACAAATACTGGGGCAACTTCGCCGGTTTCGCCTCGGGCTGGAACTACTGGGTGCTGTATGTATTGGTCGCCATGGCTGAATTGACCGCCGTCGGCAAATACGTGCAGTTCTGGTGGCCAGACTTCCCCACCTGGGCTACTGCCGCCATCTTCTTTGTACTGATCAACGCTATCAACCTGACCAACGTTAAAGTGTTTGGTGAGATGGAGTTCTGGTTCGCAATCATCAAAGTCGTCGCGGTTATCGGCATGATCCTGTTCGGCGGCTGGCTGCTGTTTAGCGGCAACGGCGGCCCGCAGGCTAGCGTGAGCAACCTTTGGGATCAGGGCGGTTTCTTGCCGCACGGCATGACCGGGCTCGTGATGATGATGGCAATCATTATGTTCTCGTTTGGTGGTCTGGAGCTGGTGGGCATTACCGCCGCAGAAGCCGACAATCCAGAAGAGAGCATCCCGAAAGCCACCAACCAGGTGCTGTGGCGTATCCTGATTTTCTATATCGGCTCACTGGCTGTATTGTTGTCGCTGCTGCCGTGGACGCGCGTAACAGCCGATACCAGCCCGTTCGTGTTGATTTTCCATGAACTGGGCGATGCTTTTGTCGCCAACGCGCTGAACGTGGTGATCCTGACGGCTGCACTGTCGGTCTACAACAGCTGCGTTTACTGTAATAGCCGCATGCTGTTCGGCCTTGCGCAACAAGGCAACGCGCCAAAAGCGCTGCTGAAAGTCGATAGCCGCGGCGTGCCAGTCGCCACCATTCTGGTCTCTGCCGTTGCGACCTTGCTGTGCGTCCTGATTAACTACCTGATGCCAGGTGAAGCCTTTGGTCTGCTGATGGCGCTGGTGGTTTCCGCTCTGGTTATCAACTGGGCGATGATCAGCCTGGCGCATCTGAAATTCCGTAAGAAGAAAGACCAGCAAGGCGTGACCACCCGCTTCAGAGCGGTGCTCTATCCGCTGGGTAACTGGATCTGTCTGGTGTTCCTGGCCGGCGTGCTGGTCATTATGCTGATGACGCCGGGCATGGCGATCTCGGTATGGCTGATTCCGGTCTGGCTGGTGATTCTGGGTATCGGCTACACCATTAAGAACAAACTACAGAAAGCCTAATGTTGTTCCCTGCCCGGCACGCTGTTGCCGGGCAGTTCCTCTGATCTGGCTCACACTTTTTCCCGCCCGCGCGTTTTGTCCATCTACCCGACCATTTGCTCCCCAGCAGATTACTGATTTTGCACAGATAATTTCTGCTCATCTAGTCGCTGGAGACGATCAATGAAAGGAGCAGCCCTCTCGTTCCGGGAGAAACTGGGATATGGCATGGGCGATGCCGGATGCAACATGATTGGTGGCGCCATCATGCTGTTCCTCAATTATTTCTACACTGATGTGTTTGGCTTAGCCCCGGCGCTGGTCGGCACGCTGTTGCTCTCGGTGCGCGTGCTGGATGCGGTGACCGATCCGATCATGGGCGCCATTGCCGACCGAACTCAGAGCCGCTGGGGCCGTTTCCGCCCTTGGCTGCTGTGGGTTTCCGTGCCCTACGTGCTGTTCAGCGTCTTGATGTTTACCACGCCGGACTGGAGCTACGACAACAAAGTTATCTGGGCATTTGTCACCTACTTCCTGATGTCGCTGACCTATACCGCCATCAACATCCCTTACTGCTCGCTGGGTGGCGTGATTACCAACGATCCCGGAGAACGCGTGTCGTGCCAGTCGTATCGCTTTGTGATGGTGGGCGTTGCCACGCTCATTCTTTCGCTTTCGCTACTGCCGATGGCCGAGTGGTTTGGTGGCGACAATAAAGCACGCGGCTATCAGCTGGCGATGAGCGTGTTGGCGCTGATTGGTCTGGCCATGTTCCTGTTCTGTTTTGCTACGGTGCGCGAACGCATTCGACCTGCGGCGCCAAGCAATGATGATTTGAAACAGGACCTGCGCGACGTATGGAAGAACGATCAGTGGGTGCGCATTCTGCTGCTGACGTTCTGTAACGTCTGTCCTGGTTTTATCCGCATGGCGGCCACCATGTATTACGTCACCTGGGTGATGGGCCAATCAACTCACTTCGCCACGCTGTTCATCAGCCTTGGCGTCATCGGCATGATGTTTGGCAGCACGCTGGCGAAAGTTCTTACCGACCGCTGGTGCAAGCTCAAAGTCTTTTTCTGGACTAACATCGCGCTGGCGCTGTTCTCCTGCGGCTTTTACTGGATCGATCCACACGCCACCGTCGCGGTGGTGATCGCCTATTTCCTGCTAAATATCCTGCACCAAATTCCCTCGCCGCTGCACTGGTCGCTGATGGCCGACGTGGATGATTACGGTGAATGGAAAACCGGCAAACGCATCACCGGTATGAGCTTCTCCGGCAATCTGTTCTTCCTGAAAGTTGGGCTGGCGGTTGCCGGTGCGATGGTAGGTTTCCTGCTGTCGATATATGGCTACGATGCCGGTGCCAAACAACAGGCACCCAGCGCCACTAACGGCATCATGCTGCTGTTTACCGTGATTCCTGGCGTCGGCTATCTGATTACCGCTGGCGTGGTGCGCTTGATGAAAGTGGATCGCAAAATGATGCGCACCATTCAGGCCGATCTGGCACTACGCCGTGCCCATTCACATCACGTATCCCCTATCGCGTCCTCAGCGACTACGCAACCCGGAGAGATCAAATGAGCTGGCCCAATCCTTTTATTACCCAACGCGCCGATCCCTTTATTCTGCGTCACGCGGATGGCTACTATTTTATCGCCTCGGTGCCGGAATATGACCGACTAGAGATTCGCTATGCGTCTACGCTGGCTGGCCTGATTGATGCGCAAGCCGTTACCGTATGGCACAAACCCGATACCGGCCCGTTTAGCGCATTGATTTGGGCACCAGAACTGCACCACATAAATGGGCAATGGGTGATCTATTTTGCCGCCGCGCCGACGCGCGAAATTAAAGATGGGCTTTTCCAGCACCGCATGTATGCGCTGGTGTGCAATGATGCCGATCCGCTCAGCGGCAACTGGCAACCTTGCCGTCGCGTCCACACGCCCATTGACTCCTTCTCGCTGGATGCCACTTACTTCTCGCATCAGGGCAAACACTGGTATCTTTGGGCGCAGAAAGACCCGGCTATTCCCGGTAACTCCAACCTTTATCTCGCCGAGCTACTCAATCCCTGGACATTGAAAAGCGCCCCGCTGATGCTGAGCCGACCTGAGTATGAATGGGAATGCGCAGGGTTTAGCGTGAATGAAGGGCCGGCAGTGATTCAGCACGGTGAACGATTGTTTGTCACCTACTCCGCCAGCGCCACCGATGAAAATTACTGCCTTGGCATCTTAAGCATTGATGTGTCAGCCGATCCGCTTAACATCAGCGCCTGGCATAAATCGGCGCGTCCGGTATTTGCCACCAGTTGGGATAATCAACAATACGGGCCAGGGCATAACAGCTTTACGGTGGATGAGGCGGGGCGGGATGTGCTGGTGTATCACGCACGTAACTATACGGAAATTGAGGGCGATCCGCTGTGGGATCCGAATCGCCATACGCGATTAAAGTACGTTGACTGGCGCGAAGACGGCACACCAGATTTCGGCGTGCCGCCGGCCGATCACACCAGCGTGCCGTAGATGGTCAATAGCGCCACCACCACCACCAGCACCAGAGAAATACGTTTCGCGAGCGCCACTGCAACACGTGGCGTTTCGACTTTATCCATGTGGGGATCGCGTGCCAGCGAGAACTGCGCCAGGCTGGTCAGCACCTGATACTGCGGGCGATGCAGATCGCCAAGCGCGGCAAACCACGCCGGCAGCGCACGCTCGCCGTGCCCGAGTAGCGCGTAAGCCACACCGGCAAGGCGCACAGGAATCCAGTCCAGCAAGTGCAGCAGGCGATCAACGCCAGATTGCGAACGCTCCAGCGGCGAATGGTGTTTCGCCAGCCAACTCTGCCAGGCGCGCAGAAATGCATAACCCACTAACAGCACCGGACCGTAAGGACCGCCAACCACAAACCAGAACAGCGGCGCAAGATAGTAGCGGAAGTTAATCCATATCAGCGCATTCTGCAGTTCACGCAGGAACTCGCGTTCGCTGCACTCAACAGGCACACCGTGAATCAGTGTCAGCTCGGCGGCCATCGCCTGATGGGCTGCTTCATCGTCATGGCTCGCGGCTTTAAGGTAGTTGTGATAGTGCAGCCGTACCGAACCGGCGCCAATGCATAGCAAACCCACCACAATCCAGAACAGCAGTTGCGCTACGCCAAACAGAATACCTTTCAGGCTCCACACCACCAGCCAGACGATCAGCATCGCCATGACGGTCATCAACAGCGTGCGCAGCAGGGAAAAGCGCTGACGTCTCCGGAACAGCGGCTCAAGCCGATGATCCAGTTGCCAATGTTCACCCAGCTTAAAAAGGCGTTCCCAACCTAAGACTAATAACAAGCTAAACAACGTCATACCTGCTCCTGCTGTTTCAGGAATTCTCCTGCCTGATAGACTCTTTATATCGCGGCCAGTCAAACGAGAGCCCCGGATCCGTTTTACGTTCCGGCGCTATATCGCTGTGGCCGGTAATGCGCGACGGCGTCAATGGATAGTGCTGCAATAACAACGCCGTCACCTGTTGCAAAGTGGCATATTGCGCATCGGTATACGGCAGCGTATCGGTGCCCTCCAGCTCAATGCCCATCGAAAAATCATTGCAGCTTTCACGCCCTTCAAACTGTGATACCCCAGCGTGCCAGGCGCGCTGATCGAAAGAGACGTATTGCACCAACTCACCATCGCGGCGAATCAAACAGTGTGCCGCCACGCGTAGGTGGGCGATCTCGGCAAAATAGGGATGCGCATCCGCAGGCAACGTGCCGGTAAACAGCCGATCGATCCACGGCCCGCCAAACTCACCGGGCGGTAAGCTAATGTTATGAATCACTAACAGCGAGGGAACTTCATCATTCGGACGCTGATTAAAGTGGGGTGACGGTACTTTGCGCGCGCTGGTGATCCAGCCCTCTTCCAGTTTCATGCCGTTAAATCCTCAGCAAAATCAGGCTGAGAATAACATGTTTCAGAGTGCAGACTTGCGACTTAATGCGCCAGCAACACGGAGTTAAGGATACTAAACATTTCACCTGCAGCAACTGGCAATGGCCGATAAATCAGGCTAAGGTGAGCGCACAAAATCTCGTCTTGTGGAGTGGTAAACCATGGCAACGCGTCGTTACGATCCCGATCATCGCCGTCAGGAATTGATTAAGCGTATTGAGCAAGATATCCCTGAAGCCGTTGCCCGCGCGCTTCAGGAGGACCTGGGCGGCGAAGTGGATGCCGATCGCGATATCACCGCGTTACTGCTGCCAGCCGAGAAGCAGGCTGTGGCCCAGGTAATCACGCGTGAAGTCGGTGTTTTTTGTGGTAAACGCTGGGTGGAAGAGGTGTTTACCCAGTTGGGCAATAAAGTGAGCATCAACTGGCATGTTGAAGATGGACAAAAGCTGGTTGCCGATCAACTGCTATTTGAGCTCAGTGGCCCGGCGCGCCTGCTTTTAACCGCAGAACGCACTGCGCTTAACTTCGTACAAACGTTGTCTGGAGTGGCTACTGAAGTCAGCCGCTATGTGGCCCTGCTGCAAGGTAGCAACACGCAACTGCTCGACACGCGTAAAACCCTACCCGGCCTGCGTACCGCGCTGAAATATGCGGTGCTGTGCGGTGGCGGTAACAATCATCGCTTAGGTTTGTCGGATGCTTTTCTGATTAAAGAAAACCACATTATTGCCAGCGGCTCGGTGCGCAACGCGGTAGAAAAAGCGCTGTGGCTATCGCCCGATGTGCCGGTTGAGGTCGAAGTCGAATCACTGACGGAACTGCAGGATGCCATTGATGCTGACGCGGACATCATCATGCTGGATAACTTCAGCCTTGAAATGATGCATGAAGCGGTGGCGCTAACCAATAAACGTGCGCTGCTGGAAGTCTCTGGCAACGTTACCGAAACCACGTTGCCACACATTGCCCAGACCGGCGTCGACTACGTTTCCGTTGGTGCGTTAACCAAACATGTGCGCGCGCTGGATTTATCGATGCGCTTCCGCGACCTTTAATTCAGCGTCTCCGTCGCCCTTCGTGGCGGCGGTTTTGCGGTATGCCTTCCAAATTTCTGCTAGCTCATCTGTAATCCTGACGATTCTCTGCGCGATGCTTTCCAGACTCGCGCATGCCTGGCTTCCGCTTTTACTCGCCCTTTTCTACCGTAGCGGCTCCACAACAAGGAGCATCATTATGGAAAGACAACGCGGTTTTACCCTCATCGAATTGATGATTGTGATTGGCATCGTCGCCATTCTCAGCGCCATCGGTTTACCGGCCTACCAAAATTATCTGCAACGCGCGGCGCTAACCGACATGCTGCAAACCATGGTGCCGTATAAAACGGCAGTGGAACTCTGTTCGATTGAACGTGGCGGTCCAGCGCAGTGTCAGGCGGGACAGCGCGGCATTCCTGCGGCGAGAGGTTCGCGCTATGTGGCAACGCTGAGCGTGGTCAACGGTACGATCAATCTGACCGGACAAGAGAGCCTTAGCGGATTAGCGGTCGAAATGCTGCCAATTTGGAACGCAACGGATGGCACCATGAGCTGGCAGCGTAGTTGTACCAGTGATAACAGTAGCCTGCGCGATAGCTGTCTTGAGCAGTTCCGCTTTGATGACAAGGATGCCAATTAATGGACAATCCAAATGCCGCGTTACAAGCCTTGTGCGCACGTTATCAGGCGGTAATTTTGCAACATGACGCCACGCAGCTGCGCGTGGCGGTAGCAGAGACGCCCGACCCGCTGCTACTGGAAGCATTACAGTTCGCCAGCCAGTGCAAGGTCGACGTCGAATGCTGGCCTGCGGCACGACTCGAACAATTGCTGCACGAACCCGAAGTCGCTACCGCGCCACGTGAACACGCCAGCGCCGAATCTGCGATTAACGCGGTGGATCAAATCTTGCGCCAGGCAATCCAGCGTCGCGCATCGGATGTCCACTTCGAACCGCAACGTCATGGGCTGCGCGTGCGTCTGCGCATTGATGGCGTTCTTCATAAACTGCCTCAATCCTCTGAAGTTCAGCCTGCTGCGCTACTGGCACGCTTAAAAATCCTCGGCGGATTAGATATTGCCGAACGACGTTTACCGCAAGACGGGCAGTTTACACTGGAGATAGACGACAAACTGGCAGCATTTCGCCTTTCTACATTACCCATCAGCCAGGGTGAAAAAGCCGTGGTGCGTTTGCTACAAAGTGAGAATAGCGCCATCACGCTCGATAAGCTGGGGATGCCCGCAGCACAGCTGCGCCTGTTGAAAAATGCGCTGGCAAAGCCTCAGGGTTTGATTCTGGTCACCGGCCCCACCGGAAGCGGAAAAACCTTCACGCTCTACAGCGGCTTAAGCGCGCTAAACGTGCCGGAAAAGAACGTGTGTAGCGTGGAAGACCCGGTGGAAATTCCGCTCGATGGCATTAATCAAACGCAGATCCAGCCGCGCAGCGGGCTTGATTTTAATCGTGTGCTGCGTGCACTGCTGCGCCAGGATCCTGATGTCATTATGGTGGGTGAAATTCGTGATGCCGAGACAGCAAGCATTGCCGTTAAGGCGGCACAAACCGGCCATCTGGTCCTCTCCACTTTGCATACTAACTCAACCGCTGAAACGTTGACGCGTCTGCGCCAGATGGACATTCCGGGCTATCTGCTGGGACCTGCTCTGCAACTGGTGGTCGCGCAACGCCTGGTCAGGCGCCTGTGCGTGCATTGCCGTCAGCCAGGGCAAGCTATCGCCCATCTGCCAGCCGACCTCTGGCCTAGCACCCTACAAACCTGGCGAGCGCCCGGTTGCGATCACTGCTTCTCTGGTTATTATGGCCGTCTGGCGCTGTTTGAGATTCTGCCGATAACCAGCAAATTGCAAAATGCTATCTCGGCAGATATGCCGCTAGAGCATTTGCTGGCCATAGCCAATGAGCAAGGATTGAAAACATTGCTGGCTGCGGGGCTGGAAGCGGTGAGTCGCGGCGATACCTCTTTTGAGGAGATGCAGCGCGTGGTGGGACTTGGCGATGGCTAATCTCTATCATTTTCGCTGGCATGCGCTTGATACCATGGGCGTATTGCAGGAAGGTGAGTCGATCAACATCAGCCAGGAAGCCCTACTCAATCAACTTTCCGATCGAGGCATGCTGCCGGTGAGTTGGCAGCGTGGTAAATGCTGGCGCTCACGCGATTGGAAGTGGCAGCAGAAGATCGATCTGGTTAGGCAATTAGCGACGCTACTTAAAGCCGGTTTGCCGCTGGCCGAAAGCCTGATACTGCTGGCGGAAGGTCATCCGCATGCCGGTTGGCGGGTATTACTGAAAGGATTGCAGCGCCGCGTCATTGCCGGTGAACCCTTTTCACAGGCGCTGCAGGAGTGGCCGCAAATCTTTCCACCGCTGTTTCCCGCGCTGATGCAGGTTGGCGAGTTAACGGGCCAACTCGACGAATGCTGTCGCCAGCTGGCGCAGCAGCAAAGCAAGCAGCAATATTTACGGCAAAAAGTTGTGAAGGCGCTGCGTTATCCCTTGTTTATCTTGCTGGTGGCGCTCGCGGTCAGTGCCGGCATGCTGCTGTTCGTGTTGCCGGAATTTGTCTCCGTGTATGCCAGTTTTGATGCTCCGTTGCCCGCTTTTACCGCTGCGGTGATGTCTCTGTCAGAACTTTTGCAGAAAGCCGCACTACCGCTGTCGCTGGTATGCGCCGCGGTGCTGGCAACTGCGCAGCAAACTTATCGACGCTCAGTGCCCTGGCAAAAGCGTACACAGCAATGGCTGTTACGCATGCCGTTGCTATCACCGCTGTGGCGCGGTGGGCAGCTCAGCCAGATTTACGCCATCCTGCAACTTACTCAGCAATCTGGTTTAACGCTGTTACAGAGCCTGCAGGCGGTAGAGGTTACGCTAGTATCGCGTCTGTGGCGTGATGCCATTGTTCAATTGCAACAGCATATCGCCGCGGGTGCACCGCTGCATCAGGCGTTACAACAGCATCTGCTGTTTACACCGCTTTGTGCCCAGTTGGTCAGAGTTGGCGAAGAGGCAGGTGCGCTCGATGTGATGCTGGCGCGTCTGGCGGAGTGGCATGAGGCCCAAACGCTGGCGCGGGCTGATGCTCTGGCTGCGTCGCTGGAACCGATGATGATGGTGGTGATTGGCGGGATTGTTGGGACGTTAGTGATAGCGATGTATCTGCCGGTATTTGGCCTGGGTGATGCGATTCGTTAACGGGCACGCGCTGTGCGCGCCCGTTATCTTCGATCAGCGAGTAAACACGCGGTTTTCCTGTTCTGCTACGCGGATAAAGGTGGTGCGCTTAGTCAGCTCTTTCAAACGCTCCGCGCCCACGTAGGTGCAGGCTGAACGCAAGCCACCGAGGATATCTTTCACCGTATCTTCAACGGGACCACGCAATGGCAAGCGTACGGTTTTACCTTCAGCCGCACGGTACTGCGCCACGCCGCCTACGTGACGCTTCATCGCCGATTCGGAGCTCATGCCATAGAACAACATAAACTTCTCACCCTGATCTTCAACGATGGTGCCCTCGCACTCGTCATGCGCCGCAAGCATGCCACCTAGCATGGTGAAATCTGCACCACCACCGAAAGCTTTGGCAATATCGCCCGGAACCGAACAGCCGCCATCACTGACGATTTGTCCACCCAGACCGTGTGCCGCATCAGCACACTCAATAACCGCAGAGAGCTGAGGATAGCCCACGCCGGTCTTCACTCGCGTGGTACACACCGAGCCAGGGCCAATCCCTACTTTGACGATATCAGCGCCCGACAAAATTAGCTCTTCCACCATTTCACCGGTGACGACATTGCCCGCACAGATGGTTTTACCTGGGAAGCTTTCACGCACCCGCAGCAAGAACTGAACAAAGTGCTCGGAGTAGCCGTTAGCCACGTCGATACAGATGAAATTGAGTTGCGGTGATAACGCCAGAATCGCGGATAACTTAGTGAAGTCTGATTCAGATGTGCCTGAGGAAACCATCACATAACTCAGCACCGTCGCCGGGACGCGCTGCACAAATGCCTGCCAGTCTTCTACGCTATAGTGCTTATGCACCGCGGTCAGTAGGTTAAAACTGGCCAACGCCTCAGCCATAGTGAACGTGCCGACGGTATCCATATTAGCGGCAATAATGGGTATGCCGCTCCAGTTCAAGCCTGAGTGTTTAAAAGTGAAGGTGCGTTCCAGTTCAACCTCGGAACGGCTTTTCAAGGTGGAGCGTTTTGGGCGGATTAAAACATCTTTAAAGCCCAGTTTTAAATCTTCTTCAATGCGCATAGCTGATTGTCCTGGTTAGTGAAGACGAACCGCGGTTCGGGTAGCGCTCACGGCTCCAGTGTCGTTATCATACGCGCCATTCCTTGCGCGACAAGACTGCGAATTTCACTTTATTTAGGCTACAATCCCTTAAATTTAGCTGAGAAAAATGATTGTGATCATGCTCTCATCTTGCTGTGGTTAATCACCGCTCACGATATAAATTTTGCGAGAACGCTATGCCTTATACCGTTGCGCTCACCGGTGGCATTGGCAGTGGTAAAACCACTATTGCTAATGCTTTCGCAGCGCTAGGCGTTGATATTATTGACGCTGACGCCATTGCCAGAGAAGTCGTTGAACCCGGCACGCCCGCCTTAAAGGCGATTGCTCAACGACATGGAGAATCCATTCTGACGGCTGAAGGCACACTCTATCGTGCGCGACTTCGTGAAATTATTTTCCAGCAACCGCAAGAAAAAAACTGGCTCAATCAGTTGCTCCATCCACTCATTAACGCCCGCACACAACAATTAAAGTTACTGGCCACTTCACCTTATGTGCTTTGGGTGGTGCCGCTGTTAGTCGAAAATGGATTACAGCAGCAGGCCGATCGTGTGCTGGTGGTAGATGTGGATACCGCAACGCAATTGCAACGCACTCAACAGCGCGATGGCATTTCACTGAGTCAGGCGAAAAGTATTCTTGCCGCGCAGGCCAGTCGTGAGCAGCGATTAGCCTGTGCGGATGACATCATTGATAACAGCGGTACGCCTGAACAGGTGCTACCGCGCGTTGCTGCTCTTCACCAGCACTATCTAAGTCTGGCAGCAACCGGAAAGGATTAACATCATGAGTACAGTTGTTCTATTCGAACACCCTTTGAACGAGAAGATGCGTACCTGGTTGCGCGTTGAGTATCTTATTGATCAGCTGCATGAAACTGTGCCAGTAAGTGGTTCGGTCTCGGCTCTCGGCGTTTTTCGCATACTTAGCGATCTCCTGGATATTTTTGAGCGCGGAGATATGCGCACCGAATTGCTAAAAGAGCTGGAGCGGCAGCAGCAGAAGTTACGCGCCTGGCTGGATGTGCCTGGCGTTGACGAACTGCGCGTTAGCAATCTGCGCCAGCAATTGAAACAATACTCTAGCGAATTGATGGCTGCGCCGCGGATGGGCCAACAGCTACGTGAAGATCGCCTGATTGCGCTGGTACGTCAGCGCCTGAGTATTCCCGGCGGCTGCTGTAGTTTTGATTTACCAAGTCTGCACATCTGGCTGCATCAGGACCAATCGGTGCGTGATGTGCAGGTCAATAGCTGGTTAGAATCGCTGAATCCGCTGCGTAATAGTTTGACGATGATTCTCGATTTAGTGCGTCAGTCCGGCGTATTCCGTCATCAAACTAGCCTCAATGGTTTTTATCAGGACAATGCCGAAGGATCCGATTTGCTGCGCCTGCAGTTAATGCTGGAAGATGCGCTGTATCCGCAAGTCTCGGGTCACAAAAGTCGCTATGCCATTCGTTTTCTGCCGTTAGACAGCGAACGGGGTGAGGTGCCAGCCCGACTGAATTTTGAATTAGCTTGTTGTTAGAGGAAGTTATGCCGGAAGAGATTATTACCGTACCTTGTCCCAATTGTCGTAGAGATGTGATCTGGGATGAGTTGAGCCCGTGGCGGCCATTCTGCAGCAAACGTTGCCAGCTGATTGATTTAGGGGAATGGGCAGCAGAAGAAAAACGCATTCCCAGCAACGGTGACCTGACAGACAGCGATGACTGGAGCGAAGAGCAGCAGTAACAAAAAAGTAAGGGGCCAGCAGCCCCTTAACTTAAAACTCGCCGGCCACCAGACGACCTATCAGCTCATGGTTTGCCGGAGGAAATTCATCCGCAACCAAATCCTGCTGTCCAACCCAGCGTTGTGGCTGTCCTTCACGGCCATAAGGCGCACCGTTCCAGCCTTCCACCAGGAAGAAATGCAGCGTAACGCGCAGGTCTTCATAGCTATGATCGGCCAGTCCAATTGCCTTAGCTGAAGTAACGTCTATCCCGGTTTCTTCCATCAACTCACGTTTCAGCGCCTGCTCGGCGGTTTCGTCTTGTTCAATCTTCCCGCCTGGAAACTCCCATTTATAAGCCATATAGGAGCTTGCCGCCCGCTGGGCTAGAAAAATTTGACGATCTGTATTGCGAATGATGCCCACCGCAACCTGCAGGTGTTTCATAAGCTGGATTCCGCTTTTAATAAATGAGCGCTGAGTGTAAATCAGACGTTGCGTGATGTTAACCACTGAGATGGATGTGACGCCATGTGCCGCACAAAAGCCATTGATTAAGACATGTCGTAATGATCGCAACCGGGGATGTTGGGAATACTCGCAGCCACTTTCTTCTGCCAAACCCGATTACCTATGGAATTCAAAGAAACAACGTTTCTGGAACAAAACACGCCGGAACAATTACATACTCTACGCCATCTGGTATTTCACGACCTTCTCACCTTAGACAGTGCTCAGAACACCCTAACCTGGTGGCCTGAACATAAAATCATGCCACTTAACGAAGCGCAAAAACGCTTCTTCTCCTGCCTGTTGCTGCGGATTACCTCAAAACGTCAGATCATTGCGACAGTGTGGAATGAGAGCTATCCAGGTATCAGCGACAATAATTATCATCAATTGCTGTTTCAAAGCCGGGCATTATTCAAACGATTTGGCTTGCCGGATGGTTTGTTGGTCACGCTGCCTTATCACGGCGTACGACTCAACGAAGAGAAGCTAATGGCAATTACGCGCTAAGGCTTAAGCAAAAAAAGGAGCCCGAAGGCTCCTTTTTTATCAGGCCAGACGACCGTGGCACTGTTTATATTTTTTGCCTGAGCCGCATGGGCAAAGGTCATTACGGCCCACTTTCCTTTCGCCACCTTGTGCTGCTAAGGCTTCGGCTGCTGCGGTTGCATCATCAACATGGCTCAGTTGTTGCTGCTGTGCTAAGCGCTCCGCTTCTTCACGACGCTGCTGCTCCATTGCTTCAACTTCTTCTGGCATGCGTACCTGGACCTTGCTCAGGGTACTGATCACTTCGTACTTCAGTGACTCCAGCATTGCTGCAAACATAGAGAAGGATTCACGCTTATATTCCTGCTTCGGATCTTTCTGTGCGTAACCGCGCAAGTGGATCCCCTGACGCAGATAGTCCATCGCCGCCAGATGCTCTTTCCACAGCGAATCCAGCGTTTGCAGCATCACGCCTTTTTCAAAGTTCCGCATCATCTCTGCACCAACCACTTCTTCTTTGGCAGCATAGTTTTCAGCAGCATGGCTCATGATGCGTTCGCGCAGCGTCTCTTCATGCAGATCAGGCTCTTTATCCAACCACTCAGCAATTGGCAGGTTCAGATCGAAGTCGTTACGCAGACGCTCTTCCAGGCCCGCGACATCCCACATCTCTTCCAGCGACTGCGGTGGAATGTAAGTATCGATGGTGGTTTTATAGACATCTTCACGGATGCTGTTGATGGTTTCAGATACATCAGACACATCCAGCAGTTCGTTACGCTGGCTGTAGATGGCGCGACGCTGATCGTTAGCAACGTCATCGTATTCCAGCAGCTGTTTACGAATATCGAAGTTACGACTTTCCACTTTGCGTTGAGCGTTGGCAATTGCTTTGGTCACCCATGGATGCTCAATCGCTTCGCCTGGCTTCATACCCAGTTTACGCATCATGTTTGATACGCGATCCGAAGCGAAGATACGCATCAAGGCATCTTCCATCGACAGGTAGAAGCGTGAAGAACCGGCATCACCCTGACGACCAGCACGACCACGCAGCTGATTATCGATACGACGTGATTCGTGACGCTCAGTACCAATGATGTGCAGGCCACCCGCCGCCAGCACTGCATCATGACGCAGTTTCCAGGCGGCTTTCATCGCCTCAATTTGCTCTTCAGTCGGCTCGTCCATCGCGGCAAGCTCAGCCTGCCAGCTACCGCCCAGCACGATATCGGTACCGCGACCGGCCATGTTCGTTGCGATAGTTACCGCAGCTGGCTGGCCCGCTTGTGCCACGATATCCGCTTCACTGGCGTGGAATTTCGCATTCAGCACGCTGTGTTTAATGCCTGCGCGCGTCAGCTCATTGGAGACCACTTCGGATTTCTCAATCGAAATTGTACCCACCAACACCGGCTGCCCCTTTGCAGTACAGGCGCGAATGTCTTCGATAATGGCATCGATCTTCTCTTTCTCGGTCATGTAGACCAGATCGGCCATATCTTTACGCACCATCGGACGGTTAGTTGGCACCACGATAGTGTCGAGTTTATAGATAGAGCTAAATTCGAATGCTTCGGTATCTGCCGTACCGGTCATACCGGCCAGTTTTTCGTAGATACGGAAGTAGTTCTGGAAGGTGATAGAAGCCAGCGTCTGGTTTTCATTCTGGATTTCCACGCCTTCTTTCGCTTCAACGGCCTGATGCAGGCCATCAGACCAGCGGCGACCTTGCATGGTACGACCGGTATGTTCATCGACGATGACCACTTCACCGTCTTTGACGATGTAATCTACATCACGGGTGAAAAGTGCATGAGCACGCAGTGCCGCCGTAACATGGTGCATCAACATAATGTTGGTCGGTGAGTAGAGTGACTCGCCCTCTTCCATAATGTTTTGGCTAACCAGCAGCTCTTCAACTTTCACCAGGCCACGCTCGCTCATGTGCGCCTGACGTGCTTTCTCATCGACCCAGAAATCGCCTTCGCCCTGGAAAGTCTCAGAGTCTTCTTTCTCCTGGCGGACCAGGTGCGGGATGATCTTGTTAACTTTGGTATACAGTTCAGAACTGTCTTCAGCAGGACCAGAGATGATCAATGGCGTACGTGCTTCATCGATCAAGATGGAGTCGACTTCATCCACCAACGCATAATGCAGTTTACGCTGCACGCGCTCTTCCGGGCTGAATGCCATGTTGTCACGCAGGTAGTCGAAGCCGTATTCGTTGTTAGTGCCGTAGGTGATATCGGCTGCATAGGCTTCACGCTTTGCCACGGCTGGCATATTTGGCAGGTTAATACCAATGGTCAGGCCAAGAAACTCAAACAGTGCGCGGTTATTTTCGGCGTCACGTTGCGCCAGATAGTCGTTGACGGTCACCACGTGCACGCCTTTGCCGCTCAGCGCATTCAGGTAAGCAGGCAAAGTTGCGGTCAGGGTTTTACCTTCACCGGTGCGCATCTCCGCGATACAACGTTCGTTCAGCACCATGCCGCCGATCAGCTGCACATCAAAGTGGCGCATGCCAAATACGCGCTTACTAGCTTCGCGTACGGTGGCAAAAGCTTCTGGAATAAGACTTTCAAGGCTCTCGCCTTTTTTCAGGCGCTCACGGAACAGGTCAGTTTTCGCTTTCAGTTCATCATCGGAGAGCTTAACGAAATCTGGCTCCATCTTGTTGATGATGTCTACCACTTTACGCATACGGCGCAGAGTACGATCGTTGCTGCTGCCAAATACTTTAGTTAACAATTTGATTAACATGATAAATTTTTCTCAATTCAGCCGTGATCTCACGGACTGCAAAATCTAAAACAGGATGCGGAAAAAAGGTTAGCAGTTAAGCTTCGAAAGGTCCGGCGCGGATGCCGTGAATAGCAGCCTGCCAATCAGCAGAAGAGTGGATTTGCGGCTCGCTGTGACGCAGGTTTTGCTGCGGCTCAACGACAGTAAGTGGCTGTGCGGGAGAGGTTAAAAGCGCTTGAAGCGAACCAATCAACGCCAGCTTTTGCGCCGCCAGCGGTAAAGCCTGGTCGGCCTCAGCCTGAGCGGGTGGCGTCATGCTAAAGGAAAGGTGGCGTATCACCGTACGAATTGCATGCTGATGCCAATAATCGACGTTAAAATTCGGTCGACGCGCGCTTTCCTGCAAACGAATGAGATGATCGAACTGAACAACATTGCCAACAAATAGGCTGCTGATCGGCGAATCGTTCGCCGTGGGTTCAGAGCTTTGCGCGCAGGCAGGCAAGCCCAAACTGGCCGCCACCATCCCCAAAAGGAGATGAGGCCAGAAATAGCGTCTGCCTAATTGTCGCCAGCGTGAGAAAATCCCGATCACAACCCGTCCACAATGCATTGAATAAAGTAATAAAGCTGTCGACTAAAACTGCGTTAACCAGCTTATATGAGCGCCAGATGATAGCACTTATGTGCGGCTTCGACACCAGTGATTAAAGGGCCCACGGCGGAATTCACGTTTTTTTGTATAGCGTTTCACCAGTCACGACAGTGAATTGAGATCGGTTTGGCAGGGTTAGGTGCGAGGCAATAAAAAACGGCAGGTTCAACTGACCGGAGAGGGTGTCAGCGAAACCTGCCGTTTTATGTCTGACTTAAGCCAGAACTAAATTAGGTGCTTTGAATGCCAGTGGCAGTTCAGCTTCGTCTTCAAAGGTCGCCCATTCCCAGGCTTCCTGCTTCGCCAGAACCGCTTGCAGCAACTTATTGTTCAACGCATGTCCAGATTTAAAGGCGGTAAATGCGCCAATAACATTGTGACCGCACATGAACAAGTCACCGATCGCGTCGAGCATTTTATGACGAACAAACTCGTCTTCAAAGCGCAGACCGTCTTCGTTTAATACGCGGAAATCATCGAGGCCAATCGCACAATCTAAACTACCGCCCAGGCACAGGCCTTTAGACTGCAGATATTCGATTTCACGCATAAAGCCAAAAGTGCGCGCACGGCTGATTTGACGCACAAAGTTCTCAGCCGAGAAGTTGAGCTGATAACGCTGCGAGCTTGAGTCAATCGCCGGGTGCTTGAAGTCGATGGTAAAGTCGAGTGAAAAACCGTTGTACGGCTTAATCTCGGCCCACTTATCACCATCTTCAACACGCACCGTTTGCTTAACGCGCACGAATTTCTTCGCACTGTTCAGCTCTTCGATGCCAGCATCCATCAGCAGATAGACAAAAGGCGCGGCACTGCCATCCATAATCGGGATTTCCGGTGCATCAACTTCAACAATAATGTTGTCGATGCCCAAGCCCGCCAATGCGGCGTTCAGGTGTTCAACTGTTGAAATACGCACGCCTTCATCATTCACCAGGCAGGTACTCAGCATGGTGTCGCGCACATATTTTGCATCAGCCGGGAAATCAACCGGTGGATTCAAGTCAGTGCGACGATAGATGACCCCGGTATTAGCCGACGCAGGGCGTAAGGTCAGCGTGACTTTCTTGCCGGTATGTAAACCGACACCAGTCGCCTGAACAATACGTTTTAATGTCCTTTGTTTGATCATCGCTTTATCTCGCAATATTACCCTTCCGACCGCCAGTATAAATTACCAGCGGGGGAATACTTTAGCACAAAGAGCGGAGAATCCCAATTATCGGGATATTCTTAGTCTGCCTGTTTACGCAGGAAGGCTGGAATATCAAGGTAGTCGGGTTCTTTGCTGGATGATGCTGGTTGCTCATTCACCACTTTAGCTGCAGGCTTCTGCTCCTGCGGCAGTGGCGCCATGCCATGCTGCTGGTAGCGATGATCCATCACAGGTTGAGTAGCCGGTTTGTTGGTCACTAACGTGATTTCTGGACGCTTATCCATGCCAATACCGGTGGCAACTACGGTTACGCGCAGTTCGTCATTCATCTCTGGATCCAGAGATGTACCGATTACTACGGTAGCGTTGTCAGACGCAAAGGCGCGGATAGTGTTACCCACGGTTTCAAACTCGTCCAGACGCAGGTCGAAGCCGGCAGTGATGTTGACCAACACGCCGCGCGCGCCAGACAGGTCGATATCTTCCAGCAGTGGACTGGAGATAGCCATTTCTGCCGCTTCTTCCGCACGGTCTTCACCGCATGCCACACCGGAACCCATCATGGCGTAACCCATTTCTGACATCACGGTACGTACGTCCGCAAAGTCGACGTTCATCAGTCCAGGACGCGTGATCAGCTCAGCGATACCCTGCACTGCACCTTTCAACACGTCGTTGGCTGCACCAAACGCATCCAGCAAAGAGATGCCACGGCCAAGAACTTTCAGCAATTTGTCGTTAGGAATAGTGATTAATGAATCGACGTGCTTAGAAAGTTCGGCGATACCCTGCTCAGCAAAAGCCATACGCTTTTTGCCTTCGAAGTTGAATGGCTTAGTCACCACCGCAACGGTCAGGATACCCAAATCTTTTGCTACTTCAGCCACAACTGGCGCTGCACCAGTACCGGTACCGCCACCCATGCCTGCGGCGATGAACACCATGTCTGCACCATCCAGCGCAGCACGCAGTGCTTCGCGATCCTCTTCCGCAGAGTTACGGCCCACTTCTGGGTTCGCACCTGCACCGAGACCTTTAGTGATATTGGTCCCGATCTGGATCGTCTGGCCGACCGCTGTCTTACGCAACGCTTGCGCGTCGGTGTTTACAGCGAAGAATTCTACACCTTCGATACGCTCGCGTACCATGTGCTCTACGGCGTTGCCGCCGCCACCGCCGACGCCGATGACTTTAATCACCGCGTCATTGGTTAATTCCATAGGTTCAAACATGATTTCTCTCCGTTATGTGCCTGTCGCCTGGAGATCATAAACATTGCCAGCATGATCTCCTTTTTCAAAAATTAAAACTCTTTCTTCAGCCAGCTGTTGATTCGCTTAAACCAATTGCCCACCGAAGCACGTTTTTCCGTTTCTGCATCACCGTTCATGTGTGACTCTTTGCCGTAATGCAGCAGGCCAACCGCCGTAGAGTAATACGGCTCCTGCGCATAATCCGTCAGGCCGGTGATGTTAAGCGGCTGTCCAATGCGCACTTGCGTGTGAAACACGCGCTGTGCGCAGGCTGCCAAACCTTCAATCTGCGCCGCACCACCGGTCAGCACGATACCCGCTGCCAGATGATGTTTTACGCCCTGCTGGCGCAGCTGCTCCTGTAGTTGCAGAATCTCGTCATTGACCAGATTCAGCAGTTCGGTGTAACGCGGCTCAATCACTTCCGCCAGCGTTTGACGCTGCAGGCTACGTGGTGGACGACCACCCACGCTCGGCACCTCTACGTTTTCGTCTTTGCCGACAATCGAGCCCAATGCACAACCGTGACGCACTTTAATCGCTTCCGCGTCAGTTGGCGGCGTGCCAAAAGCGTAGGCAATATCACTGGTTACCACGTTCCCAGCATACGGGATCACTTTGGTATGACGCAGTGCACCGCCAGTATAGACAGCGATATCCATTGTACCGCCACCGATATCAACAACACAGACTCCCAGCTCACGTTCGTCTTCAGTTAATACTGAGAAACTGGAGGCCAGTCCGGCAAAAATCAGTTGGTCAACTTTCAGGCCGCAACGTTCAACGGCTTTGACAATATTTTTTGCCATATCGTTGTGGCAGGTGATCAAATGTACTTTCGCCTGCATACGCACGCCGGAAAGTCCCACCGGATTCTTGATGCCTTCCTGGTAATCGATGGCATATTCCTGCGGAATGACATGCAGGATACGATGTTCATCACGTACGCGAACGGATTTCGCCGTATGCACCACGTTCTCTACATCATCCTGAGTCACTTCCTCTTCCGAAATCGGAACCATCCCGATTTCGTTCTGGCAACTGATATGTTTGCCCGATAAAGCAAGGTAGACCGATGAAATCTGGCAATCCGCCATCAGTTCAGCCTGATCGATGGCTCGCTGTACGCATTTCACCACCGACTCAAGATCGTTTACGCCGCCTTTATCCATGCCGCGAGACGGGCAACTGCCCACCCCAATAATATTGACCATACCATCGGGCAGAATTTCCCCAACCAGGGCGGACACCTTCGCGGTGCCAATTTCGAGTCCTACTACCAGTTTTCTGTCCGTTGCCTTGATCATTGTGGTTTAGCCTGTGCCTGGTTCTGTTGCTGATTACTGTCCTGTGGCTCAATCGGTGCTGCTGCCCAACCAACTGCGGCGCCGGAGTCATATCGCAAATCGACATAGGTGATGCGCTGATTCTGACTCAGACCATGCTGCTGCAGATCCGGATAAAGCTCTATAAAACGGTTCAGACGCTTCATGGTATCGCTGCGTCCCAACTCGATGCGCACATCGTCACTGGTCACCAACTGCCACGAGCGCCGCGCCGTCATCGACGCGACCTTCAGGGTAAACTTGTTAGCCTTCAACACATCACTCATGGTGTGATAGCCGGCTAACACCTCATTTTCACTGCCTTCCGGGCCATACAGCATTGGCAAGGTTTCTTTGCCAACGTGGCTGGCCGGGACGCTGAAGGAGACGCCATCGGCATCGACCATGTGTGAATCGTTCCAACGTGCGACCGGAACATACTCCACCAGGTTTATCTTCAGCTCATCAGGCCACTGCTTCCGCACACTGACCTGCTTAATCCAGGGTAAACGCTCAATCTGCTGCTGGATGATATCCACGTTCTGCGACATGAATGTCCCCGGTGCACCGAGCGATAAAATGGCCTGGCGAATATCATCATGCGTGGTGTAGTGGGTTTGGCCCGTTACTACCAGCTTTGATAAGGGTAAGCGCGAGGCGTCATTCATCCACTTCAGCACCACAAGGCCGCCCGCCACCATGATGCCCAGCACAATCAGCAGGAACACGATGCCGAACAGTCGTGCACCGTTGCTACGCCCGGAGCGTAGACGCTCCTGAGGTTCGCGATTGCGTACTCGTATCGCCGCCTGAGACATATCAGTCAGCCAGCTCCAGAATACGCGCTACCAATTGAGGGAAGCTGTATCCCGCCTGCTTAGCGCCCATTGGCACCAAACTATGGCTGGTCATGCCTGGCGAGGTATTCACTTCCAGCAGCTGGAAATTACCCTCACCATCGGCCATCACGTCAACGCGGCCCCAGCCGCTGCAACCCAGCGCGCGCCAGGCTGCCCATACCAATTTCTGCAATTCTGCTTCTCGCTCAGCACTTAAACCGCTCGGACAGAAGTATTCAGTATCGTCAGAAATGTATTTAGCTTCATAGTCATAGAACTCGCTGGCGGTTTTAATTCTGATAGAAGGCAGAATTTGTTCACCCACGATGCCTACGGTGTACTCTGCGCCGCTTAAAAAAGCTTCAATTAATACGTCGTCATCATGACGAAATGCTTCTTCTAACGCCGCAGGTAGCGCATCCGCATGGTTTACGCGGCTGATGCCAACGCTGGAACCTTCGCAGCTTGGCTTAACAAACAGCGGTAAACCCAATGCTTGTATGGCGGCAACGGTATCCGCATCCAAACCTTGCTGATGCTGCTGACGCGTTAGCCAGACGAATTTGCCTGAAGGCAATCCCCTGCCCTGCCACAGCAATTTACTGCGCAGTTTGTCCATGGTGATGGCAGAAGCCATCACGCCGCTGCCGGTATACGGCAGCTGCAAAAAATCCAGCACCGCTTGTAACGTGCCGTCTTCGCCACCGCGGCCGTGCAGCGCGATAAACGCCTTAGCAAAGCCTTGCTGTTTCAGATCCAGCACCGACACATCACGCGTATCAACAGCATGTGCATCAATGCCCATTTCACGCAGCCCGGCCAGCACGGCCGCACCTGACATCAGCGACACTTCACGCTCTGCCGAGGTACCGCCCATCAATACTGCGACCTTCTCAGTCATGACGCGCCTCCGTCTTAACCGCCGGCTGCAGTTGGCTATCGGCCAGCTTACGTGCAATCTTGCCGATGTTACCTGCGCCCTGAACGATCACCAGATCGTCGCCCGACAGCAACGGTGCCAAAGCATCTGGTAAAGCGTCATGCTCAGAGACCAAAATGGGATCAACCTTGCCACGATTACGAATCGCGCGGCACAGCGAGCGACTGTCAGCGCCCGGAATGGCGGCTTCACCGGCTGGATAAACATCCAGCATCAGCAGTACATCAACCTGCGACAGCACATTGGCGAAATCATCAAACAGGTCACGCGTACGCGTGTAGCGATGCGGCTGGAACACCATAACCAGCTTTTTGTCAGGCCAGCCCGCACGTGCCGCTTTGATGGTGACATCAACTTCGGTTGGATGGTGGCCATAATCATCGACCAACATCGCGCTGCCCGGGTTGCCATTGACGGCGGCGGTATCAAACTCGCCCAGTACGTCAAAGCGGCGCCCGGTTCCCTGGAAGCTCTCCAGTGCGGCCAGAATCGCGTTGTCTTCAATCCCTTCTTCGCTGGCTACGGCCACAGCCGCCGCCGCGTTTAATGCGTTATGTCGACCGGGCGCATTCAGCGTCACTTTCAGCACCGGTTTATCATGGCGAATCAGAGTGAAATGACCTTGCGCGCCACGCTGTTCGTAATTCTCGATACGTACATCGGCGTCTTCGCTGAAGCCGTATGTGGTAACCTGGCGGCCTACACGCGGAATCAGATCACGAATCACCGCGTCATCAACACACATCACCGCACGTCCGTAGAATGGCAGGTTGTGCAGGAAGTTAATGAAGGTCTGCTTCAGGTTCTCGAAATCGCCTTGATAAGTGTCCATATGGTCGGCTTCGATGTTGGTAACAATCGCCACCATCGGCTGCAGATGCAGGAAGGACGCGTCACTTTCGTCCGCTTCCGCAATCAGGTAACGGCTGCTGCCAAGGCGCGCATGCGTTCCCGCAGCTTTCACTAAGCCACCGTTGACGAAAGTCGGATCCAGTCCGCCCTCCGCATAAATGCTGGTCACCATTGCGGTAGTGGTGGTTTTACCGTGCGTGCCAGCCACGGCAATGCCGTGACGGAAGCGCATCAGTTCGGCCAGCATCTCCGCGCGACGAATCACGGGAATGCGCTGTTCGCGCGCGGCCACCAGCTCAGGGTTATCCTGCGCCACGGCCGTAGACACCACGACTACACTCGCATCGGTGACGTTTTCCGGGCGATGGTTGAAGTAAATCGTCGCGCCCAACGCGGCCAAATGCTGTGTCACCGGGTTCGGCGCCAGATCAGAACCGCTGATGTGATAACCTTCGTTCGCCAACACCTCGGCAATACCGCCCATGCCAGCACCACCGATGCCGACAAAGTGAATGTGCCGGACGCGACGCATCTCGGGCACAATAGAACGCAGTTTTGCCAATTGTTGTGTATTCATCTGTTTCAATTACCTGTTTTTCCCGTTTGTACCTGCTGAAGGTACGGGCCAAATCAACTGGCCGATTAATTTACTTCGCGACACGTGCCACTTCATTTGCAACCCGCTCGGTTGCATCGGGAATCGCCACCTGACGGGCTTTCTCTGCCATCGCCAATAATGTGGTGCGATCCCAGTGACGCAGCGTGTCCGCTACTACAGCCGCAGTAAATTGCGGCTGCTCGAAAATTTTGGCTGCGCCCGCTTTTTCCAGCGGCAACGCATTCCAGTACTGCTGACGATCTTTATGCTGGAACGGCACGAAGATCGCCGGTAAACCTGCGGCAGCGACTTCACTGACCGTCAATGCGCCGGAGCGACAGACAACCACATCCGCCCACGCGTAGGCTTCTGCCATGTCATCGATAAATTCGGTGACTTTATGTTGCGGCTGGCCGGCTGCATGATAAGCCTGCTGCACGATTTCCAGTCCGCCTTTACCGGTTTGGTGCCAAACCGTAATCGCTTCGCCCAACTCAGCAGCCACTTGTGGCACGGTCTGATTGAGGATGCGAGCGCCCTGACTGCCACCCACTACCAGCACGCGAATCGACCCAGAACGTCCGCTCAGTCGCACTGCGGGTAACGGCAGAGCTAACACATCGGTACGCACCGGATTTCCCACCACTTCGGCGTTAGGGAATGCGCCCGGAAATGCCTGCATCACTTTGGTAGCGATTTTTGCCAGCCACTTGTTGGTGAGTCCGGCAATGCCGTTCTGCTCATGCAGTACCACCGGAATCCCGCAGCTCCATGCCGCTAAACCACCGGGACCTGAAACATAACCGCCCATGCCCAGCACCACATCCGGCTGCCAGTTTTTCATGATGCGACGCGCCTGGCGCCACGCATTAATGATGCGTACCGGTGCCAGTAACTGCGCTTTCACACCTTTACCGCGCAAACCGCTGATGCGGATAAAATCAATCTCAATACCGTTTTTCGGCACCAAATCCGCTTCCATTCGGTCAGCGGTTCCCAGCCAGCGAACCTGCCAGCCTTGTTCCATCAGGTGATGGGCAACGGCCAGACCGGGGAACACGTGTCCACCAGTACCGCCTGCCATGACCATCAGCCGTTTGCCACTCATCGAGCACCTCGGGTAAACGCCTGGGCTTTTGCCAGACGCGTTTCATAATCTATGCGCAATAAAAACACGATGGCGGTCGACATGATGATCAGACTCGAACCACCGTAACTGATCAGCGGCAGTGTCAGACCTTTGGTCGGCAGCATACCCGCGGCCGCACCGACATTAACCAGCGCCTGGAAGCTAAACCACACGCCAATTGAACAAGCGAGGAAGCCTGAGAAGCGCTGATCGATCTCCAGAGCACGGCGACCAATCGACATCGCGCGAAAAGCGACGAAGAATACCATCAACAGCGCCAAAACCACACCGACATAACCCAACTCTTCGCCGATGATGGAGAAGATAAAGTCAGTGTGTGCTTCCGGCAGATATTCCAGTTTCTGCACCGAGTTGCCTAAGCCCTGGCCCCAGAACTCACCGCGTCCAAACGCCATCAATGACTGCGTGAGCTGATAGCCGCTACCAAAGGGATCTTCCCATGGATTCCAGAAGGAAGTAACGCGGCGCATACGGTAAGGTTCGGCGATGATCAGCAGCACCACAGCAAAAATGCCGGAGCCAATGATCGCCAGGAACTGCCACATTTTCGCACCGGCGAGAAACAGCATCGCCAGTGTGGTAACAAACAGCACCACCACGGTGCCGAGGTCGGGCTGGGCCAGCAGCAATACCGCCAGCACCACCATCACACCCATCGGCTTACAGAAGCCCCAGAAGTTGTTACGCACCTCTTCCACTTTGCGCACCAGATAGCTGGCGAGATAGCAGAACAGCGTTAATTTTGAGAGCTCAGCTGGCTGAATACGCAGCGGGCCAAGGGCAATCCAGCGCGACGCACCATTTACCGAGCTACCCACCACTAATACGATCAGCAGCATCACAACCGAAACCATCAGCATTACGTTGCTGTAGCGCTGCCAGAAATCCATCGGGATGCGCAATGTCACTAACGCCATGCCAAACGCCAGTGCGATATAAAACGCATCACGCTTGGCAAAATAGAATGGATCTTCGTTCAAACGTTGACCCACCGGCATGGATGCCGAGGTCACCATCACGAAACCGATCAGCGCCAGCCCAAAGGTCAGCCATAGCAGCGTGCGATCGTACAGCACCACCGGCGCATCATCATTGTCGCGTGCGCCCATCACCCAATCGCGTAGGCGCAGTGACAGATAGTTGGCGATACCGGCTCCAGGAATGCGCATCAACTCAACTCCTTCGCCAGCTGCGCGAACTGATCGCCACGCTGCTCAAAATTGCGGAATTGATCGAGGCTGGCGCAAGCAGGTGACAGCAGCACCATATCGCCGGCTGTCACCTGTGCAGCAATTTGCGTCATCGCCTGCTGCATAGTGTCGGTGCGCGTGGCAATCTCCGGGCGCAGCGCCGCTAAGGCATCGCCATCGCGACCAAAGCAGAACAGCTTCACCTTGTCACCCTGCAGATAGCGCGCCAGCGGGCTGAAATCAGCCGACTTACCGTCGCCGCCGAGCAGCAGCCATAACGTTCCTTTTACCTGCAGCCCATTCAGCGCCGCTTCAGTGCTGCCGACGTTGGTGGCTTTTGAATCGTTAATCCAGCGCACGCCATTGGCTTCATGCACCAACTGAAAGCGGTGCGCCAGGCCGGTGAGCGTGGTTAAGGCTTTCAGGCTGGAGGCGCGCGGAATGTTCACCGCGTCAGCCAATGCCAGTGCTGCCAGCGCGTTGGTGTAGTTATGTTGCCCCACCAACGTCATCTCATCGGTATTCAGGACTTTCTCGCCCTTCGCCCGCAGCCAGGTGCTGCCCTGCTGCTGATTGAGATGATAATCGCCAAGGTTGATACCGAAGCTCACGCAGCGCTGATCAACACCGCGCACCGGCATCGTCATGCCATCATCAGCATTCACTACGCAGACGCTGGCATTTTCGTAAATGCGCAGCTTAGCCGCGCGATATTGCTGCATGCCCAACGGATAGCGATCCATATGATCCTCGGTAAGATTGAGGATCGTCGCAGCCGCGGCTTTTAAACTGTGGGTAGTTTCGAGCTGGAAGCTGGACAACTCCAGCACATAGAGCTGCGCTGGCGATTTCAGTAGCGTCAGCGCCGGCAAACCAATGTTGCCGCCAACGCCCACCTGCCAACCTGCTGCGCGGGCCATTTCGCCCACCAGCGTCGTCACGGTGCTTTTGCCGTTTGAACCAGTAATCGCCACAATCGGGGCCTGCGCTTCGCGACAAAACAACTCGATATCGCCAATGATCTCAATGCCAGCATCAGCAGCCTCGCTTAAGGCAGGATGTGCCAGTGCGATACCCGGGCTTGCAATAATCAGATCCGACGCCAGCAGCCAATCGCTGTTGATACCGCCAACATAGCGCTCAACCGAGGCTGGCAGCTTGTCCAGTCCCGGCGGCGAGACACGGGTATCCATCACGCGTGGCGTAACGCCTTGCGCAAGGAAGAAATCAACACAGGACAGGCCAGTAATGCCTAATCCGATGATGACGACTTTTCTGCCCCGATAGTCAGCCATGATTAACGTACCTTCAGCGTTGCCAGGCCAATCAGCACCAGCATCAGCGAAATAATCCAGAAGCGCACGATGACGCGCGGCTCCGGCCAGCCTTTCAATTCATAGTGATGGTGAATCGGTGCCATGCGGAAAATGCGTTGTCCGCGCAGCTTGAACGATCCCACCTGCAGAATTACCGACAGGGTTTCTACGACAAACACGCCGCCCATAATCAACAGCAGGAACTCCTGGCGCAGCAGCACTGCAATAGTCCCAAGCGCGCCGCCCAGCGCTAATGAACCGACATCGCCCATGAACACTTGTGCTGGATAGGTGTTGAACCACAAAAATCCGAGCCCCGCTCCGACAATCGCGGTACAGACAATCACCAGTTCACCGGCGTGCCGTAAATAAGGAATGTGCAGATACTCAGCGAATTTGACGTTACCGGTTGCCCACGCCACCAGCGCAAAGCCCGCCGCCACGAACACGGTTGGCATAATTGCCAGCCCATCAAGGCCATCCGTTAAGTTAACGGCGTTACCGGTACCGACAATCACGAAGTAGGCCAACACCACGTAGAACAAGCCCAGCTGCGGCATAACGTCCTTAAAGAACGGCACCACCAGTTGTGTCGCGGGAGTATCTTTGCCAGCGATAAACAACGCGAAGGCCACAGCGAGTGAAATCACTGACATCCAGAAGTATTTCCAGCGCGCGATAAGACCTTTAGTGTCTTTGCGCACCACTTTGCGATAGTCATCAACAAAGCCGATGATGCCAAAACCAACCAGCACCACCAGAACACACCAAACGTATGGATTGGAGGGATACGCCCACATCAGCACCGAAATGGTGATGGAGGTAAGGATCATCACGCCGCCCATCGTTGGCGTGCCACGTTTGCTGAAGTGTGACTCGGGGCCGTCGTTACGCACCACCTGACCAATCTGCAGTTTCTGCAGCCAGGCAATCAGACGTGGTCCCATCCACAGAGAAATGAACAGAGCGGTCAGCAGGCTGACAATGGCGCGGAACGTCAAATATGAGAAGACGTTAAAGCCGGAATAAAATGCGACCAGATGTTCGGCCAGCCAGACTAGCATGTTCCTTTCTCCTGTAAGCTCTGTACTACCTGCTCCATGGCGGCACTACGTGAACCTTTAACCAAAATAGTGATGTCCTGATGTTCGGACAGCAATGTGCGTAAACGTTCAGTCAGCGCGGTTTTACTGGCGAAATGCTCGCCTTTGCCGCTATTTTCACCAATCAGCTGGCTTAATGAGCCGGTGCTCAGCACGCGATCGATGCCTGCCGCTTTTGCCGCATCGCCAACCTGTCGATGGCAGAGTTCAGCTTCATCGCCCAACTCCGCCATATCGCCTACCACCATCACGCGGAAGCCCGGCATATCGCCGAGTACCTGCGCAGCGGCGGTCATCGAACCCACGTTGGCGTTATAGCTGTCATCCAGTAGCAACTGATTGGCCGCGAGACGAATCGGGAACAGACGACCAGGAACGGGCTGTAAGGTTTTAAGGCCATTTTGAATCGCAGTCAGCGGTGCATCCACTGACAGCGCCAGCGCGGCAGCTGCTAACGCATTGGCGATGTTATGACGGCCCGGCAGCGGCAACTCAACCGCGATATCGCCACGCGGTGTATGCAGGGTAAAGAGCGTGGCATCAGCGCGCAGCACAATATCACTGGCGCGGAATTCGGCATCGGCCATCGGCTGCGGCGAGAAGCGCCACAACGTTTTATCCACAAACTGCGTTTGCCAGTTGGCCAGATCATTACTGTCGGCGTTAACGATAGCGGTGCCGTGCACCGGCAAGCCGTTAAAGATTTCGCCCTTGGCTTTCGCCACTCCTGCTAGCGAACCAAAACCTTCCAGATGAGCGGCGGCAAGGTTATTCACCAGCGCGGTTTCCGGACGCACCAGCGCGGTGGTGTAGGCAATCTCGCCCTGATGGTTGGCACCCAGCTCAATCACCGCGTAGGCATGCTCTTTCGTTAGACGCAGTAGCGTCATCGGTACACCGAAATCGTTATTCAGGTTACCTGCGGTATAGAGCGTCTCGCCGCACTGACGCAAAATTGCGGCGGTCATCTCTTTGACCGAGGTTTTACCGGACGATCCCGTCAGGGCAACCACGCGCGCTTTCGCCTGTTGGCGCACCCATGCCGCGAGTTGTCCGAAGGCAATACGCGTATCGGCCACCACTACCTGCGCGGTAGAAATCGGCAATAGCTTACTGACCAGCAGAGCCTGAGCGCCGCTTGCAATGGCATCGCTGGCGAAATCATGAGCATCAAAACGTTCGCCTACCAGCGCAACAAACAGGCTGCCGGCAGTAACTTTGCGCGTATCGGTTGTGACATCGGCAACGGTTAAATCAGCGCCGTGCAGCTTGCCGCCGCTGATATCTGCGAGGGTTTGCAGAGAAACGGGAATCATGCGACCACCCCCAGCAAACGGGCGACGGTGTCGCGATCCGAGTAATCCAGACGGCGGTTACCAATGATTTGATAATCTTCGTGGCCTTTACCGGCCACCAGCACGATGTCATCCACACTGGCTTGCATGACGGCGTTGGTCACCGCCTGCGCACGTCCTGAAACGACGCGTGCACGACCCGGGTCGAGCAGGCCGGTGAGAATATCATTCACAATCGACATCGGCTCTTCGCTGCGCGGATTATCGTCGGTGATCACCACGATGTCGGAGAATTGCTCAGCAATCGCGCCCATCAATGGACGTTTGCCTTTATCACGATCGCCGCCGCAGCCAAACACGCACCACAGCTGGCCTTTACAGTGCAGACGCGCCGCTTCCAGCGCTTTTTCCAGCGCATCAGGCGTGTGGGCGTAATCAACCACGACTGTGGGTTTTTCTGGCGCGGTGAACACTTCCATACGACCACAAACCGGTAATAATTGTGGTGCGGTGGCAACCAGCGCAGCAAGCGGATAATCCAGCGTTAGCAAGGTAGCCAGCGCCAGTAGCAGGTTGCTAACGTTGAACGCGCCCATCAAACGGCTATCAAACTCGCCGTCGCCCCAGCTGGAGCTGAATTGAATATGTGCGCCGCCGTCGTGATAATTCACCGCCGTGGCTTTGAGCCAGCGGCCATGGCAGCCTGATTGCAAGTTGTCTTCCATGGTTACCGCTACAGCATCGGGCAATTTTGCCAGCCAGCGACGGCCAACCTCATCATCAGCGTTGATGATGGCTGCACCGATTTGATGCTCAGAGAACAGTAGCCATTTAGCGGATTCATAGCCCTGCATATCACCGTGATAATCGAGGTGATCGCGGCTCAGGTTGGTAAATACCGCCGCGGCAAACGGCAACGCTGCCACGCGGTGCTGCACCAGCCCATGTGAAGACACTTCCATCGCCGTCAGGGTTGCGCCCTGCTCGACCAAATCATTCAGAACATGCTGCACATCCACTGCAGAGCCGGTAGTGTTTTCAGTTGCCACCAGTTGACCGTAAAGGCCATTTCCTACCGTGCCCATCACGGCGCCGGCTTCACCCAACAGATTGGCCCACTGCGCCATCAACTGCGTGGTGGTGGTTTTACCGTTGGTGCCGGTAACACCAATTAACTTCAGTTTGCTCGCAGGCTGCTGATAAAAGCGTCCGGCCAGTGCAGAGAGACGCTGCTGCAACTGCGCCAGATAGATAACCGGGACGCCGTGCATCTCGCGGATATCACCATCGCTGGCCTCACCTTCGGCTTCGGCAATCACCGCTGCCACACCTTGTGCAATAGCCTGTGGAATAAAACGACGTCCATCAGCATGATGGCCCGCCACGGCGATAAACAGATCGCCAGCAGCCGCAGCGCGGCTGTCCAGTGTCATGTCACGGAGTGGACGCGCCGGCGCACCCGGCACCCATGGGGCCAGTAAGTCGCGCAGGTTACGATCTGTCACTTGATTCCTCACTTCTATTCTTCACCAACTCGTTCTTATCAACTGTTGGCAGCGCATCAGGTTCAATGTTCATGGTACGCAACACGCCGCCCATGATGGCGCCAAACACCGGTGCTGAAACCGCACCACCATAATATTTACCGGCCTGGGGATCGTTGATCACCACCACCAGCGCAAAACGAGGACGGCTGGCAGGTGCAACGCCAGCGGTGTAAGCAATGTATTTGTTGACGTAGCGTCCGTCCGGTCCAACTTTCTTGGCAGTACCGGTTTTAATGGCAATGCGATAGCCCTTGATGGCGGCTTTAACCCCACCACCGCCTGGCAACGCAACGCTCTCCATCATGTGCATCACCGTTTTCACCAGGTCTTCCTGGAAAACGCGTTCACCTGCCACTGGCGGGTCAACTTTGGTGATCGACAGCGGGCGATTGATGCCATAGCTGCCAATGGTTGCGTAGACTCGCGCTAACTGTAACGGCGTTACCATTAGCCCGTAGCCGAAAGAGAAGGTGGCCCTCTCTATGTCAGACCACCGTTGTTTTTGAGGGTATAAGCCACTGCTCTCCCCGACCAGCCCCAAATTGGTCGGTTTACCCAAGCCAAAGCGTGCATAAGTATCTACAAGCGCTGAGGAGGGCATCGCTAACGCCAAACGTGAAACCCCGACGTTACTCGACTTCTGTAAAACCCCGGTAAGGGTCAATTCGTTATAGCGCGCCACGTCTTTGATCTCGTGACCATTAACGCGGTACGGCACGGTATTCAGGACGCTGTTTTCTTTCACCACACCACGCTGTAAAGCCGTCATCACCACCATGGGTTTCACGGTAGAACCTGGCTCGAAGATGTCAGTGATGGCGCGGTTACGCATTACGTCTTTCGGCGTATTGCTAAGATTATTCGGGTTATAAGCGGGACTGTTCGCCATTGCCAGCACTTCACCGGTATTCACATCCACCAATACGGCAGTGCCCGATTCGGCTTTGTTGAAGGCCACGGCGTTATTCAGTTCACGATAAACCAGCGCTTGCAGACGCTCATCAATGCTCAGCGTTAGGTTATGCGCCGCACGGCTATCAACCGAAGAGATATCTTCAATGACGCGACCGTTGCGGTCTTTACGCACGGTACGTTCACCCGGCGCGCCAGTCAGCCATTTATCGAAGCTCTTCTCAATACCCTCAATGCCCTGACCATCAATGTTGGTGAAGCCAATCAGGTGCGCAGTAACCTGGCCCGCCGGATAGTAGCGACGCGACTCTTCACGCAGATAGATGCCCGGCAGCTTAAGTTTTTTCACATACTCGCCGATTGCCGGATTGACCTGACGCGCCAGATAAATAAAGCGCCCTTTCGGGTTGGCATTAACGCGTGCTGCGAGTTGATCAAGCGGGATTGATAACGCATCGGACAATGCTTTCCAGCGGCTATCCAGCGATACGCCGCCGTGCTCAGTCAGTTCTTTCGGATCGGCCCAGATCGCATTCACCGGCACACTCACCGCCAGTGGACGACCCGCACGATCGCTGATCATCCCGCGCGCCGTTGGCACCGACTGAACGCGCAGCGAGCGTAAATCGCCCTCTTTCACCAGCTTATCGGGGTTGATCACCTGTAACCACGCTACGCGCGACAGCAGTCCACCCAGCGCCAGTAAAATACACCCGCACAGTAACGCAAAGCGCCAGCTTACAAAGCTGGCCTTATCTTCTTGTTTTTTTAACTTCAGCGTTTTACCTGCGCCACTCATTGAGTTCTGCGATTCCTTATTTCTGCACCACAATATTTTCCTGTGAAGGATCAACATGCTGCATTTGCAGTTTATCGGTTGCTATCCGCTCTACGCGGCTGTGATCGCCAAGGGCGTTCTCTTCAAGAATGAGGTTGCGCCACTCGATATCGAGCGCATCACGCTCCAGCACCAGCTGTTCACGCTGCGCTGTCAGCAGGCGCGTCTTATGTGTGGTCGTCACGACCACGACGGAGGACACTAGCACCGCAATCAGCAGTAACAGTGGAATCTTGCCAAAACGCAGCAGGTCTCCACCGATAACGCCAGGCAGGCTGTGACGCTCGTTGCCAATCATGACGCTGTTCTCTCCGCGATACGCAAAACAGAACTGCGTGCACGTGGGTTTTCGTTCACTTCAGCTTCACCCGGAATCAGCTTGCCAAGCGTTTTGAGTTCACGACCGCCTAACGCTTTGAGCTGCGACTCGGTCATTGGGATGCCGGCTGGCACCTGTGGACCGCGGCTCTGATCGCGCATAAAACGCTTCACTAAGCGATCTTCCAGCGAATGGAAGCTGATGATCGACAATCTGCCGCCGGGAGCGAGAACAGACAGCGCACCTTTTAGTGCGGTATCGATCTCTTCCAGCTCGCTGTTGATCCAGATACGAATCGCCTGGAAGGTACGCGTCGCCGGATGCTTAAATTTGTCTTTCACCGGCATCGCAGCAGCGATAACGGTGGCCAACTCTTTGGTGCGAGTCATGGGCTGCTCACGATTGCGTTCTACGATGGCACGCGCGATACGTTTACCGAAACGCTCTTCACCGTAGGTTTTAATCACGAAAGCGATATCCGCTTCTTCCGCACTCATTAGCCATTCAGCTGCTGATTGCCCACGAGTTGGATCCATACGCATATCCAGCGGTCCGTCACGCATAAAGGAGAAGCCGCGTTCGGCATCATCCAGCTGTGGTGACGAGACGCCCAGATCCAGCAATACGCCATCAATTTGGCCGGTCAGACCGCGCTCTTCGACATATTCCGCCAGCGCCGAAAACGGCCCGTGGACGATGGAAAAACGGGGATCGTTTATCTCAGCAGCTGCGGCTATCGCTTGCGGATCGCGATCAATCGCGATCAGTTGTCCTTTCTCGCCAAGCTGTGAAAGAATTAAGCGCGAATGACCGCCGCGACCAAAAGTGCCGTCAATGTAAATGCCGTCTTCCCTGATATTGAGGCCGTTAACCGCCTCATCCAGCAGCACTGTGGTGTGTTTGAAATTTTCCTGCATAGCTATAGCGACAAGTCCTGCAACCGCTCAGATAAAGGCTCCTGAGCCGACTGTTCTGTGTCAATATCGTCCTTAACTTGTTGATACCAGGTCTGTTCATCCCACAGCTCAAATTTATTGAACTGTCCAACCAGCATCACTTCTTTGGTCAGGCCCGCGTGTTGTCGCAGCGTATTCGCTAACAACAAACGGCCCGCATTATCCATCTGACACTCACTGGCATGCCCTAACAGCAGTCGCTGTACGCGACGCTCTGCAGGATTCATGCTGGATAAGCGAGACAGCTTTTTCTCAATGATTTCCCATTCGGGCAGGGTATAAAGCAGCAGGCATGGCTGGTGGAGGTCAATGGTGCATACCATTTGCCCCTGAGACTCTGCGACAAGCAATTCACGATAGCGTGTTGGTACTGCTAATCGCCCTTTACTGTCGAGATTGACTAACGTTGCTCCACGGAACATGCCAGCCTTACCCCTCAATCACCCGTTTTCACCACTTTATCCCACTTTTTACCACGAAACGAGTTTACGGAGCCTATGAAATCCTTGTCAAGCCGCAACGGCAAGTGAATATCACTATTTACAACGGGTGAAATTAATTGGAGACGGGAATAAAGCGACATTGAGCGGCAAAATTAAAATTAACCTGATGAATAGTGGAATAAAAATTTCCGCGAAATATAAATTGGCGAAAAATAAAGCGCTTTAGCGCTGAAATATATTTGCCCTGCGTTCTGCGACAGCGGCTGCATTTTAGGGGATTTCTGAAAGGAAGCCCAGCAGCTTCGCGCCAGCTCTGCTATGACTCGTTGATGAACATGTAAACAAATAAGAAAAGTTAACAGGTTTAAATTGTTAGCTGTGGTGGCGATAATTTACGCTTTTTTACCCCGGCAGGTTCTTGAGAAATATCTACTGGTTAAATTAAAAGGGGCAGCGAACTGCCCACAATTTCATTTTGCGCGGCGACTTAATTGTCCACGGCGGAATAAATTTCGGCGGATGCGCGTTAAACCAGGCTTCGGTTTGCGTGGCTCATCCAGCGAGGCTAATACTAACTCCAGCACACGCTCGGCGACATCGCGGTGACGCTGACCCACTGCCAGTACCGGGCATTCCAGGAAATCGAGCAATTCATGATCACCAAAGGTAGCAATTGCCAGATCGGTTGGCAGGCGACCATCGCGCTTAAGCGTAATGTCCATCACACCCTGTAATAGCCCAAATGAGGTGGTGAACAGCGCGTCCGGCATAGGATGATCTTCGAGGTAGCTTTCAAACAGCGTTGCCGCGGCGGCACGATCGAAGCTATTACAGTAAATGTAATCGATAGGGCGCTCGTCATCCTTCCACGCATCGCGGAAGCCCAGTTCGCGCAGGAAACTCACTGAAAGCTCAGGCAGTGCGCCAAGGAACAGCACATTTTTCACCGGCAGCTGACGCAATTCAGCCGCCAACGCTTGGGCATCATCCTGATCGGCTCCTACCACGCTGGTAAAGTGTTCACGATCCAGCGCGCGGTCCAGAGCGATAATCGGTAAGGGATCATTGATCCATCGCTGATAGAACGGGTGCTCTGGCGGTAATGAGGTAGAAACAATGATGGCATCGACCTGACGCTGCAGCAGATGCTCAATACAGCGCATTTCGTTATCGGGCTGATCTTCCGAGCAGGCAATCAGCAGCTGATAGCCGCGCTGTCGCGCCTGACGCTCCAGATAATTTGCAATGCGGGTGTAACTGGTGTTTTCCAAATCGGGGATTACCAGACCAATAGAGCGCGTCCGGCCGGCACGCAGCCCAGCCGCAACGGCATTGGGGTGATAATTGTGTTCACGCACCACCGCCATGACTTTTTCGACGGTTTTTTCGCTGACACGATACTGCCGCGCTTTGCCATTTATTACGTAGCTGGCCGTAGTGCGCGACACGCCTGCCAGGCGCGCAATTTCATCCAGTTTCACGATGACACCTTAATTCTGTTAAGCCAGCGCTGGCGAAAATATCCGCAGATTAGCTATGGATAAAACATTTGTAACATCTAACCGCAGAAAACTACGCTGAGCAACCGCTTTTCTCCAGCATCCTGGTTAAGCGCATAAAATAAAAAAACCCGGCATTTCGCCGGGTTAGCACTGAATGTAATCTTTTCTCTGGGTTATTAACGCATAACGCGATCGCCGCGTGACACACCAACGATTCCTGAACGCGCCACTTCAACAATTTCCGCTACATCACGTACAGTGTTGAGAAACGCATCAAGTTTATCGCTGGTGCCCGCCAGCTGAACCGTGTAAAGCGTCGGCGTCACATCGATAATCTGACCACGGAAAATTTCCGCGCTGCGCTTCACTTCTTCACGACCGTAACCGCTGGCCTGAATTTTCACCAGCATGATCTCGCGCTCTACATAGGCGCCCTGCCCCAGTTCGCTGACGCGTAACACGTCCACTAGCTTATGCAGTTGCTTCTCGATCTGCTCCAGCACTTTCGCGTCGCCAACCGTTTGGATGGTCATGCGGGATAACGTAGGATCATCGGTGGGCGCTACAGTCAGGCTTTCAATGTTGTAGCCACGTTGCGAGAACAGTCCCACGACACGGGACAATGCGCCGGATTCATTTTCCAGCAGAACCGATAAAATACGACGCATAATTAAGTCCTCTCCGTTTTGCTCAGCCACATCTCATCCATCGAACCACCCCGAATCTGCATCGGGTAAACATGCTCGCTGCCGTCAATATTCACATCAACAAACACCAGACGCCCTTTTGCCAGCGTGTCCAGCGCCAGCTGAAGCTTCTCTTCCAGTTCGGCAGGATGTTGAATCGCGATGCCGACGTGGCCATAGGCTTCAGCCAGACGGACGAAGTCAGGCAGCGATTGCATATAAGACTGCGAGTGGCGGCCGGAGTAAATCATGTCCTGCCACTGCTTCACCATGCCGAGGAAGCCGTTGTTGAGGTTCAGCACCAGCACCGGCAAATCGTATTGCAGTGCGGTTGACAGCTCCTGAATGTTCATCTGGATGCTGCCATCACCGGTCACGCAGATAACCGTTTCATCCGGCAGCGCCATCTTCACACCCAACGCAGCGGGCAGGCCGAAGCCCATGGTGCCCAGGCCACCGGAGTTGATCCAACGACGTGGTTTGTCGAACTGGTAATAAAGCGCAGCGAACATCTGATGCTGGCCCACGTCAGAGGTGACGTAAGCGTCACCTTTGGTCAAACGACAGATGGTTTCGATCACCGCCTGCGGCTTAATCTTGTCGCTGGTGCGATCAAATTCCAGGCACTTACGGCTACGCCAGCCATCAATGGTTTGCCACCAATCGCGCAAGCTATCGAGCTCCTGCTTCGCATCGCTTTGCGCCAGCAGCTCAAGCATTTGAGTCAGCGTCTGTTTTGCATCACCGACAATCGGAATATCCGCGCTAACGGTTTTGGAGATCGAGGTCGGATCGACGTCGATATGCATGATGGTGGCATTCGGGCAGTACTTCGCCAGATTGTTGGTGGTGCGATCATCGAAACGTACGCCAATACCGAAAATCAAGTCGGCATTGTGCATAGTCATGTTGGCTTCGTAAGTGCCGTGCATACCCAGCATCCCGACACTCTGACGATGCGTGCCAGGGAACACGCCCAGGCCCATTAACGACATAGTTACCGGGATATTCAGTTTTTCCGCCAGCTGCAGCAGTTCAGCTTCACAGCCAGACATGATCGCGCCACCACCCGCGTAAATCACCGGCTTATGGGCCGCTAATAACGTTTGCAATGCGCGCTTAATCTGTCCTTTATGGCCCTGGATGGTCGGATTGTAAGAGCGCATGCTCACCGTTTCCGGCCATACGTATGGCAACTTATTGGCAGGATTGAGGATATCTTTTGGTAGATCGATTACCACCGGTCCCGGACGACCGCTCGCTGCCAGCCAGAAGGCCTTTTTCAATACGGTTGGAATTTCTTCGGTATTTTTCACCAGGAAGCTGTGCTTCACCACCGGACGGGAGATGCCGACCATGTCGCACTCCTGGAACGCATCATAGCCGATCAGTGAAGAGGGCACCTGGCCCGACAGAATCACCATCGGGATGGAGTCCATATAGGCCGTTGCGATACCGGTGATCGCGTTAGTGGCGCCCGGACCGGAGGTCACCAGCACCACCCCAACCTCGCCCGTCGCACGCGCAAGGCCATCGGCCATATGCACCGCGCCTTGTTCATGACGCACCAATACATGGTCAATACCACCGACCGTTTGCAGCGCATCGTAAATATCGAGCACCGCTCCGCCCGGATAGCCGAATACCTGCTTAACGCCCTGATCGATTAACGAACGGACGACCATTTCGGCTCCTGACAACATCTCCATTTTCTGCCTCCAGGCTTGAGGGACTGAATCCACTGACGTTCGCGTTTCCCGCACGCCACTGATATCCGGCCCCCGCTTGCCAATTAAGATCAAAACCTTATGTTTATGCTCAGAAGACGGCGTTCATTTCCGCCTTCCAGGTACAGGGAATCTACTTGAGTTAATTCTTTTAAGAGTAGGTCGATTACCATAACCGCAGACTACGCAGCCTGCAAACGCCAGCATGCCACCTCAGGCTCTATCCGGCAATTAAGGCACTAACGCGTGATTATCGCCTGGGAGGATTAAACTAATGCTTTGTCATAACCACAGAGGATAATGCTGGCTAAGCAATTATTTGCAGCGTGTTATAAGAAATATGATTTTCATATTGCCTGACCACTCAGTCCACAATCTTTTGGGCTAATTACTTTCTGGCTTGATTATCTTTAAAATGGCTTAATCACATCATATTCCTCTATACAACAAGCCAAATCTTGTTTTGGATTCAGAGCGCATTAACTAACTAAATCAATATATTTCAACGCATTAAAATAAAATCCATTCTCTAAAGTATTTTTTAAGCGTAGGGTTTTGCTTATCCTGCAGCTAATTTATGTCATTGCTCTGCGCAGCTGAAAAATCACAGCAGATCGCCCTCCTGGCTTGACTGAAATACCCTTGCACTTAGGGTTGACTTGCTACGTCAATTCCAGTACCAATATGTGCAGCACACAATTTACGAGGTTTGACTCATGTTTCATTCTTTCCGCCTACTCGGTCTACTACTAAACGCATCCAGTTTGCGCGGTAGACTCGTGGGCGGAATCAATAACTGATTCGAACCTGCAGAAGTTTAAGAAACCCGCGCCAATGCGCGGGTTTTTTTATGCTCGTAGCACCGGCAAAGTTAATGCATAAGGAAGATTACGATGAGCCAGCAAGTTATTATTTTCGATACCACTCTGCGTGACGGCGAACAGGCTTTACAGGCCAGCCTGAGTGTTAAAGAAAAACTGCAGATCGCTCTGGCATTGGAACGTATGGGCGTGGATGTGATGGAAGTGGGCTTCCCGGTTTCCTCTCCAGGCGATTTTGAATCCGTACAAACCATTGCTCGTACCATTAAAAATAGCCGCGTCTGCGGACTGGCACGCTGCGTTGAGAAGGACATTGACGCCGCATACGAATCATTGCGTGTCGCTGAAGCGTTCCGTATTCACACCTTCATCGCCACTTCGCCGATGCATATCGCCACCAAGCTGCGCAGCACGCTGCCGGAAGTGATTGAACGTGCAGTACACATGATTAAACGCGCCCGCAACTATACCGATGACGTTGAGTTCTCCTGTGAAGACGGCGGCCGCACACCAATCGACGATCTGTGTCGCATGGTTGAAGCGGCTATCAATGCTGGTGCCACCACGATTAACATCCCCGATACCGTCGGCTACACCTTGCCAGGCGAATACGCCAACATCATCGGCCAATTGGTCGCACGCGTGCCAAACATTGATAAAGCCATTCTGTCTGTTCATACCCACGATGATTTGGGCATGGCGACCGGCAACGCCATCGCCGCGGTATTGGCCGGTGCGCGTCAGGTTGAAGGTACGTTGAATGGTCTGGGCGAGCGCGCGGGTAACTGTGCGTTGGAAGAAGTGATCATGGCGATTAAAACCCGCCAGCAGATTATGAACGTGCACACCAATATCAATCATCAGGAAATCTACCGTACCAGCCAAACGGTAAGCCAAATCTGCAACATGCCGATTCCGGCTAACAAAGCGGTAGTTGGTTCTAACGCCTTCGCCCACTCATCCGGTATTCACCAGGATGGCGTGCTGAAGAATCGTGAAAACTACGAAATCCTGACGCCAGAATCTATCGGCCTGCACAAAATCCAGCTGAATCTGACCTCACGCTCGGGCCGCGCCGCCGTCAAACATCGCATGGAAGAGATGGGTTACAAAGAGTCCGATTACAATCTGGACACCTTGTACGATGCCTTCCTCAAACTGGCTGATAAGAAAGGTCAGGTCTTCGATTACGACCTGGAAGCGTTGGCCTTCATCAACAAACAGAATGAAGAGCCGGAATACTTCCAGCTGAACGAATTCAACGTGCAGACAGGTTCCAGCGTCACCGCCACCGCGTCTGTGCAGTTGGGCTGTGGCGAAGAGACCAAAGCCGATGCCGCTACCGGTAATGGCCCGGTTGATGCCGTTTACCAGGCTATCAACCGCATCACCGGCTTTGAAGCTGAACTGATGAACTACAAGTTGACCGCGAAAGGCCACGGCGAGAACGCGCTGGGTCAGGTAGATATCGTCGTCAACTACAACGGCCGTAAATTCCACGGCGTTGGCCTGGCGACCGATATCGTCGAATCATCCGCTAAAGCGATGGTAAATGCGTTGAACAATATTTGGCGTGCTAAGCAGGTGGAAAAAGAACTGCAGCGTAAATTTAAAGATCAGAAGGAAACGGTGTAACTATGTCTAAGTCTTCTCATATCGCGGTATTGCCAGGCGACGGAATTGGTCCGGAAGTGATGGCGCAGGCCATGAAGGTTCTCGACGCAATTCGTACGCGTTTCGACATGCGTATCACCACCAGCGAATATGATGTTGGCGGTATCGCCATCGATCGTCATGGTGAACCGTTGCCACCGGCCACCGTTGCCGGCGCAGAACAAGCAGATGCGATTCTGTTTGGCTCGGTAGGTGGCCCGAAATGGGAACATCTGCCACCTGCTCAGCAGCCAGAGCGCGGTGCGCTACTGCCGCTGCGTAAGCACTTCAAGCTGTTCAGTAACCTGCGCCCCGCCGCGCTGTATAAAGGTTTAGAAGCTTTTTGCCCGCTGCGCAGCGATATCGCCGAGCGTGGTTTCGATATCCTGTGCGTGCGTGAACTGACTGGCGGCATCTACTTCGGTCAGCCGAAAGGTCGCGAAGGCAGCGGCCCGCATGAGCGCGCCTTTGACACCGAGGTTTATCACCGCTTTGAAATCGAGCGCATCGCCCGCATCGCCTTTGAATCTGCCCGCAAACGTCGCAATATCGTCACCTCAATCGATAAAGCCAACGTCTTGCAGACGTCGGTCATGTGGCGCGAAATAGTCAATGAAGTGGCAAAAGATTACCCGGATGTGCAGCTGAGCCACATGTACATCGATAACGCCACCATGCAGCTGATTAAAGATCCATCACAGTTTGATGTGCTGCTGTGTTCTAACCTGTTCGGCGACATCCTGTCTGATGAATGCGCGATGATTACCGGTTCCATGGGCTTGTTGCCTTCCGCCAGCCTGAATGAAGAAGGTTTCGGCCTGTTTGAGCCTGCGGGCGGTTCTGCACCGGATATCGCCGGTCAGAATATTGCCAACCCGATTGCCCAGATTCTGTCGTTGTCACTGCTGCTGCGTTATAGCCTGAATGCGGATGACGCTGCCGCTAGCATTGAACGCGCCGTGAGCCGCGCGTTGGAAGCGGGTTATCGCACCCGTGATTTAGCCGGTGACGGCAAAGCCGTGAGCACAGATGAAATGGGCAGCATCATTGCCGGTTTTATCGCCGAGGAAAAATAATAAAATGAAAAGCTTATACCAGAAGTTATTTGATGCACATGTCGTTCACGAAGCGCCAAAAGAAACTCCGTTACTGTATATCGATCGCCATTTGATCCATGAAGTGACGTCACCGCAGGCCTTTGATGGCTTGCGTGCGCACGGCCGCAAAGTGCGTCAACCGTCAAAAACCTTTGCCACCATGGACCATAACGTTTCGACCCAGACCAAAGACATCAATGCGTCTGGCGAGATGGCACGTATTCAGATGCAGGAGCTGATCAAGAACTGTGCTGAATTCGGCATTCAGCTGTATGACCTGAATCACCCGTTCCAGGGCATCGTGCACGTGATTGGGCCGGAACAAGGCATGACGCTGCCGGGCATGACTATTGTCTGCGGCGACTCCCACACCGCCACCCACGGCGCGTTCGGTTCGCTGGCGTTCGGTATCGGTACCTCTGAAGTTGAGCATGTGTTTGCCACGCAAACCCTGAAACAGGGCCGTGCGAAAACCATGAAGATTGAAGTGCTGGGCGAAGCGGCGCCGGGCATTACCGCTAAAGACATCGTGTTAGCGATCATTGGTAAAACCGGCAGCGCTGGCGGTACCGGTCACGTTGTTGAATTCTGTGGCCCAGCGATTGAAGCGCTGAGCATGGAAGGCCGCATGACGCTGTGTAATATGGCGATTGAGATGGGTGCCAAAGCGGGCCTGGTCGCACCGGATGACACCACCTTCAACTACCTGAAAGACAAACAGTTCGCACCGAAGGGCGAGCAGTGGGAACAGGCGGTTGCTTACTGGCGCACGCTGAAATCCGACAGCGATGCCAAATTCGATAGCATCGTCACGCTGCACGCGGAAGATATCGCTCCGCAAGTTACCTGGGGCACCAACCCTGGCCAGGTGATGGCGGTGGATCAAGCGATCCCGAATCCACAATCGTTTGCCGATCCGGTTGAGCGCGCCTCGGCCGAGAAAGCGCTGGCTTACATGGATCTGCAGCCGGGCATTAAACTGACTGACGTGGCGATCGATAAAGTGTTTATCGGCTCCTGCACCAACTCACGCATTGAAGATCTGCGCGCCGCTGCCGCCATTGCTAAAGGTCGCAAAGTGGCGCCAGGCGTAGTAGCGATGGTGGTGCCAGGTTCGGGTCCAGTGAAAGCGCAGGCCGAAGCCGAAGGTCTGGATAAAATCTTCCTCGAAGCCGGTTTTGAATGGCGCTTGCCGGGCTGCTCCATGTGCCTGGCAATGAACAATGACCGCCTGAATCCAGGCGAGCGTTGTGCATCCACCAGCAACCGTAACTTTGAAGGTCGTCAGGGCCGTGGTGGACGTACTCACCTGGTCAGCCCGGCGATGGCCGCGGCGGCTGCCGTAACCGGTCGCTTTGCCGACATTCGTGAATTGACTCAGGGAGCTTAAGCCATGGCAAACAAATTTACTCAACACACCGGCATTGTTGCGCCACTGGATGCGGCTAACGTCGATACCGATGCCATTATTCCGAAGCAGTTTTTGCAGAAAGTGACGCGCACCGGCTTTGGCGCGCATCTGTTCCACGATTGGCGTTTTGAAGATGATGCCGGCACCGTCCCCACCGCCGGCTTCGTGCTGAACAAGCCGGAGTTCAAAGGCACCAGCATTTTGCTGGCGCGTGAAAACTTCGGCTGCGGATCTTCACGTGAGCATGCGCCCTGGGCGCTGACCGACTTCGGTTTCCATGTGGTGATCGCACCAAGCTTCGCGGACATCTTCTACGGCAACAGTTTCAACAACCAGCTGCTGCCGGTGAAGCTGAGCGATGAAGAAGTGGATGAGATGTTCAAACTGGTCGCCGCGCAGCCGGGCGTTAGCTTCACGGTGGATCTGGAAGCGCAGACGGTAACGGCGGGTGAGAAAACCTACAGCTTTGAAATCGACAGCTTCCGCCGTCACTGCATGATCAACGGCCTCGACAGTATTGGCCTGACGCTGCAACATGAAGCGTCGATCTCCAGCTACGAAACCAATCAGCCCGCGTTCTTACGCTAAGGCAATAAGGGCGACATTCTGTCGCCCTTCTCTTTTCTATCGATGCGGAACATCCCGCACGCGTGACTCCAATCCCAGCGCCAGCACCGCTAACCCCAACGCCAGCCAGTAAACCGACTCATGACCAAAGCGCTCGCTCATGGTGCCCTGAATAATACCCGCGATAATCATGCCGGTGGAAATCGACGTTGTGAATAAGGTGGTTGCCGCGCCTGCCCGTCCTGGCATCAAATCCTGGAACCACAGCATGCCAATTCCGGCGATGATGCCGATAAATGCCGCATTGAACAGCTGCAGCACCATCAGCGCAGTACGTGACTGGAACATCACCAGTCCGAGATAAAACACAATTCCCGCCACCAGCGCCAGCAGCATCAGTTTGCGTTTGCCCAACCGCCGCGCGTAATGCCCGGCCAGCAGCATAATCGGAATCTCCAGCCCGGCGGCGGTGCCCATTAATAATCCCGCCAGCTTCTCTGGCAGGCCGAGCGTTGAGCTGATATACAGCGGCATATCGATGATATACATGGTGTTGCACGCCCACATGGTGACGGAGGCGATAAACAGCAGCCGCACCTGGCTATCTTTCCACGGGCTAAGCTGCGTCAGCACCTCTTCAGGCGACGCCACCACGCGCGGTACCGAAGGCAAGGTGCGCCAGATCAGCAGCATGCTCAGCAGGAAAATCCCCGCCGCGACGCAAAACAACGTGGTGAAGCCATAATTGAGCGCCAGCGCAAACGACAGCGGCGGCCCAATCACCCATGCCAGCGACAGCTGCGCACGCATTACCGAGCTGAACATCACCACCTCACGCGCCGATTGATCGGCATATTCACGCGCGAGGGCGAACACCTGCGGAATCGACACGCTGGCCAGCGCAGACAAAAACACCCCCAGCGTCACCAGCGTTAAATAGTGACGGTTGAAAGCAAACAGCAGCGCATTAAGTGTCGCCATCAGGCAGCAGAAAAGAATCAGATTGCGGCGATCGCCTCGATTATCGGATCGCTTCGCCATTAACAGGCTGATGACAATGCCGGCTATCGCATTGATGGTAAAGAACAAGCCCACCCAAAACGGGCTAACCTGCACTTCACGCGTCAAAAATAGACTCAGCGTCGGCGCCTGCAGCGCCCCGGCCACGCCCGTCATAAACGACACCACCATAAAAGAGAGATAGACCGGATTGATGCGACGTTGACGCGTTAACAGCGATTTCATGCAGAAATCCCTTTGCGGATAAAAAATGGCTAGAGAAATGAGGGTAGAAGATTCTACAGCAAAACGAAAAAAGCCAGCAGATAAAGCGCTGCTGGCGGTGAAAATGCACCCTACTCAGAAAGAGGTTCCACATTGGCGGAACCGCTGGCAGAGCGCCATTCATGACTGAATGCCTCCCGCTCTTCCATTGCCGGGCAGTATGCCTCTAATATGAGGCAGGAAAAACTGAGCGATTCTGAGAAGGAGTTCCCCTTTTATGTCCTCTTCACGTCTGCAGCAGCAATTCATCCGCTTATGGCAAAGCTGTCAGGGGCTGGACCATGAAACCACCCTGAACGAGCTGGCCGATCTGCTGCACTGCTCGCGCCGTCACATGCGTAATTTACTCAACGCCATGCAGAACGAAGGCTGGCTGATTTGGCAGGCGGAAGCCGGACGCGGCAAGCGTTCGATGCTGAGTTTTTGCTATACCGGGCTGGCGCTGCAACAGCAGCGTGCCGAGGATCTGCTGGAACAAGATCGCATCGAACAATTGGTCCAGCTGGTTGGCGACAAAAATCAGGTCCGACAGATGATCGCGGCACATTTAGGCCGCAGCTTCCGTCAGGGCAAGCATATTCTGCGCGTGCTCTATTACCGTCCGCTGCCCAATCTGTTGCCCGGTTCGCCGCTGCGTCGCTCAGAAACCCATCTGGCACGCCAAATTTTCAACGGCCTGATGCGTATAAATGAGGAAAAGGGGGAAATCGAACCCGATATCGCGCACCATTGGCAGCAAACTTCGCCGCTGCATTGGCGCTTTTTCCTGCGCCCGGCGATTCGCTTTCATCATGGCCGCGAACTGGAAATGGAGGATGTGATGGCTTCGCTGGAGCGCGTGCGCAGTCAACCGCTGTTTTCCCATATCGAAAAGCTGCATTCACCAGCCCCCTGGACGCTGGATATTCACCTAAGCCAGCCGGACGATTGGCTACCGTGGCTGCTGGCCAGCGTCAGTGCGATGATCCTGCCACGCGAATGGCAGACGCTACGCCACTTTGCCCGTCAGCCGATTGGTACCGGCCCCTACAGCGTGGTGCGTAATCAGCAAACGCAGCTGAAAATTGCCGCCTTTGATGATTACTTCGGCTATCGCGCCTTGATCGACGATGTATCGATTTGGGTGCTGCCGGAGATCAGCGACGAGCTGGTGTATGCCGGCGTAAAACTGCAGGGCGAAAACGCTGATGAGAAATCGGAAGAGAGCCGCCTGGAAGAGGGCTGTTATTTCCTCCTGTTTGATCAGCGCTCACACCTGGGACAAGATGCGCATTTCCGCCGCTGGGTGAGCTATTTATTCAATCCTATCGCCCTGCTTAATCATGCTGGCGTCGGCTATCAGCGTTACTGGTTCCCGGCCTATGGCCTGCTGCCGCGCTGGCATCATCGTCGCGATCTTACGGCTGCCGAGAAACCAGCAGGCTTAACCCAATTCACGCTCAGCTGGTACAACAACCACGTTGAGCATGAAGGTATCGCCAACGCCCTGCGTCCGTTACTGGCGCAGCAAGGTGTTGAGTTGATTACGCGCGAAGTCAGTTACGAAGAGTGGTTCGAGGGTGAAGGCGAGAGTGATATCTGGCTCGGTAGCGTCAATTTTACCCTGCCGCTGGAGTACGCGCTGTTTGCTCAGCTGTTCGAACTGCCTTTGATGCATCATTGCATCCCGATTGACTGGCAAGCCGACGCGGCGCGCTGGCGGCAGAAAGCTTTACCGCTGGCGGAGTGGAGTAAGCAGCTGATCGACAGCGACTATCTGCACCCGCTTTTCCATCATTGGCTGCTGCTGGAGGGGCAACGCAGCATGCGCGGCGTGCGGCTGAATACGCTCGGCTGGTTTGACTTCAAATCCGCCTGGTTTGCGCCTCCGGAGCTGTGAACATCGCGCCGGCGCAGTTTTGTAAGGTGCGCATTCATGCGCACCGGGAAGCGTGGCACCAGACTTCCAGCCGGTGATCCTTTCGCGCTGTCATATAAATGTCTAGAATGAGCCGTTCTCAACGGGGTGCCTTATTTTGTGGCTGAGAAAGACCCGTCGAACCTGATCCGGCTAATACCGGCGTAGGGATTTGAGATGCCCACTCCTCAGATCCTTTGCGACTCAACCTTATCTTCTCCTCAAGGAGCGCAAAGTGTTAAACAAAGTTCTGCCTGTGTTGTTGCTGGTTGCGGCACCGGTTTTCGCTGCCAAACCGGTTCTGACGGTTTACACCTACGACTCATTCTCTGCCGATTGGGGTCCAGGTCCGGCGGTCAAAAAAGCCTTTGAAGCGCAGTGCGGCTGTGAACTGAAATACGTCGCGCTGGAAGATGGCGTGTCGCTGCTGAATCGTGTGCGTATGGAAGGCAAAAACAGCAAAGCCGATGTGGTGCTGGGCCTCGATAACAATCTGGTGCAGGCAGCGGAGAAAACCGGCCTGTTTGCCAAAAGCAGCGTCGATACCAAAGCGTTAACACTGCCGGATGGCTGGCACAACGACACCTTTATCCCGTTCGATTACGGCTACTTCGCCTTCGTCTACGATAAGAACAAGTTGAAGAATCCGCCTAAAAGCCTGAAGGAGCTGGTTGAGAGCCCGGAAAAATGGCGCGTGATTTATGAAGATCCGCGCACCAGCACGCCGGGTCTTGGCCTGCTGCTGTGGATGCAGAAAGTCTATGGCGACAACGCGCCCGATGCGTGGCAGAAGCTGGCGAAAAAAACCGTTACCGTCACCAAAGGCTGGAGTGAAGCCTACGGCCTGTTCCTCAAAGGCGAAGGCGATTTGGTGTTGAGTTACACCACCTCTCCGGCTTACCACATCATCGAAGAGAAGAAAGAGAACTACGCCGCGGCCGAATTTAGCGAAGGCCACTATTTACAGGTAGAAGTTGCCGCGCAGCTGGCCAGCAGCAAACAGCCACAGCTGGCGCAACAGTTCATGCAGTTTATGGTGTCGCCGGCTTTCCAGCAGACCATTCCCACCGGCAACTGGATGTATCCGGTGATTAAAAGCGAGTTGCCTGCCGGTTATCAATCGCTGCAGGTCCCCGCCAAAGCGCTGCAATTCACGCCAGCGGAAGTGGCCGACCATCGCGCTGCATGGATCAGCGCATGGCAACGCGCCGTTAGCCGTTAATGCCTGGCTGGTTGATTCCCGGCAGCGCGACCGCGCTGCTGCTGTGCGCGGTCGCACTGCTGGCCTTTGGCGCTTTAGTGATGGTCGCGCCGGCCACTGACTGGCGCGCACTGCTCAGCGACAGCTACCTGCACCACGTGCTGGCCTTCTCCTTCGAGCAAGCACTGCTATCGGCGCTGCTGTCGGTGCTGCCAGCCATCCTGCTGGCACGCGCGCTCTATCGCCGCCGTTTCCCCGGTCGTAATCTGCTGCTGCGTCTGTGTGCTATGACGCTGGTGCTGCCGGTGCTGGTGGCGGTATTTGGCCTGCTGAGCGTTTACGGCCGCAGCGGCTGGCTGGCACAACTGTGTACGACACTGGGATTCGACTACCACTTTTCCCCGTATGGTTTGCAGGGCATTCTGCTGGCGCACGTGTTCTTTAATCTGCCGCTGGCAACGCGCATGCTGCTGCAGGCGCTTGAGAGCATCCCAGGCGAGCAGCGACAATTAGCCGCGCAGCTCGGCCTGCGCGGCTGGAATCTGTTTCGACTGCTGGAGTGGCCGTGGCTGCGCCGCCAGATTCTGCCTACAGCGGCACTGATCTTTATGCTGTGCTTCGCCAGCTTCGCCACCGTGCTGGCGCTGGGCGGCGGACCGCAGGCCACCACGCTAGAACTGGCGATCTATCAGGCGCTGAATTTTGATTATGATCCTGGCCGTGCGGCACTGCTGGCCCTGCTACAGCTTGGCTGTTGTTTATTATTGGTACTGCTGAGTCAGCGCTTTAGCAAAGCAATTCCCACTGGCAGCCAGAGCATTCGCGGCTGGCGCGACCCGCGCGACTCATGGCATGCGCGTTTTACCGATACCGTGTTAATTGGCATGGCGCTGCTGCTACTGTTGCCACCGCTGGCGGCGGTGGTGGTCGATGGCCTACGTGGTGGCGTGGCCGGTGCGTTGCAACAATCAGCATTGTGGCAAGCCACCTTTACCTCGCTGCGTATCGCGGTCGGCGCCGGCGTACTCTGTGTGGTGCTGACCATGATGCTGCTTTGGAGCAGCCGCGAACTGCGCCAGCGTCAGAAAATGATCGCCGCGCAGGCCATGGAACTCAGCGGCATGCTGATTCTGGCGATGCCGGGCATTGTGCTGGCGAGTGGATTTTTCCTGCTGTTCAACGCCACCGTTGGCCTGCCGCAGCGCGCCGATGGCTTAGTGATTTTCACTAATGCGCTGATCGCCATTCCCTATGCGATGAAAGTACTGGAGAATCCCATGCGCGATATCAGCACCCGTTATGGCCAGCTCTGTTCCTCACTCGGCATCTCAGGTTTTAACCGCTTACGACTGATTGAGCTGCGCGCGCTGAAACGTCCAATTGCGCAGGCGCTGGCGTTTGCCTGCGTATTGTCGATCGGTGACTTCGGCGTGGTGGCGCTGTTTGGCAGCGCCGATTTCCGCACGCTGCCCTTCTATCTCTTCCAGCAGATTGGCGCCTATCGCGGCGCGGACGGTGCCGTCACTGCGCTGCTGCTACTGTTACTCTGCTTGCTCCTCTTTACGCTGATGGAAAAATTACCGGGCCGCCATGCTGACACTGAATAACCTCACTTACCTTTATCAGCATCTGCCGATGCGCTTCAGTTTTGCGGCGCAGGCGGGTGAACGCCTGGCGATCCTTGGTCCAAGCGGCGCGGGCAAAAGCACCTTGCTGAGTCTGATTGGCGGCTTTTTAGCGGTAAACCAGGGATCGCTGGTGATGAATGGCGTGGATCATACCCATAGCGTGCCGTCCGCGCGGCCGGTGTCGATGTTGTTCCAGGAGAACAACCTGTTTCCGCACCTGACGGTGCAGCAGAACATGGCGCTGGGTTTGCATCCTGGCCTGAAACTGACGCGCGCGCAGCAACAACAAGTCACTGACATTGCGGAACAAACCGGCTTGCAGGAGCTGCTGGCGCGCTTGCCGGGACAGCTTTCCGGTGGCCAGCGTCAGCGCGTGGCACTGGCGCGTTGCCTGCTGCGCAATCAGCCTATTTTGCTGCTGGATGAGCCGTTTTCGGCGCTTGATCCGGCGCTGCGCGGTGAGATGCTGCAGCTGGTGCGTTCGGTATGTGAAACGCGCAATATCACGCTGCTCATGGTTTCGCACAGCCTGGAAGATGCTCAGCAGATTGCGCCGCGCAGTTTAGTGATCGTCGATGGGCGCATCTATTGGGACGGCAGCACGGAGAGTTTGATTCGGGGTGAAAGCACGGCAGCCGCCATCCTTGGCGTGCAACCGCGTTAAGCGAAGAACACTTTCCACAGCAGGTGGCGGAAGATCGGCATCATGGGATGGAACTGGATCGCGATAAACGCGCCCAGCCCGATCGCTGCCGCCAGCGGTGCCAGCCAGCGCAGGCGCGCAGTCGGCAGATACTGGGTTGCCCAATCGACGGTTTTCCCACTGCGCCACCAGCGCCACAGCAACCAGCCACCGATCCACAGCAGCAGCGCCACCAGCAACAGCAGCCATTTGAAGCTGCCGCCCTGCGCGGCCTGCGGTACATCAATCGCCACGCCCGCCAGAATGCCCGGCATCAAATAAGCCGGCGGCCAAAGAATGCAGCCAATGAGATTCGGTGGCAAGAACTTGCGCACCGGCAGTTCCAGCATACCTGCCGCTAACGGAATCAGCGGACGCGTCGGACCCACAAAACGCCCCACCAGAATGGTGAACATGCTGTGTTGATGCAGCGCGTGCTCGGTTTTATCCAGCAGCCCCTGATATTTTTTCAGATATTTCCAGCGATGCAGCGGACCCTGAAACTTCCAGCCGATGCCATAAGAGACCCAATCGCCGACTAAACAGCCGATGAATCCGGCCGCCCACGCAGGGTAAAGGCCAATTTGTCCACTTCCTACCAGCGCCCCAAGGCTGGCCATTAATACCGTGCCCGGCAACAGCAATCCCACGAATGCCAGTGACTCAAGAAAGGTCACCAGCGCAACGGCGATCAGCGCGTACTCCAGCGATTGCGAAAACAGGTGTTGAATCCAGGCTTCCATAAATATCCTCTGCGGAATATAGAGGCTGGATTGTCCAGAGCGCGTGCGCCAGCGTCAAGGCAAGAATTGTAGGCTTTTCCGTCATCCTTCAAATGGTAGGTGCGTTGGCTGCGTTCGCTTGCCCCGGTCACTTATGGGTGTAACCTCCCGGGGACTTACGCCAGAGATCCAAATACACTGTATAAACATCCATGTTATACTGAATGTAATTCATTCTCCGGAGTTAACGTGACCGATCCGCGCGCAGGTTTTCTGCTTACCCGACATTGGCGAGATACGCCGACTGGCAGCGAAGTGGTGCTGTGGCTGGCGACAGACAGCGGCCCGCAGCGGCTGGTGCTGCCTGCTCAGGAATCGGTGGCGTTTATCCCGGAAGCGTTTCGTGCGCAAACCGAAGCGCAGCTGCACGATGAGCGCCATATTCGTTTGCAAACGCTTGAACTGAAAGATTTCCGCCGCCGCCCGGTTTTTGGCCTCTATTGCCGCAGCAATCGCCAACTGCAAAACCTCGAAAAGCGTCTGCGCGAGAACGGCATTCCGGTCTATGAAGCCGATATCCGCCCACCGGAACGCTACCTGATGGAACGCTTTATCACCGCGCCAGTGTGGTTTAGTGGCGAGGCGCGCGGTGACAGCGTCGTTAACGCGCGCCTGAAGCCACATCCTGATTATCGTCCACAGCTGAAATGGGTTTCGCTGGATATCGAAACTACCCAGCATGGCGAGCTTTATTGTATTGGGCTGGAAGGCTGCGGCCAGCGTCAGGTCTACATGCTCGGTCCGCCCAACGGCGACGCCAGCCCCCTCGATTTCGAACTCATCTATGTTGATAGCCGCCCGCAGCTACTGGAGCAGCTCAACGCCTGGTTCGAGCAACATGAACCGGATGTGATTATCGGCTGGAACGTGGTGCAGTTTGACCTGCGCGTATTACAGAAGCACGCCGATCGCTACGGCATTCCGCTGCGTTTAGGGCGTCAGAAGCAGGCTTTAGAGTGGCGCGAGCATGGCTTCAAACCCGGCGTGCTCTTCGCGCAGGCCACTGGCCGCTTGATTATTGATGGCATTGACGCGCTCAAATCCGCTTTCTGGGATTTCCCCTCTTTCAGCCTTGAAGCGGTCTCGCGCCAGCTGCTGGGTGAAGGCAAAGCCATCAATAATCCATGGCAGCGCATGGAGGAGATCAACTGGCGCTTTGCCAACGATAAACCGGCGCTGGCGAAATACAATCTTAAGGATTGCGAGCTGGTAACGCGCATCTTCCAGCACACCGCCATCATGCCGTTCCTGCTGGAACGCGCCACGGTAAATGGGTTAGCAGTGGATCGCCACGGCGGTTCGGTGGCGGCGTTTGGTCATCTCTATATTCCACGCATGCACCGCGCTGGTTTTGTCGCGCCGAATCTCGGCGAAGTGGCGCCTGAAGCCAGCCCCGGCGGCTATGTAATGGATTCGCGCCCCGGCCTGTACGACTCGGTGCTGGTACTGGATTATAAAAGCCTCTATCCCTCTATTATTCGCACTTTCCTGATCGATCCGGTTGGGCTGGTAGAAGGTCTGGCGCATCCGGATGATGCCGATTCTGTCCCCGGCTTTCGAAATGCACGTTTTTCCCGTGACACGCACTGCTTACCGGCAATCGTTGAGCAGATTTGGCAAGGACGTGAAGCCGCCAAGCGCGACGGCAATAAACCGCTGTCGCAGGCGCTGAAAATTATTATGAACGCCTTTTACGGCGTGCTCGGTACTAGCGCCTGCCGCTTTTTCGATCCGCGTTTGGCGTCGTCAATTACACTGCGTGGCCACGCCATCATGCAGCAAACGCGCGATCTGATTGAAGCGGAAGGCTTTGACGTTATTTATGGCGACACCGATTCCACCTTTGTCTGGCTAAAAGGCGCGCACAGCGAAGAAGATGCGACGGCGATTGGTCGCCGCCTGGCCGAGCACGTCAACGGCTGGTGGCAACAGCATCTGCAAGCGACTTATGGACTGGCGAGCGCGCTGGAGCTGGAGTATGAAACGCACTTTAGCCGCTTCCTGATGCCGACGATTCGCGGTGCCGAACAGGGCAGTAAAAAACGTTATGCCGGAATGATCCGCAGCGACGGCGGCGAGCGGCTGGTGTTTAAAGGACTTGAATCCGTGCGTACCGACTGGACACCGCTGGCGCAGCAGTTCCAGCAAAACCTGTATGGTCGTATATTCCGCGGTGAGCCGTGGCAGGATTATATTCGCGAGACGGTGGCACAGCTGCTGGCGGGCGAGCTCGATGAGCAACTGATCTACAAAAAACGGCTACGTCGGGCGCTGAAAGATTACGAACGCAATGTGCCGCCCCACGTGCGCGCCGCACGCCTTGCCGATGAGCAAAATCGTAAACTACAGCGGCCGTTGCAATACCAGAACGGCGGCTCAATTCGCTATGTGATGGCCACCTCTGGCCCTGAACCGCTGGAGGCACGCAATACGCCGCTGGACTACGATCACTACGTTAGCAAACAGCTACAACCGGTGGCTGATGGCATTTTACCGTTCGTCGGTGATGACTTTGCTACACTGATTACTGGGCAACTGGGGCTTTTTTGACAGGTGACGAATGCCTTGCCATCCAGTACCATAGCGCCCTTCCTGATTCTCACCGCACACACAATCTGACCAAACACCCGTTTGGCGGTTGCGTATTGCCTGAGTGCAGGTGAACTTCTTTATGGCATGTAAGAGAGTCGAGCAAAAAATATATGGTTTTTACACTGGGTCAGCGCTGGATTAGTGATACGGAAAGTGAACTGGGACTGGGCACGGTTGTCGCGATTGATACGCGTATGATTACCATGCTGTTTCCGGCAACCGGCGAAAACCGCCTGTATGCACGAAATGATGCTCCGGTTACCCGTGTAATTTTCAATCCGGGTGACACCATCACCAGCCATGAAGGCTGGCAGATGTGCGTCGATGAAGTCCGCAACGAAAACGAGTTAATGACTTACATCGGCACGCGTCTCGATAACGAAGAAACCGATGTGGTGATGCGTGAAGTGATGCTGGACAGCAAACTGGTGTTCAGCAAGCCGCAGGATCGCTTGTTCGCCGGTCAGCTAGACCGTATGGATCGCTTTGCGCTGCGTTTTCGTGCGCGTAAATATCATAGTGAGCAATATCGTTTGCCGATCAGCGGCCTGCGCGGTATGCGCACCAATCTGATCCCGCATCAGCTGCACATCGCGCACGATGTTGGCCGTCGCCATGCGCCGCGCGTCCTGCTGGCGGACGAAGTGGGCCTGGGTAAAACCATTGAAGCCGGGATGATCATCCAGCAACAGCTGCTGGCCGGTCGCGCCGAACGCGTGCTGATTGTGGTGCCGGAAACGCTGCAACATCAGTGGCTGGTAGAGATGCTGCGTCGCTTTAACCTGCGCTTTGCGCTGTTTGATGACGATCGCTATACCGAAGCCCAGCATGACAGCGATAACGCTTTTGAAACCGAGCAGTTAATTATCTGTTCGCTCGACTTTGTACGCCGTAATAAACAGCGTCTTGAACTGCTGGCGGACGCCGAATGGGATCTGCTGGTGGTCGATGAAGCGCACCACCTCGCGTGGAGCGAAGACGCGCCGAGCCGTGAATATCAGGTCATCGAGCAGCTGGCAGAGAAAACAGCTGGCGTGCTGCTGCTGACCGCAACGCCGGAACAGCTGGGCTTAGAGAGCCACTTTGCCCGTCTGCGCCTGCTCGATCCGAATCGCTTCCACGATTTTGGCCAGTTCGTTGAAGAGCAGCAGCATTATCGCCCGGTGGCAGATGCCGTCAGCTCGCTGCTGGCCGATCACGCCATCAGCAAAGATGAAATGAATCTGATCAACGATTTGATCGGTGAGCAGGATATTGAGCCGCTGCTGCAAGTGGCCAATAGCGATCGCGACGGCAAAGAGGATGCGCGTAAAGAGCTGGTCTCAATGCTGATGGATCGTCACGGCACCAGCCGCGTGCTGTTCCGTAACACCCGAAACGGTGTAAAAGGCTTCCCGAAACGCGAGCTGCACCAAATTCGCCTGCCGCTGCCGGCACAGTATCAGACCGCCATTAAAGTCTCCGGCATCATGGGCACGCGCAAAAGCGCAGAAGAGCGCGCGCGCGACATGCTGTATCCCGAGCAGATTTATCAGGAATTCGAAGGCGATAGCGGCACCTGGTGGAACTTCGATCCCCGCGTTGAGTGGCTGATGGGCTATCTCACCAGCAACCGCAAAGAGAAAGTGCTGGTGATTTGCGCCAAAGCGGCCACCGCACTGCAGCTGGAGCAGGTACTGCGTGAGCGTGAAGGTATTCGCGCGGCTGTATTCCACGAAGGTTTGTCGATCATTGAACGCGACCGTGCAGCCGCCTTCTTCGCCTCCGAAGAGGATGGCGCGCAGGTGTTGCTGTGCTCGGAAATCGGTTCAGAAGGTCGTAACTTCCAGTTCGCCAGCCGTCTGGTGATGTTCGATCTGCCGTTCAACCCGGATCTACTGGAACAGCGTATCGGTCGTCTCGATCGTATCGGCCAAATGCATGACATCCAGATTCTGGTGCCGTGGCTGGAAAAAACCGCCCAGGCAGTGCTGCTGCGCTGGTATCACGAAGGTCTGGACGCGTTTGAGCATACCTGTCCAACCGGCCGCGCGATCTATGACAACGAGTACAAGCAGCTGATTGAATACCTCGCCGCACCGGAAAACCCGCAGGGGCTGGATGCGTTCATCACCGAGAGCCGCAAGCAGCATGATGCGCTGAAATTGCAGCTGGAACAGGGGCGCGACCGCCTGCTGGAACTCAACTCCAACGGTGGCGAAGCGGCACAAGCGTTGGCGAATGCCATCGGCGAACAGGATAATGATACCGATCTGGTTAACTTCGCGCTGAACCTGTTCGATATCGTCGGCATCAACCAGGAAGATCGCAGCGACAGCCTGATTGTGCTGACGCCATCCGATCACATGCTGGTGCCCGATTTCCCTGGCCTGCCGGAGGACGGTTGTACCGTAACCTTCAACCGTAATCAGGCGCTGTCACGCGAAGACACGCAGTTCATCACCTGGGAACACCCGCTGATTCTTAATGGTCTCGATCTGATTCTTTCCGGCGATACCGGCAGCTGCGCGCTGTCGCTGCTGAAGAACAAGGCGCTGCCGGTAGGTACGCTGCTGGTGGAGATGATCTATGTGGTTGAAGCGCAAGCGCCGAAAAGCCTGCAGCTCACCCGCTTCTTACCGCCAACCCCGGTGCGTTTGCTGATGGATCGTGCCGGTAACAATTTGGCTGGCAAGGTCGAGTTTGAAAGCTTTAACCGTCAGCTCAATGCGGTGAATCGTCATACTGGCAGCAAGCTGGTGAATGCCGTGCAGCAAGATGTGCACGAGATTCTAACCCAGGCGGAAAAAGTGATTGTGCCGGAAGCGCAGGCGATTATCGCGGCGGCGAAAGTCGAAGCCGAAGAGAAGCTGGGTTCAGAACTGTCACGCCTCGAAGCGCTGCGCGCTGTTAACCCCAACATCCGTGATGATGAGGTCGAAGCGCTGGAAAGCAATCGCGAGCAGGTGCTGGAAAGCCTGGGCGATGCGGGCTGGCGTCTTGATGCGCTGCGCCTGATCGTCGTGACGCACCAATAATGTTCAGGACCGCGACATCATGCTGATGGAAGCCTACAACCCGCCGCTCGAGCCCTGGCTGCATATTCTCTATCAGGACGAGCACATTATGGTGGTGAATAAACCGAGCGGGTTGCTGTCAGTGCCGGGCCGTCTTGAGGAGCACAAGGATAGCGTGATGACGCGCATCCAGCGTGATTTCCCGCAGGCGGAATCGGTGCATCGTCTTGATATGGCCACCAGCGGCGTGATAATCGTGGCCCTGAATAAAGCGGCAGAGCGTGAACTCAAGCGCCAGTTTCGTGAGCGCGAGCCCTCTAAGTATTATGTGGCGCGTGTTTGGGGACATCCGGCGGCAGAAGAAGGGTTAATCGATCTGCCGCTGATTTGCGACTGGCCGAATCGGCCGAAGCAGATGGTGTGTTTCGAGAACGGCAAGGCGGCGCAAACGGAGTATCAGGTGCTGGAGTACGAAGCGACTCACAGCGCGCGCATCAAGCTGAAGCCGATTACCGGACGTTCACATCAGCTGCGTGTACATCTGCTGGCGCTGGGGCATCCGATTCTCGGTGACCGCTTTTATGCGCACCAAGAGGCGCTGGCGATGGCCCCGCGTTTGCAGCTGCATGCCGAATCTCTGACGATTACCCATCCGGCGTTTGGTAACAGCATGACGTTTAGGCAGCCGGCGGAGTTTTAGTTTCTTCCCTCACCCCAACCCTCGCCCGCACGCGGTAGAGGGTTGGGGTGAGTGGATTTGCAGATAAAGCACAGAACCTTAACATCGCAATAAACGGTTCCCTCGCCCGCTTGCGGGAGAGGGCTAGTGTGAGGGAAAAGCAAACTTACTTAAACCCCTTCTCCTTACGAATCAAATCGTAAGCCGCCTGGATTTCCTGCGCTTTCTGTTTCGCCATCTCCATCATCTCTGGCGGTAATCCTTTCGCCACCAATTTATCAGGATGATGCTCGCTCATTAGCTTACGATAAGCGCGTTTGATGGTGGTGCTATCATCGCTGCTTTTCACGCCCAGCACGCTACAGGCATCTTCCAGCGTGGGCCCGCGTTGGGTCTGCTGATACGCACCGCCGTAGGAAGAACCGCCGCCGCCAAACTGCTGCCCGCCCTCCATCATGCGCAGGAACTGATCGAACTGCGCGCGCGAGATGCCTAGCTCTTCCGCAATGACATACAGCACCTGACGTTCGTTGGGATGCAGTGAACCATCGGCGAAAGCGGCCTGGATCTGGATTTCCAGAAACATACGAATCAGATCGAAACGGCCAAAACAGGCGCTGCGTAGCTCGCGCAGTTTATTGCGCAGCGGATAGTCGCTCTGCTTGCCTTCACGAAACGCACGCTGTGCAGCGCTGCGCGCATCACCATGCAGCTGCATACGATCCATAAATAAGGAAGCAATCTGGATATCCGCTTCGGTCACGCGCCCTTTTGACTTGGTCAAATGGCCCATCACCTGGAAGGTGGTACTGAAAAACAGTGTCTGTCGCGCCTGGTTATTGGCGAAATATCCCTGCCCTTTTACGCTGCGCACTTTGTCAAACATGTGACCAATGATCAGACCCAGTACAATGCCCCAAAAGCCCGCCCCGGAAAATATACCGAGCGCCAGACCAATTACTTTTCCCCAGTAGCGCATAAACTCCTCAATTCGCCATGCTTGCGGCTGAAAATTGCATTATCATACCTGTCATTTATCTCAGCGCCTAACGGCAACGCGGACAGAAAAGGATTAACACTGGCGCAACGCCGGGCAGTAAGTTAGTCTCTGACCGGATTGTCGGCATGATGCCAGTTTTCATGGAATTATCGAAACCGCGTATGAAAAAACGTATACCTACCTTGCTGGCTACCATGATTGGTGCAGCGCTTTATAGCCAGTCATCACTTGCCGACGATCTGATGTCGCAGTGCATGCTGGGCGTGCCGAGCTACAACCGCCCGCTGGTTAATGGCGATACCAATTCGCTGCCGGTCACCATCAATTCTGATTCAGCCAAAGGCAATTATCCGAATGACGCGGTGTTCACTGGCAACGTCGATGTGCAACAGGGCAATAGCCGCTTGCGCGCTGACGAGATGCAACTGCATCAGCGTCCGCAAGATGGGCAAACCACGCCGGTTCGCACCGTGGATGCGCTGGGTAATGTGCACTATGACGACAACCAGGTCATCCTCAAAGGTCCGAAAGCCTGGTCAAACCTGAACACCAAAGACACCAACGTGTGGAATGGTGATTATCAGATGGTTGGCCGCCAGGGCCGCGGCGATGCCGATCAAATGAAGCTACGCGGTAACAATCGTTACACCATTCTGGAAAACGGCAGCTTCACTTCCTGCTTGCCGGGTTCCAACAGCTGGAGCGTGGTCGGTTCCGAAGTGATTCAGGACCGCGAAGAAGAAGTCGCGGAAATCTGGAACGCCCGCTTTAAACTCGGCAATGTGCCAGTGTTCTACAGCCCCTATTTGCAGCTGCCGATTGGCGATCGTCGCCGTTCCGGTTTCCTGATCCCGAATGCGAAGTACGGTAGCAATAACGGCTTCGAATTCATGCTGCCGTACTACTGGAACATTGCGCCGCAGGCCGATGCCACTATTACACCGCATTATATGGAAAAACGCGGTCTGCAATTGCAGAACGAATTCCGCTATCTGACAACGTTTGGTGCTGGCTTGATGGAGCTGGATTATCTCGCATCGGATAAGCAGTACAACGAAGATAAATCCTCGCGTCCGCTGGTGGCAAACGATGCCAGCGATAAACGCTGGCTTTTCTTCTGGCGTCATGCGGGCGTTTATGAGCAGCATTGGCGCTTCAGTGCCAACTACACAAAAGTAAGCGATCCCTATTACTTTAACGATCTCGATTCGAAGTATTACAGCTCCTCGGATGGCTACGCCACGCAGAAATTCAGCGTGGGCTATGCCGACACCAATTGGGATGCCACGCTGTCTTCAAAAGATTTCCAAATCTTTGGTAGCACCAGCAGCCGCAACGTCTATAGCGCGTTACCGCAACTCGATCTGAACTACTATAAAAACGATATAGGGCCGTTTGATGGGCGTATCTTTGCGCAAGCGGTGAAGTTCACTAACGTGAATGATCGTATGCCTGAAACCACGCGTTTGCATATCGAACCTACGCTGAATCTGCCCTTGTCCAATGGCTGGGCGAGCCTGGATACCGAAGCAAAACTGCTCGCAACCCATTATCAGCAAGATGACGTTGAGTATTACAACTCTTTGAGTACTTCACGTGCCAATCAGCTGGAAAACTCGGTTAATCGCACATTGCCGCAATTTAAAATTGATGGTCGCATGGTGTTTGACCGCGATATGGATTGGGAACAAGGCTACACACAAACCCTGGAACCGCGCGTACAGTACCTGTATGTGCCTTATCGCAACCAGAGCAACATTTATCCCTACGACTCAACGCTACTGCAAACCGACTACACCGGTTTATTCCGCGATCGTACTTACAGCGGCTTGGATCGTATCGCTTCAGCCAATGAAGTCGCAACCGGTGTAACCTCGCGTATTTATGATAACGATCTGGTTGAACGTTTTAACGTTTCTGTGGGTCAAATCTACTCGTTTACCCCATCCCGTACTGGCGTAAACCAGACCAGCAAAGAAGATGACACCGGTAGCCTCGTTTGGGCCGGCGACACCTACTGGAAAATCAGCGATCGTTGGGGCGCACGTGGCGGTTTACAATACGACACTCGCCTCGATAACGTGTCGCAGGGTAATGCGGTGATTGAGTATCGTCAGGATGCCGATCGTATGGTGCAGCTGAGTTATCGCTACAGTAGCCCAGAGTATGTCGCTCAGGCATTGAGTAACAACTCCTTAGTGAATAACCCTAACTACGCCAAGATTTATGAGAACGGGATTTCACAGGTGGGTACCACTGCCAGCTGGCCGATTGCAGATGCCTGGTCACTGGTGGGCGGTTACTACTACGATACGCGCAACAGCCGTCCTGCTGAACAAATGGTCGGACTGCAGTACAGCTCGTGCTGCTATGCCATTCGTCTGGGTTACGAACGCAAGATCAACGGTTGGGAAAACAACGACAGTAAGTATGACAACCAAATCTCATTCAACATTGAGCTGCGTGGTCTGAGTTCCAACTATGGCTTAGGCACCAATCAAATGCTGCGTCAGGGCATCATCCCTTACCAGCGCGCTTTCTGATGTTGTGATGTTTGACAGGCTATCCCGCAGTGCGGAAACAACAATGGATAAAGTATGAAGAACTGGAGAATGCTGATTCTTGGTGTGGCGATTACCGCTAACACTGCGTTCGCAGCCCCACAAGTGGTTGATAAAGTTGCCGCAGTCGTAAATAACGGCGTGGTACTCGAAAGTGACGTTGATGACATGATGCGCACCGTGAAATCACAGGCGCAGCAGGCAAACCAGCAGCTCCCTGATGACAACACATTGCGTCATCAAATCCTTGAACGCCAGGTCATGGATAACATCATTCTGCAAATGGGTGAAAAAGCAGGCGTGCAGATTAGCGATCAGCAACTGGATCAGGCTATTCAAAACATTGCCGCACAGAATCGCATGAGTCTTGATCAGCTGCGTAGTCGTCTGGCTTACGACGGTATGAACTACAACGTCTATCGCGCGCAGATCCGCAAAGAGATGATGATTGCCGAAGTGCGTAATAACGAAGTGCGTCGCCGCGTCACCATCCTGCCGCAGGAAGTGGACACGTTGGCCGCTCAGGTCGGAGCGCAGAACAGCCAGGGTACGGAACTGAACATTAGCCAGATTCTGCTGCCACTGTCAGAGAACCCAACGCAACAGCAGGTTGACGATCAGGAAACGCTGGCGCGCCAATTGGTTGCTCAGCTGAAAAGCGGGGCTGACTTCGGCAAACTGGCCGTCACTTACTCAGCCGATCCACAAGCGCTGAAAGGCGGCAACATGGGTTGGGGCAAAATCGAAGAGCTGCCAACGCTGTTCTCGCAGGCGCTGAGCACCGCGAAGAAAGGCGATATCGTCGGCCCAATCCGTTCAGGTGTCGGCTTCCATATCCTGAAGGTGAACGATCTGCGTGGCGAGAGTAAAAACATCTCCGTGACTGAAGTACACGCGCGCCACATCCTGCTGAAGCCGTCACCGATTCTGACTGACGCGCAGGCTCAAGCGAAGATCGAACAGATCGCGGCCGACATTCAAAGCGGTAAAACCACCTTCGCCGCAGCGGCCAAGCAGTTCTCTGACGATCCGGGTTCTGCCAATCAGGGCGGCGATCTTGGATGGGCATCACCGGAAATTTACGATCCGGCGTTCCGCGATGCACTGTTGAAACTGCAGAAAGGCCAGGTGAGCCAGCCAGTTCACTCCTCCTTCGGCTGGCATCTGATTCAGCTGCTGGATACGCGTCAGGTCGATAAGACCGATGCTGCGCAGAAAGAGCGCGCCTATCGTATGCTGTTCAACCGTAAATTCGCGGAAGAAGCGCAAACCTGGATGCAGGAACAGCGCGCCAGTGCTTACGTGAAAATTCTGGATAACAATGGTCAGTAATTATCGTGTAGCGATCACTCCCGGCGAACCCGCCGGGATTGGTCCCGACCTCACCGTTCAACTGGCGCAGCAAAACTGGCCCGTTGAATTGGTGGTCTGCGGCGACGGCGAGCTTTTGCGCCGTCGCGCTGCTTTATTGGGTTTACCGCTGACGCTGCGCGACTATCAGCCTGGCGTCGCGGCACAACCGCAGCAGGCCGGCACCCTTACGCTGCTGCAAGTGGATACCGCGCAGCCCGTCACCGCTGGTGAACTGTGCGTCGCTAACAGCCACTATGTGCTGGAAACGCTGACGCGCGCCTGCGATGGTTGTCTGAAGGGTGAATTCGCTGCGCTGATTACCGGGCCAGTACATAAAGGCGTGATCAACGACGCGGGCATCCCGTTTACCGGTCACACCGAATTTTTCGCCGATCGCGCCGGTGGCGATTTAGTGGTTATGATGCTGGCAACTGAAGAGTTGCGCGTCGCCTTAGCCACGACGCATCTGCCGTTGAAAGATGTGTCTGCAGCAATTACTCGCGACACGCTGCATGAAGTGATCACGATTTTGCATCGCGATCTTCAGCTAAAGTTTGGTTTGCCAAATCCGCATATCTTCGTCTGCGGCCTCAATCCGCATGCCGGCGAGAGCGGCCATATGGGCCGTGAAGAGATTGATACCATTATTCCGGCACTCAATGAGCTGCGTCAGCAAGGCATCCAACTCACTGGACCACTGCCAGCGGATACGTTATTCCAGCCGAAATACCTGCAACATGCCGACGCAGTGCTGGCGATGTATCACGACCAGGGCTTACCGGTGCTAAAATTTCAGGGGTTTGGCCGGGCGGTAAATATCACGCTTGGCCTGCCCTTTATCCGGACTTCTGTCGACCACGGCACCGCGCTTGAATTAGCCGGACTGGGTCAGGCGGAACCGGGCAGCTTTATCACGGCGCTTAATCTCGCCATCACTATGATCAAGAGCAGTAATGAATAATCGCGTCCATCAGGGGCATTATGCCCGTAAACGTTTCGGGCAGAACTTCCTGAACGATCAGTACATTATCGACAGCATTGTCTCCGCCATTCATCCGCAAAAAGGCGAAGCCATTGTGGAAATTGGCCCCGGCCTTGGTGCGTTAACCGAACCGGTAGGCGAGCGTCTGGATGAGCTGACCGTTGTCGAGCTGGACCGCGACCTTGCCGCGCGTCTACAAACTCACCCGTTCCTCGGCCCTAAGCTGACCATCTTCCAGCAGGATGCGATGACCTTTGATTTTTCTGCCCTGGCGCAGGAGAAAGGTCAGCCGCTGCGGGTATTTGGCAACCTGCCGTACAACATCTCCACGCCGCTGATGTTCCACCTTTTCAGCTATACTGGTTCGATTAAAGACATGCACTTCATGTTGCAGAAAGAAGTGGTGAATCGTTTAGTCGCCGGTCCAGGCAGCAAAGCTTATGGTCGTCTGAGCGTGATGGCGCAGTACTATTGCCAGGTTATCCCTGTGCTCGAAGTGCCGCCTGAATCGTTCACGCCGCCGCCGAAAGTAGATTCGGCCGTGGTGCGTTTGGTGCCTTATACGCAGCCACAGCATCCGGTGAGCGATATTCGTCTGCTGAGCCGCATTACCACAGAAGCCTTTGGTAAACGCCGTAAAACGCTGCGCAACAGCCTTGCTCATATGTTTGCGGCTGGTGCGCTGGATCAATTAGATATCGATGCCTCACTGCGTGCAGAAAACGTTTCTGTGGCGCAATATTGCCAACTGGCAAACTGGTTGAGCAAGCATCAGGCTGAAAACCCGGAGAATTGAGTGCATGAGTGAACTGGCCCGCGTCTGTATCCATGTACATAGTCAGTATGTGGAGTCGCAATCCTTGCCCGACGAGGATCGCTACGTGTTTGCCTACACCATCACCATCCGCAATCTAGGGCGCAGCAGCGTACAGCTGCGCAGCCGCTATTGGCTGATCACCAACGGTAACGGTCGCGAGACTGAAGTCCAGGGCGAAGGCGTGGTCGGCGAGCAGCCGCACATCGCGGCCGGCGGCGAGTATCAATACACCAGCGGCGCGATTCTTGAAACGCCGATGGGCACTATGCAGGGTCACTATGTGATGATCGATGAAGCGGGCGAAGAGTTCCACGTCGAAATTCCCGTGTTCCGACTTGCGGTGCAAACCCACATTCATTAATCCTCCTCCGCCCGGCCCGTCCGGGCGGCGCGTTTTAACCGGACTGACAATGAGTACATACCTGATTGGCGATATCCATGGCTGTTATGACGAGCTTCGTGCGCTGCTGGCGCAGGTCGATTTCGATCCGCAGCAGGACACATTGTGGCTCACCGGCGATCTGGTAGCGCGCGGGCCCGGCTCGCTCAATGTGTTGCGCTATGTGAAATCGCTGGGTGATTGCGTGCGCCTGGTGCTGGGCAATCACGATCTGCACCTGCTGGCGGTGTTTGCCGGTATCAGCCGTAATAAGCCGAAAGATCGCCTGACGCCGCTGCTGGAAGCCGATGATGCCGATGAACTGATCAACTGGTTGCGTCGTCAGCCGCTGCTGCAGGTAGATGAAGAGAAGAAGCTATTAATGGCGCATGCCGGGATTACACCGCAGTGGGATCTGGAAACGGCACAGTTATGCGCGCGCGAAGTAGAAGCGGTGCTTTCCAGCGACAGCTATCCGCTGTTTCTCGACGCCATGTACGGCGACATGCCAAACAACTGGACGCCGGAGCTTAGCGGGCTGGCGCGCCTGCGATTTAGCACCAATGCGCTAACGCGCATGCGCTTCTGCTTTCCAAATGGTCAGCTGGATATGATTTGCAAGGAATCCCCGGAATCTGCACCACCGCCGCTGAAGCCGTGGTTTATGGTGCCGAGCAAGATCGACAGCGACTACACGCAGATTTTCGGTCATTGGGCATCACTGGAAGGGAAAGGTACACCTGAACACGTAATTGGTCTGGATACCGGTTGCTGCTGGGGCGGAACACTGACGCTGTTGCATTGGGAAACCAAACAATATTACGTGCAAGCCTCGAATCGTGAACAGGCGATGGCGGAAAGCGCCGCCAGCGCACATCCACCGTTAAGCGATACGCCGTAATTAAAAAACCCCGCTTTAGCGGGGTTTTTTATTGGTCACCTGAAGGCCAACCCTACTTACGGCGATCCAGAATCTCAAAGCAGTAGCTGTGCGAGTTCTGCTCGTCGGCATCGTGGAATTCGCTAAAGGTTGATTGCCACTCATCCGGCTCATAATCCGGGAATTGCGTATCCCCTTCCACTTCCGCGTCGATATGCGTCAGATACAGACGATCTGCGCGCGCCAGCATCTGCTCGTAAACGCGTCCACCGCCAATCACCATCATCTCTTCTACATCGCCCGCAGCTTTCACCGCCTCTTCCAGCGAGGTCACCCAGGTTACGCCATCATGGTTGCCAGGCTGGCTGCTGACCACAATATTAAGACGTCCAGGCAGCGGACGGCCAATGGATTCAAAGGTCAGGCGGCCCATAATCACCGGCTTATTCAGGGTATTACGTTTGAACCACGCCAAATCTGCTGGCAGATTCCATGGCATGGCGTTTTCCATACCAATAATGCGATCCGTTGCCAGTGCCGCGATCAGACTAATCATGTTAAAAGACCTACTGGAAAAAATTGGCGCCATCATACGTAAAGGCGAAACTTTCGTCGATAGGCCGACCCCGCTATTTGCGTAAAGCTCCGATGCCACCGCACTTTTGTTCTTGGACAGAGTTTTACACCGACTTTCCCAGCAATAGCGGGGAGAGGCGCCAGAAATTGCTGGCGAGGCGGCACAACTCAGCACGAATCCGTGGACACTCGGTATGGCAGTGTAAAGAAAAACGCACTCTGTGCACCAAAAGAAAACGGCTCCCGCAGGAGCCGTTAAGACGATTTAGAAATCGTAGCGCAGACGCACCAGGTTGACGTTACCCAGTGATTTGTCGGTGCTTGAGGTGATGACATATTCGTAATCAATACGGAAGCCGTAGTCGAGCTGTGCGCTCACGCCAACCCCATTATCGATACGTTTGTAATCACGTCCGTTGACGAACTCCAGACGGTCACCCATGAAGTAAGGCTGAATTGATTTCACCGCATACTGACCGATTGGGAATTTGTAACCGGCAAAATATTCAATACCCCACGCGTCATCCGCGAAGTAGTTGTTTACCGTATTACGTTTGGTTGGAGAGAAGTTTTCATACCAACCCGCACCTGCTGACAGCGTCCAGTTATCCGGCGTCCAGCTCAATGCGGTACCGTAGATATTCTGGTCGTAGCGCTTGCTGTCACCATTGCCTGGATTACGGATATCTGCGCGGGTGTAGTTCCACGCGGTTCCCCATGCCAGATCTTTGGTGATGTGATAGTTCACACCCAGCGAGCCGCCGCCTTTACGCTTGTAGCGTAGGCCGTTACCCGGCAGGAACTCATTATCTTCAAACAGATAAGACGCATATACATCTGCATCGCCGAAGGTGTTTTTGTACTTCAACATTTTGCGCGAGCGATATGAACCATCGTAATCGCCATTGATACCGTTGCCTGGGCCCTGGGCCAACATGTCATAGTCCCAGATATCGGTTTTCGCGCCCACTACATCGTAGTAAACGCTGTTCTGCTGACCAAAGTAGAGCTCACCCAAAGTGGCACTTTTGAAGCCCGTGTAAAGTTGGCGACGGGTGGTATTGTTGGCGCCATCAGCATGATGATTGTCCCAACCCCACCAAGCCGGGAAGTTAACACCCAGCTCGTAGTAACCGACCCAGCTTACGTCATCAAACAGGTAGTAATTCGCAGTGAAGCGGAAACGTGAACCGCCATCATAGCCATTACGCTTATAGGATTGGTCATTCACACCATTTTGGTGTTGGAACTGTGGACGAATACTGCCGCCCACTTTGAAGTCGAGACGGCTGAGCGGATCGCCCGCCTGGGGATCCTGCTTGAGTAAAGTAATTTCCGCCTGGCTGGCGAGTGGCGCCGCTGCGAGTAACGCAGCAATAGCGCTGAGAGTGAAAGCACGCATTTGCATTTTTTATATCCCAGTTAAGGTGAGCGCTCTATTGGTGAGCGAGCGAAATAGTACGGTGCGCTTACTGGGTTCTTATTTATAATTTTGTGCGGATATTCCGAGGTGTAACGTTTTCCGCATCAACTGATAAAAGTTATGTCAAATCTAAAGAATTTTAACGTATAAGCATTTCCATATTGCAGCAAAATGACAAAATAAAAACGGCTCCCGAAGGAGCCGCTTATTTTAGCTAACGAACTGATTAGCCTTTAATTTGCGCATGCATTTCCTGCACGGAAATCACCTGCTCGGTGGGATCCGCATTCAGCGCCATCGCAGTAGCAAAACCGCCGTTCAGCGTAGTGTCGTAATGCACTTTATATTGCAGTGCGCTGCGACGAATCAGTTTAGAGTCTTCAATCGCCTGACGCCCTGCAGTGGTGTTCACGATGTAAGCATATTCGCCGTTCTTCAGACGATCCTGAATGTGCGGACGACCTTCATGCACCTTGTTCACCAGACGTGGATTAATGCCAGCTTCGCCCAGTACCACTGCGGTGCCGTGCGTGGCATCCAGCTCGAAACCAAACTTCTGCAGCTTCGCCGCCAGGTCGACGATACGTTTCTTATCGCCTTCACGTACTGACAACAGTGCACGGCCGGTTTTCTTCATATTGCTCTGCGCGCCCAGCATCGCTTTCGCAAAGGCTTCTGCGAAGGTTCGACCAACACCCATCACTTCACCGGTAGAGCGCATTTCAGGGCCGAGAATCGGGTCAACGCCTGGGAACTTGTTGAACGGCAGCACCACTTCTTTTACCGAGTAATACGGAGGAATCACTTCTTTGGTGACGCCCTGCTCCGCCAGCGTTTTGCCGGCCATTACGCGCGCCGCTACTTTCGCCAGCGCCACGCCGGTGGCTTTCGACACAAACGGTACGGTACGTGCGGCACGCGGGTTAACCTCAATCAGGTAAACCTCGTTGTCCTTCACCGCAAACTGCACGTTCATCAAGCCGCGTACGTTCAGCTCAAAGGCCAGTTTCTCTACCTGCTGACGCATCACGTTCTGAATTTCAGTGCTCAGCGTGTAGGCTGGCAGTGAACATGCGGAGTCACCGGAGTGCACGCCTGCCTGCTCGATGTGCTCCATAATGCCGCCAATCAGCACACGCTCGCCGTCGCAAATCGCATCAACATCCACTTCAACCGCGTCGTCGAGGAAACGATCCAGCAACACCGGCGCATCGTTAGAGACCGAAACCGCGGTCTGGAAGTAGCGCTTCAGGTCGATTTCATCGTAAACGATTTCCATCGCGCGGCCGCCCAGCACATAAGAAGGACGTACCACCAGCGGATAGCCGATACCGGCCGCTTTTTCTACCGCCTGCTCCAGCGTGGCAACGGTGGCGTTCGCCGGTTGCTTCAGATTCAGGCGATCAACCGCCTGCTGGAAACGTTCACGGTCTTCTGCACGGTCAATGGCATCCGGGCTGGTACCAATCACCGGCACGCCGGCCGCTTCCAGCGCGCGCGCCAGTTTCAGCGGAGTCTGGCCACCGTACTGCACGATGACGCCTTTTGGTTGCTCAATGCGCACGATTTCCAGCACATCTTCCAACGTGACCGGCTCGAAGTAGAGGCGATCTGAGGTGTCATAATCGGTCGATACGGTTTCCGGGTTACAGTTAACCATGATGGTTTCGTAACCGTCTTCACGCAGTGCCAGCGCCGCATGCACGCAGCAGTAATCAAACTCGATGCCCTGGCCGATACGGTTTGGACCACCGCCCAGAATCATAATTTTTTCACGATCCTGATTTGGATTGGCTTCGCACTCCTCCTCGTAGGTTGAGTACATATACGCGGTATCGGTGGCAAATTCAGCGGCGCAGGTATCGACGCGTTTGTAGACCGGATGCAGATTAAACTGCTGACGCAGCTTGCGAATTTCGCCTTCTGAAACGCTGGCCAGCGTGGCCAGACGCACATCGGCAAAGCCTTTACGTTTCAGGGCCCGCAGGAATTCAGCATTCAGCGAGTTCACGCCTTCGCGCTCAACCTGCTCTTCCAGACGCACCAGCTCTTCAATCTGTACCAGGAACCAGCGGTCGATGTTGGTGAGATTGAACACGCCATCCACCGACATGCCGGCACGGAAGGCATCGGCGATGTACCAGATACGGTCAGAACCGGCATCTTTCAGTTCACGGCGAATGCGCGTCAGTGCTTCGGCATCGTCCAGGCTGACTTTCGGGTCAAAACCGTTGGCGCCCACTTCCAGGCCGCGCAGCGCTTTCTGCATCGATTCCTGGAAAGTACGGCCAATCGCCATCACTTCACCCACTGATTTCATCTGCGTCGTCAGGCGATCGTTGGCGCCAGCAAACTTCTCGAAGTTGAAACGAGGAATTTTGGTCACAACGTAGTCGATAGAGGGTTCGAACGACGCAGGCGTTAAGCCGCCGGTGATGTCGTTCATCAGCTCATCGAGGGTGAAGCCCACCGCCAGCTTCGCTGCCACTTTAGCAATCGGGAAGCCGGTGGCTTTCGATGCCAGCGCCGACGAACGGGACACGCGCGGGTTCATTTCAATAACGATCATACGGCCATCTTTCGGGTTCACCGAGAACTGGACGTTAGAACCGCCGGTTTCTACACCGATCTCACGCAGTACCGCCAGCGAGGCGTTACGCATGATTTGATACTCTTTGTCGGTCAGGGTTTGCGCTGGCGCCACGGTGATCGAGTCACCGGTGTGGATGCCCATCGCATCGAAGTTTTCGATTGAGCAGACGATGATGCAGTTGTCGTTTTTATCACGCACCACTTCCATCTCGTACTCTTTCCAGCCAATCAGCGACTCGTCAATCAGCAGCTCATTGGTTGGCGACAGATCCAGACCGCGCTCGCAAATCTCTTCGAACTCTTCGCGGTTATAGGCGATACCGCCGCCGGTGCCGCCCATGGTAAAGGAAGGACGGATGATGCACGGGAAGCCAACGTCTTCGGCCACCGCCAGCGCTTCTTCCATGTTGTGCGCAATACCGGAACGCGCTGTGCCCAAACCAATGCTTTTCATCGCTACGTCGAAACGGCGGCGATCTTCGGCTTTGTCAATCGCATCGGCGGTGGCACCAATCATGGTGACGCCGAATTCAGCCAGCACGCCTTGACGCTCCAGCTCCAGCGCACAGTTCAGCGCAGTCTGGCCGCCCATGGTCGGCAGCACCGCATCCGGGCGCTCTTTTTCGATAATTTTGCGTACCACTTCCCAGTGAATCGGCTCGATGTAGGTGGCATCGGCCATTTCCGGGTCGGTCATGATTGTGGCCGGGTTCGAGTTCACCAGAATGACGCGGTAACCCTCTTCGCGCAGCGCTTTACACGCCTGCGCACCGGAGTAGTCAAATTCACATGCCTGGCCGATTACGATCGGGCCAGCGCCAAGGATCAGGATGGATTTTATGTCTGTACGTTTTGGCATCGTGGGCTCCTGATTACTTCGCGTTAGAACGGTAAGCTTCGATCAGTTCGATAAAGTGATCGAACAGTGGCGCCGCGTCGTGCGGGCCTGGGCTCGCTTCCGGATGTCCCTGGAAGCTGAAGGCCGGTTTGTCGGTGCGATGAATGCCCTGCACGGTTTTGTCGAACAGCGACACATGCGTCACGCACAGATTCGCTGGCAACTGGCTGTCATCAACCGCAAAACCGTGATTCTGCGCGGTAATCATCACGGTATTGTTATCGAGATCTTTCACCGGGTGGTTGCCGCCGTGGTGGCCGAGTTTCATCTTGATGGTTTTGGCACCGCTCGCCAGCGCTAATAACTGATGGCCGAGGCAGATGCCGAACACTGGAATGTCCGTGTTCAGGAACGCCTGAATCGCGTTAATGGCATAGTCGCACGGCTCAGGATCGCCAGGGCCGTTCGACAGGAAAATACCGTCTGGATTAAGTGCCAGCACCTCGTCTGCCGGGGTTTGTGCCGGTACTACCGTCAGGCGGCAGCCGCGATCCACCAGCATGCGCAGGATATTGCGCTTAGCGCCGTAATCATAGGCCACCACGTGGAACGGCAGCGCTTCCGCGCTTTTCTGCTCCGGCAGGTCGCCTTCCAGCGTCCAACTGCCCTGCTGCCATGCGTAGGTCTCTGCGGTGGTGACTTCTTTCGCCAGATCCATCCCTTTCAAGCCCGGGAACGCCTGCGCTTTCTGTAGCGCCAGTGCGGCATCCGGATTATCGCCCGCAATAATGCAGCCACTCTGAGCACCTTTCTCACGCAGCAAACGGGTCAGTTTGCGCGTGTCGATATCGGCGATACCGACGATGTTATTGCGCTGTAGGTAAGCTGACAGACTCTCTTCACTGCGGAAGTTGCTGGTAATCAGCGGCAGATCGCGAATAACGAGGCCTTGAGCATGGATTTGGCTGGATTCTTCATCGGCGGCGTTAACGCCAACATTGCCGATATGGGGATAAGTGAGGGTAACGATTTGGCGAGAATAGGAAGGATCAGTGAGGATTTCTTGATAACCGGTCATTGAAGTGTTGAAAACAACTTCTCCCACTGCCGACCCCGTTGCCCCGATGGCCCGACCGTGGAATTGGGTTCCGTCTTCCAGAACCAAGAGCGCTGACTTAATCAAAACATCCTCCAGGGAATAAACAGTCACAATATTTGCATATTAATTCAAAAGCAGTGCCAGAATCAATGCAAAACCCGCCTGAGTACTCGAATTTTGGCAAATTGCGCGCATTCTAATGATCGACCCGCAGCTTGTCTACACCATGTGGCTATTTTTTTGTATATTTCGGGCAACTGAATGTTAAAAACGGGGAAAGGCGACAAAAGAGCGTGATAACTCGGAAAAATAATCGGTTGCCTGACGGCAATAATCACAAAATGGTGCTAGCACGCATAAATTTTTGACCAAATGGTCAAAAATGGACTTAAGCAGGCTGATAAACACTCAAAAACCACGATAAATAAAGACTTCATAATCAATATACAACAAGATGGTTATTTATAGATAAAATAAAGGGCAATGAAAACATTGCCCTCGTCAATCAAGGCCTTACCGATTGAAATAACCACATCACGATGGTTCACAACACTCACAACATCGATAAATCCAGCACGTCACGCATGTCATAAAGGCCAGATTTGTTGTTCTTAAGCCAGCTTGCAGCCTTAACCGCGCCATTTGCGAAGGTCATGCGGCTGGAAGCCTTGTGGGTAATCTCTACTCGCTCGCCGATATCCGCAAACATCGCAGTATGTTCGCCCACGATATCACCGGCGCGCACCGTAGCGAAACCGATGGTTTGTGCTTTACGCTCACCGGTATGGCCTTCACGGGCATACACCGCATGCTCGTCCAGCTTCCAGTTCATGGCATCGGCAATGGCTTCGCCCATTGCCAGCGCGGTACCTGATGGTGCATCAACTTTATGACGGTGATGCGCTTCTACAATTTCAATATCCGCGTAGTCACCCATCACTTTCGCTGCCTGCTGCAGCAGGTTTAGCACCAGATTGACGCCAACGCTGAAGTTGGCGGCAAACACGATACCAATCTCTTGCGCAGCCGCGCGAATCGCTGCTTTACCCGCCTCATCAAAACCGGTGGTACCGATCACCATCGCCTTTTTGTGCTGGCGGCAAAACGCCAGATACTCCAGCGTGCCTTCCGGGCGGGTGAAGTCGATTAAGACATCGAAATCATTGCTCACCTGATGCAGATCGTCGGTGACGATCACGCCGGTTTTGCCGACGCCCGCCAACTCCCCCGCATCAACACCCAACAGCGAGGAACCGCTGCGCGCCAATGCGGCACCAAGCACGACACCTTCCGCCTGCTGAACGGCCTGAATCAAATTACGTCCCATGCGACCCGGCGCACCAACGATAGCAATGCGGATTTCACTCATAATTATTCATTCCTGATACAAATCTATGCATATAAAGCGTAAACAGGTTAACGGTCAGATAACCGTCACGCCACAATAATAAAGGGATAATAAGAATTTTATGCCAGCCGCGAAACATTATCAGTAAAAGCAATCCCGCATGCTGGAAGTGGGATTTTAGGTGGCGACAGACAAAGAAAAGGCCGAACAATGTCGGCCTGATTTTTACTGTGGCGCGAAGCGCTTACTGCACGTTGCGTACGTCGACGCGCAGCTCTTTCGGTACTTCAAACACGATGTTCTCTTCGCGACCAATCAGCTCAATGGCTGCTTCTCCGCCGAGCTCACGCAAACGCTGGATTACCTGCTGCACCAGAATATCCGGCGCTGATGCTCCCGCGGTGACGCCGATGATCTGCTTATCTTTGACCCACTCTTCCTGGATGTCATCCGCTGAATCAATCAGCTTCGCCAGCTTGCCAGCACGCTGCGCCAGTTCCGCCAGGCGATTAGAGTTAGAGGAGTTTTTCGACCCCACCACCAGCACCACTTCAGCATCACGCGCCAACACGCGTACCGCTTCCTGACGGTTAGTGGTGGCATAGCAGATGTCATCTTTACGTGGACCGATAATTGCCGGGAAGCGCTGACGCAAAGCATCAATCACGTCCGAGGTATCATCGACGGAGAGCGTAGTCTGCGTCATAAAGCACAGATTGCGCTCATCTTTCACGTTCAGCTTAAACACATCTTCCGGTGATTCCACCAGATACATGCCACCGTTCGGATTACTGTATTGGCCCATGGTGCCTTCCACTTCGGGATGGCCCGCGTGACCAATGAGGATCGCTTCGACACCTTTGCGGCTGGCGCGCGCGACTTCCATATGCACTTTGGTCACCAGCGGACAGGTGGCATCGAACAACATGGTGAGATTACGTGCTTTGGCTTCGGCGCGAACCGCTTGTGAGACACCGTGCGCCGAGAAGATCAAAATCGCGTTGTCTGGTACTTCGGCGATCTCTTCAATGAAGATGGCGCCGCGCTCGCGCAGGCTGCTCACCACGTAGCGGTTATGCACCACTTCGTGACGCACATAGATGGGCGCGCCATACATCTCCAGCGCGCGCTCAACGATGCTGATGGCGCGATCGACGCCTGCGCAGAAACCGCGCGGGTTAGCTAACAGGATTTGCATCGTTGCCCTCCAGCACCGGATCAATCTCCAGCACTTCAATGTCGAACTGAATGCGTTGACCCGCTAGCGGATGGTTGAAATCCACGGTGATCGAGTCGCCGGAAACTTCACGAATCACACCCGGCATTTCGCTGCCGCCTCGACCGCTAAACAGCATGATGGCACCCACTTCCGGCTCGCCCGCATCGTTAAAGTCACGGCGCGAGAAGTACTGAACCAGATCCGGACTGGTGCCACCAAACGCATCTTCCGGTTCCAGCGTAAACGCGTGCTTATCGCCCACTTTACGCCCGATCAGCTGCTGTTCCAGCGCGCCCGACAGGCTACCATCGCCCAGACGGAACAGCGCAGGTTTGCCGTTGGCGCGCGTGGATTCAGCTGTCGAACCATCTTCCAGCTTCAGCGTGAAATGCACCAGCAACGCGCTATCGCGCTGAACTAAGTCTGTCATCTTTTATTCCTTAGCCGGTTTGCCGTTCGGGCTGAGAAAACCTTCCAGCACCACCAGCGCCGCGCCGATGCAGATGGCACAGTCAGCGATGTTAAAGGTCGCGAAGTGCCAGTCTCCGACATAGAAGTCGATAAAATCGACCACAAAGCCGTGATATGAACGGTCAAACAGGTTACCTAACGCCCCGCCAATAATCAGCGCGTAGGCAATATTGGTTAATTTGTTCGTGGCCGCATTGCGATACATCATCACCAGCAGCGCCACCACGATAGCAACGGCGATACCGGCAAAGAACCAGCGCTGCCAGCCGCCTTTGTCGGCCAGGAAACTGAACGCCGCGCCATAGTTGTGCGCGTAGAACAGGTTCAGGAACGGCATCAGCGGCTGCGTTTCATGCAGCATCATGTTGTTGATGATCCACATCTTGCTGCCAAAATCGATGGCGATCACCACCAGCACCAGCCACAGCCAGCGCAAACCAGTCGAAGAGAGCGCTTTACTCATCAGGCAAATTTCCGCTGTTCGCCATTGCCGGCGACGTTGGTGTAGCAACGACCACACACCGCAGCATGCTCCGGATTCTGGCCAACGTCAGTAGTGTAATGCCAGCAGCGCGGACATTTCTCACCTTCTGCTTTGTGCAGCGCAATTTTCAGACCTTTTAACAGCTCGCTCTGCTGCGCTTCATCGCTGGCCGTGGCGTAATCCGCAACGGTCGCACCTGAGGTTAGTAGCACAAAACGCAGCTCATCGCCCAGCGCCTGCAGCTTGGCTGCCAGCTCGGCATCTGCGTAAAGCGTGACCGTGGCTTCCAGCGCACCACCGATGCGTTTATCACTCCGCGCTTGCTCAATGACCTTGTTCACTTCGCCGCGAACTTTCAGCAGGTCATCCCAATAAGCGTCGTTCAGCGCTTCGTTCTCCGCCAGACCAAACAGACCCTGGTACCACTCTTCGGTGAACACGTATTTCGCACGCTCGCCCGGCAGATAGCCCCAGATTTCGTCAGCGGTGAAGGACATGATTGGCGCCATCCAGCGCACCAGCGCTTCAACGATGTGCCACAGTGCGGTTTGGCAGCTGCGACGCGCCAGGCTGTCACCTTTCGCGGTGTACTGACGATCTTTGATCACATCAAGATAGAACGAGCCCATTTCGATGGAGCAGAAGTGCATCAGGCGCTGCACCACTTCATGGAAATCATAGTTCTCGTAGGACTGCACGATATCCTGCTGCGCTGCCAGCGCGCGGCCGACCGCCCAGCGATCCACCACCACCATCTCTTCCGGCTTAACGCAATCGGTCGCCGGGTTAAAGCCAGCAAGGTTAGCCAGCAGGAAACGCGCGGTGTTACGGATACGACGATAGCTGTCTGCGGCACGTTTGAGGATTTCGTCGGATACCGCCATCTCACCGGAGTAATCGGTTGAGGCGACCCACAGACGCAGAATGTCCGCGCCCAGCTTATCCATCACGTCCTGCGGTGCCACGGTGTTGCCGATAGATTTCGACATTTTGCGACCCTGACCATCGACGGTGAAGCCGTGCGTCAGTACCTGACGATAAGGCGCTTTGCCTTTCATCGCCGTAGAGATCATCAGAGAAGACATGAACCAGCCGCGATGCTGATCCGAACCTTCCAGATACATGTCTGGCGTGTGACCACCAAACTCTGCACGCGCATCAACGACCGCGTAGCTGGTTGATCCGGAGTCGAACCAGACGTCTAAGGTGTCTGGCACTTTAACGTATTGGTCAGCGTCGTCGCCCATCAGGTCGCGCGGGTCGAGATCCCACCACGCCTGGATGCCGTCCTGCTCAACCCGTTTGGCGACTTTTTCCATCAGCTCCAGCGTATCTGGATGCAACTGCTCGCTCTCTTTATGCACGAACAGCGCCATCGGCACGCCCCACGTACGCTGACGTGAGATACACCAGTCTGGACGGTTAGCGACCATCGCTTCGATACGCGCCTGGCCCCAATCCGGGATCCACTGCACGCCTTTGATCTCTTTCAGCGACTGCGCACGCAGACCTTTCTGATCCATGCTGATGAACCATTGCGGCGTGGCACGGAAGATGATCGGCGTTTTGTGACGCCAGCAGTGTGGATAGCTATGCAGCAGTTTTTCAACATGCAGCAGCGCACCTTTCTCTTTCAGCAGCTCAACGATCATGTCGTTAGCTTTAAAGACGTTTACACCATCCAGCGTTGGATAAGTGCCTGGCAGATAGGCGCCGTCCGGACCAACCGGATTGGCGGTTTCCAGACCATATTTCTGACCGATGACATAGTCATCCGGGCCGTGGCCTGGCGCAGTGTGTACCGCACCGGTACCCGCTTCCAGCGTAACGTGCTCACCCAGAACCACTTTAGATTGGATCTGCTCAAGGAACGGATGCTGGAACAGCTGCAACTCCAGCGCAGCGCCGTTGCATTCGCCCAGCACTGTCCAGTCGCTAATGCCAGCGCGCTTCATCACGCTCTCAACCATCTCTTTAGCGAGGATCAGGCTGCGACCTTCAATCTGCAGCAGCTGGTATTCAAATTCCGGATGCAGTGAGATCCCGCGGTTGGCCGGCATGGTCCACGGCGTGGTGGTCCAGATAACCAGAGAAACTGGGCCTTCTGAAGCGGTGACGCCAAACTTCGCGCGTACTGCGTCAGCATCAACGGCATTGAACATCACGTCGATGGAGGGTGAGGTTTTGTCGTAGTACTCGACTTCCGCTTCGGCCAGCGCTGAGCGGCAATCCATACACCAGTGCACCGGCTTAGCGCCTTTGTGCAGATGGCCGTTGCCGACGATTTTACCCAGTGCGCGGATGATGTTGGCTTCTGTCTGGAAATTCATCGTCAGGTAAGGACGATCCCAGTCGCCTAATACGCCGAGACGGATGAAGTCATTTTTCTGACCTTCAACCTGTTCAGCCGCATATTGACGGCAAGCTGCACGAAATTCAGCAGCGCTCACCTTCTCGCCCGGCTTGCCAATCATCTGCTCAACTTTGTGTTCAATCGGCAAGCCGTGGCAGTCCCAGCCTGGAACGTACGGCGAGTCATAGCCCGCCATGCCTTTCGACTTAACGATAATGTCTTTCAGAATCTTGTTAACTGAGTGACCGATATGAATGCTGCCGTTCGCATAGGGAGGGCCATCATGCAAAATAAAGGTTTTTTTCCCTTTTTTGGCTTCGCGGATGATGCCGTACAGGTTGTCATCATACCAACGTTGCAGCATTCCCGGTTCGCGCTTGGCCAGATCGCCACGCATCGGGAACCCCGTTTCCGGCAAATTCAGGGTAGATTTATAGTCACTCATCAGATTCTCGATTCCGTATTTCGGTCATTAAACCGGTGTTTTTAGCCCAAAGAATTGGCGGGCCGTCACCACATCTTTCGCAATTTGTTCTTTCAACGCGTCCAGCGAAGCGAAACGCTGTTCATCGCGAATCTTCTGTTTCAATACCACGTCAATGTGGCGTCCATAGAGATTCATATTTGTGTCGAGCAGGTGAACTTCAAGCTGCTGACGTAAACCTTTTACCGTAGGACGCGTACCAATGTTGGCCACGCCCGGCAGCGGCTGCTCACCAAGGCCCAAAACTTCAACCGCAAACACGCCTTTAACCGGCGTAACGGTACGACGTAAAGGGAGGTTAGCAGTAGGAAAACCGATGGTGCGCCCAAGTGCATCACCGTGCACGACGCGACCTGAGATGCTGAACGGATGGCCCAGCAGCGCTTCGGCTTGCGCGAAATCATCCTGCGCCAGCGCCTGACGTACCGCCGTGCTGCTGATGCGCTTGCCGCTGTCACAGTAAGTCTGGGTGCTGATGACCTCGAAGCCATACTCCGCACCGGCTTTCTGTAATAGCAGGAAATCCCCCTGGCGACCAGCGCCAAAGCGGAAATCATCGCCCACGGCAAGGAACTTCACGTTCAACTTGTCCACCAGTAATTCAGCAATAAAACTCTGCGCCGAATGCGCGGCGAAGCGGCGATCAAAACGCACGCACAACACCGCATCAACACCGGCTTGCTCAAGGTATTTCAGCTTTTCACGCAAACGTGTAAGGCGCGCCGGGGCTTTATCGCCGGCAAACAGTTCAAGCGGTTGTGGCTCGAACAGCATCACCACCACCGGCAGATTGCGTTGACGTCCTTCGGCAATCAGCTCCGCCATCAAAGCCTGGTGGCCGCGATGTACGCCGTCAAAATTGCCTATGGTCAGGACGCAGCCGCGATGCTGCTCTTTCAGATTATAAATGCCGCGGATAAACTTCATGGCTGACTCAAACCGGTGGAAATCGGCGGATTATACCCTTGAATGGCGTTTAGGTTAACCCGTATACGTGCCTTTCCTGCTTCTGGAGCGGCTTATTCCACGCGTGGCCAGTTGCTTAGCGAGGATCTGAAGATTTTTGCTGCGAAATACTGTATTCAACGCCGCGTTGCTGGTAGAATCCTGCGCCATCAATTACGTAATCGAGTGTTGTTTTTAAAACGACGCTTATTTGCACAAATCCATTGACATAAGAAGGCGCAAAAGGCATAGTCCTCGGCCTTTGATTTGTCCATATAGATCACATTTGGGAGTTGGACCTTGGCTAATATCAAATCAGCTAAGAAACGCGCCGTAACATCTGAGAAACGTCGCAAGCATAACGCAAGCAACCGTTCAATGATGCGTACTTTCATCAAGAAAGTATACGCGGCTATCGCAACAGGCGACAAAGCTGCTGCGCAGAACGCATTCAACGAAATGCAACCACTCGTGGACCGTCAGGCTGCTAAAGGTCTGATCCACAAAAACAAAGCTGCACGTCATAAAGCAAACCTGACTGCACAGATCAACAAACTGGCTTAATCGCCCGTCTGTTCATCGCTTTGTAAAAAGAACCGGCGCTTAGCCGGTTTTTTTATGCCTGTTATTCACTGGTAAATAGCGCGCTGAAATCGCGATTGCAAATACGCTGCACGGCCGGATGCTGAATCATCCTTTCAGCAAAAATGACGTGATACTCCTCCATCACCGCATCCAAACGACCAATCTCCCTGATAGCATCATCACGATAAATGCCGTCGCCATAAAGCGTGGGAGCCACGAATATCGCGTTGTTAAGCGCGCCAAACGCCTTCATTAAGGCCGCATCATCAAACTCACCCAGAATCTCAACCTGCAAGCCCTGGCTGTGAATCCAGTTCAGCAATTTGCGCCCCAGCATCGAACGACGACCAGGGATCAGTAAGCGACGCTCTTCGAGGCAGGCGGGAAAAGGCTGCGCCGGTACAGGCGTGTTGCACCAGAAACTGATTGGACACTCGCCCAGCTTCACCGAAAACAGCCCTTCCTGCTGGGTAGAATCAATAGGACAATCGGAGAGGATCATATCCAGCTTATGTTGGCTAAGCTGCTCCAGCAGCATTTCGTGTGTCGATTCAAAGCAGCGCAAATGAATTCTCTCTTCTGCCACCACCGCCGCCTCAAGCACTTTACTCACTAACTGCTTCGATAGCGCATCCGCCACGCCGACATCAAACAGCAGATGTGACTCTTTGCGATAGTTAACGATATCGAGCATTTCCTGGCTCAGCATGAACATACGATCGGCATAACGAAATACCAGCTGCCCCAATTCACTGGGCACTAATCCGCGCCCCTGACGACGAAACAACACCCCGCCGAGCTGCTCTTCCAGTGCTTTAATTTGGCCGGTGACAGTTTGTGGCGCCAGGCACAGCACATCCGCTGCACGCACCACCGAACCGGTTTTACACACCTGCCAGAAATAGTAGAGATGATTAAAGTTGAGCTGATTCATTGGCAAAAAAGGAGGCTTTCGCCTCCTTCCTCTATTAACGCAGTTTAATCCGCAGCAGCGTGTAACCAATTACCGCCGAGAGCAGCGAGCCGCTTAGAATGCCCAGTTTGGAGAAGGTCACCAGTTGCTCGTGGGCAGCATCAAAGGCCAGTGAGCTGATAAAGATCGACATGGTAAAGCCGATACCGCACAACACACCAATCGCCATGATATCGCGTATCGTGGTGCCCGCTGGCAGTACCGCCAGCCGCCACTTCACCGCCAACCAGCAGAACAGCGTAATCCCCAGTGGTTTACCTATCAGCAAGCCCAGAATGATACCCAGCGGCTCTGGCGACAGCGCATCCATAAAGGTGATACCGCTCAGCGAAATCCCCGCATTTGCAAAAGCGAACAGCGGCAGAATCAGCCAGTTTACCCATGGCATCAAGCCATGCGCTAAATGCTCAGCCGGTGAATGGCCGTTCTTCTCCTCCAGCGGCACGAAGAAGCCGACAACGACGCCCGCCAGTGTGGCGTGTACGCCAGATTTCAGCACCGCAGTCCACAACACGATGCCGACCAGCATATAGATTGCGATATTACGTACACCACAGCGATTGAGAATCGCCAGCAACACAATTGCGCCCGCCGCCACGCTTAACGACATCACCGATAGGTCGCTGGTGTAAAACAGCGCGATAATCACGATGGCGCCGAGATCATCGATAATTGCCAGCGCCATCAGGAATACCTTCAACGCGGTAGGGACACGACTTCCCAATAAGGCCAGCACGCCTAAAGCAAAGGCAATATCGGTGGCAGTTGGAATCGCCCAGCCATTACGTGCGATAGGATCGCCATGATTCAAGGCAAAAAATATCAGCCCCGGCACAACCATACCGCCGAGCGCAGCAATCACCGGGAAAATGGCGCGATCGCGGCTAGCGAGTTCGCCGGTAATCAGTTCACGTTTCACTTCCAGACCGATGACCAGGAAGAACAACGCCATCATCGCATCGTTGATCCACAGCAGCAGGTCTTTACTGATATCTAATGCGCCAAAGCGAATCTGTACCGGTTGCGCGAGAAACGCTTGATAGCCTTGAGCGGTCTCCGCGCTGTTAGCCAAAATCATTGCCGCGACGGCAGCCAGAATCAGCACTAAGCCATTACTGGCATCGCTGGCAATAAAGCTTTTAAGTAAGCTTCGAATAGAACGGGGTTTGTTCACAACTCCTCCTGAGTAGAGACATTTGGCTGAGAAGTGTAGCGATTCAAACACCTCGTTAAAAGCAGCTTATGTCTCGTTTAATGCTCGATAATACCGAGCCTTTGCGATGACGTTTTTGGCGTACATCAAGTGATGGGCAAAATTGAGCATATATCAGGAGTGACGCGTGAGTGGCGAAACATAAAAAAAGCGGAGAGTTTCCTCTCCGCTTTATCAAACATACCTGACGCAATTAACGCGTGAGGTCGTCAAAAAATTTCTTCACGCCGTCAAAGAAGCTCTTAGAGCGCGGGCTATTTTTCTCACCGCCTGCACCACCAAAGCTCTCTTCCAGTTCGCGCAGCAGCGCTTTTTGCTTGTCGTTGAGGCTAACAGGCGTTTCCACCACCACACGACACAGCAAATCACCCACCGCGCCACCACGCACCGATTTCACGCCTTTGCCGCGCATGCGGAACAGTTTGCCGGTTTGCGTTTCAGAAGGCACTTTCAGGTTTACGCGACCATCCAGGGTTGGCACTTCTATCTCGCCACCCAATGCAGCCATGGCGAAGTTAATCGGCACTTCGCAGTACAGGTTGTTATCTTCACGCTCAAAGATCGGGTGTTTTTTCACCGACACCTGAACGTAGAGATCGCCTGCCGGTGCGCCGTGTTCGCCTGCTTCACCTTCGCCGCTCAGACGAATGCGATCGCCGGTGTCCACGCCTGCAGGAATTTTCACTGACAGGGTTTTACTGCGCTCAACGCGACCGTGACCATGACACGCGTTGCACGGATCTTTGATGACTGAACCGCGACCGTGACAGGTTGGACACGCTTGCTGCACGGTGAAGAAGCCCTGACGCATCTGCACCTGGCCCGCACCATGACAGGTATGACATGTCTGTGGTTTGGTTCCCGCTTTCGCGCCGCTGCCGTGGCAAACATCACACTCTTCCAGCGTAGGAATGCGGATCTCTTTGGTCACGCCGCGTACCGCTTCTTCCAGCGTTAGCTCCATGTTGTAGCGTAAATCGGCGCCACGTGAGGCACGCTGACGGCGGCCACCACCAAAGATATCGCCAAATACGTCGCCAAAGATATCGCTGAAATCAGCACCGCCGCCGCCGAAGCCACCGCCGCCACCCATACCACCTTGTTCAAAGGCCGCATGACCGTATTGGTCGTAGGCTGCACGCTTCTGCGCATCGGTCAGAATTTCGTAGGCTTCTTTGATTTCTTTAAATTTCGCTTCAGCTTCTTTATTGTCCGGATTACGGTCCGGATGGTATTTCATCGCCAGGCGCTTATAAGCCTTTTTGATTTCACGCTCATCAGCGGATTTAGAGACGCCTAAGATCTCGTATAAATCACTCTTAGCCATATTTGTTCTGCCCTTAACATGATCGCACGGGCGTGGAGAGATCTCCTACGCCCGTGCTGGTTTCAACGGCTGTCAGGCCAGCCGTCGCGCCCGGTCAGGGGCAATTATTTTTTGTCTTTAACTTCTTCGAATTCAGCATCGACAACGTCGTCATCTTTCTGTGCAGACGCATCGCCTGCATCAGCTGATTGACCTTGCTGCTGTGCCAGCTCCATCAGTTTGCTGGACACTTCCATCAATGCCTGCATTTTGGCTTCGATTTCAGCTTTGTCTTCGCCTTTCAGCGCCGTGTTCAGCTCAGTCAATGCCGCTTCGATCGGTGCTTTATCATCGGCAGACAGTTTGTCGCCAGCTTCATCTAACTGCTTACGCGTGCTGTGCGAAATCTGATCGCCCTGGTTACGGGTCTGAACCAGCTCTTCGAACTTACGGTCAGACTCGGCGTTAGCTTCCGCGTCACGCACCATTTTTTCGATCTCTTCTTCGTTCAGACCAGAAGAAGCCTTAATGGTGATCTTCTGCTCTTTGCCGCTGTTTTTGTCTTTCGCCGACACGTGCAGGATACCATCCGCATCGATATCGAAGGTGACTTCGATCTGCGGCATGCCGCGCGGTGCAGACTGAATACCGTCGAGGTTGAACTGGCCCAGTGATTTGTTATCACCAGAACGCTTACGTTCACCCTGTAGCACGTGAATGGTCACGGCAGACTGGTTGTCTTCAGCAGTCGAGAACACCTGGCTGTGCTTGGTTGGGATAGTGGTGTTCTTGCTGATCAGCGACGTCATCACGCCACCCATGGTTTCGATACCCAGCGACAGCGGGGTCACGTCCAGCAGCAGAACGTCTTTTACTTCACCAGCCAACACGCCACCCTGAACCGCAGCACCTACAGCAACCGCTTCATCCGGGTTCACGTCTTTACGTGGCTCTTTACCAAAGAACTCAGTGACTTTGGCCTGAACCATTGGCATACGCGTTTGACCGCCTACCAGGATGACATCGTTAATGTCAGAAACTGACAGACCGGCATCCTGCAGAGCAACTTTCAACGGCTCGATAGAGCGCGCAACCAGATCTTCAACCAGTGATTCCAGCTTCGCACGAGTCACTTTAATGTTCAGGTGCTTAGGACCGGTCGCGTCCGCCGTGATGTACGGCAGGTTAACGTCGGTCTGCTGCGCTGAAGACAACTCGATCTTGGCTTTCTCTGCGGCTTCTTTCAGACGCTGCATTGCCAGTGGATCATTGTGCAGATCGATGCCCTGATCTTTCTTAAATTCTGCCACCAGATAGTTAATCAGACGGCTATCGAAGTCTTCACCACCAAGGTGGGTATCACCGTTGGTTGCCAACACTTCAAAGGTTTTCTCGCCATCAACTTCATCGATCTCAATGATTGAGATATCGAAAGTACCACCGCCCAGGTCGTAAACAGCGATGGTGCGGTTGCCCTGGCCTTTATCCAGACCGTAAGCCAGTGCAGCTGCGGTTGGTTCGTTGATGATACGTTTTACTTCCAGACCCGCGATACGGCCGGCGTCTTTGGTTGCCTGACGCTGCGCATCGTTGAAGTAAGCCGGTACGGTAATAACCGCTTCAGTTACTGCTTCACCGAGGAAATCTTCCGCGGTTTTCTTCATTTTTTTCAGCACTTCAGCAGAGATCTGCGGCGGTGCCATTTTCTGGCCTTTAACATCCAGCCATGCGTCGCCGTTGTCAGCGCCGATGATTTTGTAAGGCATGATTTTAATATCACGCTGTACTTCTTCGTCCTGGAAGCGACGGCCAATCAGGCGCTTAATCGCGAACAGGGTATTCTGCGGGTTGGTCACAGACTGACGTTTAGCCGGTTGACCAACCAGAGTTTCGCCATCCTGTGCATACGCAATGATCGACGGCGTGGTGCGATCGCCTTCGGCGTTTTCCAGCACGCGCGCTTTACCACCATCCATAACCGCAACACATGAGTTGGTTGTACCCAAGTCAATACCAATAATCTTACCCATCTAAACATCTCCCACTTAAATTCTTTGCCAATTAGGGTTGTGAAACAGAGATGCGGTCAAACTGACCACTTTCAACTGCTGAAGCAGGCTTTTTTTGCTGCCTCACAACGCTCGATGACAACTAAATGGGGCCGGTTCGATGCGCATCAAGGGTTAAAACTAAAAAAAATTTCATTCTCTGGTCGATTAAGATCAAAGTTGGCCAAAAACAGGCCGCTTATTATGCAGCGCCACGCGGCCCCGGCGGCTTGCGTGGCTAAAAAAACTAACAACATTTAAACGCTGCTTCTGAGGAATTATGAGCAACACCACGCTGGCGAATCCCGCTCCGTTGGGCCTGATGGGATTTGGTATGACCACCATCCTGCTTAACTTACACAACACCGGCCTGTTCGCTATGGATGTGATCATCCTGGCAATGGGCATATTTTACGGTGGCATCGCGCAAATCTTTGCCGGGCTGCTGGAGTATAAAAAAGGCAATACCTTTGGTTTGACCGCGTTCACCTCGTACGGCAGCTTTTGGTTAACGCTGGTGGCAATTCTGCTGCTGCCAAAGCTTGGGTTAGCGTCCGCAGCCGACGGCCACTTCCTCGGCGCCTATCTCGCGCTATGGGGCATTTTCACTGCATTCCTGTTCCTCGGCACGCTGAAGTCACCCAAAATGCTGCAGTTCATCTTTGCCAGCCTGACGCTGCTGTTTGCCCTGCTGGCGATAGGTCATCTGACCGACAACGCGGGCTTGCTGCGTTTTGCCGGCTGGATTGGCATCATTTGCGGATCGAGCGCCTTCTATCTGGCGATGGGCGAAGTGCTGAACGAGAAATTTGGCCGTACGGTCCTACCGATCGGCGAGTAAATGTGGCAAGAGAAGAAAAACAACGCGGAGCCTATTGGGCTCCGCGTTGTTTATTATGACGAGTGCAGCGACATATCCAACTGCGCATGCTGTTGACGGCTATCGCGCCACAGCCAAATCCCCACCATGAAACCAATGCCTGCCAGCGCCAGCACATACCACGCGGGTGCCATCGGCGTCAGGCTCATCATCAGCGTCACACTAATCGGCGTGAGTCCGCCAAAAATCGCGTAAGCCACGTTGTATGAGAACGAGATGCCGGTAAAACGCACCGCGGCCGGGAACGCGCGCACCATGACAAACGGCACTACACCCACCACGCCAACGCTCAAGCCCGCTAAGCCATACCAAACAAACAGCATTTCGGGCGTGCTACCTAATTGATGGAAGAAGTTCCAGCTACCCATTGCCAGCAGTAATGAACCGACCATCAGCGACCGCGCTGCGCCGAAGCGATCCACCAACCATCCGGCGATAACGCAGCCCAGCAGCAGCATAATGGTGGCGAAACTGTTGGCTTGCAGGCTGAGCGCCGCGGGGATGCCGTGCTGTTTCTGCATCAGCGTCGGCGCCATCAAAATCACCACCACAATGCAGGCTGACAGCAGCCAGGTAAGCAGCATCGAAATCACAATGCCACGCTTGTGGCTGGCCAGAATAGTTTGCAGCGGCATTTTATCCGCCAGCGCTTTACGCTGCTGCATCTGCTGGAATACCGGCGTTTCGTGCAGCCAGCGGCGCAGATACATCGCCAGCAGGCCAAAAATCCCGCCAAGAAAGAACGGAATACGCCAGCCGTGATCGCGAACGGCAGCCGGTGGAAGCGTGGTATTCAGTACCGTTGCCACCAGCGAACCCAGTAAAATGCCGGCAGTTAAACCGGCTGTCAGCGTGCCGCAGGCGAAACCGATACGTTTCTCAGGAACATGTTCGGCAACAAACACCCACGCGCCGGGTACTTCACCGCCGATGGCCGCCCCCTGCAGCACACGCATCAGCAGAATCAACAGCGGCGCGGCGATGCCGATGCTGGCATAAGTTGGCAACGCACCCATCGCCAGCGTGGGCAGCGCCATCAACAGAATACTCAGGCTAAACATCTTTTTGCGCCCCACTTTGTCACCAAAGTGCGCCATGATAATGCCGCCTAGTGGGCGCGCCAGATAGCCGGCGGCAAAGATGGCGAACGTCTGCACCTGCCGCAGCCATTCAGGAATGTCGGGCGGAAAGAACAGTTCGCCAATCACCGCGGCAAAGAAAACGAAAATAATGAAGTCGTAGAATTCCAGCGCCCCGCCAAGGGCGGCCAGCGACAGGGTTTTGTAATCCTGTCCGTTGAGTCGACGCGTTGCGTGCGTATCCATAATCCAGCGGTATCCAGAGGCTAAACATACGTTTTGTAAAGATTGGATTACTATACCGTCAATATTTTGCCACACCAGCGCCGCTGGATTTTATGCCTGAAAACGCCGTTTTTTAGTTATTTGTCTCACGACGGGCACTTTTAGGGCGAAAAGCTGCTACCACTGCGTCATGCGTTTCAACATACGGCCCTTCCAGAAGCTGTAAACAATAAGGTACAGCGGCAAAAATCCCCGGCACGTTGACCGTTCCATCTTCCGCTTTCACGCCTTCCAGCGTCTCTTTAATCGATTTCGGCTGGCCCGGCAGATTCAGGATCAGCGACTGCTTGCGAATCACGCCAACCTGACGAGACAGAATTGCCGTTGGCACGAATTGCAGGCTGATTTGGCGCATCTGCTCGCCGAACCCGGGCATTTCCCGATCGGCGATGGCGAGCGTGGCATCTGGCGTCACATCACGTCGTGCTGGCCCGGTGCCGCCGGTGGTAAGCACCAGATGACAGAACAGCTCATCGACCAGTTCGCAGATCGCCTGCTCAATCATCGGCTGTTCATCGGGCACCAGACGCGTTTCGATTTCAAATGGCGTGACAAGCGCGGTGGCGAGCCAGCTCTCTAACGCCGGAATGCCCTGATCCTGGTAGATGCCGTTGGCAGCACGATCGGAAACGGAAATTAATCCAATACGTAAAGTATCCATAGAGTTATCGCTGTGGTTGGCTGCATGGCAGCAAATGGCATGAGATGAAAAAGGATAATACAAGAAGCGAGGGAAAAACGTAAAACCGTGACAGCGGGTCGCTGCCACGGCATATCACCTTACAGCAGTTCGGCGATCATCTTCTCAAGTTTGCCCTGATCGATGGCAAAGTTGCGGATACCTTCAGCCAGTTTAGTCACGGCCATTGGATCCTGGTTGTGCTGCCAGAAGAACTCAGCTTCAGTCATCTTCGCTGGACGCGCTTTCACTTCGCCGCTGTAGCTCAGTTTGCGTTCAACCGTACCTTCGCTCTCCGCCAGCTCTTTCAGCAGACCCGGAGAGATGGTCAGACGGTCACAGCCAGCCAGTTCGATGATTTCGCCGACGTTACGGAAGCTGGCGCCCATTACCACGGTTTCATAACCGTGCTGCTTGTAATAGTTGTAGATTTCAGCCACAGACACCACGCCTGGATCTTCGTGTGCTGCGTACTCTTTCTTATCAGTGTTCTGCTTGTACCAGTCGAGGATACGGCCCACAAATGGTGAGATCAGGAACACGCCCGCTTCGGCACATGCACGCGCCTGCGCGAAGGAGAACAGCAGCGTCAGGTTGCAGTTGATGCCTTCTTTTTCCAGCTGCTCAGCCGCACGAATGCCCTGCCAGGTTGAGGCCAGCTTGATCAGGATACGGTCATTGCTGATGCCAGCATCGTTGTACAGTTTGATCAGGCTACGCGCTTTAGCGATGCTCGCTTCGGTGTCATAAGAAAGGCGCGCATCAACTTCAGTCGAAATGCGACCTGGGATCAGTTTGAGAATTTCCAGACCAATGTTGACGGCCAGCTTGTCTGAAACCAGCGCCAGCTGATCTTCTTTGTTGCTGCTCTGCTGACGTGCCCAGCTAATGGCTTCGTCAATCAGTTTGCGGTATTCAGGGATTTGAGCGGCGTTGAGAATCAAAGAAGGGTTCGTGGTAGCGTCCTGCGGCTGATACAGTTTCATCGCCGCGATATCACCGGTGTCGGCGACCACAGTAGTCAGCTGACGCAAGGAAGTAAGTTTGTCCGTCATGGTTCTCTTTCTCTTAGGTTGACTGTCAGGGTGTAAAAGGCTGTTGCGATAATATCACGCGCAAGTGACGGCGCAACACCACGAAGTGCCCTTTACGATAGCGCTAACAAATGGCAGTGATTTGCCGATCTCTGCGGCTTTTTTGCTACACTCCCTGCGACATTTTTCCCTTCAATTCCCTGATAAACCTGCGGGTCAACGAGGACGTAAACGATGCTGATGGTAATCTCGCCAGCGAAGACACTGGACTATGAAAGCCCGCTGGCGACCCAACGCTTTACCCAACCGGCGCTGTTAGAAAAATCACACCAATTAATTGACGTTGCGCGCGATCTTTCACCGGCGCAAATCAGCTCACTGATGAGCATCAGCGACAAGCTGGCGAATCTGAATGCCGAGCGTTTTAACCAGTGGCAGCCGCCCTTCTCGCTGGATAACGCACGTCAGGCGATTCTGGCCTTTAAAGGCGATGTGTATACCGGTTTGCAGGCAGAAACCTTTAGCGATGGCGACTTTGAGTTTGCCCAGCAGCACTTGCGCATGCTTTCCGGCTTATACGGCTTGCTGCGTCCGCTCGATTTAATGCAGCCCTATCGCCTGGAGATGGGGATTAAGCTGGCGAATCCGGCCGGGAAAGACCTTTACGGCTTCTGGGGCGATCTGCTGACAGAGAAGCTCAACGAGGCGATTGCTGAGCAAGGCGATGAAGTGCTGATTAATCTGGCATCCGATGAGTATTTCAAAGCCATTAAGCCGAAGAAACTCAATGGCGAATTGATCAAGCCGGTGTTCCTCGATGAGAAGAACGGCAAGTTTAAAGTCATCAGCTTCTACGCCAAAAAAGCGCGTGGTTTGATGAGCCGCTATGTGATTCAGAATCGCCTGACCAAGCCAGCGCAGTTGAAGAAATTCGATGTGGATGGCTACTTCATTGATGCGGCAGAAAGCAAAGATAACGAGCTGGTGTTTAAGCGCCGCGAGCAGAAATAGTTTAGCAAGCGCTGCCCTGGATTGTGCTCGCTGCCCCCCTCCTCGGTCCTCCCCCATAAATGGGGGAGGAAGATGCTGCAATATGTGAGTTTGGAAGCTGCATGTGGCAGCGTCTCCTTCCCCCGCTTGCGGGGGAAGGCCGGGATGGGGGACAGCGAGCACTTACCCCAGCCAGCACTTACTTCAGCAAAAACGCCCGCAGCTCAGCGAAATCGCCTTTCAGATTGTGTGACAGCAGCGGCAAATCGGCACGCTCGGCCAGCTCTTTCGGCAGTGGCAGATCCTGGCCCAGAATCTCATCCACGCTCTCTTTGAACTTCGCCGGATGCGCAGTCCCGAGGAACAGGCCATATTCGCCCTCCTGCAGGTTATCGCGCAGCAGACGATAGGCAATTGCCGCATGCGGTTCAGAGATGTAGCCAATCTCCGCCAGCTCGCGCATGGTGGATTGGGTGGTTTCATCTGAAACCGCGCCGTAAGCCAGATCGGTTAAACGCCAGGTTTTACGGCGGAACAGCTCTTCCACGCGCGGCCAGTTGTTCGGCTGGCTGACATCCATCGCGTTCGACAGCGTTGCCACCGTCGCGTTTGGCTGCCATGCACCGTTGCCGAGGAAGCGCGGCACCGTGTCATTGGCATTAGTCGCAGCGATAAAACGCTTGATCGGCAGACCGAGTGATTTCGCCAATAGGCCCGCCGTCAGGTCACCGAAGTTTCCACTTGGTACGGAAACCACCAGCTGATTACGCTGCTCTTGTGGCAGTTGCGCCACCGCTTCGAAGTAGTAGCAAATCTGTGCCAGCAGGCGACTGATGTTGATCGAGTTCGCCGAGTTCAGGCCAATCGCCTTTTTCAGCTCTTCATCATCAAATGCCTGTTTCACCAGCGCCTGACAGGCATCGAAATCGCCCTCAACCGCGATGGTTTCGATATTCCCGCCCAGCGTACAGAACAGTTTCTCCTGCAGCGGGCTGATTTTGCCCTGCGGATAGAGAATCACCACGCGCACGTTCTCCATGCCGTAGAACGCATGCGCTACCGCGGCACCGGTATCACCGGAAGTCGCGGTCAGAATGGTGATCTGCTCATCCGCACCGCTCACATACGAGAGCATCTGCGCCATAAAGCGGCCGCCGAAATCTTTGAACGCCAGCGTCGGTCCGTGGAACAGTTCAAGGCAAGCCACATCCTCGCTAACCTTCGCCACCGGAGCCGGGAAAGCGAAGGCGTTTTTCACGCGCTCGGCCAGCTGATGCGCGGCAATTTCATCACCAATATAGGCAGACAGAATTTTGCTACTGCGGCTGACGAAATCCATCTCCAGCATGACATCGATATCGGTCAGTTCGAATTCCGGCAGTTCGAGCGGGAAAAACAGCCCTTGCTGCGAGCCGAGGCCCTGTTTAACCGCCTGAGCAAAACTGACCTGCTCGTTGTGATCCTTAAGGTTGTAGAGTTTCATGCGTTATCCCAATTTACGTGCGCCAGCCGTATCAAGACGGCAGATGTGGACGAAACCTTCTTCATTCTGCAGATAGTGCTGGCTCAACCAGTCCGCCATCCGCTGTGCCGTTGCCATCTCGTTGCAAACGGCGAAAAGTGTCGGGCCAGAACCCGAAATGCCGCACGCCAGTGCGCCAATATCCTGTGCGGCTTTACGCGCATCGGCGAAGCCCGGCAGCAGTTTGGTACGATACGGCTCAGCGATAACATCCTGCATAAGTTTAGCCGCAAGCCCAGGCTGACGCGTATGACAGGCGTGAATAAAGCCCGCCAGCAGACGACCATGCTTGATGGCATCCTCTTTGCGATATTGTGCTGGCAGAATGGCGCGCGCTTCGGCGGTGGAGACTTTAATCCCCGGATAGGCCATCACCCACAGCCATTCGTCAAAGCACGGCACGTGCTGGCTAATAATGCCGTTCTCTTCAATCATCAACTGCACGCCGCCGAGGAAGCATGGCGCAACGTTATCAAAGTGTACGCTGCCGGAGATACGTCCTTCCAGCTCGCCCATCAGCGCCAGCAGTTCAGTATCATTCAACGGATTGCCGCAGAATTCGTTCATCGCCATCAAGCCGGCGACCACTGAGCAAGCGCTCGAACCGAGGCCGGAACCGATCGGCATATTTTTTTCCAGCGTCATCGCCACCGGAATTTGTTTGCCAATCGCCTGGCAAAAACGCTCCCAGCACTGATAAACGATATTCTCCTGCGGATTGCTCGGCAGTTTGCTGACAAAGCGCCCGGAGTTCACCAGGCTAAAGCTGTCGGCGGCTTCCACGGATACGCAATCGCCCAGCAAGGTGCCATCCACCGGCGAAACCGCCGCGCCAAGCACATCAAAGCCGACGCTGACGTTACCTATCGAGGCCGGTGCATAAATTTTTACCATCATCAAACTCCCAACTTCCACGACAGCGTACGCAGCAGGTCAGCAAACACGCCCGCTGCTGTGACATCATTCCCGGCGCCATATCCACGCAGAACCAGCGGGATTGGCTGATAGTAGCGGCTGTAAAATGCCAGCGCGTTCTCACCGTTCTTCACTTTGTACAGCGGATCGTTGCCGTCCACCGCATCAATCTTCACTTTGCAGACGCCGCCCTCTTCGATCGCGCCGACGAAGCGTAATACTTTACCTTCGTCACGCGCTTTGGCAACGCGCGCCGCAAAGGCGTTATCCAGCTCCGGCAGGCGTTCCATGAATTGTTCAACGTCGGGGATATCCGTCAGGCTGGCGGGCAGCAGTGGTTCGATATCGATATCGCTGAGTTCCAGCTGATGCCCGGCTTCGCGCGCCAGAATCAGCAGCTTACGCGCCACGTCGGTGCCGGAAAGATCGTCACGCGGATCCGGTTCGGTAAAGCCCATCTCACGCGCCATTTTAGTGGCTTCTGACAACGAAACGCCTTCATCCAGTTTGCCGAAGATGAAGGAGAGCGAGCCAGAGAGAATACCGGAGAACTTGATCAGCTCATCACCGGCATTCATCAGGTTCTGCAGGTTTTCGATCACCGGCAAACCGGCACCGACGTTGGTGTCATACAGGAATTTACGGCGCGATTTCGCCGCTGCAGCGCGCATCTGCTGGTAGTAATTCCATGAAGAGGTATTGGCTTTTTTGTTCGGCGTAACCACATGGAAACCTTCGGCGAGGAAATCCGCGTACTGATCGGCGACCGCCTGGCTGGAGGTACAATCGACGATCACCGGATTCAGCAGGTGATACTCCTTCACCAAACGAATCAAGCGGCCGAGATTGAACGGCTCTTTGGCTTCGCTCAGTTCCGCCTTCCAGTTGCTGAGATCGATACCGTGCACGTTGGTTAACAGTGCACGCGAGTTAGCGATGCCGCACACGCGCAGATCGATATGCTTCTGTTTCAGCCACGTTTGCTGGCGGTGCAACTGATCGAGTAGCGCCGCACCGACACCGCCAACGCCCACCACAAACACTTCAATCACCTGATCGGTGGCGAACAGCATCTGGTGCACCACGCGCACGCCGGTGGTGACTTCATCGTTGCTCACCACCACCGAGATAGAACGCTCAGATGAGCCCTGAGCAATCGCCACGATATTGATATTGGCGCGTGCCAGCGCCGAGAAGAATTTGGCCGAGATGCCGCGCAGCGTGCGCATGCCATCGCCCACCACCGAGATCACCGCCAGCTGTTCCAGCACGTCCAGCGGATCGAGTAAGCCATCTTTCAACTCCAGATAGAACTCCTCTTCCAGCACGCGACGCGCCCGCGCCTGATCGCTTTGCGGTACGCAGAAGCTGATGCTGTATTCCGAAGAGGATTGGGTGATCAACACCACCGAAATGCCGGTGCGGGACATCGCCGCGAACACGCGCGCCGCCATGCCCACCATGCCTTTCATACCCGGGCCGGAAACGTTAAACATCGCCATGTTGTTCAGGTTGGTGATGCCTTTCACCGGATTTTCATCCAGCTCGCCTTCGCCACCGATCAAGGTGCCCGGCGCTTGCGGATTGGCGGTGTTTTTGATCAGGCAGGGAATCTGGAACTGAGCGATAGGCGCGATGGTACGCGGATGCAGCACTTTGGCGCCGAAATAGGAGAGCTCCATCGCTTCCTGATAAGACATCGATTTCAGTAAGCGGGCATCAGGCACCTGACGTGGATCGCAGGTGTAGACGCCGTCGACGTCAGTCCAGATTTCACAGCAGTCTGCGCGCAGGCAAGCGGCCAACACGGCGGCAGAATAGTCAGAACCGTTACGGCCCAGCACCACTAATTCGCCCTTCTCATTGCCAGCGGTGAAACCGGCCATCAGGATAAAGTGATCGGATGGGATCTGGCTGGCGGCGATGCGACGTGTGGATTCGGCAATATCCACGGTGGATTCGAGGTAATGACCAACCGCCAGCAGTTTCTCCACCGGATCGATAACGGTCACCTTGTGGCCGCGCGCTTGCAGCAGCGCTTCCATTATGGCAATCGACAGCTTCTCGCCACGGCAGATGATGGCAGCGTTGACGGCGTCCGGACATTGGCCCAGCAGGCTGATGCCGTGCAGCACTTGCTTCAGCTGCGCTAACTCCAATTGCACGCGGGTTTTCAATCCATCGAAATCAAAGCCCGGCTGTGCATCATGCAGGCCTTGCAGCAGGTCGGCAAAAATACGTTCGGCATCGCTGATATTCGGCAACGTGTCCTGACCGCTGATGGTTTTCTCAATCATCGCCACCAGATGATTGGTAATTTTCGCTGGTGCAGAGAGTACGGTCGCAACCTGTCCCTGTTGTGCATTGCTTTCCAGAATGTCCGCCACGCGGAGAAAACGATCCGCATTGGCTACTGAGGTTCCGCCGAATTTCAGCACTCGCATAGTTGAAGCTCTCCTGAATTTTTGCCGAAAAAAAAGCCCGCACTGTTTAGGTGCGGGCTTTTTTCTTTGTTTTTCCTGTATGCGTCAGCCCGCACCGTTACCTGTGGTAATGGTGGTGGTAATAATAATTGTGGTGTTCAGGCTGAGTTTACGCATTTAGATTTTTTTCTGTCTGTCTTTGTCTTGTCCGTCTGCCTTCCAGAAGTAAAGCAAAGGGCACATTAAGTCAACGAATTTGTCCTAAGCACACGGACGGCACGGCTGCGCAGTAGTGCGCTTGCTGGCACAAATCGTATCGGGATCGTTCATAAGAGGCTGCGATTTCCACGATCAGTCACTGCCAACTCAGGATTTATCCGAGCAATTATCTATAAGTTTTTTTTCTACGTCGTGTAACAAGCGATGCAGCATAGCGCTGTCGCGCTGTTCCAGCAGGCCAATACGCTGGTCGATCCAGTCAGCCATTTTGACGTCATCGCTGACATCCAGCTTCGCCAACAGCTGATGAAAACGCTCACGCAGCGCCTGCAGTTGATGCGCGTTTGCCGCTTCGGCAGGTTCGGCCGCAATTTGATTCAGCGCTGACAGCTGATAGCAATAGACCATCACGGCCTGGCCGAGGTTAAGTGATGGATAGTCATTTGCCATCGGAATGCCGGTCAACAGGTCAACCTGCTCCAGCTCCTCATTGGTTAACCCGCTGTCCTCACGGCCAAAAACCAGTGCGATGCGGCTCAGCCATTGGCGCTTCTCTTGCAGGATATTTTCCACCTGCGCCGGCGTAGCGTAGTAGCGGAACTTTGCACGGCTGCGCGCGGTGGTCGCCACCGAGAAATCGACATCCTTGAGCGCCTCGCTCAGCGTGGCATAGGTTTTCACGTTATCAAGGATCTCGCCGGCACCGTGTGCCACACGTCGTGCAGCGGGGTCCTGCCAGGCATCGCTGGCGACAATACGCAACTCGCTAAATCCCATGGTTTTCATGGCACGGGCAGCCGCGCCGATATTTTCCGGACGGGCGGGAGAAACAAGGATTAAGGGGAAATGCATGATTTTTCCATCGGACGGTTAACAACGCGCTTTATGTTGGCATGCAGCAGAAAAAATACCAACCACGGCGATATGAGAAAATAAGATGTTAACGATGTTAAAACAGCGGGAAATCTCCATGTAGAGTAAATTAGCAGGCATAAGCAAAATTATAGGACTTAATTTATATAAAACCCTTTCCTTTCAATTTATTGAAATATAAATTCCTGCGCGTTTAACATTTGCTTCTATAAGGGATAAATGTAGCAAAAATGCTGCATTTTGTGAGCTAAACTAGCAATCCTGGAGAAGTTTTTCATAAAAGTGTTAACGTGCTACACTTGCATTTGATATAAGTCAACGAAGCGTTGTTTTTATGCTTATCGGTTGTTGTTGGTGCTGTTAGGTTGCTGTTAATACGGTTAGGATGAGCGCCTGTCCGATATTCTCGGGGCGCGCAAATATCCATCCTGACTGGCTGAGCTAACACTGAAGTTGACGTAGATGGATGGTGTATTCCGAAGATTATTTCGTATACCGGTTGCCGCAAATAGCGTAACCGACGTACGCCCTGTTTTCGATTTGTTGGCAAATTTTAGGTAGCGAAACATGCAGACCCCGCACATTCTTATCGTTGAAGACGAACTGGTCACGCGTAACACCCTCAAAAGTATCTTTGAGGCAGAAGGTTACGTGGTCTATGAAGCCACCGACGGCGCCGAAATGCATCAGGTCCTGACGGAGAACGACGTCAATCTGGTGATCATGGATATCAACCTGCCAGGTAAAAACGGTTTGCTGCTGGCACGCGAATTGCGTGAACAAGCAAACGTTGCGCTGATGTTCCTGACCGGTCGTGATAATGAAGTGGATAAAATCCTCGGTCTGGAAATTGGTGCCGATGATTACATCACCAAACCCTTCAACCCACGTGAGCTGACGATTCGTGCGCGCAATTTGCTGTCGCGAACCATGAATCTGGCCATGCCGAGTGAAGAGCGCCGCCAGGTTGAAAGCTATCGCTTTAACGGCTGGGAGCTGGATATCAATAGCCGCTCACTGATCAGCCCGAACGGCGACCAGTACAAGCTGCCGCGCAGTGAATTCCGCGCCATGCTGCACTTCTGTGAGAATCCAGGCAAAATTCAAACGCGTGGTGACTTGCTGAAGAAGATGACCGGCCGCGAGCTCAAGCCGCATGACCGTACCGTGGATGTCACCATCCGCCGCATTCGCAAGCATTTCGAATCCACGCCAGATACGCCAGAAATCATCGCCACCATTCACGGCGAAGGTTACCGTTTCTGCGGCGAACTGCAGGACTAAGTTTTGAAAGGAAAAACGCCCGTCAGGGCGTTTTTTTATGCCTGTATTAATGCCACGGCATGATCGGCACGGCACTTAGCGCATTCTTCGGCGAGCCGTCTACCACCTTATCTGAGTAACTCAGATACACCAGCGCATGACGTTTTTGATCGAAGAAGCGCACCACCTGCAACTTCTTAAACACCAGTGAAGTGCGTTTTTTAAATACCACTTCGCCCTGCGACTTGCCTTGTGCGATTTTATCGCTAAGCTCTACCGGCCCAACCTGTTGACAGGAGATGGCTGAGTCGGACGTGTCTTCCGCCAAACCTAATCCCCCTTTGATACCACCGGTTTTTGCCCGGCTGATATAACAGGTTACATTTTTTACATCGGGGTCATCGAAGGCTTCGACCACGATCTTATGATCGGGGCCAAATATCTTGAACACCGTGTCAACTGAGCCGATCTCTTCAGCCTGAACGCCAGCGCTGAACACATAAGTTGCCAGCGTGATTATAAGAATACGAGCTATTGTCATTGAGTTACCATTGCCAATCGAATAGATGAGAATGTAATGTACTGTCAATTGAACACAGAACCAAACCTAAACGGGTTTTAACCCGCATTGACTTAGCACACTCGATTAGCAAACCGCCCCCACGCTTTTGTGCATTTCGTGCTATTATTCGACGACTTCATAGTTGCGCCACCAGAGAGTTATGAGGATGTTTTATGGACCAAGCCGGTATCATTCGCGATTTGCTTGTCTGGCTGGAGAGCCATCTGGACCAACCGCTTTCATTAGATAACGTTGCGCAGAAAGCAGGCTATTCCAAGTGGCACCTGCAGCGGATGTTCAAGGAAGTAACCAGCCACGCAATTGGCGCGTATATCCGCGCGCGTCGGCTGTCGAAAGCCGCGGTGGCGTTACGCCTGACCAGCCGCCCCATCCTTGACATCGCTCTACAATATCGTTTCGATTCACAGCAGACCTTTACCCGCGCGTTTAAAAAGCAGTTCAACCAAACGCCCGCCTGGTATCGTCGCTCATCGGAGTGGAACTCGTTCGGTATTCGCCCGCCGATTCGCCTGGACGATAGCAGCCTGCCGGAAGCGCAGTTTGTCACGCTGCCGGAAACGGTGTTGGTGGGCCAGACGCAGAGCTACTCCTGCACGCTGGAGCAAATTTCCAGCTACCGCGATGAGATGCGCATGCATTTCTGGAAACAGTTCCTGCTGGAAACCGACACAGTGCCGCCGGTGCTGTACGGCCTGCATCAGGTGCGTGCCAGCCATGAAAAGGATGATGAGCAAGAGATTCTGTACACCACAGCGGTGCCCGCCGATCAGCTGGCGAAGAGTATGCAATCGAATCAAAGCGTGGTGGTTGAAGCCGGTGATTACGTGCAGTTTACTTACAACGGTGCACGCAGTGCGCTGGGTGAGTTCATCCTGCTACTGTACGGAACCTGCATGCCAACGCTCGGTTTAGTGCGTCGTCAGGGACAGGATATCGAGCGTTTCTTCACCCACGGTGGCAAGAAACGCAGCGAGCCGCCAGCGGAAATCCGCTGCGAATACCTGATTCCGATTCGCCCGCAAACAAATCACTAAAAACAAAATGCCGTCATCATGACGGCATTTTTATTTAGCTCAACGCTGCAATTCATCCAGCGCGGGGGCATCCAGATGCGAAACATCGCCCGCCGTTTCGACTACCCAACCAGCCGCCAGCCAGGCGCTTTGCTGATGATCCACACGCGAAATCGAGCAGTTGCGCAGACGCAAACGACGTTCTGCATGCGCAGGTAAGCCGAGAATGGTGCTGACCAGCACGCCGAGCGCCATGCCGTGGCTGACAATCAGCGGACGGCTGCCGGCTGGCAACGCCAGCAGCGCATTCAGCGCTTCGTGCATACGCGCCGCCATCTCCGCCATCGATTCGCCACCCGGAATACGGCCCGCTGTGGTGCCATCCACCAGCGTTTTACGCCAGTTTTCCTCTTCTTCCGTCAAGCCATCGAGTGGACGTTGTTCCAGGCAGCCCATGTTGAGCTCACGCAGACGCGCGTCAAGCGTAACGGTGCAGCCACACGCGTCGGCGATGATCTCCGCCGTGCGACGTGTACGTCCTAAATCGCTGGCAATCACGTGGGTAATGCCCAGCGATTTCACGCGCTCGCCGACCTGATGAGCCTGCTGCTCACCTTTTTCCGTTAACGGGCTGTCAGACTGCCCCTGAATGCGTCGCGCCGCATTCCATACCGTTTCACCGTGACGAACAAGATAGACCTGTAGCATGCTTAATTTCCGTTATACTGCGACAAATTTGCCTCGAGGGTTCAAACAATTATGTACCATGTTGTCGCAGCCACCATCAACCCGGCAAAAATTCGCGCGATTGCTCAGGCGTTCAACGACGTTTTCGGCGAAGGATCCTGCCACATTGAAGGGGTCGAGGTCGAGAGCGGCGTCGCAGCTCAGCCACTTAGCGATGTCGAAACGCGAACTGGCGCACGTCAACGCGTAGCGAACGCTCGTCAGGAGCGTCCGCAGGCGGATTATTGGGTGGCGATTGAAGCGGGCATTGAAGGCGATTGCGCCTTTGCGTGGATGGTGATTGAAAATGCGCAGCAGCGCGGTGAATCGCGTTCGGCCAGCTTTACCCTGCCGCCGATCGTCGTAGCAGGCTTAGCCGCCGGACGTGAACTCGGTGACGAGATGGCACGCCTGACCGGCGTAGAGAATATCAAACACAAAGGTGGCGCGATTGGCGCCTTTACTCACGGCCTGCTAAGCCGCTCCAGCGTCTATCATCAGGCGTTGATTCTGGCGCTGTGTCCGTTTACGCATCCGCTTTACAATCAGCGTTAATCGCGTCCCAGACGCGCTTCCAGCCAGCGTTTCAGCTCTGGCGGCGCTTCTTTCAGGCTATTTGAACCGCGCGTTATCGTAGCGATACCTACGCCCAACTCATTCTTCAGTTCACGCTGGCTCATCTCACCGTTCATCAGCTCTTCGATAATGCGCAAACGCGTGCCGAAGGACTCACGTTCATCCGGCGTCATCATCAGCTGTAGCAACGGCAGCGCCACGCCATCGGCAAAGGCGTTTTGCATCAGTTCGATAAAACGCAGCCAGTTATCTTCAACAGGCTGAGCCGATTCCGGCTGGGAAGAAAGGGGTTGGCTCATGAAGGACTTCCGTACTCATTAACGAGTACGGAAGCATAGCACAGTCAATACTGGCGATTCCACTCACTGTCAGCGAGAATCTTATCCGGCTTGCCCATGAAGTAGCGATAATAGGCATCGTAGGCCAGCACGTTTTTCACGTAGCCACGCGTTTCTGAGAACGGAATGGTCTCGATAAACGCCACCGCATCCAGATTCCCCCCGCTGGTTTTCTGCCAGCTGCGCACGCGTCCCGGCCCTGCGTTGTAAGCCGCCGAGGCGAAGATGCGGTTCTGACCGAACTGCTGATAGACATACTCCAGATACTGGGTACCGATCTGAATATTGGTCTGCGGATCCAACAGCTGGCTGCTGTTCACATAGCCGGGAATGTTATACATCTTCACGGTATGCGTCGCCGTGCCGGGCATTACCTGCATCAAGCCGCTGGCGCCCACCGGTGAACGCGCCTTCGGATTCCACGCGCTCTCCTGACGTGAAATCGCCATCGCATAACTCGGTGGAATGCCTTTGTCGCTGGTGTATTGCTGATACAGATTTTGCCACGCCAGCGGGAAGCGCTCTTTCAGGCTATCCCACATTTTCGCGGTAATGGTGGCCTGCACGCTGAGATCCCACCAATCCTGCTCGTTGGCATAACGCGCCAGCATCTGCTGCTGGGAATGAGTTTTACTGGAGATCAGATTGGCCCATTCGCTGCGCGCCAGGTTATCCAACCCCCAGTACATCAGCTCGCGCACGCGCGCCATTTCCGCGCCCTGCACCACGTTATTATCAGCTGCCGGCGCTTTATCAACCTGCAACGGATACTCCACGCCAAGACGTTGCGCCGCCACCATCGGATAGAAGCCGCGCGCCTGCATCAGCTTGCGCAGAATGTCGTTCGCTTCCTCTTTGCGGCCCTGAGAAATCAGCAAATCGGCCTGCCAGTATTGCCACTCATCTTTCTCTTTGGCTTCCACCGGCAAACGCGCGATCCAGGTATTCAGCCCGCGGCGATCGTTCTGGCTCAGCGCCAGACGAACACGGCGCTCCACCAGCGCGGTGGATTCGCTGTTCATCACTACCGCATCACGCCAGCGCGCCTGCTCGCTGGTGAGATCCGCGCCCATCATGCGCCATACCACCGTCTCTTTCAGATCCTGCTCATCGGCCTGGCTCATCTTCTGCGCCTGCACCAGTTGCGGAATCATCATGCGCGCGTTGTCCATATCCTCACGCGCCACGCGGGCGAAGGCATAGCTGGTCGCCATGCGGGTGAAATCAGTGGGGCCCATGCTGCTGGCAAAGGTAGTGACGGTTTGCGGATTCTGCTGCAGCGCAATCAGCGCGCTGGCGGTGGTTTGATAATCCGCTGGCAGCATTTTCGCCAGATAATTCACCAGGCTATCGTTACCGGCTTTCATCGCCAGACGGATACGCTCCAGAATGGTGATCGGCGAGAGCTGCCCGCTGGCTTGCCAGACCGAGAACAGCTTGTCACAGTCATTCGGCAACGCGGTGCCGCGCAGCCAAATCTCTTTGGCCCCGGCAAACGCCGCCTGCTGTTGCCCGGTGGCCCATTTGGCGTAATACCAGTTACAGCGCGCCTGCACCGGTTTCGGCTCATCCGGGCTGAAGCTGAGCACGCCTTGCCAGTCCTGACGATTGGCCAACACATTCACAAAGCGTGTTGAGAGCGAGCGCGCCGGCGGCAGCGTAGGATACTGTTGAATAAAATTCTTCACCGCCAGCGGCGTCTCTTGATCGAGATCCTGCGCCAGCAGCCGGTATTGCAGATACGGGTAGAGCGGGTAATCCTGCAGCGTCGGCATCAGCTGCGTCACCTGGTCCATCTGTTTGTTATCCCAGGCTTGCTTGATTTGCGCATAGCGCTGCCGCTGCTGATCCAGCGAATCGGCCCATGCGCTGCTGGCCGTGCTGACCAGACAGATCCCTAGCATCCAGTAACGCCACTTCTCCATTACGCTCTCCTCTCAGTGCTGCGATCCAGCTCATGCCAGACTTCCTTCATGCTAACCAGGCCAACCGTCTCTTGCCATGTTCTTCACAAAATTTACGCTCGCGCACCGCCATTGCACAGCGCTTGCGCCGCCGTTGTGCAATTTATCATCAGAAAAACGTATTACACATCAATTAACTACGCGCTTTCATTGGCTTACAAAAATGGCACGCGCTTTGCTCTGTTGAATTCCATCTTGTATACCAGTTGGAATTCACTCATGGCATTGACCTTTGGCTTTACGCTCCAGGATTGGCAACGCAGTTACCAACAGGATCCACAGCAAATTACTTCCCTGCTGGCAGCACATCTCGACGCAATCGACGCGCAGGATAACGCCTGGCTTTATCTCGCCACACCCGCGCAGCTGCAGGCACAAATTGAGCCGCTGCTGGCGAGTTATCAGCGCAACCCGGCCGCGCTGCCGCTGTTTGGCGTGCCTTTTGCGGTTAAAGACAATATTGATGTCGCCGGCTGGCCGACCAGCGCCGCCTGCCCCGCCTTCACCTACACCGCCGCCGCCGATGCCTTTGTGGTGGCGCAGCTTAAAGCCGCAGGCGCGGTGGTGATTGGCAAAACCAACCTCGATCAATACGCCACTGGCTTAGTCGGCACGCGTTCGCCATTTGGCGCGGTGAGCAACACTTTCAATCCGGATTACGTCAGCGGCGGCTCCAGTTCCGGTTCCGCTTCGGTACTGGCGCGCGGACTGGTGGGCTTCTCACTCGGCACCGATACCGCCGGTTCGGGCCGCGTACCGGCCGGTTTCAACAATATCGTCGGCCTTAAGCCCACCAAAGGCTGGTTCTCCGCCAGCGGCGTGGTGCCGGCTTGCCGCCTCAATGACACCATTTCGGTGTTCGCGTTAACGGTGGAAGATGCCTTCGCGGTGGCCACGGCGGCGGGCGGCTATGACGCCGGCGATGCCTACTCGCGCAGCAATCCGCACAGCGCGCCCGCCAGCTTCAAAGCGCAGCCTGATTTCGCCATTCCCGCCACGCCGGAATTCTTCGGCGACAAACTGGCCGAAGCGGCATGGCTGGCGGCGCTAGAGCAACTGCAGGCAGGTGGCGCGACGCTGCACCCGATTGATTTCTCCGTGTTCCACCAGCTGGCCGAACAGCTCTATTACGGCCCGTGGGTCGCCGAGCGCACCGTGGCGGTGGGCGAGATGATCAATCGTCCGGAAGAGATGGATCCGGTGGTATTCGGCATTGTCAGTAGCGGCCTGAAATACAGCGCGGTCGAAGCCTATCAGGCGGAATACCTGCGTGCCGAGCTGACGCGGCAGATTCAGCAAACGCTGGCGCAGTTCGACGCGCTGGTGGTGCCCACCTCACCAACCATCCACACGCTGGCCGAAATGCAGCAGGAGCCGGTGCTCTACAACTCGCAGTTCGGCACTTACACCAACTTCACCAATCTTGCCGATCTCTGCGCACTGGCGCTGCCGGCCCCCTTCCGCGCCGATGGTTTACCGGCGGGCATCACGCTGATTGCGCCCGCCTGGCAGGATCGTGCGCTGGCCGGTTTTGGTGTGCGCTGGCAGCAGCAGATGGCGCTGCCGCTCGGTGCAACCGGCAAAAAGCAGCCAGCGGAATCTGCCACCTTGCCGCTTTCTGCCGATCACGTACGCGTGGCGGTGGTAGGCGCGCATCTCACCGGTATGCCGCTCAACTTCCAGCTGACGACGCGTCAGGCGGTGCTGGTGGAAGAGACGCAAACCGCCAGCAACTACCGCCTGTTTGCTCTGCTCGATGGCCCAATTAAGAAGCCGGGCCTGCTGCGCGGTGAGAGCGGCGCGGCGATTACCGTCGAGCTGTGGGATATCCCGCTGGCACGCTTTGGCGAGTTCGTGGCGGAGATCCCCGCCCCGCTCGGCATTGGCTCGTTAACGCTGGCCGACGGCCGCAGCGTCAAAGGCTTTATCTGTGAACCGGCGGTGCTGTCGCAGGCGCTGGAAATTACCGAATTTGGCGGCTGGCGCAACTGGCTGGCTTCTCAGGGGAGTAAATAAGCATGTTCAGCACCGTTTTGATTGCTAACCGTGGCGAAATCGCCTGTCGCGCCATCCGTACCTTAAAACGCCTCGGCGTGAAAAGCGTCGCCGTCTATTCCGATGCCGATCGCAACGCGCGCCACGTCAAAGAAGCGGATGTGGCGATCGCGCTTGGCGGTGACAAAGCCAGCGACAGCTATCTGCGCATCGATAAAATCCTCGCCGCCGCACAGGAAACCGGTGCCGAAGCCATCTGGCCGGGCTACGGTTTCCTCTCGGAAAGCCTGCCGTTCGCCGATGCCTGTGAAAAAGCCGGTATCGCCTTCGTCGGCCCCACCGCGCAGCAGATTGGCGAGTTTGGCCTGAAACACCGCGCGCGTGAATTAGCCGCCAGCGCTGGCGTGCCAATGACGCCGGGCACGCCGCTACTGAGTTCGCTGGACGAAGCCTTAAGCGCCGCCGACAGCATCGGTTATCCGGTGATGTTGAAAAGCACCGCCGGCGGCGGTGGCATTGGTCTGACGCGCTGCGCCGACGCCGACGCGCTGCGCAATGCGTGGGAGAGCGTGCGTCGTCTCGGCGAGCAGTTCTTCAGCGATGCGGGAGTGTTTTTAGAACGCTGCATCGACCGCGCACGCCACGTGGAAGTGCAGATTTTTGGCGACGGCAGCGGCAAAGTAATTGCCCTCGGCGAACGCGACTGCTCGCTGCAGCGCCGCAACCAGAAAGTGGTGGAAGAAACGCCGGCACCTAATCTGCCGCAGGCAACGCGTGAAGCGCTGCTCTCTTCGGCGGTGCGCCTTGGCGAGCTGGTCAACTATCGCAGCGCTGGCACGGTGGAGTACATCTACGACGCCGAGCAGGATGCCTTCTACTTCCTCGAAGTGAACACCCGCCTGCAGGTGGAACATCCGGTCACCGAATGCGTCACCGGTCTCGATCTGGTTGAGTGCATGCTGCAAGTCGCGGCAGGCGATGCCATCGAATGGGCGCGTCTGCAGCAGGCGCCGCAAGGCGCCTCAATTGAAGTGCGCCTCTACGCTGAAGATCCGTTGAAAAACTTCCAGCCCAGCCCCGGCGTCTTAACCGCCGTCTGTTTCCCGGACGATGTGCGCGTCGATGGCTGGATTGCTACCGGCACCGAAGTCTCGGCGTTTTACGATCCGATGGTGGCCAAACTGATCGTGCATGCCGAGACGCGTGAAGCGGCGTTAACGAAAATGCAGCAGGCGCTCGACGCCACGCAGCTGCACGGCATCGCCAGCAACCTCGATTATCTGCGCCAGATCGTCGCCACCGAGGCCTTCCGCAGCGGCAAGGTGTGGACGCGCTTCCTCGACAGCTTCACGCCATCCGCCAGCGTGATTGAAGTGCTGCAGCCCGGCACCTTCAGCAGCATTCAGGATTTTCCTGGCCGCCTTGGCTATTGGGATATCGGCGTGCCGCCATCCGGCCCGATGGACGATTTCGCCTTCCGCCTCGCCAACCGCATTGTCGGCAACCACGACAGCGCCGCGGGCCTCGAATTTACCCTGCAAGGCCCGACGCTGCGCTTCCATAGCGATGCGGTGATCGCCCTGACCGGCGCCGATTGTGCGGCCGATGTCGATGGCGAAAGCATCGCCTACTGGCAGCCCGTCAGCGTTAAAGCAGGGCAAACCCTGACGTTAGGCCGCGCGCAAAGCGGCTGTCGCACCTATTTAGCGGTGCGCAACGGCTTTGACGTGCCGGAGTATCTCGGCAGCCGCTCAACCTTCTCGCTCGGCCAGTTTGGCGGCCACGCCGGACGCACCTTGCGCGTCGCCGATATGCTGCCGATCTCCCAGCCGCAGCTGGCGGCCTGTACCACGCCCGCGCCGGTCAGCGCACCGCAGGCGCTCGATCATGCATTGGTGCCGCACTACGGCAGCGAATGGCGCATCGGCGTGCTGTACGGACCGCACGGCGCACCGGATTTCTTCACTCAGGCGGCAATTGATGAGTTCTTCGCCAGCGACTGGCAGGTGCACTACAACTCCAACCGCCTCGGTGTGCGCCTGGTTGGTCCGAAACCGACATGGACGCGCGCCAACGGCGGCGAAGCCGGTCTGCATCCGTCCAACGTACATGACTGCGAATACGCCATTGGCGCGGTGAACTTCACCGGCGACTTCCCGGTGATCCTGACGCATGACGGCCCAAGCCTCGGCGGCTTCGTCTGTCCGGTGACCATCGCCAAAGCCGAGCTGTGGAAAGTCGGCCAGGTGAAACCGGGCGACCGCATTCGCTTCCATCCGATTAGCGCTGACGAAGCGGTGGCACTGGAAAAAGCCCAGGCGCACAGCGTGGCCACCCTGCGCAGTGCCCATGCACCGGCTTTTGTGGTGCCCTCTTTAGCGGCCAGCGCTATCGGTTCCGCCACCCTGCTGGCGGCGTTACCGGCCACGGCGACCACGCCAGCGGCGGTGTATCGCCAGGCGGGCGATAAATATGTGCTGATTGAGTACGGCGATAACGTGCTGGATCTGGCGCTGCGTCTGCGCGTGCATCTGCTGATGAATGCGCTGCGTGAACGCGCGGTGCCGGGCGTGGAAGAGCTGTCGCCCGGCGTGCGCTCTCTGCAGGTACGTTACGACAGCCTGATCCTCAGCCAGAAACAGCTGATGCAGTTACTGCTGGAGCTGGAGAGCGGATTGGGCGATGTCAGCCAGCTGAAAGTGCCGTCACGCATTGTCTGGCTGCCGATGGCGTTCGAAGACAGCGCGACGCTCGGCGCGGTGGAGCGCTACAAAGAAACCGTGCGCGCCAGCGCGCCGTGGCTGCCGAACAACGTCGATTTTATCCAGCGTATTAATGGCTTAGCCAGCCGTGAAGCGGTACGCGATACGATTTTTGATGCCAGCTATCTGATTCTCGGCCTCGGCGACGTCTATCTCGGCGCGCCGTGCGCAGTACCGATCGATCCACGCCATCGCCTGCTGAGCTCCAAATACAGCCCGGCGCGCACCTTCACCGCCGAAGGCACCGTTGGCATTGGCGGCATGTACATGTGCATCTACGGCATGGACTCGCCGGGCGGCTATCAGCTGGTGGGCCGCACCCTGCCGATCTGGAACAAGTTCCTCAAAAACCCTCAGTTCGCCGCTGACGAGCCGTGGCTGCTGCACTTCTTCGATCAGGTGCGCTTCTATCCGGTCACCGAAGACGAACTGACGCAGCTGCGCGATGACTTCCGCGAAGGCCGTGCCACGGTGCGCATTGAAGAGACGGTATTCGATTTCGCCGCGCATCAGCAGTTCCTGGCCGATCACGCCGCGTCGATCGGCGAATTCCGTCAGCGCCAGTCGGCCGCCTTCGAACAGGAAGTGACGCTGTGGGCGCAGGAAGAGCAGAACGCGCCACTCACCAGTGATGAGACGCTGGAAGTGGCGGAAGCCGACGATGATGCGCTGGCGGTGTGCGCCGATATGAACGGCAACATCTGGAAAGTGCTGGTACAGCCGGGCGACGTGGTGGAAGCCGGTCAAACGCTGATCATCGTGGAAGCGATGAAAATGGAACTGGCAATTGTCGCACCGCAGGCAGGCCAGGTGAAACGTATTGCCTGTCAGGCAGGACGTCCGGTGAGTCCGGGCGATGCCCTGCTGTGGCTGGAATAAGGAGACTGCATGAACACGAGCCCGCGCAGCAAAGGCCGCCCTGAGGCATTGGCCGAGAAGGTCTATCAGGCGCTGAAACAGGACATTTTTGAATTCCGTCTGATGCCGGGCGACCGTTTCAGTGAGAACGAAATCGCCGATCGGTTGGAAGTCAGCCGCACGCCGGTGCGTCAGGCGCTGTTCTGGCTGGAGCGCGAGGGCTACGTCGAAGTGTGGTTCCGCAGCGGCTGGCAGGTGAAGCCGTTTGACTTCGAATATTTCGAAGAGCTGTACGACTTCCGCACCGTGCTGGAGTGCGAAGCGGTGCGCCGCCTGTGCGCCCTGCCCGCCGTGCAGTGTGCGCAAACCCTGACGGCACAGAAAAGCTTCTGGATCGATGCGCTACCGCTGGCCGATGGCAAAGCGGTCTCCGCGCAGGATGAAGCTTTTCACATGGCGCTGGTGGCGGCCGCTGGCAATCAGGAGATGGCGCGCATCCACGCCGAACTGACCGAAAAGATTCGCATCATTCGCCGTCTCGATTTCACGCGCGACGACCGAATGGAGGCGACATACCGAGAGCACGCTCAGATTTTACGGGCGATTTTCCAGCAACAGACCGAGGAGGCGCAGCGCATTTTAACCGACCACATCGCCGTCAGTAAGGCAGAGGTCAGAAAGATTACATTGCATATGTTACAGCAGGCTCGACTTCAACCCATTGAATAACAACATAAACACAGTTAGGGGTTTACTGATGAAAAGACGTTCGTTGCTCAAGGCTTTCGCGCTCTCTGCCTCTGTTGCCAGCATGGGTTTTGCCTTCGCGGCACAGGCTGCTGACACCATCAAGGTGGGTATTATGTCCTCGCTCTCCGGCACCATGGCGATCTCCGAAACGCCGCTGAAGGATGTGGCGCTGATGACTATCGATGAGATCAACGCCAAAGGCGGCGTGCTGGGCAAAAAGCTGGAACCGGTGGTGGTGGATCCCGCCTCCAACTGGCCGCTGTTCGCCGAAAAAGCGCGTCAGTTGCTGACGCAGGATAAAGTGGCGGCGGTGTTTGGCTGCTGGACCTCGGTATCGCGCAAATCGGTGCTGCCGGTGTTTGAAGAGCTAAACGGCCTGCTGTTCTATCCGGTGCAGTACGAAGGCGAAGAGATGTCGCCGAACGTGTTCTACACCGGCGCCGCGCCTAACCAGCAGGCGATTCCGGCAGTGGAGTACCTGATGAGTGAAGATGGCGGCAGCGCTAAACGCTTCTTCCTGCTGGGCACTGATTACGTTTATCCCCGCACCACCAACAAGATTCTGCGCGCCTTCCTGCACAGTAAAGGGGTGCAGGATAAAGACATCGAAGAGGTCTACACGCCGTTTGGTTACAGCGATTATCAGACCATCGTTTCCAACATTAAGAAGTTCTCTGCCGGTGGCAAAACCGCGGTGATCTCCACCATCAACGGCGACTCCAACGTGCCGTTCTACAAAGAGCTGGCGAATCAGGGCATCAAAGCCACCGATATTCCGGTGATCGCCTTCTCGGTGGGTGAAGAGGAGCTGCGCGGTATTGATACCAAACCGCTGGTTGGTCAGTTAGCGGCGTGGAACTACTTTGAGTCGGTGGATAACCCAACCAACGCCCAATTTGTGAAGGATTATCGCGCTTACGCGAAAGCGCATAACCTGCCGAACGCCGACACCGTGGTAACCAACGATCCGATGGAAGCGACCTATGTTGGCCTGCACATGTGGGCGCAGGCAGTGGAGAAAGCCGGCACCACTGATGTAGACAAAGTGCGCGCGGCGATGGCGGGCCAGACCTTCAAAGCACCAGACGGTTTCACTCTGACCATGGATAAAACCAACCATCATCTACACAAGCCAGTGATGATTGGCGAAGTGGAAGAGAACGGCCAGTTCAACGTGGTGTGGCAGACCGAGCAACCGGTGCGCGCCCAGCCGTGGAGCCCGTACATCGCGGGTAACGACAAGAAGCCCGACCATCCGGTGAAATCAACGCAGTAATTGGGTGCTCGCTGTCCCCCATCCCGGCCTTCCCCCGTTAACGGGGGAAGGAGACGCTGCCACATGTAATTCCTTAACCAACATATGGCAGCGTCATCCTCCCCCATTTATGGGGGAGGACCGAGGAGGGGGACAGCAACATCAATCTCAAACCACCTCCTTCAGGGCCAGAACCATGACAATTCGCCGTTATCTCTGCTGTCTGCTGTTACTGCTGCCCTGGCTCGCCCAGGCGGGCGATGGCGCAGACTTCGCGGCCGCCAGCCGCACCCAACAAGCCACGCTGCTGCAACAGTGGGCCGCCGCGCCGCAGGCTAGCCGCTTGCCGCTGCTGCAGGCGCTGCGCAATGAAACCGTGGTCATCGACCAGAAACAGCAGCCGTTCAGCAAACAGGGCGATACGTTGCAGCCGCTCGATAGCGCGCAACAGCCCGCTGGCGACAGCAAAAAACTGTTTATGAATAACCGGCTGCGCGTATTAATCGCCAGCGCCCTCGCCGCTCATCAGCTGGTGAGCGACGATGCGACGATCCGCTTACGTGCCGCGCAACAACTGCAAAACGATGGCGTAGCCGATATGTTGCCGCTGCTTGAGCAACGCCTCGCCAGCGAAAAAGATGCACAGGTCCACACCGTGCTGCTGATGGCCGCCGCTAACCTGCAACTCGCCAGCCCGGATGCGGCGCTGCGCCTTAAAGCCGTGACGCTGCTCGGCGAATCCAGCGATCCCAACATGCAGGCTAGCCTTACTCGCTTAACCCAGGCCAGTAATGAGCCTGATGCTAAAGTCCGTGAAGCCGCCGCCACCAGCCTGAAGCAGATTAAACAGCGCCTGATGTGGGGCGATCTGCTCGGTCAGGCGTTTACCGGCCTGTCGCTCGGCTCGATTCTGCTGCTGGCAGCGCTCGGCCTGGCGATCACCTACGGCCTGCTCGGTGTGATCAACATGGCGCACGGCGAAATGCTGATGCTCGGCGCCTACGCCACCTGGTTTGTACAAAGTCTGTTCCAGCAGTTCGCGCCGCAGTGGCTCGCCTGGTATCCGCTGCTGGCGCTGCCGGTGGCATTTGCGGTGACCGCCTGCATGGGCATGCTGCTGGAGCGCACCATTATCCGCCATCTCTATGGACGTCCGCTGGAAACCCTGCTCGCGACGTGGGGCATCAGCCTGATGCTGATTCAGCTGGTGCGTATGCTGTTTGGCGCGCAGAACCTGGAAGTGGCCAACCCGAGCTGGCTCTCCGGCGGTATGCAGCTGCTGCCGAATCTGGTGCTGCCATACAACCGTATCGCGGTGATCCTGTTCGTGTTTGCCGTGCTGAGTCTCACCTGGCTGCTGCTGAATAAAACTCGCCTTGGTCTCAGCGTGCGTGCCGTGACGCAGAACCGCACCATGGCTGATTGCTGCGGCGTACCAACCGGACGCATCGATATGCTGGCCTTTGGCCTCGGTTCAGGCATTGCCGGACTCGGCGGCGTGGCGCTGTCGCAGTTGGGCAACGTCGGGCCGGAGCTGGGTCAGGGCTACATCATCGACTCCTTCCTCGTGGTGGTGCTGGGCGGCGTCGGCCAGCTGGCGGGCACCGTCGTGGCGGCGTTTGGCCTCGGCATTCTTAACAAAGTGCTGGAACCGCAGATAGGCGCAGTGTTAGGCAAAATCCTCATCCTCGTGCTGATCGTGCTGTTTATCCAGAAACGTCCGCAGGGCCTGTTTGCCTTTAAAGGGAGGGTGATTGACTGATGAGCCAGCCAATGACGTTAACCATCGCGCGTAAGGCGCCGCGCCTGACCCTCAGCCTTGGTGTAGTGATCACCGCGCTGCTGCTGGTGCTGCCATTCTGCGCCCTGCTGCCTGCCACCCATCCGCTGGCGATCTCCACCTACACGCTGACGCTGGTCGGCAAAATCCTCTGTTACGCCATCGTCGCGGTAGCGCTCGATCTGGTGTGGGGCTACGCCGGTTTGCTGTCACTCGGTCACGGCCTGTTCTTCGCGCTCGGCGGCTATGCGATGGGCATGTATTTAATGCGCCAGGCCTCCGGCGACGGCCTGCCGGCGTTTATGTCATTCCTTTCGTGGAGCGAGCTGCCGTGGTTCTGGGCGGGCACGCAGCATTTTGCCTGGGCGCTGTGCCTGATCGTGCTGGTGCCGGGCCTGCTGGCGTTGGTGTTCGGCTTCTTCGCCTTTCGCTCAAAAATCAAAGGCGTCTACTTCTCGATCATGACGCAGGCGCTGACCTACGCCGGCATGCTGCTGTTTTTCCGCAACGAAACCGGCTTCGGCGGTAACAACGGGTTTACCGGCTTCACCACGCTGCTTGGCTTTAACGTCACCGCGACCGGCACGCGCATCGGGCTGTTCGTTGCCACGGTGCTGCTGTTGCTGGTGAGTCTCGGCATCGGCTTCGCGCTGGCGCGCAGCAAATTCGGCCGCGTGCTGACGGCGGTGCGCGATGCGGAAAACCGCCTGATGTTTGTCGGATACGATCCCAAAGGCTTCAAGCTGTTTGTCTGGACGCTCTCGGCGGTGCTGTGCGGGCTGGCGGGCGCGCTATATGTGCCGCAGGTCGGCATTATCAACCCGAGTGAAATGTCGCCGACCAATTCGATTGAAGCCGCAATCTGGGTGGCGTTAGGCGGACGCGGCACTTTGATTGGACCGCTACTGGGCGCGGCGATCGTTAACGGCGCCAAGAGCTGGTTTACCGTCGCCTTCCCGGAATATTGGCTGTTCTTCCTCGGCCTGATGTTTATCCTGGTCACGCTGTTCCTGCCGCGTGGCGTGATTGGCCTGCTGCGCCGGAGGCGTGATGACTGAACAACTGTTTACCCAACCCCATCCGTCGGATCGCCATCGTGAACAGACCGATCCGGTATTGCAGCTGGAGAAGATCAACGTGTCATTCGACGGTTTCCGCGCGCTAACCGATCTCTCACTGAAGATCGGCGTCGGCGAACTGCGCTGCGTGATCGGCCCCAACGGCGCGGGTAAAACCACGCTGATGGATGTGATCACCGGTAAAACCCGACCGGACAATGGCCAGGTGATCTACGACCAGGATACCGATCTCAGCAAAATGTCGCCGGTGGAGATCGCGCGCGCTGGGATCGGACGCAAGTTCCAGAAACCCACGGTATTTGAAGCGCTCACGGTGTTCGAAAATCTGGAAATCGCGCTGAAAAATGACAAATCGGTGTGGGCCAGCCTGCGCGCCCGGCTGAACGGCGAGCAGCAGGATCGCATTGATGAGGTGCTGAAGCTGCTACGACTCGGCGGCGAACGTCAGCGCCAGGCCGGTTTGCTATCGCACGGCCAGAAGCAGTTTCTGGAAATCGGCATGCTGCTGGTGCAGGACCCGCATCTGCTGCTGCTGGATGAACCGGCGGCGGGCATGACCGACGCCGAAACCGAGTACACCGCCGAGCTGTTCCGCAGTCTCGCCGGCAAGCATTCGCTGATGGTGGTTGAGCACGACATGGGCTTTGTTGAAACCATTGCCGATCACGTGACCGTGCTGCATCAGGGCCAGGTGTTGGCCGAGGGATCGTTACGCGAAGTGCAGGCGGACGATCGGGTTATCGACGTTTATCTGGGGCGCTAACATGCTGCAAGTCGCGGAACTGAATCAATATTACGGCGGCAGCCACATTCTGCGCGGCCTGTCGTTTGAGACTAAACCGGGTGAAATCACCTGCCTGCTGGGACGCAACGGCGTGGGAAAAACCACGTTGTTGAAGTGTTTGATGGGGCTGATTCCGGCCAAATCCGGCGAGATTCGCTGGCAGGACAAAGTGATTAACGGCCGCAAACCGCACCAGCGCGTGCAGGCGGGCATCGCTTATGTGCCGCAGGGGCGTGAAATCTTCCCGCGTCTGACGGTGGAAGAAAATCTGCTGATGGGGCTGGCGCGCTTTTCCGGCGCGCAGGCCAAAGCGGTGCCGGAGGAGATCTACCAGCTGTTCCCGGTGCTGCGTGAGATGAAAGCACGACGCGGCGGCGATTTGTCGGGCGGGCAACAGCAGCAGCTGGCGATTGGCCGCGCTCTCGCCTGTTCACCAAAGCTGTTGATCCTTGATGAACCCACCGAAGGGATTCAGCCCTCGGTGATCAAGGAGATCGGCGCGGTGATTCGCCAACTGGCGCAGCGCGGTGATATGGCGATCCTGCTCGTCGAGCAGTTTTACGATTTCGCCGCCGAGCTGGCCGACAGCTATCTGGTGATGTCACGCGGTGAGATCGTGCAGCGCGGTGCCGGATCAAGCATGGAAGCCGACGCCGTGCGGGGATTGGTGGCGATTTGATTGCGCCGTTTATTCGTAGGGTGCGCATTTATGCGCACCTGGAAATCTGGTCGCCATAAATGACGACCCTCCGGTTTAGTTACAAAATGCCGGTCTCGACGCTGAAATGGCGCTGCTCGCCGGGTGCCAGTTCAATCAACGTTCCCGCGCGCTGCGCCGCCTTGAATCCTTCCGGGCGGCAGGTGGCTGGCAGCACATAGGCCGCGACCTGCTGATCGCGGTTATGCAACAGCCAGCGCGTGGCGTGCGGAAACTGCTGGCTGGAGAAGCGCGTCATCAGGGCAAAACCCTGCGGCGAGTGCAGCTCGAACTGCACCTCATCGCCATACTGCTGCAGATCGTCGGCGAAGAACACGATCTCTGGATCGCACATCTCCGGCTGATCCAATGGCTGAAACGCCTGTGGATCGGCAGCCAGCCGATCGGTATAAGCGCGCCACTGCGGCGTTGGCTTCACGTGTGCCGGGATCGAGGTGCGCAGCTGGAACGCATCCGTCGGAATCGACTGCTGGAAACGTCCCTGCTCAACCCACGCGCTGTTGAGATGGCACATGTACTGCAGCGGCATCGGCGCACCGGCCAGATTAGTGACGTTCATCTCAATGTGCAGCCTTGCCGCATTGGCCTCAAGCCGCACCGCAGGTGCGGCAAGATAGTGATGGCCGAAGCCCTTCACATACTCGGTTTCGCCCTCCAGCGATAGGCGATCGTGTTCCAATACAATCCACGCGCTGTCCATGCGCGCGCAGGCCATTTCGCCATGCAGCGGATGGTCATCCTCGGCGGCCGGGCAGCCGTTGGCCAGCAGTCCGGAGTGGAAAGCAAAACAGCCGTAGGTATCAATTATCGAACTGCCGAGCAGCGGCTGCTTAAAGCTGTGGCCCATGGTCAGCGCATGGCCATCAAAGTTGGCGTCCCACACCATCTGGCCGTAAAACGGCAGGACGATCACCGTGCCGCGTGGGTTGCTGATGCGCACCGCTTCGACGCCCGCTGGGTAGCGAAACAGCTCGACGTGGAACGTCTCGTTGCGCAGCAGCGTGCTCGGCGTTGCATGGAACTGTTCCCGACGTAACGGTAAACGGGTTTTCATGGCATCTCCTCGACTAAACGACCAGCCGCTTCAGCCTGCTTTTTATGGCGCAGTTCGCCCCAGAAGAAGTAACCCACCCAGGCAAAGCACAGCAGCGAAACGCCAAACGCCAGCTGCATCGATCCCAAATGATCGGAGACGAAGCCCTGCAGCGCCGGAATGAAAGCAGCACCCACAATCGACATCACGATAAATGCGCCCGCCACTTCGGTGTATTTGTTATCGACGGTCGCCAGCGTACCGGCATAGATGGTCGCCCAGCAGGGCCCAAACAGCGCGCTGACAAAGATCGCGGCATACACGGCGGTAAAGTTCGGCACAAACATCACCCATGCCAGCGTGATCACACCGAGTACCGAGTAGGCAATTAACACTTTTTCCGCCCGGAAACGCGTCATCAGGAAGTTGGCAACAAACTTACCAATGAAGAAGCCGATAAAGCTATAAATCATAAAGTTAGAAGCATGGCGCTCATTGGTTGCGCCGAGCGTCAGCGCCAGACGAATGGTGAACGACCACACCGCCACCTGCATACCGACATACAGGAACTGCGCTACGATGCCGCGTTTAAAGTGACGATTGGTCGCCAGATAGCGGAAGGTCTCGCCCAGCGACGGCAAGGATTTCCCATTGCTTTCCGGCTTACAGCGCGGATAGCGGGTGAACAGGAACAGCAGCATCACTACCACCAGCACCATGACCAGATATTTGTACGGTTCCAGCGTGTGTTCCAGCATGGTGAGACGGAACGCATGCGCCTGTTCAGCGTTCATGCCGGCCAGCTGGCTTTCCAGACTGTCGCCCTCCTGGAACACCAGATATTTGCCCAGCACGATGCCCATTAAGGCGCCAACCGGATAGAACGTCTGGCTGATGTTGAGGCGCAGCGTGGCGTGATCGCGATGCCCAATCATCGAGCTATAGGTATTCGCAGCGGTTTCGAGGAAGCTCAACCCAATAGCGATAGCAAAAATCGCCGCGAGGAACATGGTGTAGGTCGCCATGTGTGAAGCCGGATAGAACAGCACGCAGCCGACGATATACAGCGCCAGCCCCATCAATATCGCCAGTTTGTAGCTGGCTTTGCGGATCACCAGCGAAGCCGGAATGGCGATCAGGAAGTAGCCGCCGTAAAACGCACTCTGCACCAGCGCACTGGCGAAATCGCTCAACGCGAATACGCTTTTGAACTGGGTGATCAGAATGTCGTTCAGACTCGCCGCACAACCCCACAACGGGAACAGGCACGAGAGCAAAATGAACTGGAACAGCGGCGTTTTATTCAAATAACCATCAGGTTGCTGAACAATGCTCGGTTGCATAACTCGACCTCAATTAACGTTGAGAAAACGCTGGAAGGTTTCCGCGTCGGGATAGGAGCGCTGCGTGCCGCGACCGGTCACGCTGCAGGCGGCATAGGCGGAGGCTTGCGCCATCGCGCCCGCAATATCACCGGTTTTTACCAGCTGGTGAGCGAAGCAGCCGATAAAAGCATCGCCCGCACCACTGGTGTCGACGGCTTTTACCGCCGTAGGTGCAACGTGGTGCAGCTGGTCGCCAGACATCCACAGCGAACCGCGTCCGCCGAGCGTGATGATCAGGTTTTTCAGCCCGCGTTTGAGCAGTGATTGCCCCGCCAGCTGCACCTCTTCATCGCTGTTAACCGGCATACCGGTGAGGATCTCCAGCTCGGTTTCGTTCGGCATGAAAAAGTCGCATTTGCAGGCGTAGTCGATGTCCAGATTAGCCACGGCAGGCGCCGGATTGAGGATCACTTTGATGTCGTGCTGGCGGGCAAAATCAATGGCGTAATAGACCGTTTCCAGCGGGATCTCCAACTGCAGGATGATCAGTCGACAGCTTTTCAGTGCGTCGGCAGCGGTATCAATATCCGCCGGTTTCAGCTGCTGGTTGGCGCCTTTAATGATCAAAATGCGGTTCTGTGATTGATCGTCAACGAAAATCGGCGCCACGCCGCTCGAGGTGCCGGGCGCTGTGGTGACAAAACGCGTATCGACGCCTTGCTGTTGCAGGTTGGCCACGGTGTTGGGTGCAAACAGGTCGTCGCCCACTTTGCTGACCATCATCACGCTGCCGCCCAACTTCGCTGCGGCCACTGCCTGATTAGCACCTTTGCCGCCACAGCCGATGGCGAAGTCAGGCGCTTCCAGCGTTTCGCCCGCTTTAGGCAACTGATTGGTATAGGTAATGAGGTCGACCATGTTCGACCCAATAACCGCGATGTCCATTGTGCTCTCCTGGTGAATTTTTAACTTTATAATGTTATAAAAATCACAATATCAGGTTAATAAAGTTAATTATGTGATAAATTTCACACCTATGAGCGCTGATAAAAAGCCGCCCTCACGCCACTTATTCATGATAAAGAATGTTATTATTCTAACATTGCAACATCATTGAGCACGCCGTCTGGCGCTGAGCGCAGCGGCGGGATTGAAACGAAATGGCGGGATGGCGTGGCGTTTGCGGGCCGATCTCATTACAGGTAAGATTGAAAACCGGCCTGCTGAATACGTCGCAAATCATTAAAATCTGTGAGATTTATCGTGATTTTTGACCAGGCAACTTCGACTTCAGGATTAATTACGCAGAGATGATCATGGAAACCCGGCGCGACGAACGTATTCACAAATTAGCTCAGGCGCTAAAACGCACCGATAAACTGCACCTGAAAGATGCGGCACAGTTGCTGGGCGTGTCGGAAATGACCATCCGCCGCGATCTTACCGAACCGGCCTCAACGGTGGTGCTGCTTGGCGGCTATATCGTTAGCGATCCTAAAAGCCATGCCGGACACTATTTCATCTCCGATCAGCACGGACAAAACGCCGCACGTAAACAGCGCCTGGCGCAGGCTGCAGCGGATCTGATCGGTGAAAATGACACGGTGTTTTTTGATTGCGGCACCACGCTGCCCTACATCGTCGATGCGATCCCCGATACCTTGCCGTTCACCGCGATTTGTTGCGCGATGAACACCTTCCTGGCGCTGAAAGAGAAACCGGCCTGCAACGTGATCCTCAGCGGTGGCGAATTCCATGCCGATAACGCGCTGTTCACGCCGATTGGCGCGCATTCGATCCTCGACGATCTCTGCCCGACGCTGGCCTTTATTTCGGCGGCGGGTATCGATCAGGAGCAGGGTGCCACCTGCTATAACATCAACGAACTGGCGATGAAGCACCACGCGATGCTGCGCGCCCGTCAGCGCGTGCTGGTGGCAGACAGCAGCAAGTTCGGCAAAGTGCTGCCGGCACGGATTGGTGAGCTGCGTCGCTTTGATTTGTTGGTGAGCGATAGTGCGCCCGAGCCGGCGCTAAAGAGCTGGCTGGCACAGCAGAACATCCCGCTGCGCCTGCCTTGAAGTTAGTGTTCCTGTATTTTTAATAATCGGCTCACGATCCATACCCTAAATAATTCGAGCTGCAGCAAGGCGGCAAGTGGGTTCATCCCCAGGAGCATACATAAGTATGTGACTGGGGTGGACACACGCAGCCAACGCCGCTGCAGCTCGAAGTATGACGGGTATGAATATAAGTATGTGACGGGGGCGGACATACGCAGCCAACGCCGCTGCAGCTCGAAGTATGACGGGTATGAATAAAGGGGGAAAACGGCTAAACTTCTGCATCAGTTGTCCACCACTCACAGACCAAAAGGCTCAATACAACGTGGCTCAATTCGTCTATAGCATGCATCGCGTCGGCAAAGTCGTTCCGCCGAAGCGTCACATCCTGAAGAATATTTCACTTAGCTTCTTCCCTGGAGCAAAAATCGGCGTCCTCGGCCTGAACGGTTCGGGTAAATCGACGCTGCTGCGCATCATGGCCGGTATCGATACCGATATCGAAGGGGAAGCACGCCCACAGCCGGGCATCAATGTTGGCTATCTGCCGCAGGAACCGCAGCTCAACCCGGAACACACCGTGCGTGAATCCGTGGAAGAAGCGGTTTCCGAAGTAGTGGGTGCGCTGAAGCGCCTTGACGAGGTTTATGCGCTGTATGCCGATCCGGATGCCGATTTCGACAAGCTAGCCGCCGAACAGGGTCGTCTGGAAGAAGTGATCCAGGCGCACGACGGTCATAACCTCGATACGCAGCTGAACCGTGCGGCAGATGCGATGCGTCTGCCGGATTGGGATGCCAAAATTGCTACGCTATCCGGTGGTGAACGCCGCCGCGTCGCGCTGTGCCGTCTGCTGCTGGAAAAACCAGACATGCTGCTGCTCGACGAACCGACTAACCACCTGGATGCGGAATCCGTGGCATGGCTTGAGCGCTTCCTGCACGACTTCGAAGGTACCGTTGTGGCGATCACGCACGACCGTTACTTCCTCGATAACGTCGCTGGCTGGATTCTGGAACTGGACCGCGGCGAAGGTATTCCGTGGGAAGGTAACTACTCTTCCTGGCTGGAGCAAAAAGATCAGCGTCTGGCGCAGGAAGCCTCTTCTGAAGCCGCTCGTCGCAAATCGATCGAGAAAGAGCTGGAGTGGGTGCGTCAAGGCGCGAAAGGCCGTCAGTCTAAGGGCAAAGCCCGTCTGGCACGCTTTGAAGAGCTGAACAACACCGATTACCAGAAGCGTAACGAAACCAACGAACTCTTCATTCCACCGGGTGCGCGCCTTGGCGACAAAGTGTTGGAAGTGACCAATCTGAAGAAATCGTATGGCGATCGCGTACTGATCGACGATCTGACTTTCTCGGTACCGAAAGGCGCGATTGTCGGCATTATCGGTCCGAACGGCGCGGGTAAATCGACCCTGTTCCGCATGATGTCAGGTCAGGAGCAACCGGATTCCGGCACCATCGAGCTGGGCGAAACCGTCAAGCTGGCGTCAGTGGATCAGTTCCGTGACGCGATGGACAATTCCAAAACCGTGTTTGAAGAAGTTTCTGGCGGCCAGGACATCATGCGCGTGGGCAACACCGAGATGCCAAGCCGTGCTTACGTTGGTCGCTTCAACTTCAAAGGCACCGATCAGGGCAAACGCGTGGGTGAGCTGTCAGGCGGTGAACGCGGTCGTCTGCACCTCGCGAAACTGCTGCAAGTGGGCGGCAACCTGCTGCTGCTCGATGAACCGACCAACGACCTCGACATCGAAACCCTGCGCGCGCTGGAAAACGCCCTGCTGGAATTCCCAGGCTGTGCCATGGTGATCTCGCATGACCGTTGGTTCCTTGACCGTATCGCCACGCACATCATCGATTACCAGGATGAAGGCAAGGTGGAGTTCTTCGAAGGTAACTTTACCGAGTACGAAGAGTACAAGAAACGCACCCTCGGCGCCGACGCGCTGGAGCCAAAGCGTATCAAGTACAAGCGTATGACCAAGTAATTGTTATAACGTGAAAAAGGCGCCGACTGGCGCCTTTTTTATTGCTGAATTAGCTGCCTAACATCTGCTTTACTAACTCCACACAGCGCAGGAATCGCGCATCGTAGTCATCCTCTTTAACGTGGACAAACTCGATATTATTTTCGCGTAGCATGGTGACCAGCATGGTCTGGAATTCACGGCGATCCATTGAGCTGCCGAGGCTGCGTAAACCATCCGCCACCCACGGCACGTTATTCTCCAGCAGAATCACCAGATCGAAACGGTACTCATCAATTAACGCCTGCACAAACGGATGCTCGCGCCCTTCATACTTAAGGCAAAATGCCTGCGTGGTAATGAAATCGGTATCGATAAAGGCGACTTTGCTGGCGTATTTCACCGCGAAATCGATGTACTGCGCCTGTCCCAGCGCGATTTTGTCGTAGTCGGAATATTGCAGCGCCATCTCATCGCCGCCGAGGTGCGAGAAGACATAGTCGCGGCCATATTCCCACGCGCTGGTGGTATTGAAGATGTTGGCCAGCTTATTCACCAGCGTTGATTTACCGCTCGATTCACCGCCCAACACCGCTACGGTGCGCACGAAGAACGGCTTCACTTCGGTAGGAATATATTCCCAGTAGCGGAACGGATCCTGACGAATCTGGCCGCCGCTGATGTTCATAAACGATCGGTTGGGATCGACAACCACCGCCGGAATGCCGAGGTGCTGCTCATACATCGCGGCATCAGGCTCTTCACTGGTGTAAACACAATTCGGCTCAATGCCCTGCTCAGCCAGAAACGTTTTAACGCCGCCGCTCCACACATCCCAGCCGTGCGGATAAGGTTCGATGCCCTCTTCGTTGAATGAGTGAATACGGATATTTTTCTGGTATTTGAAGGTTTGCAGCAGCCAGCGTAAACGATCGCTGATGGTCGGCTGCTGCGACATGGCGCTGTTTTCAAACAGTTCACGATCGCGCGGATCGTCGTGACCCATGATGATGTGCAGTTCATCCACCTGGCTGCAGGCGCGTTGGATCAAATAGATGTGACCGGTGTGCAGCGGATAAAATTTACCGAACACCACGCCAACGGTTTTGTCACGGCGCGGAAATTCCAGGCCCAGAAAACGGTGCAACGCTTCCAGCTTCTGCGCACTGGGGCTTTTAATTTTGGCGTTGAGCAGCTGGCTTAAGTAGCCTTTGGTCATTCCGCTGGCGTCGGCAACCTGCTGCAGCGTGTGGCCTTGCTGGCGAATGGCTGTTTTCAGGTAGTCAAACGATGACATTTAGTGCCTCCTGCGTGGAATAAAGGGCGGTGCGGCCTTTAAGACGGTGCGCATAAATGCGCACCCTACGAACGTAGGGTCGGCATTTATGCCGACCGGGGAAAATTACAGCTCATCCAGAATCGCCAGCGCATTCGCCAGCTTCTTCGCGCTATACACCTTCATCCCTTCTACTGGCTTCTTCGGTGCATTGCCGGCCGGGACGATAGCGCGCTTAAAGCCGTGCTTCGCCGCTTCGGAAATACGCTCCTGACCACTCGGCACCGGACGAATTTCGCCCGCGAGCCCCACTTCGCCAAAGATAACCAGATCCTGCGGCAGCGGACGATCGCGGAAGCTCGAGACCATCGCCATCAGCAGCGCCAAATCGACGCTGGTTTCGGTGACTTTCACCCCGCCAACCACGTTGACGAACACGTCCTGATCCGCCATCTGCAAACCACCGTGGCGATGCAGCACCGCGAGTAAGATTGCCAGGCGATTCTGCTCCAGACCTACCGCTACGCGGCGCGGATTACCCATCATTGAGTGATCGACCAGCGCCTGAATCTCCACCAGCAGCGGACGCGTTCCTTCCCACAACACCATCACCGAACTGCCCGAGGTGATCTCATCACCGCGTGACAGGAAGATAGCCGACGGATTGCTCACTTCGCGCATGCCCTGCTCGGTCATGGCGAACACGCCGAGCTCATTCACCGCACCGAAGCGGTTTTTGTGGCTGCGCAAGGTGCGGAAACGCGAATCGGCATCACCATCCAGCATCACCGAACAGTCGATACAGTGTTCCAGTACTTTCGGACCGGCCAGCGAGCCATCTTTGGTGACATGGCCGACCATAATGATCGCCACGCCGCGCGTCTTGGCGAAGCGCGTTAGGTACGCGGCGGTTTCACGCACCTGCGCCACGCTGCCCGGCGACGACTGGATCTCCGCCATGTGCATCACCTGGATTGAGTCGATCACCATCAGTTTCGGCTGCTCCTGCTCGGCGATCAGGCAGATCTGCTCAATGCTGGTTTCCGACAACATATTCAGATTTTCGGTCGGCAATCCCAGACGATGGGCGCGCATCGCCACCTGTTGCAGCGACTCTTCGCCAGTGACGTACAGGGTTTTCATCCCTTCCGCCAGCTTACACATCACCTGCAGCAGCAGCGTCGATTTACCGGCACCCGGATTACCGCCAATCAAGATGGCGCTGCCCGGCACCACGCCGCCGCCCAGTACGCGGTCGAACTCTTTGAAACTGGTAGAGAAACGTGGCAGCGCTTCAAGACTGATCTCCGACAGCTTCTGCACGCGGCTAACGCCCGCGTTGCCGCCGGCATAACCGCTCAGACGCTCGTTACGCGCTGCCGCAGGCGAGGCGGCAATGCGCACCTCGGTGATGGTGTTCCATGCGTGGCAGGCGCTACATTGCCCCTGCCAGCGTGGATAATCAGCGCCGCATTCGTTACAAACGAAGGCGCGTTTTGCCGCTTTGGCCAAATCAAATCCTCAGTTAACGCTCTTCGTGAATCAGGCTGCCGGTCAGGATGCAGAACACCCCCATCAGGTCAGCATGGCGGATGATGATTTCCGTCTGCTCATTCACTTTAGGTTTAGCATGGTAGGCGATACCCAGCGCCGCGGTTTTAATCATCGGCAAATCGTTAGCACCATCGCCAATCGCCACGGTTTGTTCCGGGGCGATGTCAAAGCGTTGGGCCAAATCATTCAGGGTATCGGCTTTAAATTGGGCATCGACAATCTGTCCCAGCACCTGGCCGGTCAGCTTGCCGTCGCGAATTTCCAGCTCATTAGCGACTGCTGCTGCCAGATGCAGCGTCTGGCGCAAATAGTCGGCGTAGAAGGTGAAGCCACCCGAGGCGATCGCTACCTGCCAGCCCAGCGCCTGCAGTTTCTGCACCAGCGTGGTTAAGCCTGGCATCAGCGGCAGCGCATCGCGCACCTGCATCAGAATATTGGCATCGGCGCCCGCTAAGGTGCCCACGCGCTCGCGCAGGCTGGCTTTGAAATCCAGCTCGCCGCGCATCGCGCGTTCGGTGACTTCCGCCACCTGCTCGCCGCAGCCCGCCAGTTTGGCGATCTCATCAATGCACTCAATCTGGATGGCGGTAGAATCCATGTCCATCACCAGTAAACCTGGCGTTTTCAGATGCGGAATTTTGCCGAGCGGTGCCACATCGAAACCGGCTTCATGCGCCAGTTTACTAGCACGCGGCGTCAGCGAACCGGCTAACCGTACCACCTGATACTCATCGACATTCCAGGCGCTGACGATCACCATCGCCGCACCGAGCTTATGCTGGTAATCGGTCAGTTTTTGTTTATCGAGTCCGCGCCCATACAGCAGCCAGCCAGTCCGACCAGCACGGTAATCCAGCGGCATGACTTCATCACCGCTGAGGGAAAGGGGTAAACCCGGCCAAAGTGAGACATCGGCGGGCAGATCGCACCAGGTAAGACGATTTGGCATTACAGCTCCTGTAGGGACAACAAAACCACGCAAGAGGCTACCTTGTCTGCGCGGGTTCTGGCAACATAATTGCCAGCCTTTCTGCTGTTACATCACACGGGTTTCTGATGGTCAAAACCGCACTGAAATTTCGCCTGCATCGCACGGTGATTGTTCTTATCTCGCTGGCTCTGTTAGTGGTGCTGATGCAAGGCGCGTCCTGGTTTAGCCTCGGCCATCAAATGGCCCGCTCTGAACAAGTGGAAGAGCTGGCGCGCACCCTGACCAAACAGGTGGCGTTTAGCCTCAAACCGCTGATGGATAACAGCGACGATAACCGCACGCAGATTGCCGCGATCCTCAACCAAATGACCGACAACAGCCGCATTCTTGATGCCTCGGTTTACGCCGATGATGGCAGCCTGGTGGCGCACAGCGGTGAGGGCATTAACGTACGCGATCGCCTGTCGCTGGATGGCAAACGCGCTGGCAGCTACTTTAATCATCAAATTGTGCAACCGCTGGAAGGCAAAGATGGCCCGCAAGGTTTTCTGCGTGTGACGCTGGATACTCACGTACTGGTGACGGAATCACGCCAGGTGGATAACACCACTAACATCCTGCGTCTGATGATGTTACTGGCGCTGGCCATCGGCATTATCCTGACGCGAACCCTGTTGCGCGACCGCCGCACCCGCTGGCAGCAATCGCCGTTCCTGCTGACGGCGAGCCGCACGGTGAAAGAGGATAAAGAGAAAGAGGAAGAAGAAGCGGCGGCATCAGAGACAGAAAAAGGACGTTAACAACATCGGCGGTGTTACCTCATCTGCACGCTTCATGAATAGATTCGTGAATAGATAGTTGAATAGATTTTTTGCACAAAAAAGCCCGCACAGCGGGATTCTTAGCATCATCATGAGGTTACCGATGAATAGATACTTTAACCTTCAGTAATTATTGCTTCCAGCTCGGCCAGCGTTTTTACCTGCCAGGTTGGCGTGATCTGTTCTGGTAACGGACGCGTGCCGTGATCGATCCAGCAGGTCTTCAGGCCAGCATTCATGCCGCCGAGAATGTCCGATTCCGGCGTATCGCCTACCATCAGTACGCGGCTACGATCCGGGTTACCGAGCAAGGCCAGGGTATGATCAAAAATCGCCACGTCCGGTTTCGGCACGCCGACTTGCTCAGAAATCACCAGCGCATCGAAAACATCGCGGAATCCCGTGCGTTCCAGGCGCGCCTGCTGCAGCGCGGTGAACCCGTTGGTGATGATGGCAATCTTCACTTTGCCCTTCAGCGTCGCCAGCAGATGTGCAGCGCCCTCCAGCGGCAGGCAGATCTCGGCCATCGCACTGAGAAAATCGCTGTTGAGCACTTCCGGTGCCACGCTAAGTTTTTCGCCCCACAAGGTGAAGCGACGCGTTTGCAGCTGCAGCGCCGAAATGGTGCCGTTCTGATAATCCACCCACAGCGGTTTGTTGATCGCCTGATAATCGCTGTAATCCTGCGCGCTGAACTGCACGTCATATTGCGCGAACATACGCTGCAAACCGGCATAAGCATCAAAATGGAAAAGCGTGTCGTCTGCATCAAACAGGATGCAGTCCCAATCGTTTAGCATAGTGCTCCTTAAAGCGTTAGCGCCATAATGATGGCATCTTCTCGTCCGCTGGCAGTGGGATAATAGTTAGGGCGTACGCTGACTTCGTGGAAATCCAACTGCTCATACAGGGCAATCGCCGCCGTATTTGAGGCGCGCACTTCCAGCCACAGCGTCATCACGTCGCGCTGCTCGAGCTCAGCAATCAGATGCTGCAACAGCTGGCGTGCATAGCCGCGACGCTGGAAGTCAGGATCTACCGCAATGTTGAACAGCGATGCTTCATCCAGCACAACTTGGGTGATGGCGAATCCGGCCAGCTTACCGTCGGATTCAATACGGTAATTCACAAAACGTTCGCCTTGATTGCTGGCAAACGTCTGTTCGCTCCACGGAAAGGCATGCGCGCGGCGCTCAATCGCCAGCAGCTGCGGCTGGTCTTCAGGGGTGACTAAAGAGATGGCTGTCATGTTTACACATCTGTTGCCACAGGGCGCGTTTTGCCGCGCCGCTGCTGATCAGTTCATTGAAAACGGCGGTGGTGAAAGTTATGCCGTTAAAGGGATGTTCGCTCTCGACGCCCAGCAGCCAGCCGGCGCAGTCAACCTGCTCCGGCAGCATTTGTAGCTGCTCTGGCGTCAACGCCATCACCTGCGCAGGTTGGATATTCAGCGCGCGCAGCACGTCGCGAATCAGCGGTTCTTGCAGCGTTGGCGCCTGTTCGGCCACCAAGACTAAACGCGTGTCGGGTAAAAGCGTGACGGCAATCTCCCCTTGCAGCACGCGCGGACGCCGCAGCTGATACTGCGTGATCCCCATTTGCTGTAGAAGCCAGTCGCGCCTTGTGCTCATGCTAATACCCGTTATGCTGCCAGAATGCGACGCTATGCTAGCAAACCCATCGAACATGCGCCAACAAAGCACCATACACAAAATAATTCGAGTTTCAGGAAGGCGGCAAACGAGTGAGGCCCGATGAGCTTACTTCAGGTAAGTGATTCGGGTGAGCGAGAGCAGCTAACGCACCTGTAACTTGAAGTATGACGTGTATATAATCGCCGCTCTGATTTAACAGGAGTGCTCCATGTCTGCTTTTACCCCGGCCAGCGAAGTGATTCTGCGCCACAGTGATGAATTTACCGCCCGCAACGTGTTGTTCGCTGGCGACCTGCAGGATGACCTGCCCGCCCAGCTAGAAACCGCGTCAAGCCGCGTGCATACCCAGCAATATCATCACTGGCAGAACCTTAGCCATCGCCTCGGTGAACGTGCGGTTTACAGCATGGTTGCCACGGCTGCAGATGTTGAAGGCTGCGATACGCTGGTCTATTACTGGTCGAAAAACAAACCCGAAGCGCAGTTCCAGCTGCAGAACCTGCTGTCACTGCTGCCGGTTGGCTGCGATATCTTCGTGGTGGGTGAAAACCGCAGCGGCGTGCGCAGCGCCGAAGGCATGCTGGAGGCGTGGGCGACGCTGGAGAAAGTCGACAGCGCGCGCCGTTGTGGCCTGTATCACGGTCGTCTCGACAAGCAGCCAGGCTTTGACGCCAGCGGCTACGGTAATACTTATCAGCTCGACGACCTCACCATCCACACTTTACCAGGCGTGTTCAGCCGCGATGGTCTGGATATCGGCAGCGATCTGCTGCTCTCCACGCTGACGCCGCACTTCCGTGGCAAAGTGTTGGATATCGGCTGTGGCAGCGGCGTGCTGGCGACCGTGATGGCCAAAGTGTCGCCGCGCGTGCGGTTGTGGCTGTGTGATGTGCATGCCGCCGCCATTGAAGCCAGTAAAGCGACGCTGGCGGCGAACGAACTCGAAGGTGAAGTGTTTGCCAGCAACGTGTTCTCTGACGTGACCGGCCGTTTTGACATGATCATCTCCAACCCGCCGTTCCACGATGGTCTGCAAACCAGCCTGGAAGCAGCCAACACGCTGATTCGCGGTGCGCTTAAGCATCTAAACAGCGGTGGCGAACTGCGTATCGTGGCCAACGCCTTCCTGCCCTATCCGCAGATTCTGGATGAAACCTTCGGCAACCACGAAGTGCTGGCGCAAACCGGCCGCTTCAAAGTGTACCGTGCCGTGTATGGTCGCGGTGCCAAAACGCGTTAATCCGCGATAATACCAGCGCGACGGCAGAAACGTTGCTTTTTACAGCGATCGTTTTGTCGTCGCGAAATATGTGTTGACGCAATGAGTAAAATCTCTAAAATGCGCCTCCGTGGTTAGCAATACTTTAGAGTGTTGTTAGTTTGCGATGGTGGCGGAATTGGTAGACGCGCTAGCTTCAGGTGTTAGTGTTCTTACGGACGTGAGGGTTCAAGTCCCTCCCTTCGCACCAAACTAATAATCACACAGTTTATATCGTACGCACTGAGCGATGGTGGCGGAATTGGTAGACGCGCTAGCTTCAGGTGTTAGTGTTCTTACGGACGTGAGGGTTCAAGTCCCTCCCTTCGCACCAATGCGATGATATAGACAGACAACTAAGATGCGATGGTGGCGGAATTGGTAGACGCGCTAGCTTCAGGTGTTAGTGTTCTTACGGACGTGAGGGTTCAAGTCCCTCCCTTCGCACCAACAGTTGTCACTCCTTCCCGGCAGTAAATTCCCAAAAAGATTTTTCCAACGAACTTCACGCTCTTAGCGTGATGTTGTCGTTTCTGCGATTTATCAGATAACGTGGAAATTGACCGACACCGCCGCCAACCCGCCTGCCAGCGCCAGGCATGAAGGCAGTAACAAATAGTGACGCAGGCGATGGTGAAACAGCATTACCACGGTCAGCAGCAGCGCTACGATCATCACCACGCGCCATTGGCTGAAACTCGGTTCCCATAACGCGAAAACCGGCATCGCAGCGCAAGGTAGTAACACGCCCCACCCGCTGTCCAGACGTTTACCCATTATCCAGCTCACACCCCATAAGCCGCAGGCGGCCATCATCGCCATGATCATCGCGCAACCCTCAAATGATAAATATTCGTATTATCATATGATAATATTTCTCATCTTGCAGCGAATTTTTTATCACAAGCCATCCCGGATGACAGAATTACTGGAAAATGCTAAATTGCCGCCGATAACAATATCGCCAACACAACAATAACGTGCTCTCTATTCGGATATTATCTCTTCCGGGTAGCGCTTTGATATATCAGGGCTGTCACGAGAATAATAATGAAATTACAATCTTATGATGAGTTGAAACACAGTAAATATCGGCTGTCGCTGATGCTATTTTTGTTTCTCAATGTCGCCGTTTCGCTTTTTTGCCTGCTGCCGATTTTAGGCAGTGATAGTCCGGTGCGATCGCTGCCGGTGGCGCTGGTTGCGGGCTTCAGCAGCACGCTGCTGATTATTTGCTTAATGGCGCCAAAACAAAAATTACCGCTATTAAATCCTGTCGCTTTTATATTAGGGGCGCTGTGGGCATGGCATATTAACCACAGATATCATCTGGTCTTCTATTTTGATGGCAGCTTTCTCATTATCAGCTTGTTAAGCGTGTTCTTTATCAGCGCCATTGCCTTAAGTGATTATTTGATCGCATTTTGTTTACACATCACGCCACCGGTTTTAACCGTACTGTTATTGGATGATGGTCAGCATTTAATGATGATCTTATTCACGATTATGCTGCCGTTAATCGGTTTTTCACTGCACCATTTAATGCGTCGCCGCTTTGATACCTTTACCCGTCGTCTGGTGAGCCAGCTGTACGAGGAGAAAGAGAGTTTTAGCGACTTGAGCATGCTCGATCCGCTTACCGGTTTGTATAACCGCCGTGGGCTAAAAAATCGCCTCGATACCATTATGGAAAACCACGCGGGCAGCCACTTTGTGCTGCTGCTGGATATCGACCACTTCAAGGCTTACAACGACAATTACGGCCATGCGATGGGCGATCAGGCGCTGGCACGTGTCTCTGTGGCGATTCGCGATGCCGTGCGCTCGCGCGATGTCGTGACACGTTACGGAGGCGAAGAGTTTCTGGTGCTGATGACCAACGTCAACGCCTCAATTGCGATGAAGCTGGCGGAGCGGATTCGTCAGTACGTGGTGGATTTGGAAATTCCCCACCGCTTCAATGAGAAAGTCTCGACGCACGTCACCATCAGCGCCGGAATTGCGCCGATCTTTGCCGACGATTTTGACCAGGCGGTTGCCAACGCCGATCGCGCGCTGTATGTGGCGAAGAATCAAGGACGTAACACCATTCTGGCGTGGGAAGATTTGCCTGCGCTCTCGCAAGCGAGCTCCGATCTGACATAACGTTATATCTGGCCGGTGCAGAAAAGTTGTGCAACAAACCGGGAACGATTATCATTTGTCTCTCGATTCCCGTTATCACTCAGGACCGGCATGGCCATCATCACGCGTCAGGATCATCGCTTCAGCGAGCATCCACTGATCTTTATGCAGAGCGATCGCAGTTTAGCGAGTGCGCTGGAAGATCTGATGCGCGAGCAACGTAGCTATATGCTCGACAACCTTAAGCTTGGCCAACCGGCACCCACCGGAACGCTAACGCTTGCTGAGTGGTCAAATCCCATCAATTATCGTCGCCTGACGCAGCGCTACAGCGACTATCTCTATCGCGATCACCCCGATATGCCGCAGGAAGCCAAGCCGCTGCAGTCGCTGTGGGCACAATGGTATTTTGGTCTATTGCTGCCGCCGCTGATGCTGGCACTGCTGCAGGAGCCGCGCGCGCTGAACTGCGCACCGCATCTGATTCACGTTGAGTTTCATGAGAACGGTCATCCCTGCGCCTTCTGGTTGGATGTGCAGGAAGATGAAGACGCACGCTACCTCAGTGCGCAGCAGCGCATCGATCGTTTAATTCAGCAATGCTTGATCCCGGCGGTCAACGGCATGACGCAGCATGGCGACATCAACGCCAAACTCATCTGGAACAACATGGGCTTTTCGTTTTACTGGTTCCTCGGTGAGCTAAAAAACCAACTGCCTGAACACACGGTGTTACAGCTGGAGCAGGCGCTGTTTTTCACTAAATCCCTGCTGGATGGCAGCGATAACCCGCTGTATCGCACCATGATCCCACGCAATGGTGAAATGGAGCGGCGCAGTTGCTGCCAGCGCTACCGCATTCCAGACGTTGAACGCTGTGGTAACTGCACGTTAAAAGCGGTGTAGCGATCGCGCATTCTGTTACAGATTCTCCTTTTCTCCCGTTTACAGTTTTCCAGCCTTGTGGCAGTTTTTATGCTCTGTTTTTATCGGAGAAAAAAATGAGCCTGGAGTCGGTACGGCAATTCTTAGCCGAACATGCACCGGATATCGATATCATTGAGATGCCGGAAAGCACCGCCACCGTTGAGCTGGCCGCACGCGTTCATGGCGTTACGCCTGGGCAAATCGCCAAAACCTTATCGCTGAAAGTAAAGGATTCTATCGTGCTGATCGTGACGCGCGGCGATGCGCGTCTCGATAACCGCAAGCTAAAAGCCGCTCTCGGCGCGAAGGCGCGCATGTTAAGCGTGGATGAAGTGGTGAACTGGACCGGGCATCCGGTCGGCGGCGTCTGCCCGTTTGGGCTGGAAAATCCGCTGACCGTTTATTGCGATGTGTCGCTTCGCAGCTTCGACGAAGTGCTGCCGGCAGCGGGTTCGATTCACAGCGCGGTACGCATTGCGCCGCAGCGCATGGCAGAGCTCACTGCGGCAAAATGGGTCGACGTCTGCGAGGCGCTCTAATGCGATTCGCGCGCGGCAGCACCGGATATTTCGATGCCGCGCGTCTCCCGACCGAACGCCACAAACACGCAAATCAGCACCGCTACCGTCCCGGCGACAATCGCCATCCCCAGACCATAGTTACCGCCGTGCGCCTCGGCAATGCGTGACTGCAACGTCGCATTGACAGAGGCGAGCAAATTCCCCAGCTGATAAACAAAGCCCGGCAGCACCGCACGCGCGTTGGCAGGCACCAGTTCGGTGAGATAGGTCGGCACCACACCCCACGCGCCCTGCACCATAAACTGCATCAGAAACGCGCCGATGCCGATCATCCACGAACCGCTCGAGAAAGCCCACAGCGGCAGCACCGGTAGCGCAAGGAATGAAGCCAGAATAATGGCTTTCTTGCGACCAATACGTTCCGACAGCGCACCAAAGGTAATCCCACCCAGCATCGCCGCAATATTGTAGCTAATGGCGATAATGCTGACGGTGTGCGGATCAAACTGATGCTGCACCTTCAGGAAGGTAGGATAGAGATCCTGGGTGCCGTGACTGAAGAAGTTAAAGCAGGCCATCAGCAGCACCATGTAAATGCAGAGTTTCCAGTGCTGACGGATAATCGGCAGTAACGCGGTGCTCTCTTTGCGCTCGCGCGCCGCCAGCCATACTGGCGATTCCGGCACTTTGAAGTAGATGAACGGCAGCAGCAGAATCGGTAATGCGCCAATCAGGAACATCCCGCGCCAGCCAACCGTTTCGAAGAACAGACCGAAAATCACCGACGCCAGCAGGTAACCGCACGGATAACCCGCCTGGAAAATGCCTGACATCAAGCCGCGCGAACGATCGGGAATAGTTTCCAGCGCCAGCGACGACGCCACGCCCCAAATCCCACCCATCGCTATGCCGTAAATCACGCGGAAACCGAGGAAAGCCGCGAAGCTCGGAGACCACGCAGACAGCAGCTCAAACAGCGAGAACATCACAATATTGAGCATCAGAATGGGTCGGCGACCATACTTTTCGGCCAGACGACCAAACAGTAATGCACCGATCGGGCGAACCGCGAGGGTAAGCATGATGGCCAGTGAAACATCGGAGACGCTGGTGTGAAAATACTGGGCGAGATCGCTAAGTACAAACACCAGAATAAAGAAGTCGAACGCATCCAGCGTCCAGCTCGCGAAACTGGCAAAAGCCACGTTGCGCTGGGTCGCAGTCCAGTTGAACATGTTGGTATCCTGTCTGATTAGCTTCCGGATCGTTGGCCGGATTTATTGTAGAAGTTACCGCGCGAATAATTTCACGGGTTACTAATATGTTAACCATTTGTATATAGCATGTCAGAAAGGCGGGTTGTGGTGGGAATTGTCAGCGAGTGATTCGCGGTGTAAAAAAGCGTGTCATGTTGTAGAAGGGGACAGCCATAAAGGGCGCCCCTGGAACAGCGTAGGGTGCGTATTTATGCGCACCTGGAAAACGCTTCAGCGTTGCAATTGATTAAACGCCTTTTCAATCATCTCCAGCAGCAGCGAATTATTGACGGTTTGCATCACATGCACCAGCGCGCCGGTTTGCTCTGGCACGCCAATATCCAGACGCAGCGGCGCGCGATAACGCCAGCTTTTCCCGCGCGTTGCGCCAGGGCGCAGTTCAATATCCACGTAATAATCAACGCCGTCGGCCACGCGCTGATTGAGCAACCAGGCCACCACCAGCGCATCGTGAATCCAGCATCCCGGCAGGTGACGGGTACGAATCGAATAGTCGATCCACGGACGCAATGTCTCACGCACAAACTGCGGCAACGGGTGCGGATTAGCGGTGATGCGGGTGAGGTCCTGCTGGGTCATCAACGTTTGCGTCGTGGCATCCATCGGCACCAGCGTGATGGTGGCACCGCTGTGCAGCACCTGATGTGCCGCTTCCGGATCGAGGCCAAAATTGGTGTCTTTGATGTAATCATCGAGCGCGAACACGCCGCCCATGATGACAATTTCCGCCACCGATTCCGCCATTTGCGGGTAACGCTGTAGCGCCAGCGCCACGTTGGTTAGCGGGCCAATCGCCACCAGGGTAAATTCGCCGGGATTGTCACAAATCAGCTGTCCCATCACCCCAGCCGCATCATGTCCATCGGCTGGAATGCGCTGCGGCTGACGAACGCCGTGCCACAGTTCCCCGAGCTTTTCATCGGCAACATGGTCAAGACGCGCACGCCAGGGGGCTGGATCTTCACGCAATGCCTGCAAGGCGCCCTGCACCACCGGAATGTTAAGCCCCAGGCGCTGCAGCAGATCTTTTGCTACCTGCGCCCCAACCGCACTCGGCGTGTTACCCGTCACGGTAGTGACCAGCTCAAGCGACAGCGAAGGTGAGGCCAATGCTAACGCCAGCGCCAGACCATCATCGGTATTAGCGCCCGCAATGCCGTTTCCCGGATCACAATCAATAATTAGTCTTTTCATAATGTTATAGTTTTATTCTGCTTGAAAGAGCTGACAGCCACAGGACTCACCAATTTCTAACTGGTGAGGGAATTCCGCCAGCTTCGCGTCGCCATCCCAGTTTTTGAGCATGGCAATCGCACTACGCGCCATATCGCGCAGCGGCTGACGGACGGTGGTCAACGTAGGCACATGAAACGCCGACTGATCGGTACCGTTAAAACACACCAGCGCGACATCCTGCGGCACGCGCAGTCCATGTTCCGACAGCGCACGAATACAGCCAATCGCCTGGCCTTCATTACTGGTAAACAGCGCACGTGGCACGCGACCGCTTGCCACCATGCGCTGTGCGGCGTCATAACCGCCCTGCCGCGTGTAGTTCGCGGGGAAAATCATCGCCTCATCCGCCGGCAAACCCTGCTGCGCCAGCGCATCGCGCCAGCCCTGAATACGATCCTGCGCGTTTAGCATGTCCAGCGGGCCGCTGATCATGCCAACCTGCTGATAACCGTGACTGAGCAGATGCGCGGTGACCTGACACGCCGCTTCGCGTTCATTGACGCGCAGCATGTTGACGCCGGGACGCGGTTCAATACGATCCAGCATCACCAGTGGCGTACCGCTGGCCTGAATCACATCGATATAGGGATGACGATCAACGCTGTTATAAAACAGGCCATCAACCTGACGATTTAGCAGGCCCTGAATGATCTCCAGCTCGCGCTTGCGATCGTCACCTGCATCGCCCAATAGCATGACGTGGCCGTGATTCATCGACTCCTGCAACAGCATGTGCGCCATTGAGGCAACAAAGGGGTTACCAATGTTCGGCACCACTAAACCAAAGGTTTTGGTGCTGCCGGAAGCCAGCGCACGCGCCACCGCATTCGGGCGATAGCCGGTCTGTTTAATCGCCTCCAGCACGCGCTGCCGCGTGGCTTCTGCCACCGGGCGTGGACCGTTATTGATCACGTAACTGACCACCGCCACCGAGGTCCCGGCAACTTTTGCCACATCGGTGCGCGTCACATTTCCGGTTGGAGATTTCGCCATTCCTTTGCCCCTGCGTAAATGCCATTGGCCGGGAGCGCCGGCCAATGAGGTGATGTTTTACGCGATCCTGCTGGTCAAATTGCATCTTCCGGCAGATTGAGATCGCGTCCGCGCGTTTCCGGAGCCACAAAGGTGGTAAGGAAACCGATGCTGGCCATCGCAGTGAAATACACCGCAATCGGCCACCAGTGTCCGGTGAACGACAACAGCGCCGCCGCCACTAACGGTGCGGTGCCTCCAGAAAGGATAGACCCTAGCTCTTTGGCGACGGCCATCTTGGTATAACGACGTTTAACGCCAAACATCTCGACGCCCCACGCCGCCTGCACGCCAAAAATACCCAGCGATGCCAGCGCCATACCCACCACAATCACCGCGATAACAATGGTAGGATCGCGGCTATCCATCAGGCTAAAGGCCGGCCAGGCGTAGAACATCAGTAACAGGCAGAAGCAGCGATAGGTAATACGGCGGCCAAAACGATCCGACAGCCAACCCGCAAAAGGAATGATCAGGAAGCCCAGCAGCGAGGCGATAAATACCGCCGTGGTGGGGACCGATTTGTCGAGCATCAGCACTTTCGCCACGTAACCGACAATAAAGCCCTGCGCCAGATAAGAGGGGCCGTTCTCGCCAATACGTAATCCCACCATGGTCCAGAAGGCGCGGCTGCGCTGCCAGAAGCTGCGGGTGTCCACCTCTTCCTGCGCCTGTGCCAGCGTCGCGCTGCGCTCAGCCTGTAACTCTGCCTGCTGGCGTTCAAACACCGGCGTTTCGCGCAGATGGCGGCGGATCCACAATGCCACCACCGCAATCAGCACGCTGCTGAGGAACGGAATGCGCCAGCCCCACGCCAGCAAACTCTCTTTGTCCATCTGGATTACTGCCAGCCATACCAGCGAGGCGATGAGCGTGCCGCTGTTCGAACCCAGCGCAATCACCGATGACACCAGACCGCGACGCTCAACCGGCGCATATTCGCCTAGCATCACGGTACCGCCAGACAGCTCTGCGCCGGCGCCGAGCCCCTGCGTAAAGCGCAGCAGCACCAGACACGCCGGTGCCCACACGCCAATGCTGGCGTAGGAGGGAATCAGGCCAATTAATGTGGTAGAAGCGCCCATCAGAATGATGGTGGCGATCATCACCGTTTTGCGGCCTTTACGATCGCCGATCCAACCAAACAGCAACGCGCCAATCGGGCGGGCAATGAAGCCAACGGACCAGGTAGCAAAACTTGAGAGTAAGGCGATGGTTGGCGTGGCTTCGGGGAAGAAGACGTCACCAAAGATGATGCCCGCAGCGAGGCCATAAAGGGCAAAATCCGCATATTCCATCGCGGTGCCGAGCCAGCAGGAGAAGGTGGCGCGCCAGAAGTCTTTGCGGCCAGCAGTGGTTTCAAGCCGCGCATCGGCAGCAGAGGAGGCGTTGAGTGCGCTTTGTTGCGAAACGGAGTGATGTACCGTCATGACCATTTCCCTGAGAGAGGTAAAAACAGCAAACGCCCTTCCGTGGGTCAGTTCCCTTGCAACAAGCGGAACTCCCCGGTGGCGACGTTCAGTAGGCAAACCTGGATGAAAAATCAGTAATGAATTCCCTGGTGTTGGAATTCGCTTCTTCGCCTGTTTCCGTCGATGTAATTTTCATCGATCGCATTAGTGAGGCAAATGTAACTGGGTCATCTCAAGGCCAACTTCGTCTCTGGCACCGTGAGTTATCACTATGGAGATAGTCTATCTACGCGCGTAGATAAATCAAGCGATAATAGTGATATTTATTAATTAATCTTCACTATAACTCAGGGGTAAAAGACAAAAAAGGCATTAATTCATGACATTACATCTAATGCGCGTGAACAAAAAAATGTCAGTTGCCGCATGATTGACGATTATTGCTTACCATTTAGCGCAGAAGCCTGATTCTTCATCGCGCTGTTTTTCGCACACTTGAGTTAAGCTTTGATGACAGTCAGGCATTACTCTTAAAACCCACCGCCGGGTCACGATAAGCGCACCATCTGCATTACACTGGAGCAACGTCACTCAGAGGCCCTATGACCATTATTCTCATGCGACACGGTAAACCCGATCATCCGGTTAGCGGGCGCTTTACGGCGCGGGCGCTGGCCGACTGGTGTGAAGGATACGATCAGGCTGATATTTGCGACTCGCCGCCGCCGCGCAGTCAGACGATTGCGCGCCAGGCCAGCGTGATTGCCACCAGCCCGCTGCCGCGCGCGCGATCGTCGCTAACGCGCCTTGGTTTGCAGCCGCACGCGGTGGATGAGGTATTTAGCGAAGTCGCGATGCCTACGCTGCCGTTTGAGCGCCTTCACCTGCCGCTAACCGTCTGGCTGTCCCTGTTGCGTCTGCTGTGGCTTTGCGGCTATGCCGGGCACGTGGAGTCGGTGCAACATGCGCGCGAACGCGCTCGGCTGACCGCGGATAAACTGGTCTCGCTGTCGCAGCAAGGCACAGTGTTGCTGGTGGGACACGGCATCATGAACAAACTGATTGCACGCGAGTTGCGTAAGCGCGGCTGGCAAGCAGAAAAACATGCCAGCAGCCGCCACTGGAGCAGTGCGATTTATCATCGCCCCTTTATTTAACCCGAAAGGTTAAGCTGGAAGTAGCTCAACACTTCACAACCGGTGCCGGCCTGCGGCGTGGCAATCACCTTCATCTGCTGCAGATCAATCAGGCTGAGCGAACCGTCGCCCTCGTTAGCAATCAGCAAGCTGCGATTGTCTTCACTGAAGCAGCCATCCATCGGTTTATTGCCAACACGAATATCGCCTAACGGATTGAGTAAATCGTCAAACAGCGTCACTACCGGCTCCTGATCGCCAATCGCCACCAGTCGTTCGCCATTGGCGCTAAAGCGCACCACCTGACACGGTTGTTGATGCCCAGGTAACGTCAGGCGCTGACGGATGCGATGACTTTGCCGATCGACGACATACAGCAGCGGCGCATCCGCGGCACTCGCCACCAGATAGGGATGTTTCGGTGAGGCAGCAATCCCTGAGATCGGTCCTGGCATCAGAATGTTATCGATAATGCGCCCTTCAGCCTCGCACAGATCCACCACGGTAATGCTGGCATCCTCTTCGTTCTCGGTAAACAGTTTGCGGCCGCTAGGCGATAGCGTCAGCCGGTGCGCATTGTGCGACGGCAGCTGAATGGTTTTTTCCAGTCGATCGCTGACCGGATCAATCACCGCGACCACCGCGCTGTTTTCACAGCAGAGATAGACTTTGCCGTCACGTCCCAGTTGGCCGCTGTGCGGCGCTTTTAACGGCGACAAATCAATAAAGCCACTGATCTGACGCAAACGCAGATCGATGATCGCCACTTTGTGACCCGGATGCGGGTTGTCGCCGTGAATGCCATCGCCGTAGATCGGCACATACGCTTTCTCCAGCTGTGGCAGCATCAGTAACTCATACGGCTGCGGGGGAAAAGCATTTAACTCTTGCTCAACGGCAAAGGTTTCGGGATTGAGAAACAGCACGCGATTGCCCTGCTTATCGACCGCCAGTAGGCCACGGTTGTGTCGCTGCATAGTGTCTCCTTTGGTTAATCACCTCCTTTAAGCGTAGCTAACCCTCACTCACGGTGGGATTCTTACCGCAGACCAGCGGAAAATGCAGTGAGGTTAACCAGTGATCTCACGCCCACTTTTTAATTCAATCCGCAGCCTGCGCCACGCCAACCTTATTTTATTAGGAATAGTCTTAAGCTGAAAAAAGTGAATAAACAACAATCCAGTATGTTATTCAGCGTTAATTTAAAACTTAACGGATCCTTGATTTTCCGCTTTATCTGAAAGAAGTAAAAAGTGGTAGCCGCACAGCACAGAATGTTTTATTAAGCTCTGGAGAGTATTTTTTTACACAGCACAAAGAAAGGGATAATCAAGAGCGCTCAGCGCCAGTAACAGGGAAGCCTTGCCACCATAATCACAATAATCAGGTGCATCATGAATAAAAAACGCCTTCAGCCAGCCTTAAACCTCTGGCATAACTGGAAAAGACTCGCCTTTACCAGCCAGACTTTCCTGCAGAAAAAACAGCATAATGCGCTCTGTGCGCCGGAATACGATCCCAGCGAAGAGGACAATATCGTGTTGCTTTCTGGCGAAAAAGATCTGCCAGAGATTCCAAAAAAAGTGTGGATGTATTGGGATAATGAATATTTACCCAAATCGATGGCGTTAAATATTAAAAAAATTCGTCAGGATAATCCCGATCATGAAATTCATTTATTAAACCGCTTAACGGTAAAAGAAGTTTTACCTGACTTTATCTTTACCTCTTCACAATTAAGCGCACAGCAGCGCAGCGAAGTCATTCGCCTGGAGTTGCTATTACGTTATGGCGGCATTGCTATTGATTGCAGCACGTTATTATTTGAAGATCTCTCCTGGGTGCATCGCGCACATCAGGAACGTGGTATGGATGTGATTGGTTATTATCACGAAAATGCCACCGTTAATTATCTCGCGCCGGTGATTGAGAGCTGGTTCCTGGCGGCGACAGCCAATAATCCGTTTATTCGTGAATGGCAAAAACATTACGCGCCGATTAAACATCTCGGCGAACAAAATTATTTCAATGAATTGACCAAACGCGATGATTATTCGCTGCTGACGCAGAAGATTGCCCAGCCGGAACAGCAACTGGGTTCGCTGGCGCAGCAAATCGCCATGCGTGAATATCGCCGGGTCAATCTCTATCTGCGTAAATGCGAGGCGAACGCCTATTACTATCAGCGCCTGAGCGGCTGGAAAAGCGAGGCGTTTGCCCACGCGGTGCTGTTTCACCAGCGCCCGCATACGCCACCGCCGGTGATTAAGCTCAGCGGCAATGAACAGTTGCATCTCGACTTCAACCTGCGCCTCGGTCACTACAACCGCAGCAGCCTGTTGGGCCAAATGATGCAACCGCATACGCCCATCACGCTGGCGTCACCCATCAACAAAGCGCGCGCGTAACCAGTGGATAAAGGTGGTCACCGCCCGTGGCACCTGTGCAGCATACGGGCGTACCACCCACAAACGATCGGCGAAGGCATCGATCGTCTGCCACTGCGGCAGCACCTGCTGCAGCGTACCGCTGGCGAGTGCCGCGCTGGCGCTGAAATCAGGCAGCATCGCGATACCTACTCCCTGCAATGCTGCGTCACGAATCGACTCGCTATTGTTAGTGGCAAAGTTGCCCTGAATCTTTACCTGCACGGTTTCACTGGCGTCGCTGGCCAAGCGAAAGCGCCACTGCGGCGACTCTAAACCCCGCGGATAATACAGGCAGTTGTGCTGCTGCAGCGCCTGCGGCGTAGCGGGCACCCCATTTTGTGCCAGATAGGCGGGGGAAGCCACCAGCAGCGCGTGGGTTTCACACAGCGGCAGCGCCACGTGCGTTTCCGGCAGGTTATCGCTGTGGCGAATCGCCAGATCAAATCCTTCACTGCCCAGCGAGACCAAACGATCGGTCACATCCAGCTGCAGACGCACCTGCGGATAATCCCGCAAGAAATCACCAATAATCGGCACCAGCTGCTGACGCGCAAAGGCTACCGGAGCCGTTACGCGCACCATGCCACGTACCGGTCCCGCTTCATCGCGCACGCTGAAAAAGCTCTGCGCGATGCGCGCAAAAGGATCGCGCAGCTCATCCACCAGCTTTTCACCGGCGGAAGTGAGACGTACGCTGCGCGTGGTGCGCTGCACCAACGCCACGCCGGCCATCTTTTCCAGTTCTTTAATCTTTTGGCTCATCGCCGCTTTGCTGACGTCTAAGCGCTCCGCTGCACGCGTAAAACTGCCGAGCTCAGCCAGCACGGTTAACCAGTGCAAATGGACCCAAAGGCTATCGGTTTTAATTTCTTTCATCTTCATTGTTCAAAATAATAAATAATCATTTCAACCAGCACGCTTTTTCTTTCCGGCAGCAAGCGGCAGCATAGAGCCACATCCTACTCTTTTCATGTGAGCAAAAACGAGGGTTTATTGATGCCATTACTGACATTTGACGTTATTCAGGGCCGTTCTGAAGCAGAATTACGGACTTTGCTGGATGCCGCACATCGCGCGGTGTTAACGGCGTTCAAAGTGCCCGCACGCGATCGCTATCAGATTGTTCATGAAAACAAAGGCTATCAGATGGTCTTTCAGGACACCGGTTTGGGTTTTGAGCGCAGCGATAATCTGGTGATGGTGCGCGTTTATACCAGCCCGAGAAGTGAAGAACAGAAGTGTCTGTTTATGGCAGAGTTAGCGCGCGAGCTGCAGGAAAATTGTGGCGTACAGGGCACAGATTTGATGATTAGTTTTATCACCAACAGTAAAGGTGACTGGAGCTTTGCCGATGGCGAAGCGCAATACCTCACTGGCAAACTCTAATTTCCCTTCTCTGCCCTCACTGGTAGCAGCCGTTGCGTTGCTACCAGGCCAAACCACAGCCAGCCTAAATCCGCCATAAACGAATCGGAATGCATCGCACAAATCTGGTTGGATGTGTTGCAGCCTTGTGACACCCGATATAGATTGACGCAAAAATCCCCCAAAGAGGGTCGTTGACGCAGGGAATGCGTATTCATTCAAGATGAGGATCTGACGTTGTCCGAAATGGTTTCGGTTGTACTCTTTTTGGCTGCGATTGCGGTCTACTCCTTTAAAGCCGGGCGAAATAAATTCTGGTTTAGTCTGATCTTGCTGCTGCTTACCCTGTTCATCGTGCTTAACATCACGCTGTTCGCCAGCAACTATTTCACGGGCGATGGAATCAATGATGCGGTGCTCTACACCCTAACCAATAGCCTGACGGGCGCGGGCGTGAGCAAATATGTGGTGCCGGCCATCGGGTTAATCATTGGCCTGTTCTCGCTATTTTGCCTGCTTACATGGCTGCTGCGTCGCCGCAAGACTCAGCATCATCTCGGCTGGAGTTTACTGGCTATTGCCTGTGCTGCCGGTTCAGTACAAACCACGCCGGCGTTCCGTCAGGTGAAAGAGCTGATCGCCTCCCACACGCGTCTCGCTGATTCAGATTTCGAAACCTATTACAAAACGCCAAACAAGGTGATAGCCGAGCCGAAGCTCAATCTGGTCTATATCTATGGCGAAAGCCTCGAACGGACCTACTTCGATCAGCAGGCCTTTCCCGGCCTAGCGCCCGAACTCAGCCGTGAAAAAGACCAGAGCATCGATTTCAGCCAAACCGAACAGTTACCCGGCACCGACTACACCATTGCCGGCATGGTGGCTTCGCAGTGCGGCATTCCGCTGTTTGCCCCTTTTGATGGCAACGCCTCGGCTTCGCTCTCCAGCTTTTATCCGCAGAATATTTGTCTCGGCGATATCCTGAAAAACTCCGGCTACGAAAACTGGTTCATACAGGGCGCGGATTTGCGTTTCGCCGGTAAAGATACTTTTCTGCTGTCGCACGGCTTTGATGCCGCCAATATGTACGGCTCTGAGGAGCTCAAAAGCCGCGTCGCCGATCCCGCCTATCGCAATAACTGGGGCTACTACGATGACACGGTGATGGATGAGGTATTTGAGAAATACGAGGAGCTGTCCCGTGAGCAGAAGCGCTTTGCATTGTTCACGCTAACGGTAGATACCCATCATCCGGATGGTTTTATCTCGCGCAGCTGCCAACGTAAAAGCTACAGCTATGACGGTAAACCGAACCAGTCATTTAGCGCCGTGGCCTGTTCACAAGAGCATGTGGCGCGGCTAATTGAGCGCATTAAGGCCTCGCCGTGGTTTAAAAATACCATCATCGTGGTGACGTCCGATCATTTGGCGATGAACAACACGGCGCATCAATATTTGATCAAACAGCCGCGCCATGACCTGTTTATGGTCATTCGTGGCGATCAGCCACAGGCGGAAGTGCTCGATAGCAAACGCAGCACGCTGGATAACGGTGCGACGGTGCTGGATATTCTCGGCGGTGATAACGCCATCGGCCTGGGTCGCAGCGGTCTCTCCTCCGTCTCGCTGTCTACCCAGTTTGAGGATATGGCGAAGCGCGTCACGGCGTGGAAAGCGGATATCATCCAACTGTGGAATTTCCCCAGTAAGATGGAGAGCTTCACGGTCGATCAGCAGAAGAATACTTTCAGCTTCTCGGGCGCGACCTTCAAGCTGCCGATTCTGTTCCGCGTCTCTGATAAACATGTCGAACCGCTGCCGGAAGGTGAATACGCTGAGCCACTGCGCTATCAGCTCTCCAAATTCGCTGCCGCTGACAAATTCGTCTGGGTCGATCGCTGCTTCAAGATGGCCCGCCTGTGGCAGCCTGATTTAGCGCTATCGAACGATCTGTGTATTTCGATGGGGCAAATGGGCGGCAAACCGAGCGTAACCCGCATTGATAAGCCGCTGTGGAAAAGTAAAGTCACCTTCCCGAAAGCGGAGGTGAGCGCAGCAACGTTCCAGCTGAACGAACAGCAGATTCGCATTGAAGACAATGCTATTCGCTACAACGCAGACAGCTTCCTGTTAACGGTGCCCGGCGCGCCGAGCAGTGTTAAGAGCTTTAAAGGCATATCACGGCTGGAAAACTGGGGACGTTGGTCGAACGCTAATCTGGCACCTGAAGTGAATATTGAATACAACGATCCACTGCCTGAGCGCTTTGATGTGGTGATCACCGCGCGTGGCTTCGGCCCCAATGCGCATCGGCCAATCCCGGTGCGCGTGGGAGATCAGGAGCAGCCGTTGAATCTGGGGGAGGATTTCTCCACCACCACGCTGCATTTCACCAATCCCACCGGTAGCCGCAACTTGATTATTGCACCGCCGGAGCCGCAGGAGTCGAATGACGGCAACATCATCGGCCAGGATCCGCGCAAACTGGGCATCGGTATGGTGGATATAAAAATTATTCCGCAGCCGCAACGTTAAGCTGATTCTGCTGGACTTCAAGGCCTGCCTGCGTGCAGGCCTTTTTTATTAGCGAATCGCGTTACTCTTTGTACGGATTGATTTTTTTCGAGGCATCGCGCAAAGTTTGAACGCTCAGATAGAGTAACCCTCACAACCGGGATAGCCTTCTCCTCAGCAAAGGAGTTAACCGGGAGAGACAAGGATGAGAATGACGATGATAAACACGCATAAAGCGTATCTGGCGCTACAACAGGCCGGCGTGGCCGATAAGCAGGCGGAAGTGATGGTTGAAATCTTTGCTGAAATGCAGCAAGAGAATTCGCTGACCAAAGTCGATCTGTCGCAGGCAATGGAAAGTGTGGTCCGTATGCAACACGCCACCAATAATCGTATTGATAATCTGGAACAGCGATTTGACCATTTTGAGAAAGATGTCACGGGTCAATTTCAAACGATGGATATTCGCTTCGATAAAATCGATGAAAGGTTCGAGAAGATAAATCAGAAATTCGAGAAACTCGATATTCGTTTAGGTGCCATGGATCAGCGTATGGACCAAAACTTTACGGCTTTAAAAAAAGACTCTCAATGGCTTAAAGGAATCATGATGGCAATTGTCTGTACCCTGATTCCTGCAGCAGCAAAATATATGTTTATGAGCTAACCGGGCTTTAAGCCCGGCTTTAAATCACTGCTGACGCAGCGCCTCCAGCCTTTCACGCTGCGTTCCCTGCTCCGTAAAGTTCTCCGCCGCCAGCCAGCGTTCGAAGCCCTGTTTCACCTGCGGCCACTCGCTATCGATGATGGAGAACCAACAGGTATCACGGCTGCGGCCTTTATAAACAATCGCCTGACGGAAGGTACCTTCGAACTGAAATCCCAACCGCTGCGCCGCGTTACGCGAGGGTTGATTGCAACTGTCGCACTTCCACTCATAACGACGATAGCCCAACTTTTCAAAGGCATAACGCATCAGCAAATAATGCGCTTCAGTGGCCATACGGGTTTGCTTCAGCAGGGGCGAAAAGGCGACGTGGCCGACTTCAATCGATCCGTGCGTGGCATCAATGCGCATCAACGCCAGGCTGCCAACCGCGCGATTGCTGGCCGGATCGATTACCGCGAAATGCAGCGAATCGCGGCCGTTTTCCAGCTGGCGCGCATAAGCCACATAAGCCGCCTCATCTGCAAAGGGCTCGGCGAACATATAGGTCCAGTCTCGCCCATCCGCAGCTTGCGCATAGACGGCAAACAGTTCGCGGCCATGACGATCGGCACTGAGCGGCTCTAGCCGGCAATAGTCACCCGAAAAAGTTTCATACTCTGGCCAGGCGCGGGGTTGCCAATCGGGCAGTGGAAATCCTACCGGTTGTCCATAAACGTTGGTGTGTTGCGACATTCCTCGATTCCTTAAAAAGTTAGGGGCCTGTGCAGCAGAGTGCCACTTTGCTGGAGTGTTAAAAAGCGCCACAATGATGCCATTTGATGGATCCACGGAAATGCGCTTATGAGTGATGTTGAGCTACACCGATTATTACTGGCACCGCTGGAAACCCATGGCGCGCAGACACTGCAGCAACAGCTTTTTCAGCGCATCAAACAGGCGATTCTGACGGGAAAACTGGCGCCCGGTACGCGCTTGGCCGCCACGCGACAGCTGGCGCTGGATCTTAACGTTTCACGAAATACGGTAATGGCCGTGTGGTCACAGCTACAGGCCGAAGGTTTCATCATCAGCGATCGCCAGGGCAGTCGCATCGGTAATATGGCGCTGCAGGCCGCGGATAAAGAGCCGTACGCCAGTAGCGAGATTACCTTGTCGCCGCGCATCGCCGAGCTGCGCTCCAGCCATCGCACCTTCAGCCAAGAGATGGCGCTGCGACCGGGTGTTCCTTCGCTGGCGCATTTCCCGCTGGCACAATGGCGACGCGCATTGAACCGCGTGATGCTGCATCAGCCGCAGCAGCTGCTGGGCTATGGCGATCCGCTCGGCGAACGTACGCTGCGGGAAGCGCTGGCCCAGCATTTAGCTCTGGCGCGCGGCGTGCGCTGTACGCCAGAGCAAATCGTGATTACCGAAGGTGCGCAGCAGGCGCTTACGCTGTGCGTCGCGCTGCTTAGCAGCCCTGGCGACATCGGTTGGATTGAAGAACCTGGCTATCGCGGCGCAAAGGCGGCCATGCGCCTCGGTGATATGCAGATTGAGCCGGTAAACGTCGATAGCCAGGGCCTGGCAGCAAACCCACAGGATTGGCAGCAGCGTCGGCCACGCCTGATTTACACCACGCCAACCCATCAATATCCCACCGGCGCGATCATGAGCGCACCGCGTCGTCTGGCGCTATTAGCGGCGGCACGTGAAAATCAAACGTGGATTATCGAAGATGATTACGACAGCGACTTTCGTTACAGCGGAGAACCCATCGCCGCCATGCAGGGCATGATGCAACCTACGCCAGTGATCTACGTCGGTTCGTTCAGTAAAACGCTGTTTCCAGCACTGCGCCTCGGTTTTATGGTGTTGCCACCGCAGCTGCTAGCGCCGCTGCGTCCTGCCCTGCATGAACTGCTGCGCGGCGGCAATCGCCCGGAGCAGCAGGCGCTGGCGCTGTTTTTACGCAGCGGTGACTTCAGCCGCCATCTGAGCAAAATGCGTCGGCTCTATCGCCAACGTCAGGCAACGTTGCGTCAGGCTTTGCAGCAAACCTTGGGTGCTAAGGTAGCGATACAGGGCGGCGAATGTGGCATGCATCTGGTGTTATCACTGCCAGATGATCAAAACGATATGGCGCTGGTGGATCGGCTGATCCACAGTGGCTACGCGCCGGGCGCGCTGTCGGGATTTTATCTTGGAGAGAACAAGCAGCAAGGGCTGGTGCTGGGTTATGGCAACACCAGCACCAGCCAGATTACGGCGGGCGTCGCGCAGCTAGCGCGTCTGCTGCGCGGAGGTTAACCGCGGAAGAAGATTTCGCCCGATTTGCCCATCACGATCTTACCGCTGTCATCGGTGATCAGGATGTAGTTGGCATTGATATAAGCCCAATGCGTGCCAGGCTGCGGCGCGGGCAGATGGCGCGGCTGCCACTGGACAATGGTGTACTGCTTTTTACGATACTCTTCGGGCACCACATCGCCGACTTTGTACTCTTTGTAGTCGATGATAATGGTGGTCAGATCGTAATTATTGGGTGCCGTGGCATCGCCGCTTTGCGGAGGACGAATCGGTGCGACATCGCCACTGGATTCAGCCGGTTCATTGCTGGCGGGCGCATCGGCCGCCGGCGCTTGAGTTTGGGCATCTGCGGCTGGCGCCTGCGTTTGTGCATCGGGTGCGGTCTGCTGCACCTGCGGCGGGGTGGGTACGGCATCCGTTTGCTCGCCTTCAGCCAGCGCAGCTGGCGTAAGGCTTAAAGCGCCCATAAAAATTCCTGCAGAAAGAAGGGTGACGTGTGTCCTGCGCATTGGTGATTTCCACTCTGGTTAATTATTAACTGTCCAATTTACTGACAAGTGCGGCACGCAGAAGGTTCCCCCGGCGCGCTTAGCGCGTCAAATTTCGCTGCTCAGCATACCTCAGCTATCGCCATTTTTGGCGCAGTAAAATTGCAAGCAACCATGTTAATTACTGTGGTGTTTTTTCTGCGCCAGATCCATCAATAGAGCAATGCCGAGATAATTACTCCAGTTAAACGCGTTCTGCAGCACCACAATCGCATTGCCGTTCTGCTTATCGAAACCAATAAAGCTTGAGTAACCGCCGATATAACCGACCTGATAGGTAATTTGCTGATCGCCATAACGATCCGTCACCCAGGCGATATTTTGCGACTGATTGCCGTGCTGCTCGTAGCCGTGATTGACCTGCGCAAACGCCGCGTTGAGCGAGCTGCCCGCGCCGTCGTGCAGGTGCGCATCCAGATAGCGAATCAAATCGCGCGCGTTGCTATACAGGCTGGCGGCCGCCACCATATTATTATTGAACGCCCAGTCTGGCGTTATTTGGCCGCGTGGAATCAATTTTGGCTGATCGCCCGCATGGCCAATCGCACGCCACGGATAACCGCGCAGACGTTGCGGCTCAAAGCTGCTGCTGGTCATGCCCAGCGGCTGGAACATGTTGCGTTGCGCCAGCGTTTCGATGTCCTGATGAAAGCGATGCTTGAGAATGTAGCCCAACAGCGCATAGCCGAGATTGGAGTAGCGGGCGGTGGGATGCGCAGGCGCGCTAAAATCGGCGAGATACTCCAACACCGCATCGCTGTCCAGGTTGCCGTAAAAGTTCTCGCCGCTGCGCAAATAGCCCATGAATTTTATGAACATCGGCAAATCCATATCCTGGCGCGGTAACCCCGAGGTGTGCGTTACCAGCTGTAGCAGCGTAATGCGTTTGGCATCGGCGCTCAGCGGCACGTTCGGCGGTAGCAGCGTCGCCAGCGTGTCGTTCCAGTGCAGCTCGCCCCGATCCACCAGCTCAATAATCACCTCGGCGGTGATGCCTTTACTCAGTGAACCCAGCGCGAACAAGGTATCGGGCGTGATGGGATAACGGTGCACCGCATCGGTGACGCCAAAGCTATAAAATGTGGGCTGACTACGCTGATGGATGATCGCGATGCTGATGCCGGAAACCTGCTTCTGCTGCATGTAGTGACGCACAATGTCATCGACGTTTTCATTGAACGTGTCATGCGAAAGGTAAACTTTATCGCTCACCGGCGCGGAGGTTTGCGACAGCGTGCCGCAGGCATTGAGCAGCAGGCTGATGCACAGCAGAATGATGCATCGCGCTAAACGATGGCACAGCACCCGTTTTTTCCTGGCAAAGGTAATCATGGCAATGGATTTAGAGAATTTTTATGGTTTTAAAAAGGCGCGGCGGGTGTTGGTGGCGAAATATAGCACAGAAGAAAGTCAGCGCCACCTGGCAAAAACAGGGGCGCCAGGGGATTAATGATTAACAGGAATAACCGAACCTTTGTAATGCTGGTTAATAAATTCAGCGGTTTGCTTTGACTCGAGATCTTTGGCTAATTCAATAATACGCGGATCGTGCGCCAGTTTCGGCGTGGTGACCAGCACGTTGGCGTACGGATTATCCTGCGCTTGTTCCAGCGCCAGCGCATCCTTTGAAGGCACTAATCCTGCCTGCAGGGCGTAGTTACCGTTAATGATGGCTAACTGCGCATCGTCCAGCGCGCGCGGCAGCTGCGGCGCTTCCACTTCAATAATTTTTAGATGATGCGGGTTGTCGGTAATGTCTGCCGATGTCACCAGCGTCTCAGCGCGGCTGCTCTTCAACTTCAGTAAGCCATTGGCCTGCAACAGATAAAGGGCGCGGCTCAGATTGGTGACGTTATTTGGCACCGCCACCTGCGCGCCATCAGGCAGATCTTTCAGTGATTTCACTTTGTGCGAGTAAATGCCCAGCGGCTCAATATGCACGGTAGCGACGACAGAAAATTTCTCGCCCAACGCTTTTTCCTGATCGCGCAGATAAGGCACATGCTGGAAGTAATTGGCATCCACGTCTCCGCGCGCCAGCAGTTCGTTGGCGTTAAGGTTGCCATTGAGTTCAATCACCTTAAGATCGAGCTTTTTATCGGTCTGTTTGATGTGGTTAAGGATTTCGCTGTGCGGTACGGCATCCGCCGCCACGCGCAGTGCCGCCGCCGATGCGTAAGTGCTGAAAATCGAAACCATCGCCAACGTTGCTATCACCTTTTTATTCATCTGCTTCCCTTAGTTTCTTATGATTTAACGCTATTGAGAGTGTCAGCGTAATAACGCTGCGCTACGTCGCGATGCGATCGCAAACGCCCCTTGAGATAGTTCCAGCCCACCTCCCGCAGTAGCGGATTGCTGGGATCGCTGGTTGGTCCGCGTGCTTCTGCGGCCAGCTGAGGCGGTAACTGATACAGCGGAACTTCGGCGTCCAGCTGCGCGCCGAGGAAGAACGCGATCGAAATCCGCTGCTGGCGCGCAGGAGGCGATACCACGCGATGTACGGTGGCACGCAGATAACCATTGGTGGCAATTTCCAGCAATTCGCCGATGTTCACCACAAAAGCACCCGGTTTTGGCAGCGCATCTACCCAATTATCCGGCGTCACTTCTACCTGCAAACCTCTCTGCTCGTCCTGCAACAGAAAGGTTAGAAAACCGGAATCTTTATGTGCGCCAACGCCTTGCTGGCTGGCATCCGCATCCTGACCTGGATAGCGAATCAGCTTCACATGTTCGTTGGGATGCGTGCCGTAGAGCGCATCGAAGGCGTTCGGCGGCAGCGACAGCGATTTGGCGAAGGCGCGCAGTAAACGCAGTGCAACGTCGGTCATTGCCTGCTGCCACGCATGGATCACCGGGCGCAGCTGTGGCAGCGCCTGCGGCCACAAATTTGGGCCCTGCAGCTGTTTCCACGCCGCATCGTCCGGCTGCAACGTCAACGCCGCGCGCTCCGCGCCGATATCAAACTGCTCGCGCTGATCGCGCTGCTCACGGGTATATTCCACGCCCGCGCGGTTGTAGCCGCGAAAGTGCGGTGAGTGAATCATCGAAACGCGCTGCTTCTCTTCATCCGGCAAGGCAAAAAATGCCCGCGTGATGCTCTGCACGTTCTGCAGCAGTTGCGGATTGATGCCATGGTTAATTAAATAAAAGAAGCCCACGTCGCGCGCGGTTTCTCGCAGCTCGGCCAGATATTGCGCCTGTTCGGCATCAGGCAGTTCCAGCAGGGATAAATCCAGTACCGGCAACGTAGTGGCCATACATTTGCATCCTTTAGGCAGAAAAATTCTCTGTTTACGCTGCCATCTGTCAGCAACCGCAGCCAATACTGTTGGGCAATATGTTATGGCGAATGATTTTTAGGAAAGGTTCAGCAATCGATATGCAAAAAGCGGTAAATCACACCTGCTTCCCGCTATAATCGCCGCCAATACTATTTGGGCATTGCCCAACCATGAGCAACCGCAGGAGACGCCGTATGAACCAGGGCCCGTTAACCGAAAAAGAGCTGAACTGGCTTGAAGATATGCTGGAGAAATACGGCAACGAACACGCAGTGGTGGATACCGCCGAACTGGATGGCATGCTGACCGCGCTGCTCTCCGGCCCGAACGACATTGAGCCGAGCGAGTGGCTGGTGGCGATGTGGGGCGGCAAAAAGCACATTCCTAAATGGTCTAACGAGCGCGAAATGGATCGCTTTATGACGCTGACGTTTCAGCATCTGAACGATATTGCCGAGCGCCTGGCCGAATTCCCGGAGCAGTTCGATCCGCTGTTTGGCACGCAAGAGATGGAAGGCCAGGAATTCACCGTGGTGGAAGATTGGTGCTACGGCTATCTGCGCGGCGTCGCGCTGGATGCGGATTGGTCGCTGCTGCCGGAGTCACTGCAGCCGATGATGGAGGCGATCACCCTGCACGGCAGCGACGAGCAGCTGGCGCAGCGCGAAGCCTTCACGCCAGAAGAGTTTGAAGCCAGCATCGACGCGATTCGCCCCGCCGCGCTGGAGCTACATGAATACTGGCAGGAACAGCGCATGGCGCAGCCTGACCCGGAACCGCAGTTGCCGCACTTTGCCGGCGAGAAAACCGGTCGCAACGATCCTTGCCCGTGCGGCAGCGGTAAAAAGTACAAGCAGTGCTGCGGTAAATAATCGGGGATTCTTTGGTAGCGGCGCAATTTATTGCGCGCTTTTGAACGCGATATTGCGGCCAAAACACGCGCGATAAATCGCGCCGCTACGGTTATGTGCGGTTATTTATCAAGTCGCCGGTTTAACCTCGGTAACCCACGTTGGCAGCTGCCATGCGCCGCCCGCGCGAATCGCGCGACACATGCCGGTGGTGGCATCACTGCTTTGCACAAATTCTTTGCCATCCCACACCCACGCCGCGGTGCTCCAGCAGTCGCCGATACCGCGCCCTTTCTGCGCTTCCGTGATCACGCCTGCGCTGTAATCTGTACCGGAATCCGTCACCAGCTGCGGTTTGCCCTGCAACGCTTTGTCGATCAGCCAAAAACCGTAGCCTTCGTTGTAAGCCCCGCGCCAGCACAGCGCGGCGATCAGCACATGCGCATCATCCACGGGCGTCAGCGTCAACGGCTCTGCGCCCTCTTCCGGTTGATCGTCGGACGGCGCCAGATTGTCGCAGCTGTCGTCATCGGTGAGAGACGCAATCAGCTTCGGCTTCAGCAGCGCTAGCTCGTCAGCCGTTAATGGACGCGCATCGGCCTTCGCCACTTTCACCTGCTGAATCACCGGCATTGCCAGCGCCGCCGGCACGCTGGTTTCCGGCTTGTTGCCTTTGCGCACCAGCGCGCCCGGCGTGCTAAGACGACCTTGCGCATCATCCATCTTCAGCAGCGTGGCAAAGGCGCCATTGCTGGAGAGATCGAACGGTTGTTCCCCACCGCGAAACTCCACTTTTTCGCTGCCTTTGATGGCATTGATCAACGCCTGCGTTTGCGCATCCGTCAGCGTCCACTCGTCGTTGTCGGCTTTCGTCACGTTGCCTAACGCACGATCGTCAATCCATAGCGTCAACGCATCAACCTGCTTTGAATCATCATCGCCGGTATCGGCCAGCACCACGCGGCCGTGTGTTACTGCGTTGGGTCCGCCGGCGCGCACCAGCAGCACCGAGCCGCCCGCACCCTCTTCAGCGCTGTAACCGGCGGCGCGACAGGTCAGCGTGTTATCACAGGCCAGTTCCCAGTCTTTGTGGCTGAAGGAGACGCCATCTTGATCGGCCAACAGCGGCGCACTCAAGCTGGCGAGCAGCGACATCGCCAGCAGCAATCGGGTAATCATGCCATCTCTCCGTAATGGTAAAGGTGGCTAGTGTGATGATTTTTGTGACGCGGGAGAAGTGAATTTTTTGCGGCGATGCTTATTCCATTACACGCTGTGGCTCTGGCTGACGCGCCAGTAAACGTATCGCCACCAGCGCCGCGCACGCCACCGCTATCGCCCCGGCGAGGTAAACCGATGCAATACCGAAATGGCCCGCCAGCGCCCCGGCAACCGGACTGGTGATCCCCAGCGCGATATCGAGAAACGCAACATACGCGCCCATCGCCAGGCTGCGGGTTTGTGGTGGTGCGCGACGTACCGCTTCAACGCCAAAGCCAGGAAACGCCAGCGAATAGCCAAAGCCGGTCAGCGCTGCGCCAAGGTAGGCTACGCTGGCGCTGTCCGCGCGCCAAATCAGCAGCTGGCCAAACGCCTCAATCATCACACACAGCAGCGCCACGCGTGCTCCGCCCAGCTTGTCCGGCAGATGGGCGAAAAACAGACGCGCGACAATAAAGGTGACGCCAAACGCGGTGAAGGCTAGCGATGCGTTGCCCCAGGATTTGGCAGCAAACAGCAAGGCGATAAAGGCGGTAATCATGCCAAATCCCACACTGGCGAGCGCCAACCCGAGGCCTGGTTGCCACACCGCGCTCATCACCTTATAGAATGGCATTCGCGCCGTCGCCGTTGGCTGTACGCCATCTGTGCGCGTGATAAACAGCAGCGGCAGCAGCGGAATCACAATGATGGCGAGAGCGATGCCACTAAATTGCCAGCCGCTATAAACCACCACGCCAAGCGGCGCCCCCAGCGCCCATGCGCCGTATATCGCGATACCAATCCACGCCATCACTTTTCCCGCATTGCCCGACCCAACCAGGCCCAAACCCCAGCCGAGAGCCCCCGTGGCAATCAGGCTCTCGCCCAGCGCCAGCACCACGCGCCCCAGCAGCAGAATCGCCACCGAAGTGTGCGGCTGATGGATGAACATCAGCGAAAGCAGGTAGATAAAGCCAGAGCTGGCGATCACCACCAGCCCGGCGATCACCGCGCGTTTCGGTCCGCGCATATCAGCAAAGTTACCGGCCCAGGCACGCGTGAGTAGCGCGGCAATAAACTGCGCCCCGATGACAGCGCCAATCATCAGCGTATCCATCCCGAGGTTTTGCTGCAGATGCAGCGGCAGCACTGGCAGTTGCATCCCCATGGTGAGAAAGGAGATAAATACCGCCAGCGTAAGCGGCAGCAAGCTTATAAATACATTGGATTTCATGATTGTCTTCCTGCAGGATAAAATGCGACCATTTCGTCGCATTAATATGATGCAGGCAGGAAAAGCGCGGCGCTATTCGCATTGGGATTCAGAAAAAATCGTGCCAAAAAGGCTTATGCCGGAGGACGTTACAGCGTTAACGCGACTCTGCCTCGCGTTGATGTTCAGGTTTATAACGCCGCCACGATCTGCTGGCGCAGCCATTGCTGGGCCGGATCGCGATGCAGGCGCTCGTGCCACAGCAGCAAAATATCGAAGCCTGCAATGGCGAGCGGTGGATCAACGACGGTGAGTTGCGTGGCATGCCGCACCAGCCGTTCCGGCAGTACCGCCACTAAATCGCTGTTCACCAACGTTTCCTGCATCAACAGGAAGTGCGGCACCGAAAGTACCACGCGGCGTGAGCGCCCCAGCTGCGCCAGTGCCTCATCGGTAGCGGCGCTGAAGCCACCGCCGTCCGGCGAGACCATGACAAACTCCAGCCGGCAGAACTGATCCAGCGTCGGCGGCTGCTGCAAATGCGGATGATCGCGTCGACCCGCCAGCACGTAGCGTTCGCTAAAAAGTTTGCGTTGATGCAGCGTGGGCGGCGCGTTATCACCGGTGTGAAACACCAGATCCAACTCGCCCTTCTCCAACTGCTGCGCCACCTGCGGCGGATTGAGCGCCAACACCGCCATACGACTTTGCGGTGCAGCCATGCGGATCAGCTTCAACGCCGGCAACATCAGCGCGGACGACGTGTAATCGGTGGCGGCGATGCGCCAGGTCACATCGGCATCGGCTGGATTGAAAATATCGGGCGTTGCAACCGCCCGCTCCACCGCTTCCAGCGCCAGTCGCAACGGCTCGCGTAACACCTCTGCACGTGCGGTGGGCAACATGCCACGTGGGCCGGGCAATAACAGCGGGTCGTCAAACACTAACCGCAGCCGCGCCAGCTGGGCGCTAACGGAGGGTTGCGAGAGATGCAGACGCTGCGCTGCGCGCGTCACGTTCTGTTCGGCTAACAGTACGCTAAGCGTGTGCAGCAGATTCAAATCCAGCGAATTGATATTCACCTTGTCTATACCTGAGATATCAGCAATTGATTTCTACTATATCCAGCGCTGACTTAACCTGCAGCTGATTTCATCTCACAGGATTAAGCTCATGAACGTACTGATTGTGTATGCCCATCCAGAACCGCGCTCGCTGACGGGTTCACTCAAAGATTTTACCGTGCAGCATTTGCAAAAAGCCGGACATCAGGTGCAGGTTTCGGATCTTTATGCCATGCAATGGAAAGTGCCGCTCGACGCCGCCGATACGCGCGCCCCGCTGGTGGGCAGCCATTATGATGCCACGGTGGATTCGCGCTTCGCCTACGATCATCAACTGCAAGCCGCAGATATCGCCGCTGAGCAGGAAAAACTGCGCTGGGCGGATACGGTGATCTTCCAGTTCCCGCTGTGGTGGTTCTCCATGCCCGCCATTATGAAAGGCTGGTTTGATCGCGTTTACGCCAACGGCTTTGCTTACGGCGTGGGCGAGCACAACGATCAACATTGGGGCGATCGTTACGGTGAAGGCAATCTCAGCGGCAAGCGGGCGATGCTGGTGGTCACCACCGGCGGATGGGAATCGCATTACAGCCCGCGCGGCATTAATGGACCGATGGACGCGCTGTTGTTCCCCATTCAGCACGGCTTGCTGTTTTACCCCGGCTTTAGCGTGCTGCCACCGGTGGTATTTTATCGCGTGCAGAAATCGGCAGCAGAGCGCTTTGCTGGCTGGTGTGATGTTCTGGCCACACGACTGGATACCTTAGCGGAAACCGCACCGATTGCGTATCGCCAGCAGAACGGTGGCGATTATGAAATACCGGCGCTGACGTTAAAAATGGAATTTGCCGCGGAAGAGAGTGGCGTTGGCGTGCATGTGAAACGGTGAAAGCAGACAGGCTCCGGGATGAGCCTGTTTTTATTGCTACAATCCGCATCCCGCCTGCGCCAATTGAATCGCTGCGAGGAGCATAATTTATTGCGTCAGTGCTTCCTGAGCCTCTTTAAGCTCTGCACGCGCGTCGTTCAGCTTACGCTGCTGTTTATCGATTTTATCGCTACGACCTTTGGCCTGCGCTTCACGTAAATCCTGCTCGCGTTCCTGTACTTTCAACTGCTTCTCCGCAACTTTATCCTGGCGGGCTTTTAATAAACCGCTGTCGGTACAGTGCGCATCATTCTCACGCAACGCCTTCTCCAGACCGGCGATGCGGGCTGCATTGTCGTGTTCACGCGCCATCGCCAGCTCTTGCTGGATATCCTGCTTTTTAGCTTCACAGCCGGTGGCTGGATTTGCCGCCTGAACAGAAGTAAAGGTCAATGCGGAGAAAAGAATCGAAAGGGAAATCAGGGTGTTTTTCATGGTGAACTCATCGTTGGAATTTATGGCGCCATTATACGGGGAGTTCTTAAGAGGATCTTAAGGCTGCAAGCGCATCTCTCTCGGCAGGTTAACCTCGACAAGCATTTTGGTGCTTCAGTACATTTGAAAATGATCGATTATAAAAATTGAAAAATAAAAACCACCTATTAGCGACTTATTTTGCATTAGTTGCAGAAATCGTGAGCATCATCCCGTGTTACCAGACGAATCATCACCATCATTGACAACAATATCAATAAGGCCTTGCAGTTATAACTACGGGGACGGTATAGATAGAATTATTGTATTTATACGCAGGAGTGTTGTTAAATACAAAAACTTTTCCTTTTACATCCAAATAAATAACTCCTCTTTCAACCTTGCTTAACGCATTAGCATCAGAAGTAATGAGGAACGGAGAATAATCATCCTTTAATGCACTCTTAAAGTTTTCCGCAGATTTACTAGAATCATACAAGTAAAAATTATATGAGAAATTTGTCGTAGCGCCCGCACTTGCTTCAGTAATAAAAATATTTACCTGGTTATTAATTTTCTCTTCATGGATTATTGATTGTTCAAGTGGGGAAATTTTCGACAACATGTAAATGGCATAGACAATCGCCAGGATTAAAAAGATCCATAAAGCATGACGTTTCTTAAAAGCCTGAGCGTTTAGCATTATTCAGCCGACGTTAAGTTTTGTCCTGTTGCTACAGTCTTATAGAGACACGGTGAAGAAGCATCAAATTCTTTTTGAATGATAATAGGCGCATGCTTTCTTGTACCAGTAGGCTTACCTGTTTGTGGATCAGTTGGAAGTCTTACGTTATGGGAAAATCCTGTTACTTCGATACTGCCTTCCCGATGTTGTACATCAACGGAGCCACGAATATCAGCACCGCCATCATCTTTGAGCCAGAGATTTGCTGGAATGGGCATTCTACATCGTCCTTTGTTATTTATCCTTTCAACAAACATACACAAAAAATTAAATAACACATAGTTATTTCGTGGTCTTTCACCCGGTTTTTTTTCATGCCTTATTGGAGTCTGGAGGTTAACACCTACAGTTTAAAAATAGCTTATAAAGGCAAGAAACACCGTCATTTTTAATGAGTAGATTGCTTAAAAAACTCTGTGAATTGCATGGGTAAGATAGAGTTATTATCTTCTATTAGAAAGAAATTTTAGGGGGAAATGTCATGAAGTTAAGCACGTTAATATCGATATTAGATTCGATAGGTATTGTCGTAACGTCAGCCAGGAGGCGCCTATTAATTACCAATAAGACAAGATTTTACTTCGAACATCCATCTGTTAGAGCTAAAAACTCAGTAGAAACGAAGAGTAAAACGAGGCCATTCAGGCAAAAAAAAGCCGCTCGTAAGCGACTTAATTTTGCATCAATCGATGGTGCCGAAGGTCGGACTCGAACCGACATGTATCTCTACGGTTGATTTTGAATCAACTGCGTCTACCGATTTCGCCACTTCGGCACTGAAGAGGATGCGGAAAACGTTGGGGATTATACCGTTACGAGCAGAGTGCGCAACTGGAATCGTTGGGGATGTGCGCTAAGCGTTGAAAAAAACAGCATTTCAGCGCTAACCGCTTGTTATCGCGCCAATCCCAGCCGTCGCAGCCTGCAGAGCAAAACCCAGAACGGTCCCATTTTGCCCTTATGCACCTACTTATCTGGAACTTTCCTAAACCAAACCTCTCTTAACCACAACTGACGCAGTCAGAATATAAAAGACAACGAGGTTGAGATGAAATTACAACGCATGATTTGGGGATGGGGCATCGCGGCAGCTATGGTGGCGGGGAGCGCATCGGCGGCAAGCTGGCAGGATCAGCTGAGCAGCGCAGCATCACAACTGTCGCAGCAAAATAACAGCACCAGCAACACGAACACCAACAACGCGCAGAATAGCGGATTGTCACTCTCATCGCTGACCGGCCTGCTGAACGGCGGCGATAAAGCGGTAAGCGCCAACAGCATGACCAACGCCGCGGGCGTGATGTCCTATTGCGTGCAGCATAACGTGGTGGATAACAACGTGACGTCGGTGAAGGATCAGGTACTGAGCAAGCTCGGCTTAAGCAGCCCAGCCGCGCAGGAGCAGAAAACCGATTATCAGCAGGGTTTGCAAGGCTTGCTGAATACCGGCAACGGCCAGCAGCTGAATCTGCAAAGCCTGAGCAGCTCGCCGATGGGTGAGAAGCTAAAAACCAAAGCCTGCGACGTGGTACTGAAGCAGGGTAAAAAATATATCGGCATGTAAGGACGCGCCGATATCAAGGCGCGAGCTGTCCCTCGCGCCTTTTCTTTACTGCAATAACTCCCGCGTCTCCTGCACCGTCCTCTGCAACAGTTCCCGTGCCTGTTCCATCGAACGGATATTGGTGTAACCAATCACCAGCCCGTAGCGTTTCTGCGTCTGCATATACCAGCCGGAAAGCGGGAGCACGCGCAGCTGATGTCGCTGCCATATCTCCGCCAGCGCGTTATCCTGCGTGCCGCGACGCAGAAAGGCGACAATATGCATGCCACCATCGGTCAGCTCGAAATCGAACAGCGTTGGGAAAGAGATTTGTAGTGCATCCAGCATCATGCGACGCCGCTGCTGGTAGAGAATGCGCATCTTCTTGATGTGACGATAGAAGTGCCCTTCGCTCAGAAACTGCGCCAGAATCTTTTGCGGCAGCAGCGACATACCGGTTTCAAGAATCTCACCCAGCTCGCTGAAGCGCGCGATGGTCTCTTTTGGCATCACTAAGTAACCCACGCGCATCGCCGGCATCATGGTTTTGCTGAAGGTGCCGGTGTAGATCACCCGATCGTGCACATCCAGGCTTTTCAATGCAGGAATCACTTTGCGCGTGTAGTGAAACTCGCCGTCGTAATCATCTTCGATAATCCAGCTGTCGTTCTGTTGCGCCCACTCCAGCAGCTGATGTTTGCGCGGCAGCGATAACGTCACTGCCAGCGGGCTGTGATGGGTTGGCGTAACCACGGCGAAACGTGCGTCAGGGTGATAACGCAGCAGATAATCAACATCCACGCCCTGTCGATCCACCGGCACATAATGCAGATTCGGCGCGATGCGCTTCAGCAGTTTTTGTCCGAAGAAGTAGCCAGGATCTTCAAACAGCACCTTGTCGCTCGGTTGTGCCAGCACCGCCAGGATCAGCCGCAGATTGGCGCGATAGCCGCTGGTGATAAAGACCTGCTCCGGCTGGCAGTTGAGCCCGCGCGAAATGCTTAGATAGCTGGCGATCGCCTCGCGCAGCGGCTGGTAACCCATCACCGGCGGTAAAATCATCTCATCCGGCCGCAGCGTGCGCGCAGCCTTGCCGGAGATCAGCAGCCACTTCTTATGGGGAAACTCATCCAGCGCGGGAATCCCCAGCCGAAATTCTCCACTGCTTTCGCGCGCTGAGTGCTGGTTAGCAAGCGGCACGGACAGCGACATTTTCTCTGGCGCCGTGGCCAGCGTCAGCTCCGGATTGACGCGTGTCCCCTTCGCGCCCTGACTGACGAAATAGCCTTCGCCAATGAGAATTTCATAAGCGACTTCTACCGTTTTTCTCGCTACCTGCAGTTCACTCGCCAGCGTACGAATCGCCGGCACGCGGTCGCCGGGTTTCAGGCGCCCTGCCAGAATCTGCTGGCGATAGCGCAGATAAATCTCTTTATATCCCACGCCTTGTCCTACCTATTTTGTTTGTTTTTGGCCCTTTCACCTCAGACATAGAAGTTTAAGATGACCGCATCAACCACGCAATGCATCGCCATCACGCTAAAGGAAGAAATGAATGAAACTGCTGCACATTAAAGTCAGCCCGGATTTAGCGGGTTCGGCGTCGCGCATTGCGTCGGCGCGTTTGGTGGAAAAATTACGTGCGCAGCAGGCCGATCTTATCGAGACGGAGCTGGATCTGGCACAACATCCGTTGCCGCATCTTGATGCCTTCACCATTGGCGCCTTTTTTACCAAGCCGGAGCAACGCGATGACGCACAGCGCGCCGCCATTCAGACATCGGAAGATTTAGTGGATCAGCTGTTTGCCTGCGACACGCTGGTTATCTCATCGCCGATGTGGAACCTCGGATTACCGTCGGTACTGAAAGCCTGGTTCGACCATATTACCCGCGCCGGGCGCACCTTCGCCTTTAGCGCCGATGGCTGCAAAGTCGGATTGGTGCAGGGCAAGAAGGTGTATTGCGTGGTTGCCAGCGGCAGCGTGTTTGCCCACGGCCCTTTTGTCGCCGATGACCAGTTCACGCCGTATATCCGCGTGGCGCTCGAATACATTGGCATCACTGATGTGGAATTTATCCGCGTTGACGGCACGCACGATCCCGTCACTCGCACCACCGCGTTACCCCATGCACTTCAATGCATTGAAAATTTATTCTGAATAGAGAGGACACCATCATGACGTCACGCGTTAATCATTTTAAAAATATTCCTGCGCTGGTGAAAACCGTGGGCGATGCGACTGCAGCGCTGGGAAAATCGTCACTTGATACCACCATTAAGCATCTGGTCGACCTGCGCGCTTCTCAGCTCAATCAGTGCGCTTTCTGCGTCGATATGCATGTTAAAGAGGCCAAACTGCACGGCGAGCGCGAACTGCGTCTGCACCATGTCGCTATCTGGCGCGAATCGCCGTTGTTTACCGCCAAAGAGAAAGCGGCGCTGGCGCTGACTGAAGCGCTGACGCGCCTGAGCGATAACGGCATTGATGATGCGCTGTACAGTGAAGTGCGCGCGCACTTCTCTGAAGTGGAAACCAGCGAACTGACCTTCTGCATCGCGGTGATCAATACCTGGAACCGCCTGATGGTACTTTCACGCATGACGCCGGGCGCACTCGATAGCGCTTATGGGCTGGATCGCGCTGATTTACGTTAATTTTTACCGCCAGTTGCCCACGCTGCTGGCGGCACCATGTTCATCTGCGCTGCCTGAGGCTATAGTGAGTTTTTGCACCACACAGGACAGCGCACATGAAAGGCATCAACATTGCGATTTATTTCGATCCCGACCAGATTGATATCTGCGTCCACCAGCAGGATGACAGCCATCTCAGCCAGAGCTTTATTTACGACGACAGCGTAATTGAAGAGATTTACCAGTGGCTGGAGCAGTTCACGCCTAATCGCACCCACATTTGCCTGATTGAGCACGATACCGCCGATATTCTCGCCGACGAACTGGTGGATAACGGTTTTCATGTCCATCAGGTGACGCAACACGATCTTCTGACCTGGTTCGCCAATGAACCGCCCGCCGAGCCGGATGGTTCGCCGGTGCGCGCGCTGCTGCGCTATCTTGAGAACGAGCAGCCTTCCGAATATCAGTCCCGTACGCCGCAAATTGAAGCGTTGATGGATCTTTTGGATGAACTCGACGATCTCGAAGGGGTTGATGAGGTCGAAGATGAAGATAATCTGCCTGACGACGTGCTGCGCCTGATGAAACAGAAGAAGATCTCGGTACAAGATGCTGCGCAGCGCCTGCTGCCGGATGTGAATGAGCGCATTCGCGAGCATTTAATTAGCTATCCTGAATTGATGACGCCTGAACTGTTGCAGGATTTCTTCCCCGAGCTGATTGAAGCGCTGGATACGCCGAAGCACTGATAAATCGACGCATATACCGTAGCGGCGCAATTTATTGCGCGATGTTGGCCTTATCTGATGCGGTCAATCGCGCAATAAATTGCGCCGCTTGTATCTTGAATGTGTTGCTGGTTAGCTACCAGCAACATGAAACGGAGGCAGCTTTTTGCGCCGCTTAAGACCCGATCTTGCTTCGTAGCTTTAAGCCCTCCGTTTCTCCTTTCACGCCAGCAACTACTCTGAACGGTAACCAGAAGCTCTGACTTCGTATGTACAAGGCTAGATGGCGTGATGGTTTAAGTGAAAGGGAGATATCCGATGTTCTGTCTTGGTATTGATGTCAGCAAAAACAAACTCGACCTCTGCCTGTTCCCCGGCAACGGCAAAAAGAAAACGAAATCCATCAAAAATCAGGTCGGCGTAGAACGTGACATCTGCGACTGGCTCCAGAAGCAGAAGTGCCCGCCAGAGCAGGTGATGGTGGTGATGGAAGCGACCAGCGTCTATCACGAAAACGTCGCTTACGGGCTGCACGGGAACACGCCCGTGACGGTCTGTATCGGCAATCCGCAACGGGTCAGGGAGTTTGCCCGCGGAATGGGTATCCTGACCAAAAATGACGCGGTCGACGCCTGGGTGCTGGCCCGTTACGGCGAGCTGAAACAGCCCGATGCCTGGGTTCCGCCGCCACCGGAAGTCCGCAAGCTGAAAGACCTGCTGCGTCTGCGTGACGCCATCGTTGAAGATGTGCAGCGCGCGACGAACAGGCTCGAGAAGGCGAACTCAACCCAGACGGCGGGCGAGGTGACCGACTCGCTTGAAAGAACAAAAAAATCGCATGAAAAGGAGCTGAAGCGAATAAACGCGCTGATTGACGACCACATGGATAAGAATGATGGTCTGAAAGATGATCTTAAGCTGCTGGAGTCGATAAAAGGTATCGGCGGCGTAGTGGGAACGACCATGCTGTCGGTGCTGCGTACGTGCCAGTTCCGCAATGCGGGTCAGGTAGCGGCGTGGCTGGGCGTGGTGCCGGTCGAGAAGACGTCAGGCAGTTCGGTGAGAGGGCTGGCCCGGATGTCGAAAACCGGTCCCGCCGACGTGAGAGCGAAGCTGTATATGGCCGCGATAGTAGCGGCAAGGTGGAATCGCCCCGTAAGAGCGCTGTATGAAAGGCTGATGGCGAAGGGCAAGCCAGCCAAAGTGGCGCTGGGAGCGGTGATGCGCAAACTGGTCCATCTCTGCTTCGGTGTGCTTAAAACACGAGAGCCGTGGAACGAAAACTACGTAGCTACCGCTTGACGTTCAAGACGGTAGCTACAGAACGTGCAAGTGTTGAATCACTTTTTCAAATGGGAATGTCTCCATGCTGGAGCTTTTTAAAGCCATCGGGCTGGGATTGGTGGTGATTTTGCCGCTGGCCAATCCGCTGACCACCGTGGCGCTGTTTCTCGGCCTTGCCGGTGATATGAACTTCCAGGAGCGTAATCGCCAGGCGATGCAGGCTTCGATCTACGTTTTCCTGATCATGATGGTGGCGTGGTACGCCGGCAGCGCGGTGTTGCACACCTTTGGTATTTCTATTCCCGGCCTGCGCATGGCCGGCGGATTGATTGTGGCGTTTATTGGCTTTCGCATGCTGTTTCCGGCAAAACCGGTTGGGCATTCGGTCGAAGCCGAACATAAGCAGGATGAGCTGGATGCCAACGACAATAATCGTGAAACCGTAAATATCGCCTTTGTGCCGCTGGCGATGCCAAGCACCGCTGGCCCAGGCACCATCGCGATGATCATCAGTTCGGCTTCCACGGTAAAATCCGGGGTCGATTTTCCTGATTGGGTCGTCATGGTCGCGCCGACGCTGATATTTCTCTCCGTGTCGGTGATCCTATGGATTTCGCTGCGCTGTTCTGGCGCCATTATGAAGCTGGTGGGGAAAGGCGGGATCGAAGCGATTTCGCGCTTGATGGGCTTCTTGCTGGTGTGTATGGGCGTGCAGTTCATCATCAACGGCGTGTTGGAAGTGATCCACAATTTCCATTAAACCGTCTTGTAAAACCAGGTCGCCATGAATGGCGACCCTACGCTGTTGTAGAGTGCGCATGCATGCGCACCTGGAATTACCTTATTACTTCAACGTCTTACGAACTTCTGCTACCTGATCTTTAGTCACCGCTGGCGCATTGTTGCTCCAGCCCTGACGAATGAAGGTTGCCAGTTTAGCCACTTGATCATCATCCAGACGCTTAGCAAAATCCGGCATCGCCAGGGTTGATGGCGCCTTCTCAGTCGATGGCTGCTGCGCACCGGCCAAAATGGTGTGGATCAAACCGCTTGGATCTTTAGCATTGACGATCGTCGCCTGATCCAGCTCCGGGAAGATCCCCGGCGCGCCTTTACCGGTGACAAAGTGGCAGGCGCCGCAGTTGTCGATATACAGACGCTCACCTTCCGACAAACCTTTCGCCGCCGTTAGCTTCGCTTCTGTCGCCTGCTGCTTCTGCACGTTGTACGCCTGCAGCGGCGGATTACCGCCAAGGAACTTCAGATAGGCGGCAATGGCTTTCAGGTCAGCATCCGTCATGTGCGAGCTGGAGTGCTCAATCACCGACTTCATCTCACCGCCTACCGCGGCCTTGTCGTTACGTCCGGTTTGCAGGTAATCGACGATCTCCTGCTCGCTCCAGCGCGGCAGACCGCGCAGCGACGGCACATCCCAGTTGTTCAGGCTGCCACCGGCGAGGAACTGATCGTCGCCGCTATCCAGCGCTTTCTCGTTCATGCCGAGACCGCGCGGCGTGTGGCAGCTGCCGCAGTGGCCAAGGCTTTCGACGATGTAAGCACCGCGATTCACCTCTTCCGATGCGCCACCAATCGGCTGGAACGGTTTATCTGAGGTGAATGCCCAGTTCCAGAAGCGCATACCCCAACGCTGGCTGAACGGGAAGCTGAGATCGGTTTCCGGCGGCTGCTCGCTGCTCGGCTTGACGCCCTTCATAAAGTAGACGTAAAGCGCGTGCATCTCGGCATCAGAGATTTTGGCGTAATCCGGATACGGCATCGCTGGATAGAGTCGTGAACCGTTCGGCAACACGCCTTTACGCACCGCGTCAGAGAACTGCTGCTCGCTATAGTTGCCGATGCCGTGCTCTTTGTCCGGCGTGATGTTGGTGGAGTAAATGGTGCCGAGATTCGACTCAATCGCCAAACCACCCGCGTAATCGCCTTTGCCCGACACGGTATGGCACGCCATACAGTCGCCGAGGCGCGACAGGTATTCACCCTGCTTGATCAATTGAGCTTCATCTTCCGCGTGAGCCTGCAGGACAAAGCTGCCCAGCAGCACGGCGTTGGCGATTAACAATGATTTTAATTTCATGCGCTTATGCCTGTACCAGTGGGCCGGGATTTTTCAGATAATGTTCTTTGATGGCTTGTGCCGCCATCAAGGTGATCGCGCCGATGGTATCGGTCGGGTTCGCCTGGAAGTTTTGCGGGAAGGCGTTGCCGCCCGGCACAAACACGTTATGAACATCCCAGCTCTGCAGGTACTTGTTCAGTGCAGACGTTTTCGGGTTATCGCCCATTACCGCGCCGCCGACGTTGTGGGTCGAAACGTACTTGGTCAGGTCAAAGTCCGCGCCCATCGGCAGGAAGCTCATGCTCATGCTGTCTGGGTTAAGTTCTTTGGCGATATTACCGACGATCCCTTTCAAGTGCTGCTGCAGCTTGAGTTCGTTCTCTTTCCAGTTAAAGGTCATACGCAGCAGCGGCTGACCGCGATGGTCGGTGTAGTGCGGATCGAGATCGAGATAGATATCGCGATACGACTGACAGGTGGTGGTGATGCTGATCTTCATGGAGTGGTTGTACCACTCCTCCAGACCTTCCTTGTAGCCCAGACCCCAGCTCGGCGTGCCTTTCGGCAGTGCAGCAGCCATTGGCGTACCGGTGGCCTGCGAACTGTGGATCTTAGCGCCACCCAGGAAGCCCAGACCCGGACCGTCGAAGTTGCCTGGTGAGATGTCGTTGAACATCTGCCCAGTTGCGCCAGCGGTGGCGTAAGAGTTGAAGTTTTTGTCTTTGAAGAACAGGGTTGCGCCGCCGTTCGACAGGAACGCATAGTTACGCCCCACCACACCCTCTTCGGTAATCGGGTTATACGGCTTGCCGATACCGGATAGCAGCATCAGACGCACGTTGTAAAGCTGGAAGCTGGAGAGCACCACGATCTTGGCTGGCTGGAACACTTCGTTGCCATCCACATCGTAGTAAATCACGCCTTTGGCGGTTTTCTGATCGTCATGCAGCACCACTTTCACCACTTCGGCGTGCACTTCGTAAGAGAAGTTTGGCATCCGCTTCAGTGAATCCATGACCGCCGTTTGCGGTGAGGCTTTCGAGTAGTTCAGGCATGGATATTTCGAGCAGTAACCGCAGTAGTTGCACGGTGCGATCTGGTTGCCGTACGGGTTTTTCCACGCGCGGGATACGCACGCTGACGGGTTCGGGAACGGGTGATAACCGAGTTTGGTCGCCGCTTCCTTGAACATCACATTGTTCAGCGTGTCTTCCAGCGCAGGCAGCGGATAAGGTTCTGAACGCGGACCTTCAAACGGATCGCCACCTTCCAGAATCTGACCACGCAGGTTGCCGGTGTTACCGGATTGACCGCAGATCAGCTCAAACTTGTAGTAATACGGCTCAATCTCTTCCCAGGTGAACGGGAAGTCCATCACGCGCATATCTTCCTGCAGGATGCCCGGCTTGTAAGCCTCATCCACGTAGGTTTTCAGCTTCAGGTCAGTCGGCGTTGGACGAATCAGCACCGCCGTCCAGTGCATGCCCGCGCCGCCCACACCGGTGCCTGGCGCAAACGCGCCCCACTTACGGGTGGGTAACGCCGTCTGGCTGCTGTTGTAACGCACGGTGACCGCCACTTCTTTTGGCGTCGCGAACACTTTGTTACGCACGTTGTAGGCGTACTCATCGGCCGGTTTCGGATAGGCGAAATCCGGGTAGTCACGCTCGCCGCCACGCTCTAAGGCGCGCACTTCCAGTCCGGCCATCGCCAGCTCAATGCTCATCAGCGAGCCGGCCCAGCCGAGGCCGCATACGACGACGTCGACTTCTTTCTTTGTAATCTGTGCCATGTTAATCCTGTCTCACATACCAAAAACGGGGGTGTGCTTACGCGCTTTCACCCAAGAGGCTGACCGGTCCCAGCGGGTACGGCACGTTGTGCTGCTTCACCCATTCGGTAAAGCTGGCGCGTGCGCCCGGGAAGCCGATAGCAATCCAGGCTTTCATGCCTTTGTTGCCGCCGTACATCGGGTCAGCGAGGTAGCCGTGTTTGGTATCTGAAAGCAGCTGGCTGAAGAACTGTGAGGCCTTCAGGTTCTCTTCGCCCAGAGCGGCGAAGTCGATACCGTCGTTTTTGTTCACTTTGGTCAGCACCGCATCTTTCTCTTCCAGTGATAGCGCATGGAATGGTTTCTGGAAGTTGCTCTGCGTCCACTGATTCACCAGCTTGATACCGGTTTGGTACATCTGCTGTGGCGTAAACGGAATTTGGTATCCCATGGTGGCAGGCGCGTGCACGTCAAACGGACCTTGCATGTAGATCTCGGCGCCGAACTCCGGGCTGTGCAGCTGCTGATCGATAAAGATCGGCACGTTGGTTTCCAGTGCACCTGGCGCTTTACCTTTGCCGCCAGCGGGGATCAGACGATCGGCTGCAGCCAGAATAAATTGCCACTCATCGGCACTGAAAAAGATCGGTTTATAATCGGCGAGCTCGGGTGCTGCCATTTCCGCAGCTTGCGCCGCAGTTAATCCCTTAAATACCAGGTCACTTAATGGCAAAGCCAATAGCGACCCAAGTAAAAACTTACGTCTGGTGGTCGGTTTATTTAGAAGCATGGCGCGACGACTCTCACTTGCTAAGAAAGATAATTATTTTTGTTAATAGCTTTATAAATCGGTAAATAACCTGGCAATATTAGGGATATAGGTATTTCAGAATGTAAAAATTCAATTAAGGATATGTTTTGATGAAATTCAATCATCATGTTGAATTTAGGTTAAGGCTTGGTAAAAGGCTTTCGAGGCAGAAAATGAGGTTTTAACCGTACAATTGTTGGGATATTGAGGTTATTTGATGGGCAATTGACCAGGTATTATCGCGCAGAGAAATAATCGCCAAAATGAATCAATGAAAAAAAATCATACTTCTATACCAGAGAATTATTCTCATTTATAACATTTCATTTACTTAATTGACCAGCAGATGAACGATCTATTTCCCGGAAATGACAGATAGCGCACAAAATAAACGCAATAATACCTGAACGCAATCAATTGTTATTTTCCGGCACAGCTCAGAACAAACCGGCATTTTGCCTGAGCGGCGGCAGAGATAGAGTCTGATTATCTCTTCTCCAGGAAAACAATAATGCGCTCACTGATTTTGCTCGTCGCTTTATGGGGCAGCAGTTTTGCACTGCATGCCGCCACGCCGAAAGATACCCTTGTCGTTGCCGTACCGCTCGACGGCATTATTAGCTTCGATCCCGCTGAAAGCTTCGAAACCGTAAGCAATAGCGTGCAGCGCAATATTTACCAAACGCTGGTAGAAGCGGATCGCAATTCGCCGCAGAAGCTGGCACCGCTGCTGGCAACCGGTTGGCAGCAGGGCAGCACGCCGCACAGCTTAGTGTTTAACATTAAACCTGACGCCCACTTCTCCAGCGGCAATCCGGTGACGGCGCAGGATGTGATCTTCTCACTGACGCGCGCGGTGCAGCTGAATAAAGCGCCCTCTTTCATTCTCGCCGAATTTGGCTGGACCCCTGAAAACATCGCCAGTCAGTTTAACGTGCTGAATGACCATCAGCTGGAGATTCAGTGGCCAGCGCAGATTGGTCAGAACCTGGCGCTGCGCCTGCTGACGGCGCCAGTGGCCTCCGTGGTTGACAGTAAAACCGTGCAGCAGCATGTGGTGAATAATGATGCCGGCAACGGCTGGCTGCATACCAATTCGGCCGGTAGCGGCGCGTTTACCATTCAGCAGTATGTGCCGCAGCAGGCGCTGGTGCTGAGCGCCAACAAACAAGCCAATCCTCAGCCGAAGCTGAAGCGTATTTTGTTAAAGGGTGTGGCGGATGCCGGTGCGCGTCGCCTGCTGATTCAGCAAGGTGATGTCGATGTCGCCTATCAGCTCGGACCGGATCAGATTGATGCGCTGAAGAGCGACAAAAATCTGCGCATTGAGGCGTTCCCATCCAGCCTGGTCTATTACCTTGGTTTCAACACCAAAGATAAAGCGCAACCGGCGCTGGGCAACCCGGCGCTGTGGCAAGCCGCGCGCTGGCTGGTGGATTACCACTCAATTTCGCAAGATCTGCTGAAAGGCCAGTACCGCATTCATCAAAGCTTCCTGCCACAAGGCTTTGATGGCGCGCTGGAGGATCAGCCTTTCCATTACGATGTGGCGAAAGCCAAAGAGATTTTAGCCAAAGGCGGCATCAAGCCAGGCACGAAGTTTGCGCTGACGGTGATCAATCAGCCGCCTTACATTGATGTGGCGCAGGCGCTGCAGGCCAGCTTTGCCAAGGCGGATGTGCAGATTGAGCTGCAGCCGGTGGCGGAGTCAGAGCTGTGGAGCAAAATGCGCGGCCGCGATTTCCAGTCGATCTTTATCTATTGGGGCGCGGACTATGTCGATCCCAACACCAATGCCAGCGCCTTCGCCTATAACGTGCCGGGCGGCTCCAAAACCCTGGCGTGGCGCGTTGGCTGGGATATTCCGGAGCTCAGTGCCAAAACCCGTGCGGCAGCCGGTGAAAGCGATGCGGCTAAACGTCGTGCGTTATATACCGATTTGCAAAAAACGATGCAGCAGAATTCCCCGTTTGTGGTAACGCTGCAGGGCGCGCAGCAGGTCGCGGTGCGCAATAACGTTAATCATGTGCAGCAAGGGATTGGCGTGAGTTTGCTGTTTTTTGATACGGTGCAGAAATAATTTAGATCGTGCTGCCATCCCCCCTCCTCGGTCCTCCCCCATAAATGGAGGAGGAAGACGCTGCTCTATGTCAGTTCTGAAGTGGCATGTAGCAGCGTCTCCTTCCCCCATTTATGGGGGAAGGCCGGGATGGGGGACAGTTGGCACAACCTTTTCGGCACAATCCTCCTCCCTCCTCGCGCGCCGCTTGCTATCCTTTCTGGCATAACCTATTGCCTGAGAGCGAAATAATCATGACCACTCCGTTGCTGATTGCCCAAACGCCCGACGTTCAATTGCATCTCCTCTCCAACATGGCGAACCGCCACGGCTTGATTACTGGCGCCACCGGCACCGGCAAAACCGTGACGCTGCAAAAGCTGGCGGAATCCTTCTCCGACATCGGCGTGCCGGTGTTTATGGCGGATGTGAAAGGCGATCTCACCGGTATTTCCGCTGCAGGCGACGGCTCTGAAAAGCTGCTGGCGCGTCTGGCGAAGATCGGCGTCACCGACTGGCAGGCGCAGAAAAATCCGGTGATGGTGTGGGATATTTTTGGCCAGCAGGGGCATCCGGTGCGTGCGACGGTGTCCGATCTCGGCCCGCTGCTGCTGGCACGTCTGCTCAATCTCAACGACGTGCAATCCGGCGTACTGCAGATCATCTTCCGCATCGCCGACGATCAAGGCTTGTTGCTGCTGGACTTCAAAGATCTGCGCGCCATGACGCAGTACATCGGCGACAACGCCAAGGCATTTCAGACGCAATACGGCAACATCAACAGCGCGTCGGTGGGGGCGATTCAGCGCGGCTTGCTGGCGCTGGAACAGCAAGGGGCCGAGCACTTCTTTGGCGAACCCATGCTGGATATCCGCGACTGGATGCGCTGCGACAGCAACGGTAAAGGCTTTATCAATATCCTCTCGGCGGAAAAGCTCTATCAAATGCCAAAACTTTACGCCACCAGTCTGCTGTGGCTGCTGGCAGAGCTGTATGAGCAGTTACCGGAAGCGGGCGATCTCGACAAGCCAAAAATGGTGTTCTTCTTCGACGAAGCGCACCTGCTGTTTACCGATGCGCCGCCGGTGCTGCTGGAGAAGGTTGAGCAGGTGATTCGTTTGATCCGCTCCAAGGGCGTTGGCGTCTATTTCGTCACGCAGAATCCTGGCGATATTCCCGACAACGTGCTGGGACAGCTCGGCAACCGCGTGCAGCATGCACTGCGTGCCTTTACGCCGAAAGACCAGAAAGCAGTGAAAAGCGCCGCTGAAACCATGCGCGCCAATCCAGACTTTGATATCGTCGAGGCGATTCAGGCGCTCGGCACCGGCGAAGCGCTAATCTCCTTCCTTGATGAAAAAGGCAGTCCCTCGATGGTGCAGCGTGCGATGGTGATTGCACCCGGCTCGCGCATGGGCCCGGTGAGTCTGGATGAACGTAACAGCCTGATCAACAACTCGCCGCTGTACGGCAAATACGATACTGAAGTGGATCGTGAATCCGCCTTCGAAATGTTGCAAAAAGGCGTGCAGGTCGCAACGCAACAAGCCAACGCGCCAGAAGCCAAAGGTAATAGCGTCGATGTTGATGGCGGCATTCTCGGCGGCCTGAAGGACATTCTGTTCGGCACCACCGGTCCGCGTGGTGGCAAGCGCGATGGCGTGGTGCAGAGCGTGGCGAAAAGCGCTGCGCGTCAGGTTACCAATCAGATCATTCGCGGTGTGCTCGGCAGTTTATTGGGCGGCCGTCGTCGTTAAAAAAAGGATTTATGGATAAATATCAACAACTCAAACGCAGCAAACGTCTGGCGCTGTCGCTGCTGGTGATTGCCGCCGCGACTTTTGTCGTAACGCTGTTTCTGCCGCCCAACTTTTGGGTTCTCGGACTCAAAGCGATCGCGGAAGCGGCGATGGTCGGGGCCTTAGCCGACTGGTTCGCCGTGGTGGCGCTGTTCCGGCGCGTGCCGGTGCCGTTTATCTCACGTCATACGGCGATTATTCCGCGTAACAAAGATCGTATTGGGGAGAATCTTGGTCGCTTCGTGCAGGAGAAATTCCTCGATACCGATTCGCTACTGGCGCTGATTCGCCGCCACGATCCGTCGCAAATGTTGGCACAGTGGCTGAACACGCCGGGCAACGCCGATCGCATTGGTCGTCATCTGCTGCAGGTAATGCGCGGCTTTCTCGATCTCACTGACGACCAACGCATTCAGCGCTTTTTACGCCGCGCGGTGCATCGCGCGCTAGATAAAGTTGATCTCACCCAATCCAGCGCACTGCTGTTGGATAGCCTGACCAAGAACAATCGTCATCAGGAGTTGCTCGATGCCGCGGTGCAACAGCTGCTGCGCCTGCTGCACAAGCCCGGCACACGTGAGTTTATCGCCGCGCAGATTGTACGCTGGCTGAAGCGCGAACATCCGATTAAAGCCAAAATGCTGCCGACCGAATGGCTTGGCGAGCACAGCGCCGATTTGGTGGCGAATGCGGTGGACTCAATTCTCGACCAGGTGGCGCTCGATCAGGGACATGAGCTGCGTCTGGGCTTCGACCGTGCGGTGCAGCGGCTGATTGAGCGACTGAAAACCGATCCGGAAATGGCGGAACGCGCCGAAGGCATCAAGAACTGGCTGAAGGAGGATGAGTCTTTCAATCGTTATATCGGCGAACTGTGGCAGGATTTACGTGGCTGGCTGAAAGACGATTTGAACAGTGAGGATTCACGGGTGCAGGAGCGCGTCAGACTGGCCGCGCTGTGGCTGGGTGAAACCCTGGCTGCCGATGAAGCGCTACGCGCCTCAATGAATCAACATCTGGAAGATGCGGCACGCAGCGTGGCACCGGAGTTCGCCACCTTCCTGACGCGCCATATCAGCGACACCGTGAAAAGCTGGGATGCACGCGATATGTCACAGCAAATCGAGCTGAATATAGGTCGCGATCTGCAGTTCATCCGCATTAACGGCACGCTGGTGGGCGGCACCATTGGCCTGATTTTGTATTTGTTGTCGCAGGTGCCAGGATGGGTTCAGCAGTTGCAGTGAGGGGACGTCAGAAAAGGCGATTTTACTGAAGAGGATGGGCCAGCATCGAGGCTGGCCCATGACAATTACCGGCGTTTCATCAGCAGGAACAAGCTGATGGCGAAGAACGCGCCGCTCGGCAAAATCGCGCCTAATATCGGCGGTAAACCGTAGACCAGGCTTAACGGGCCAAAGATCTGATCTAGCACGTAGAACAGGAAGCCAAAGCTAATCCCCGTTACCACGCGCACGCCCATTGAGACGCTACGCAGCGGACCAAAGATAAACGACAGCGCCATCAGCATCATCACCGCTACCGACAGCGGCTGGAAGATTTTGCTCCACATATTCAGCAGGTAACGTCCCGAAACCTGGCCGCTCTGCTTAAGGTATTTGCTGTAGTTATACAGGCCACTGATCGACAAAGCGTCTGGATCCAGCGCCACCACGCCGAGCTTATCTGGCGTGAGGTTGGTTTTCCATTCGCCGCTCAGGCTCTGTGAACCGGTGATTTGTTTGGCATCTTGCAGGTTAGATTCATCTACCTGCGATAACACCCACAGCTTCTTATCGGCGTTCCAGGTCGCAGTCGCCGCGTAACGTACGCTCAGCAAACGGCGCTGGTCGCTGAAATTATAGATGCTGACACCATCAATCTCGTTATCGCCTTTGATGCGCTCGATGTAGATGAAGTTGTTACCGTCCTTCGCCCACAGACCGTTTTGCGTGGAGACCAGCGAGCCGCCGTACAGCTGTTGCGCACGATAGTTACGCGCCATCTGCTCACCCTGCGGCGCAACGAACTCGCCCACCGCCATGGTTAATAGCACCAGCGGAATGGCGGTTTTCATTACCGCCAGCGCCACCTGCATGCGAGTAAAGCCCGATGCCTGCATCACCACCAGCTCACTGCGCTGCGCCAGCGTGCCCAAACCGAGTAACGCGCCCAACAGCGCCGCCATCGGGAAGAAGATTTCGATATCTTTCGGTACGCTGAGCAGCGTGTAGTAACCGGCATCCAGTGCGGTGTACGCGCCCTGCCCGGTTTTACGCAGCTGATCCACGAACTTAATGATGCCTGACAACGACACCAGCATGAACAGCGTCAGCATAATGGTGTTGAAGATAGTTTTGCCGATATAGCGGTCAAGAACCTTAAACATCAGACCGATCCTCCACGGCTAAAACGGGCACGGATGCGACGCATCGGCACGGTATCCCATAGGTTCAGCAGCACCGCCAGCGCCAGATAGGCGAAGTTCACTACCCACATCCAGATGGCAGGGTCGAACCGGCCTTTCGCTGCGTTGGAACGCAGAGAACTCTGTAGCAAGAAGAAGATCAGATACAGCAGCATGGCGGGCAACATTGAGAGCACGCGCCCCTGACGCGGGTTTACCACGCTAAGCGGCACCACCATTAACGCCATCACCAGCACCGCAAAGATCAGCGTCAAACGCCAGTGGAATTCCGCCTGGAACTGCGGCGTCTTGTTTTGCAGCAACGCGCTAATATCCGCCTGATCGGCATCGTTCGGATCCAGCGTGGCTTCTTTGTAGCCCACCAGCGCTTGATAGTTCACAAAGTCCGTAATGCGGAAATCGCGGAGCAAGGCGGTACCTTCAAAGCGCGTGCCTTTATCCAGCGTGACCACCTGCGAGCCATCTTTACGCTGCTCCATGTGACCACTGTCTGCCAGCACCACCGAGGGACGCGCGTTGCCTTTCGGACGCAGCTGCGCCAGGAACACGTTGCCGAAGGTATTGCCTTTCACGTTTTCGACAAACAGCACCGCGTTGCCGTCACTGGACGTCTGGAACTGTCCAGCCGCCAGCGCTGCCGCACCCGGATTCGCTTTGGCGTTTTGCGTCACTTCTTGCTGATAACGCGACGACCACGGCCCTAACCAGATGACATTGACCGCCGCCACCAGCGAGGTGAACAGCATCAGGATCATCGCGGCTTTAATGAGCATGCTTTTACCCAGGCCGCAGGCATGCATCACCGTGATTTCACTTTCGGTGTACAGCCGCCCAAGGGTCATTAAAATCGCCAGAAATAGGCTTAGGGGCAGGATAAGTTGTGCCATTTCAGGCACGCCAAGTCCTAACAATGTCAGAACTAAGTTTGTTGGGATCTCGCCATCCACCGCAGCTCCCAAAATCCGCACTAACTTCTGACAAAAGAAGATCAGTAGCAGGATGAAGAGGATAGCCAGCTGGCTTTTGAGCGTTTCCCGAACCAGATATCTAATGATGATCACGCTTAGTACGCCTGTGATAACTTGTCTTTTTGCAGGAAAATCGCTAGTTTCAACGCTTATCAGCCATTTTTCTTCATCAATGGCCGTCATCGTAGCTAAAATAGTATGACGAACGCGTTAGCGTGGTGAAAAAACAACATATTGTCACCACAACTCATTATGACTACCGGCGCTGAATTGTCATGGCGTCGCAACAAATTAATGGGTTACGAACGCGCTACATTCTAACGACAGCTAAGGCCGTTGTCTTTAAGATTCAGGAGAGTGCATGGAGTTCAGTGTAAAAAGCGGTAGCCCGGAAAAACAGCGTAGCGCCTGCATTGTTGTTGGCGTTTTCGAACCGCGCCGTTTGTCACCCATTGCTGAGCAGTTAGATAAGATCAGCGATGGCTACATCAGCGCCCTGCTGCGCCGCGGTGAACTGGAAGGAAAAGTGGGCCAAACGCTGCTGCTGCACCATGTGCCAAATATCCTCTCCGAACGCATCCTGCTGATCGGCTGCGGTAAAGAGCGCGAGCTGGATGAGCGCCAGTACAAGCAGGTGATTCAGAAGACGATCAATACGCTGAATGACACCGGTTCGATGGAAGCAGTGTGCTTCCTGACAGAACTGCACGTAAAAGGCCGCAATACCTACTGGAAAGTGCGCCAGGCGGTCGAAACCTCGAAAGAAGCGCTCTACAACTTTGATCAGCTGAAAAGCAACAAAGTTGAACCGCGCCGTCCACTGCGCAAGCTGGTGTTCAACGTGCCAACCCGTCGTGAACTGACCAGCGGCGAGCGCGCCATTCAGCACGGTTTGGCCGTGGCTGCAGGCGTGAAAGCGGCCAAAGATCTCAGCAATATGCCGCCAAATATCTGTAACGCCGCCTACCTGGCGTCACAGGCGCGTCAGCTGGCGGATGCGTACAGCAAAAATGTCACCACGCGCGTCATCGGCGAGCAGCAGATGAAAGAGCTGGGCATGAACGCGTATCTGGCGGTCGGAGCCGGTTCACATAATGAATCGCTGATGTCGGTGATTGAGTACAAAGGCAATAACGATCCCGAAGCGCGCCCCATCGTGCTGGTGGGGAAAGGCTTAACCTTCGATTCCGGCGGTATTTCGATTAAACCAGCCGAAGCGATGGATGAGATGAAGTACGACATGTGCGGCGCGGCCTCGGTGTACGGCGTGATGCGCATGGTGGCAGAACTGAATCTGCCGCTGAATGTCGTCGGCGTGCTGGTAGGCTGTGAAAACATGGCAGACGGCAAAGCAATGCGTCCGGGTGACGTGTTAACCACTATGTCCGGCCAAACCGTGGAAGTGCTGAATACCGATGCTGAAGGCCGACTGGTGCTGTGCGATGCGCTGACCTATGTCGAGCGTTTCGAGCCAGAAGTGGTGATTGACGTCGCAACGCTGACCGGTGCCTGCGTGATTGCGCTGGGCCATCATGTCAGCGGTTTGATGTCGAACCACAATCCGCTGGCGCACGAGCTGATCAGCGCGTCTGAGCAATCAGGCGATCGCGCCTGGCGTCTGCCGATGGCGGATGAGTATCAGGAACAGCTGGAATCCAATTTTGCCGATATGGCAAACATTGGCGGCCGTCCTGGCGGCGCGATTACCGCAGCCTGCTTCCTGGCGCGCTTTGCACGTAAGTTCAACTGGGCGCACCTGGATATCGCCGGTACCGCATGGCGTTCAGGTAAAGCCAAAGGCGCAACCGGTCGTCCGGTGCCGCTGCTGTCGCAGTTCCTGCTGAACCGTGCTGGACTGAACGGCGACGATTGATTTGGTGATGGCTGTCCCCCTCCTCGGTCCTCCTCCACAAGTGGGGGAGGAAGATGCTGCCCTATGTGAGTTGTGAAGTTGCATGTAGCAGCATCTCCTTCCCCCATTTATGGGGGAAGGCCGGGATGGGGGACAGCGAGCCCCCCTCTCATCCAAAGGATCCCATGAAAAACGCCACTTTCTATGTGATGGAGTCTGAGAGCGCAGGCGACGGCTTAACCGCCATCGAAGCCCTGGTATGCTCTCTTGCCGAAACACGCTGGCGTGACGGCAAACGCATCCTGATTGCCTGCGAAAATGAAGAACAAGCCAATCGGCTGGATGAAGCACTCTGGCAGTTGCCGGCTAACGCCTTTGTGCCGCACAATCTGGCCGGCGAAGGCCCGCGCTATGGCGCACCGGTTGAACTGGCATGGCCGCAGCGCCGTGGCAGTTCGCCGCGCGATCTGTTGATCAGCCTGCTGCCACAGTTCGCAGATTTTGCTACTGCTTTCCATGAAGTGATAGACTTCGTACCTTATGAAGAATCCCTAAAACAACTGGCGCGCGATCGCTATAAAGCCTATCGCAGCGTTGGTTTCCAATTGAATACGGCGACGCCACCCTCGCCGCAAACGACAGTGTAGAAATGGAAAAGACATATAACCCGCAAGATATCGAGCAGCCGCTCTACGAGCACTGGGAACAGCAGGGCTACTTTAAACCGAATGGCGACACCAGCCAGGAAAGCTTTTGCATCATGATCCCGCCGCCGAACGTCACCGGCAGCTTGCATATGGGTCACGCTTTCCAGCAAACCATCATGGACACCATGGTGCGTTACCAGCGTATGCAGGGCAAAAACACCCTGTGGCAGGCCGGTACCGATCACGCCGGTATCGCCACGCAGATGGTCGTTGAGCGTAAGATCGCCGCTGAAGAGGGCAAAACGCGTCAGGATTACGGTCGCGATGCGTTCATCGACAAAATCTGGCAGTGGAAAGCGGAATCCGGCGGCACCATTACCCGCCAGATGCGCCGTCTCGGCAACTCGGTTGACTGGGAGCGCGAGCGCTTCACTATGGATGACGGTCTGTCCAACGCGGTGCGCGAAGTGTTTGTCCGCCTGTATAAAGAGAACCTGATTTACCGTGGTAAACGCCTGGTAAACTGGGATCCAAAACTGCGTACCGCCATCTCCGATCTGGAAGTGGAAAACCGCGAGAGCAAAGGCTCGATGTGGCATATCCGCTATCCGCTTGCTGACGGTGTGAAAACCGCGGAAGGCAAAAATTATCTGGTGGTGGCGACCACCCGTCCGGAAACCCTGTTGGGCGATACCGGCGTCGCGGTTAACCCGGAAGATCCGCGCTATAAAGATTTGATCGGCAAAGAAGTGATCCTGCCGCTGGTGAACCGTCGTATTCCGATCGTTGGCGATGAACACGCCGATATGGAAAAAGGCACCGGCTGCGTGAAAATCACGCCAGCGCATGACTTCAATGACTACGAAGTCGGTCGTCGTCACAAGCTGCCAATGATCAACATTCTGACCTTCGATGGCGATATCCGCGAGCGCGCGGAAGTGTTCGATACTAATGGCGAAGTGAGCGACGAGTGTGCCGACGATATCCCAGCACAGTTCCAGAAAATGGAGCGTTTTGCTGCGCGTAAAGCGATTGTCGCTGCCGTTGACGAAATCGGCCTGCTGGAAGAGATCAAACCGCACGATCTGACCGTTCCTTACGGTGATCGCGGCGGCGTGGTGATTGAACCTATGCTGACTGATCAATGGTATGTGCGCACCGCCCCGCTGGCGAAAGTTGCGGTTGAAGCGGTTGAGAATGGCGACATCCAGTTCGTGCCAAAACAGTACGAAAACATGTACTTCTCGTGGATGCGAGACATTCAGGATTGGTGTATTTCGCGTCAGCTGTGGTGGGGACACCGCATTCCGGCGTGGTACGACAACGACGGCAACGTCTACGTTGGCCGCACCGAAGACGAAGTGCGTCAGGAAAACCATCTGGCCGCCGACGTTGCGCTGCGCCAGGATGACGACGTCCTGGATACCTGGTTTTCATCCGGTCTGTGGACTTTCTCTACTCTTGGCTGGCCAGAGAACACCGAAGCGCTGCGTACCTTCCATCCAACCAGCGTGTTGGTGAGCGGCTTCGACATTATCTTCTTCTGGATTGCGCGCATGATCATGCTGACCATGCACTTCATCAAAGATGAAAACGGCAAGCCGCAGGTACCGTTTAAAACCGTCTATATGACCGGTTTGATCCGCGATGAAGAAGGCCAGAAGATGTCCAAGTCGAAAGGCAACGTCATCGATCCCCTGGATATGATTGACGGTATTTCGCTGGAAGATCTGCTGGAGAAGCGTACCGGCAACATGATGCAGCCGCAGCTGGCTGAAAAGATCCGCAAACGTACCGAGAAGCAGTTCCCGGACGGCATCGTGCCATCAGGTACCGATGCGCTGCGCTTTACCCTCGCCGCGCTGGCTTCTACCGGTCGTGACATCAACTGGGACATGAAGCGCCTCGAAGGCTACCGCAACTTCTGTAACAAGCTGTGGAACGCCAGCCGCTTCGTGCTGATGAACACCGAAGAGCAGGATTGCGGACAAAACGGCGGCGAAATGAAGCTGTCGCTGGCTGATCGCTGGATTCTGAGCGAATTCAACCGCAGCGTGAAGGCGTATCGTGAAGCGCTGGATAGCTATCGCTTTGATATCGCAGCCAATATTCTTTATGACTTCACCTGGAACCAGTTCTGTGACTGGTATCTGGAGCTGACGAAGCCGGTGATGACCAGCGGTAGCGAAGCGGAACTGCGCGGCACGCGTAATACGCTGGTCACCGTGCTGGAAGCGCTGCTGCGTCTGGCGCACCCGATTATTCCTTACATCACCGAAACCATCTGGCAGCGTGTGAAAGGCCTGAAAAACATCGATCACGATACCATTATGCTGCAGCCGTTCCCGCAGTATGAAGCGGCGAAGGAAGATGCCGAGGCGCAAGCTGATATTGAGTGGATGAAACAGGCGATCGTCGCGGTACGTAATATTCGCGCTGAGATGAACATCGCGCCAAGCAAGCCGCTCGATGTGCTGCTGCGTGACTGCTCGGCTGCGGCGCAGCGTCGCGTGGAAGAGAACCGTACTTTCCTGGCGCGTCTGGCGCGTCTGGCAAGCCTGACCATTCTGCCTGCGGGCGAGAAAGGCCCGGTTTCAGTGACGAAGATTGTTGAAGGCGCTGAGTTGCTGATCCCAATGGCGGATCTGGTGAACAAAGAAGCCGAGCTGGAGCGTCTGGCGAAAGAGCTGGTGAAACTTGATGTGGAAATCGAGAAGATCCAGACCAAGCTGGCCAACGAAGGCTTTGTGTCACGTGCGCCGGAAGCGGTTGTTGCCAAAGAGCGTGAGCGCGTAGCCGAGCTTGAGCAATCTAAAGCAAAACTGTTTGAACAGCAGGGCGTGATTGCGGCATTGTAAGCGCTTCAGTCCAACTGCTTAATCGAAGCCGGGCACTGCCCGGCTTTTTTATACCGGAAGATAATGATGACCACCGACGCCCCCATCAATTTAAAGGTGCGCCCGATTACAGCCGCCGATAATCCGCTGATCGCGCAGGTGATCCGCGATGTGTCAGCCGAATTTGGGCTGACGGCGGACAAAGGTTACACCGTGTCCGATCCCAATCTGGATCGCCTTTTCGAACTGTACAGTGAAGCCAATAGCGCCTACTGGATTGTTGAACATGAAGGCGTAGTGGTGGGCGGCGGCGGCGTTGCACCGTTGGCTTGTAGCGCACCGGATATTTGCGAGCTGCAGAAAATGTATTTCCTGCCGCAGGTGCGTGGCTTAGGTCTGGCGCGCGATCTGGCGCTGCGCGCCATGGAACATGCTCGTCAAAAGGGGTTTCGCCGCTGTTATCTGGAAACCACCGGCAGCCTGACGCGCGCGATTAAATTATATGAGTCGTTGGGCTTTGAGCTGATTGACAGCGCGATGGGCTGTACCGGGCACGTGGATTGCGAAGTGCGGATGTTGAAGGTGTTGTGATTTGATGTGCTCGCTGTGATGTGCTCGCTGTCCCCCTCCTCGGTCTTCCCCCATAAATGGGGGAGGAGGATGCTGCTATATGTGGGTTGGGAGCTGCATGTGGCAGAATCTCCTTTCCCCGCAAGCGGGGGAAGGCCGGGATGGGGGACTGCGAGCACATATCTAAACCGTCGGCACACCGCTATGAAAACGCAATTCGCCATCCGGCTCGCTGATTAAGCGCGCTTCTGTCGCACCAAACGCCTGTACGCGTGGCGCAATGTCCTTCGGCGAAATCTGCTGCGCCAGCTTCAGATAATCCTGGTAATGACGCGCTTCCGATCGCAACAGCGAAATGTAGAACTTCTCAAGCTGCTCATCCAGATACGGCGCCAGGCTGGCGAAACGTTCGCAGGATCGCGCTTCGATGTACGCTCCGCAAATCAACTTATCCACCAGCGCATCTGGCTCATACGTGGCGATTTCACGGATCAGCCCTTTGGCATAACGGCTGGCGGTGATTTTACGATAGGGCAAACCGCGCGACTGCATGATTTCCCACACCTGATAAAAGTGATGCAACTCCTCTTTGATCAGCAGCACCATCATCTCTACCAAATCGTCGGCCCACGGCAGCTCATTGCGCACAATGATACTTTTGGTCAGATTTTTGTGGGCGTTGATAAAGTTGCTGTCCGGTTCATCGCGGTAGATAAAATCTTCATACGGCTTAAGCCACGCCAGAATGGCATCGCCACTCGGCTTATCCGCCACGTATTTACGGATGATAAACACCGCGGTTTGCGCGGCCTTCAATTCGCAAACCATATGATCGGTGAGCAGCAGCGTCAGATTTTCCGGCTTGCGCGCTTCATCAATCCACGCGTGTGGCGTGCGGCAATGCAGGAATTGATAGATCGGTTCTAATAGCGGAGCGTAATTCATGGGCAATCTTTTGTCTTACGGGGAGAAGGAATCGGGGCGGCGGGCGCCGCCCGTTAAGGAAGGCTTAGTGGCGTACACCGTTGTCTTCTTCGTCGTCGATGAATTCGCCATCGTCGTCTTCATCTTCGGCATCGGGATCTTCAAAGTAGGTGCCCCAACCGTCGTAATCGACGTTGTAGCTGCCCGCCAGATTCACCAACTGCTCAACCTGCGCGTCAATCAGCTCCGGCTTCAGCGCGCCTTCGCTCAGGATATCAACGCACATCACTTTGCTGCCGTCTTCCAGCTCCAGCTCCTCTGGCTCGCTCACTTCATAGCCCAGCTTGAAGGCATCAACCGCCACCTTCTCCAGCGAGTCGAAATTGTTGCAGGAGAGATGATGCTCGATAGTGTAAAGCGCATCGGGATCGCTGCCGTCTTCCAGCAGCTCTTCAATGATCAGTCGCGTCTCTTCGCGCTGTTCTTCCAGCAATGCTTCATATGCCATGGGTGTGTCCTCAAAATATTCGGCTGAATAAGATTATTTTCCCACACTGCCTCGCGCGCCACTACACAAAACAACAAGTTTCTTAACGCCGGGGTTGAAAATGCATATTCATACGGTTAGATTGAATTTTAATTCATTTCATGTGGGCAACTGGAGCGCTGTATGAGTCAGCTGTATCAAAGACATTTCCTGAGATTGCTGGATTTCACCCCGGCCGAAATCGATTCTCTGCTGAGTCTGGCAGGTGAATTAAAACACGCAAAGAAAAATGCCGGCGAAACGCAGTTCCTGAAAGGCAAAAACATCGCGCTCATCTTCGAAAAAGACTCGACTCGTACCCGATGCTCTTTCGAAGTTGCCGCTTACGATCAGGGCGCTAACGTCACCTATCTCGGCCCGAGCGGCAGCCAAATCGGCCATAAAGAGTCGATGAAAGACACCGCACGTGTGCTGGGCCGCATGTATGACGGCATTCAGTATCGCGGCTACGGCCAGGAACTGGTGGAAACCTTAGCGGAGTTCGCTGGCGTGCCGGTATGGAACGGGCTGACCACCGAATTTCACCCTACGCAGCTGCTGGCCGATCTGTTGACCATGCAGGAACATCTGCCCGGCAAATCGCTGAATCAAATGACGCTGGTGTATGTGGGCGATGCGCGCAACAACATGGGCAACAGCATGCTGGAAGCTGCAGCGCTAGTGGGGCTGGATCTGCGTCTGGTGGCACCGAAAGGCTGCTGGCCAGAAGCTGAATTAGTCGAACAATGCCGCGTGGCCGCGCAGCAAACCGGCGGCAAAATCACGCTGACCGAAGATATCGCCGAAGGCGTGCAAGGTGCCGACTTCATCTACACTGATGTATGGGTGTCGATGGGCGAAGCCAAATCGGTGTGGGAAGATCGCATCGCCCTGCTGCGTCCTTATCAGGTGAATAGCGCGATGCTGGCCCTGACCGGTAATCCGCAGGTGAAATTCCTGCACTGTCTGCCGGCTTTCCATGACGATAAAACCACGCTCGGCCGCCAGATGGCTGAACAGTATGGTTTGCACGATGGCATGGAAGTGAGCAATGAAGTGTTTGAATCGGCACACAGCATCGTGTTCGATCAGGCAGAAAACCGCATGCACACCATTAAAGCGGTGATGGTCGCCACCTTAGGTAAGCGATAAATATAGCGAAGCAAACGTTTACCTTGCGCGCGATATTTGCTTGCTGCAAATCAGTGAATGCGTATAATGCGGCCCAATTTGCCGGAGGAAACATGCAACAGCGCAGCGCACAATTTGACGCTCAACGACGCCTGACAGCGGGCGGCGCACCTGTTTCTTTCCGTCATCAATCGATCGTAAAAAAAGCCCCTTAAGCAGGGGCTTTTTTTTGTCCGCAATCCGGCAGCGCAGAGGAGAACGCTATGGCCAACCCGCTATATCGCAAGCACATCATTTCCATTAACGATCTCAACCGCGACGAGCTGGAGCTGGTGCTGCATACCGCCGCCCAGCTGAAAGCCCATCCCCAGCCGGAGTTGCTGAAGCATAACGTTATCGCCAGCTGCTTCTTTGAAGCCTCAACGCGCACGCGCTTGTCGTTTGAAACGGCGATGCATCGTCTCGGCGCGTCGGTGGTGGGGTTCGCTGATGGCAGCAACACTTCGCTTGGCAAGAAAGGCGAAACCCTCGCCGATACCATTTCGGTGATTGGTACCTACGTGGATGCCATCGTGATGCGTCATCCGCAGGAAGGCGCGGCGCGTCTGGCGACCGAATTTTCCGGCGGCGTTCCAATACTTAATGCCGGTGACGGCGCGAACCAGCATCCGACGCAAACGCTGCTCGATCTCTTCACCATCCGCGAAACGCAACATCGCCTCGATAACCTGAATGTGGCGATGGTCGGCGACCTGAAATATGGCCGTACCGTGCATTCACTGACGCAGGCGCTGGCGAAATTTGACGGCAACCGTTTCTTCTTTATCGCGCCCGATGCGCTGGCGATGCCGTCGTACATCACCGATATGCTGGATGAGCAGAATATTGCCTGGTCGCGCCATGACACCATTGAAGAAGTGATGCCACAACTCGACATTCTCTACATGACGCGCGTGCAGAAAGAGCGCCTCGATCCGTCGGAATATGCCAATGTCAAAGCGCAATTCATCCTGCGCGCCGCCGATTTAGCGGGTGCGCGCGACAACATGAAAGTGCTGCATCCGCTGCCACGCATCGACGAGATCACCACCGACGTGGATAGCACGCCGCATGCCTGGTATTTCCAGCAGGCCGGTAACGGCATCTTCGCCCGCCAGGCACTGCTGGCACTGGTATTGAATAGCGAACTGGCACTGTAAGGAGCAACCCGATGACTCACGATAATAAATTGCAGGTTGAAGCCATCAAGCGCGGCACGGTGATTGACCATATCCCGGCGCAGGTTGGCTTTAAGTTACTGTCCCTGTTTCGCCTGACCGAAACCGATCAGCGCATCACCATCGGCCTCAATTTGCCCTCGGGTGAAATGGGGCGCAAGGATCTGATCAAAATCGAGAATACCTTCCTGACCGACGATCAGATCAACCAGCTAGCGGTGTATGCGCCGCTCGCCACGGTGAACCGCATTGACGAGTACGAAGTGGTGGCGAAGATCGCCCCAACTTTGCCGGATCGTATCGACCGCGTGCTGACCTGCCCGAACAGTAACTGCATCAGCCGTAACGAGCCGGTATTTACCAGCTTTGCGGTGAAAAAGCGCGAAGATGATGTGCATCTGAAGTGCAAATATTGCGAGAAAGAGTTCGCGCGCCACGTGGTGCTCGGTCACTGGTAATCGCCCGCGTCGTCCCTATAATGGGACGATTCATTTCGCGGCGGACAACGGTCGGCCGCGCACTTCTAAGGAGAAACAATGTCTCGCGAAATCAGTACTACAAACGCACCCGCAGCGATTGGCCCTTACGTACAGGGCGTGGATCTCGGCAGCATGATCATCACCTCTGGCCAGATTCCGGTTAATCCTGCTACCGGCGCCGTGGCCGACGATGTGTCTGCTCAGGCGCGTCAGTCACTGGAAAATGTGCAGGCGATTGTGGAAGCTGCAGGCCTGAAAGTGGGCGACATTGTGAAAACTACCGTGTTCGTCAAAGATCTGAATGATTTCGCCACGGTAAACGCGACTTATGAAGCGTTCTTTACCGAGCATAACGCCAGCTTCCCGGCGCGCTCCTGTGTGGAAGTGGCGCGTCTGCCGAAAGATGTGAAGATTGAGATCGAGGCGATCGCGGTACGTCGTTGATTTAGTAGGGCTGGCTGTCACTTTCTGACCGGTGCTGGCTGTCCCCCTCCTCGGTCCTCCCCCATAAATGGAGGAGGAAGATGCTGCCATATGTGAGTTATGAAGCTGCATGTGGCAGCATCTCCTTCCCCCGCTTGCGGGGGAAGGCCGGGATGGGGGACAACGAGCACAATCCTATTTAAACGATCGCAGCAACTTCTCCAGCGGCCTCACCAATGCCAGCACCGTTTCATCCTGCACCTGCGCTGCGGCATCCAATTGTGCATGCATCTGCGCCACCTCTCCCGCCCCGTAAGCCTGATTCCGCTCCAGCGCGTTAACTAAATCCAGCCCCATACGACTGAGTTGCGCCACTTGCTGTACCTGCTGCTGTAACGGCTTGAGCTGATAATTGCCCAGAATCAGCGGCATCACCGCATCGCTGTTATTCTGCCAGCGCTGCAATTGCTGGCGGATAGCATGTGCCGCCGCGTGATCGGCACGATTGGCAATCAGTCGATCAATCTGCTTGTCCAGCAAACGCACCGCGTTGCTCTCGGCAGGCAACACATCCGCTAACCTATTCAGCGGCTCAAAATAGTCGTAATGTCCTGCCTGGAATTTCAGGTGCTGACGCGTGTAATACTGCGCCGGCTCTAACACTTCGGCCAACACACGCAGCGGCGTGATGTCGCTGCTATTCGCCAGCCGCATCATCTGCACTTCAGCCTGTTGATGCTGCTGCAAGCCCACCGAAATGGTGCCCCAGCGATCCACCGCGCTCAGGCGTTGATACATGTTGTCGCTGTCGGTGACATCCTGCGCGGACCATAAACGCTCGGCCACCACAAAAGCGCGCGGCCACAAACGTGTGTCGATCACCCGGCTGTTGACGTTCTCCGCCCACAGTGCCGCTTCGCCGCCAATCAGATTATTTTTCATCTGCTCTGGCGTGGGCAGCGATGGCGCAATGCCTTTTGGCACCTGCGCCAGCTTGCTGCCTTCGGTGGGATAGCGCACGTTGCCCACCAGCATATATCCGGTCAATTTGTCTTGCGTCAGCGTCACCATCGGCTGAAAAGGCCCCATCCACGTATCGACGCTGAACGTCAGCTGCGTCGGCGAAAGCCAGCGCACATCGCTGACCATGCGGCGCGCTTTACCGCTGAAATCAATAAAACCGCGCCAGCCATTTTTGCCTTCAATCAGCGTAAAGCTGCCTTTGAGTGCACTGCCTTTCAGGCGTGGCATGGTGAACTGCCAGCTCTGCGTCTGTTCGCCGGATTGCACCTGATCCGCGCCGTTGAGGCCTTGCGGCCAGGGTTCATTACGGTAGTGATAAGCGGCGGTCTGCGGCTGATCGAGATAGAAACCGGTGGAGAGAATGCCGCGGAAATCATTTTTCGCCACGGTACCAAGCGCATCCTGCCCCTGCCAGGATTGGATCAAAATGCTCTTCGGTAGATCCGGATGGTAAACCTCATCCCAACCGATCATGCGACGCTGGTGCGCTTCAAGAATTTTCTCGACGCGCTGGTTAAACCAGGCTTGCAGCGCATGCGTGTCTTTCAGGCCATGATCGCGCATAAATTGCTGAATGCGCGTCGAATCATTCCACTGCGTGGGATCGACTTCATCGCCGCCGATGTGGATATAGGGATCCGGGAAGATCGCCGTCACTTCACCCATTAAGGTGTCGATAAAGCGAAATACCGCTTCGTTGCTGGGATCGAGCAGCGGTTTAAACACGCCCCAGCCGCGCTCCATTTGATAAGGCCCCGGCGCGCTCATTAACTCAGGCATCGCCACCGCAATCGCCGATGCATGGCCCGGCAGATCGATTTCCGGCACCACGCGCACGCCGCGCTGCGTGGCATAGCGCACCACATCGCGCATCTGCTGCTGCGTATAGTACAAGCCGTCGCTGGCTTTCTCCTGCAGTTGCGGATAGTGGCTGGAGGCAAAGCGCCAACCCTGATCGTCGGTTAAGTGCCAGTGAAACACGTTCATGCGCGCGGCGGCGATGCCGTCGATTTGTCGTTTTACGGTTTCAATCGGCAGGAAGTGACGTGCCGAATCAATCAGCACCCCGCGCCACGGAAAACGCGGTTTGTCGTCAATGGTGACGTAAGGGATTTCCGTGCCATTCTCCGTATTTTCAATCAGCTGCAACACGGTCTCCATGCCGCGCATCGCACCAAAGCGTGTATTCGCTTGCAGCAAAACGCCATCGCTGTTGACGACAAGGTGGTAACTTTCATCGCTGTCCGGCTGCGGAATCGGATCAACAGCCTGGGCGATCTGCACCTGAATATTGGGATGATCGCTGGATGCGCTGGCCGGCAACAGCGGCCAGCCAGTTTGACGCGCAATGCGCGCCCGCCAGCGCGACTCTGCGCCTTCCAGATGGTCGCCGGCAATATGCAAGGTGAGCTGTGGCGTTAGCGAGTACGCGCCGCCACCGCCCGGCTGCTCAACTTTCTGCGGCCACGGCATGAGTGGTAAATCACCCGCGGGGGCGGCAAAGGCGGAAAAAGTCATGGATATACAACAGGCAAGCAACGTTCTCTGCAAAAGCATGCGGGCATCCTTGTAAATGAAACGGCGGACCAAAATGGGCAAAAGGCCCATTAAACCTGTTTCGCTTTGCAAAGCAAGTAGCGACCGGCTGAAATCAAGTCGGCTTAAAACTTTTGTAGTTTAGCCGGATTAACCATTGCGCGGCTTTCAATCCTGGTCGTGGCTTCTTTGCTGTAGGTCAAACAGTGGCGAATTAATTCACGTCATAGCACCACATATAGCGGTTAAACTCCTTAAAAATATCCATATGTAGTTTCACGGAGAGAAAATGGCGACGGTGGTGATTAAGCGTGACGGTTGCAGAGTGCCGTTTGATGCGCAGCGAATTGAGGCAGCGGTACGTGCTGCCGCACAGGCGGCACAGATTGATGATGCCGCATGGTGCGCACAGGTAGCGGCGCAGGTCGGTGAGCAAATGGCCGAGCACCGCGAAGTGGATATCCGCGATATTCAGTGTGCGGTAGAAGAGACGCTGATGAGCGGACGCTGGCCACAGCTGGCGCGCACTTATATCGAATACCGTCACGATCGCGATTTGGCGCGCGAACAGCGCGGTAAACTGCATCACGCCATCCGGGGTTTAGTGGAACAAACCAATGCGGCGCTGCTCAACGAAAACGCCAATAAAGACAGCAAGGTCATTCCCACCCAACGCGACCTGCTCGCCGGCATCGTCGCTAAACATTATGCCCAGCAGCAACTGTTGCCGCGCGATGTGGTGCTGGCGCATGAGCGTGGCGAAATTCATTATCACGATCTCGATTATTCCCCATTTTTCCCGATGTTTAACTGCATGTTGATCGACCTGCAGGGCATGCTGACCAACGGCTTTAAAATGGGCAACGCCGAGATAGAACCGCCCAAATCGATCGCCACCGCCACGGCGGTCACCGCGCAGATTATTGCTCAGGTCGCCAGCCATATTTACGGCGGCACCACCATTAATCGCATTGATGAAGTGTTGGCTCCTTTTGTGAATCTCAGCCTGGAAAAGCACCGCACGGTGGCGCAGGAGTGGCAGATTCCTGATGCGGAAGCCTATGCGCGCGTGCGCACGGAGAAAGAGTGCTACGACGCATTTCAGTCGCTGGAATATGAAGTGAATACGCTGCACACCGCCAACGGCCAGACGCCGTTTGTCACCTTTGGTTTTGGCCTCGGCACCGATTGGGCGGCGCGCCTGATTCAGCAATCCATTCTGCGCAATCGCATCGCCGGATTGGGTAAAAATCACAAAACGGCGGTGTTTCCGAAACTGGTGTTTGCTATTCGTGAAGGCGTTAATCGGCGTCCGGGTGATGTTAACTATGACATCAAACAGCTGGCGCTGGAGTGCGCCAGCAAGCGCATGTATCCGGATATCCTTAACTACGAAAAAGTGGTTGAAGTGACCGGCTCATTTAAAACGCCAATGGGCTGTCGCAGCTTCCTTGGCGTCTACGAAGAGAACGGTGAGCAGATTCACGAAGGTCGCAACAACATTGGCGTGATCAGCCTCAATCTGCCGCGCATTGCGCTGGAAGCGCAAGGCAACGAAGCGCAGTTCTGGCAGCGGCTGGATCAACGCCTGGCGCTGGCGAAACGCGCCTTAATGACGCGCATCGCCCGGCTGGAAAAGACCAAAGCGCGCGTGGCACCCATTCTCTATATGGAAGGCGCCTGCGGTGTGCGGCTGAAGGCCGACGATGAAGTAGGATCCATTTTCCGCAATGGCCGCGCCTCGATTTCCCTCGGCTACATCGGCCTGCATGAGACGCTCAATGCGCTGAGCGGCAGCGAAGTGCATCCTTACGATGCCGATTATTTGCGTGAAAAAGGCGTGGCGATTGTGAGGCATCTGCGAAACGCAGTTGATGCCTGGAAAGAAGAGACCGGCTACGGCTTCAGCTTGTACAGCACGCCGAGCGAGAATCTGTGCGACCGCTTCTGCCGCCTTGATGCCGCCGAATTTGGCGTGGTGGCGGGCGTTACCGACAAAGGCTATTACACCAACAGCTTCCATCTCGACGTCGAGAAGAAGGTCAATCCGTACGACAAGATTGACTTTGAAGCGCCCTATCCAACCATCGCTAACGGCGGTTTTATTTGTTACGGCGAATACCCCAACATCCAGCACAACCTAAAGGCGCTGGAAGATGTGTGGGATTACAGCTATCACCGCGTGCCGTATTACGGCACCAACACGCCGATAGACGAGTGCTACGAATGCGGTTTCAGCGGCGAGTTCAGCTGCACCAGCAAAGGCTTTACCTGCCCATGCTGCGGTAATCACGATCCGGCGCGCGTGTCGGTGACGCGCCGCGTGTGTGGCTATCTCGGCAGCCCGGATGCACGCCCGTTTAACGCCGGTAAGCAGGAAGAGGTGCAGCGCCGGGTTAAGCATCTGGAGACGGGACCACTGGGATGATGCGTATTCACCGCTATTATCCGGTCGATATCGTTAACGGTCCCGGCACGCGCTGCACGCTGTTTGTTGCGGGCTGTGAACATCAGTGCCGCGGCTGCTATAACCAGAGCACGTGGCGGCTGGATTCCGGCGAGCCCTTTACGCTGGAGCTGGAAGAGCAGCTGATCGCCGATCTCAACGATCGGCGTATACCACGTCAGGGCTTATCGCTGAGCGGCGGCGATCCGCTGCATCCGCACAACGTGCCGCATATTCGTCGCCTGGTGAAACGCGTGCGGCAAGAATGCCCGGATAAGGATATCTGGCTGTGGACCGGTTACGAAATGGCGGAGCTGAGTGATGCGCAGCGCGAGGTGGTGGATGAGATTGATGTGCTGATTGACGGGCGCTTTATTGAAGCGGAAAAAGATGCGCGGCTGCTGTGGCGCGGCAGCCGCAATCAGAAGATTTGGACGCTACGCCAGCCACAGGGCGAGCACGCCCAGCAGCATACCGCTGAAGGCCACGCCGAACAGCGCGATCCACAACGCCCGGGCGGGAAATGCGCGATGCAGCATCAATAACGATGGCACACTGACGGCGGGCAGCGTCACTAACAGTGCCAGCGCGGGCGCAATGCCCATGCCCGCCAGCATCATGGTCTGCACAATGGGGATTTCCGCTGCGGTTGGGATCACAAACAAGCAGCCGGCAATTGCCATCAACATCACCCAAAACAGCGTATTGCCTACCGCACCATCGGCATGCGGGAACAGCCAAACGCGCGCGGCTCCCAGCAACAACACCGCGACGAGATACAGCGGAATCGTGTTGCAGAACAAGCGCCACATCACCCGCAGCCAGCGTGTCAGAAACGATTGTTCATCGTGAGTAACATTGACGGGAGCGACAACGGCTTGATCGGGCACACTGCGCTGCACCAGCCAGGCGATCCCCAACACCATCATCAGACCGGCCACCAGCCGAATGGCGGCAAAATTCCAACCGAGAACAAAGCCCATAAAAATTAGCGTAGCGGGATTGAGCAGCGGATTCGCCAGCCAAAAGGCCATTGCTGCACCACTCGAAACCTGCGATTGACGCAGGCCGGCAGTCACCGGTGCCGCACAGCAGCTGCACATCATGCCCGGCAAACCCAGACCGGTGCCAATCAGCGTGGAGCCGAAGCGCGAGCTTCCCATCAAACGTAGTAGCCAGTTGCGCGGAATCAGTACCTGCACCAGCGAACCCAGGATGACACCGAGCACCGCTGCTTTCCACACGGCCAGAAAATAGATCATGGCGTAATCGAGCGCCGCCCGCCACGGTGAGTCAGCCGCGTTGGCCAATATCGATTTACCGATAGAATGGGTTTCGGCGGCAGTAAAGGCTTTGCCGTAGTAAGGCTGCCATTTCACATACCACAGGCCGGCGACCACCACGGCAAGGAACAGCAGCGGTTTCCACCAGGCGAAGCGCATCGCTGATGTAGGCGAGGTAAGTTGATTCATCACGAATTCCGTATTCAACTGAATAACGAGTGCCGCGCCGGAGGGTGCAGCGGAAAGACCGCATTGTTATTCAGGTCAATAAAATCTGCTATGTCGAAACGATGCAAACTTGATCCATCTCGGAAATTTAACCCGATTGCGCGCAGCCGCCTGGCTTGCATTTTGCGTCATGGCAACCAGACTTGATGGTTAGATGTGTAACGAACACCCGTTCGTAATCAGCAAGGAGGAAAAGATGAGCAAGAAAATAGCGGTACTGATTACCGATGAATTTGAAGACTCAGAGTTTACCTCGCCGGCCGAGGCTTACACCAAAGCGGGCCATCAGGTTGTCACCATTGAGTTTAAGGCGGGTAACGTCGTCAAAGGGAAACAGGGTAAGGCTGAGGTTAAAATCGACAAGGGCATTGATGATGTCAGCGCGGCGGAGTTCGATGCGCTGCTGCTACCTGGTGGACACTCCCCCGATTCCCTGCGCGGTGACGATCGCTTCGTCAGCTTCACCAAAGAATTTGTGGCCAGCGGCAAGCCGATATTCGCCATTTGTCACGGCCCGCAGCTGCTGATCAGCGCTAATGGCGTGCGCGGCCGCAAAATGACCTGCGTAAAAGCGATTGCCATTGATCTGCGCAATGCTGGCGCGGATTTTTACGATAAAGAAGTGGTGGTCGATGATGACAAGCTCGTCACCAGCCGCACGCCAGAAGATCTGCCCGCGTTTAATCACGAAGCACTGCGGATTTTGAACGCGGCCTAATCTCGTTTTTCGCATTGTGGTCGCCATCAGTGGCGACCTTACAACGGCTTAGTCCAGACAATCTTTTTGCCAAAACCCAGCGCATTGTCCGTCATCTTCACTTCGTCGAGAATAATCTCCCACAGCGGCGCGGTCACTTTTTTCGCTACCGGAAAACGCTTTTGATAGGCTTTACGCGCCACCGTTTCCCGCTCTCCGTCGAGTCGCTGAATCACTCCCCGATACTGCACGCCTTTGATCAATAGCACGCTTTTCGGCTGGCCGTTGACGCTACCCGCGATGCGCGGATTCCTCTGCATTAATGCGCCATGACGCGTGTTGGGCTCAGTCATCAGCCAAAATGCCATGCTAGTTTCATCAAACACATAAAAGCAGTTAGCGCACCAGATGTCGTCGCCATCGGATGTGCATAGCGAAAGCACGTGCTGTTTTTTTAAATAACGAATCAGATGGGGATGGTCAGACAAAGTACAACTCCGTGCGGCGAATAGCAGTGCGGACTTAAGCGCGCTACACTGCCTGCCAGCTATTTTTCGAGATGAGTAAGATGGAACAAGGCTGGCAGCTTTACCTGCTCCAAACCGCCGCAGGCATGCTTTATACCGGCATCACCACGGATGTTAACCGCCGCCTGCAGCAGCATCAGCAGGGACGCGGCGCGCGCGCGCTGCGCGGCAAAGGCCCGCTGACGCTGGTGTTTCACTGCGACGCGGGCGATCGAGCTGCGGCGTCACGTCTGGAATACCAGGTGAAACAACTTAGCCGCGCGCAAAAGCTGCGGCTGGTTGCTCAGCAGCCGCCCTGCTTAACGACCTGGTTTAGTCGAAACGATTAAACGGTAACGCGAATTCAATCAGCCCTTCCGCGCCGACAAACGCGTCGTCTGCCAGTTTGTACACCTGAAAGGCGGCTTCGCTGCCTAACCAACGACAGTGCAAGCCATGGCGCGCAGCGGGCTCAAAGCCGAGCGGATTATAGAACTCAGGATCGCCCAGCACCACCACGGCGCTGTAGCTGAACTCGTTGAGTGAATCCAGCCCTTCATACACCAGCTTTTTAGCAAGCCCTTGCTTGCGCACCGATTCATCCACAGCGAGCGGTGCCAAAGCGACCCAGTTGCGGTCTTCACCTTGCAGGGTTACCGGACTAAACGCCGCGTAACCCAACACCTGGCCTTCATCATCCGTGGCCACCACACCGAGAGTCAGCAAGCCATCTTCGCGCAGTTGCTGTATCAGTTCCGCTTCGGCGGCGGTAGCAAAACTGCGCTTTAACAGGCTATCGATGCCTGCTGCATCAACGCCAATTTCAGTACGAATTAACATGAGATCTCCGCGCGCGCCTCAGCGGCCTTCGCGTCCTGTTTCATTCCTGCCTCAATAAAAGCAGCGAGCTGCTGCAATCCCGTGCGTAATGGCGTGGGCATGGCATCCAGTTCAATGGCATCCATTAGGTTTTTCACCTCAAGTCCCAGCTCCGTGTCACCCTCAATCACCAGGCGGCGTTGAAAGAACAACATATCGGGATCCGCTTTGCGTGCTGCCACCAGCAACAGATCGTTGGCTTCACCGCGAAACCAGACATCAGCCTCGGTGTCGCGCGAAACGGTCAGGCGTCCTGCTTGCAGGGTAGTGATCCAGCGCAGATTCACATCGGCAATCTCAATCCCCAGATAACGCCCTTCCAGAAAGTCTAACTCACCTTCAGACAAAGCATGACGAAATTGCCAGTTTAGGAGTTGTTGCAGAATAACTTTTTTCAGCGGGAAAGGGGTAATTGAAACCGGTAAAGCCAGGAATTCTGGACCTTTTTCAACCATCAGGCCACGTAAGCGCGCAAACATTATCGACATTCCCTTCAGAAAATTTCATCTATTTTGCCACATCTGCCCGGCATCGCCTCTACTGAGATCAAGGAAATCACTACCCGGTCGGACGAAAATGCTGCACTCCGCATCATCAATGGCGCTTTCACTGCCTTAAATCAACATTGCTGGCGAGTCAGTTATCTACACTCTTCGGCTTCAGAATCCGGGGAGGAAAACGTATGGAACTGCTGTGTCCAGCGGGGAATTTACCTGCGCTGAAATCGGCGGTGGAGCATGGTGCTGACGCGGTGTATGTCGGCCTGAAAGATGATACCAATGCCCGCCACTTTGCTGGCCTCAATTTTACCGACAAGAAACTGGCCGAGGCCGCGCGCTATCTGCACCAGCATCGCCGTAAGCTGCATGTGGCAATCAACACCTTTGCCCATCCTGACGGTATGAATCGCTGGCAGACGGCGATTGACGTTGCCGCGCAGAACGGTGCCGATGCGCTGATTCTGGCTGACATCGCCACGCTGGCGTACGCGGCCAAACACTATCCACAGGTTGAGCGTCATCTTTCGGTGCAGGCCTCTGCCACTAATTTGCAGGCCATCCATTTTTATCATCGGCATTTTCAACTTAGCCGCGTGGTACTGCCGCGCGTGCTGTCGATGCACCAGGTAAAACAGCTGGCGCGAGAGACGCCGGTACCGCTCGAAGTGTTCGCGTTTGGCAGCCTGTGCATTATGGCCGAAGGCCGCTGCTACCTCTCTTCCTGGCTGACCGGCGAATCGCCGAATAGCGCTGGAGCCTGCTCCCCGGCCAAATTTGTCCGCTGGCAGCAAACGCCAAAAGGGATGGAGTCGCGCCTGAACGAAGTGCTGATTGATCGATACGCACCCAACGAAAGCGCTGGCTATCCCACGCTGTGCAAAGGCCGATACGAAGTGGATAACCAGCTTTATCACGTGCTGGAAGAGCCCACCAGTTTGAATACGCTGTCGCTGCTGCCCGAGTTGCTGCGCGCCAATATCGCCTCGGTGAAAATCGAAGGGCGTCAGCGCAGTCCGGCCTATGTGGCCCAGGTGGCAAAAGTGTGGCGTCAGGCAATTGACCGCTGTATGGCCGCGCCGGAGCACTATGCGGTGCAGGAACCGTGGATGCAGGCGCTGGGTGAACTGTCTGAAGGCAGCCAAACCACGCTTGGTGCTTATCACCGCGACTGGCAATAAGGAGATCGCATGAAATACGCCCTTGGGCCGGTGCTGTGGTACTGGCCAACTGAAACGCTGGAAAACTTTTATCAACATGCTGCCGCAAGCAGCGCCGAGATCGTCTATCTCGGCGAAGCGGTGTGCAGTAAACGTCGCGCCACCTCATTTAATCAATGGATGGAAATCGCCCGCCTGCTGGCGCAGCACGGCAAGCAAGTGGTGCTCAGTACGCTGGCATTGCTGCAGTCGCCGTCGGAAGTGAAAGAGCTGCGTCGTTATGTCGAAAACGGCGAATTCCTGCTGGAAGCCAACGATATGGGTACGGTAAATATGGCGGCGGAGCGCCGATTGCCGTTTGTCGCGGGCCCGACGCTCAATGTGTATAACGCACAGACGCTGCAACTATTATTAAAAGAGGGCATGACGCGCTGGTGCATTCCGGTGGAGATGTCGCGCGACTGGCTGATTCAACTGCTGCAACAGTGCGATGCAGCAGGCGTCCGCGATAAGTTTGAGGTGGAGGTGCTCGGTTATGGGCATCTGCCGCTGGCGCTGTCGGCGCGCTGCTTTACCGCCCGCGCTGAGAATCGTGCCAAAGATGACTGCCAAACCTGCTGTATTAACTACCCAACCGGGCGTCGTGTGTTGTCGCAGGAGGGCCAGCAGGTGTTTGTGCTAAACGGCATTCAAACCATGAGCGGCTATTGCTACAACCTCGGCAACGATCTGAGCGGCATGCATAATTGGGTCGACATTGTGCGCCTGTCACCCCAGGGCGAAAGCACGTTGGAAGAAGTCGATAGATTTCGTGCCAATGAAGCCGGCCAGGCACCGCTGATGATGGCGCGTGGCAGTGATAGTAACGGTTATTGGCGTCGCCTGGCCGGAATGGCACTGGAAGGCGGCGGATAAAGGCACATTCCGGCTATATTCCAGCTGTTATTAGCAGTTTTAATATAGGTAACGATGAGTAATACTCACAGACGCAGGTCCGATTAAACACCTGCGCCATCCTTATTTGGAGTGCCAATGTCTGAGAAAAAAACTGTTCGCCTGTCCGTGTTGGATCTGGCCCCTATTCCACAAGGTTCATCTGCGCGCGACGCGTTCCATAACTCGCTGGCGCTGGCGCGTCAGTCTGAAGCGCTTGGTTTCCACCGCTATTGGCTGGCCGAACACCACAATATGACCGGCATTGCCAGCGCTGCCACGTCGGTACTGATTGGCTATCTAGCGGCAAACACCGAAACCCTGCGTCTTGGTTCGGGTGGCATCATGTTGCCAAACCATGCGCCGCTGGTGATCGCCGAACAGTTTGGTACCCTCGAATCGCTTTATCCTGGCCGTATCGATCTGGGATTAGGCCGCGCGCCAGGTTCGGACCAACGCACCATGCTGGCGTTGCGTCGTCATCTTTCCAGCGGCCAGGCAGATAGTTTCCCGGAAGATGTCTCTGAGCTGATTCGCTGGTTTGACGCCGAAGAAGGCGAACATCCGCCCGTTCAGCCGGTGCCAGGTTTAGGCCTGAAGATTCCGGTGTGGCTACTGGGATCCAGCCTGTATAGCGCACAACTAGCCGCTCAGCTTGGTTTGCCGTTTGCGTTTGCATCGCACTTTGCGCCAGACCTGCTGTTCCAGGCACTGCATCTCTATCGTGAGAAATTCAAACCTTCCGCGCGTCTGGCGAAACCGTATGCGATGGTGTGCGTTAACGTCGTCGCGGCCGATAGCGAACGTGATGCGCGCTTCCTGTTTACCTCAATGCAGCAGCAGTTTATCAATCTGCGTCGTGGCAAGCCGGGTCCGCTACCCGCGCCGGTGGAGAACATGGATAATCTGTGGTCACCGTCTGAACAATATGGCGTGCAGCAAGCGCTGAGCATGTCGATTGTCGGCGACAGCGAAAAAGTACGTAACGGACTGGCAGCGCTGGTACGTGAAACTCAGGCGGATGAGATCATGGTTAACGGCCAGATTTACGACTCACAGGCACGTCTGCGCTCCTTCGCACTGGCAATGGAAGCCGCGCGCTCGCTGTAACGGTTATTGCGGTGGGTTTAACCACTCCTGACCCACCGCAATTGTTCGCACATCACGTGCCGGAGACTGGCCGTGAAAACGGCTGTATTCGCGACTGAACTGCGATGCACTTTGATACCCCACCCGATAGCCCGCCGTTCCGGCATCCAGCTTCTCAATTAACATCAGGCGCCGCGCTTCATTCAGCCGCAGCTGCTTTTGATACTGCATCGGCGTCATCGCCGTCACCGCTTTGAAGTGATGATGCAACGACGAAATGCTCATTCCTACGCTGCTCGCCAGGTGATCCATTTTTAGTGGCTGATGAAAGTTTTCACGTAGCCAACGTGCTGCGCGCGCCACTTTGTTGCCTGGTCGTTCCGTCAGCGCCATGTTGAGAATGCGTGGTCCTTCTGGTCCGGTCAGCAAACGATAGAAAATTTCCTGCTCAATTAACGGCGCCAGTGCGGCTATATCCTGTGGCTGATCCACTAATTCAACCAGACGCATCACCGCATCGACCAACGGTGGCGCAACTTTATGCACGGCAATACCGCGTTCACTGATGGCACTGCTACCAACATGATGATGTGGAAAATGCTCAAGGTAACGCATTAGACGCGTTTCGTTGATGGTGATGCCCACGCCGAGATTCGGTTTTTCTGGCGTCGCCATTACTACGCAGGATTGCACCGGCATATCGAGCGTCACCAGCAGCAAATCGCCCGGTCCGTAATGCATCACATCATCGCCCATGCGCAGGGCTTTCTGTCCTTGCGCTACCAGCGCGAAACTGGCCCAGGTCGCTACGTGCGTCAAGCTGGTGGGCTTGGAACTGCGGCCAAATGAGAGAAAATCGATCGGGCTATTATGGCGACCATCTTCCGGCGCATGACGGGCGATAATCGCCACTAACTGCTGCCATTGCTGCTGATGAATCATGCGATATGCGCTCCGCGATAAGAAATCACTAAGCTGATATTCTCGCTTGTCGCAGGAATTACGCCTAGTCCTTGCACAGCAGATTTGCAGGATTGTGCAAAAAGCTTGCAGGATTGCGCTACCACCAAATTGTACGGGCAGCGCATGCTTTATCTTCCCCGAAATCTCAGGTGGAGAGACACGATGAAAACACTTGAAGGCAAAATTGCGCTGGTGACGGGCGCTTCGAAAGGCATTGGTGCTGCCATCGCCATGACTTTCGCGGCGGCCGGTGCTCGTGTGGTGGTCAACTATCTTCAGGATGAAGTGGGCGCCGCGGATGTGGTCACTGACATTCAGGCGCTGGGTAGTGACGCCATCGCTGTACAGGCAGATATCTCGCGCGAGGCCGATGTGCAGCGCCTGTTCGCTAGCAGCATTGAGCAGTTTGGCGCACCCGACATTGTGGTGAACAATGCCGGTATTTTTCACCACGGCGACTTCAGCGATCTCAGCATCAGCGAGATGCAACAGCAGCTGAATGTGAATCTGCTTGGCACTTTGCTGGTTTGTCAGCTGGCGGCAAAACATTTCCCGGCTCGTGGCGGTTCCATCATTAACCTCAGCGCCCTTAACAGCCAACGCAGCACGCCCGGTTCGGTGCTTTGGGCGGCAACTAAAGGCGCAATTGACACGCTGACCCAGGGTCTCGCACGGGAATTGGGGCCGCGTAATATTCGCGTCAATGCGTTAGCGCCTGGCATCATTTTGACCGAAGGCTTGCTGGCAGCGAAGAAGATGCATCCGGAATTAAAAGCACAGCTGATTGCGGCAACGCCATTAGGACGCTTTGGCCTGCCAGAAGATGTGGCGCAGGTGGCGCTGTTCCTGGCTTCAGAAGAGTCAGCTTACGTTAGCGGCGAGCGCGTGCTGATTGCCGGTGGCGTGTAAAATTTAGTTTCCACCAGCATAAAAAAAGGGACGCATCAGCGTCCCTTTTTACTCTTTAGCGTTTATCGCTTATGCGTCACGACGACGTGGTGCAGCAGCTGCACCCTCTTCACGACGTGGGCCACGACCACCTTCACGGCTGAAGCGTCCGCCTTCGCGGCCACCTTCACGACGTTCGGAGAAGCGACGTGGAGCGCCTTCGCCACGTGGTGCGCCATCACGCGGAGCACCGCTACCACGGCGTTCGCTACGCTCATGCACTGGTGCATCACCCATCAACTGCATATTCATCGGTTTATTCAGAATACGCGTGCGAGTGAAGTGCTGCAGAACTTCGCCCGGCATGCCTTTCGGCAGCTCGATAGTTGAGTGCGTGCCAAACAGCTTGATGTTACCGATATAGCGGCTGCTGATATCGCCTTCGTTAGCGATCGCGCCAACGATGTGACGAACTTCAACACCATCATCACGGCCAACTTCAATGCGGTACAGCTGCATTTCACCAACATCACGACGTTCACGACGTGGGCGATCGCCATCACGGCTGTCACGGCTTTCGCGTGGGCCGCGAGAATCACGTGAATCACGACGTTCACTACGCTCAGGACGATCGCTGAATTCACGACGCGCTGGACGCGGTGCTTCTGGTGGCAGAATCAGTGGACGTTCGCCCTGAGCCATTTTCAGCAGTGCTGCGGCCAGAGTTTCGATATCCAGATCTTCGCCCGGCTGCATTTTGCTCAGCAGTGCGCGATATTGGTCCAGATCGCTGCTTTCCAGCTGCTGCTGTACTTTAGCCGCGAACTTGGCCAGACGACGCTCACCCAGCAGTTCTGCATTAGGCAGCTCAACTTCTGGAATGGTCAGCTTCATAGTACGTTCAATATTGCGCAGCAGACGACGCTCGCGGTTCTCAACGAACAGCAATGCGCGACCTGCACGACCTGCACGGCCAGTACGACCGATACGGTGAACGTAAGACTCTGCATCCATTGGGATATCAAAGTTTACAACCAGGCTGATACGCTCAACGTCCAGGCCACGTGCGGCAACGTCGGTAGCGATCAGGATGTCGAGACGACCATCTTTCAAGCGCTCCAGCGTCTGCTCACGCAGTGCCTGGTTCATGTCACCGTTCAATGCTGCACTGTTATAACCGCTACGCTCCAGCGCTTCGGCCACTTCCAGCGTGGCATTTTTGGTACGCACGAAAATAATAGCTGCATCGAAATCTTCAGCTTCCAGGAAGCGAACCAGCGCATCAGTTTTACGGCCGTAAGCGGTCCAGTAAGACTGAGAAATGTCTGGACGCGTAGTCAGGCTTGACTGGATGCGCACTTCCTGCGGATCTTTCATGAAGCGTTTAGTAATACGACGAATCGCTTCTGGCATGGTGGCTGAGAACAGCGCGGTCTGATGACCGTCTGGAATCTGCGCCATGATGGTTTCAACGTCTTCGATGAAGCCCATACGCAGCATTTCATCAGCTTCGTCCAGTACCAGACCGCGCAGGTTAGAAAGATCTAACGTGCCGCGTTTCAGGTGATCCAGCAGACGACCAGGCGTACCCACAACGACTTGTGGTCCCTGACGCAGTGCGCGCAGCTGCACGTCATAACGTTGGCCGCCGTACAGGGCTACAACGTTAATGCCACGCATGTGTTTAGAGAATTCTGTGACGGCTTCAGCAACCTGCACCGCTAATTCACGGGTAGGTGCCAGCACCAAAATTTGCGGTGCTTTAACAGTAGGATCAATGTTGTTTAGCAGCGGCAACGAGAATGCCGCGGTTTTACCACTACCGGTCTGCGCCATACCCAACACATCACGGCCAGCCAGCAGGTGAGGAATACACTCAGCCTGGATTGGAGAAGGCTTAACGTAGCCCATACCGTTCAGTGATTCGAGGATGTCGGCGTTCAGGCCAAGGTCAGCAAAAGTGGTTTGAATATCAGTCATGTAGTACACGTGCCTCTTAGATTGCGGCGGCCAGTCTACATAACTCGTCGTGAAAACTTTCAGTCATTTTCATCAAAAAGTGTGAACCGGCTCAAATTAGAAGTTTTGACGAACAGAAAAGCCCTCATCTCTGAAGATGATGACTTTACAGGTATTCAGGCAATAAAAGTTCGTCAGCTATTGCTGGTCAGATTCTGATAAATCGTCTTGTGTCTGGCCGAGTTGCGCCAGTTCCAACAATGCGTATCGGTGTTCAACAAAGTTGTTTACGTTGTTGGCCACCGCCAGTTTGAACAACGCTTTCGCGTCGTCCTTCTCCCCCAGACTTAGGTAGTACTTACCTAAATAGAAGTTGGTTTCACTGAGATGTTCAGCGAGCGAGGTGTTATCCGTTGCGTCCGCCTTGAGACGTTCCATCAATGTTTTTTCACTGATGTCGCCAAGGTAGAACTCGACAATATTCCATCCCCATTGGTCCCGGACCGCTTTGTCATGACGCTGTCTCAGCGTAACTTTTGCCTTGTCGGCATCCATTTCGCTTTCAACGAGATAGAGCCAAAGGCTGCGGAAAGGATCGTTAGGATCGTCTTGATAAAACGCCAGCAGATCATCTTGCGCTAACTTGTATCGACCGCCGTAATAGAGGGCGATACCACGGTTTAAATGCGCATAGTTGTAAGTTGGATCAAGCTCAAGTACAGAATCAAACGCTTCATAGGCAGCATCAAAGTTGCCTGCCTGCGTTAAGTATATACCGAGATAATTAAATACCTCAGGCATATCTGGTCTTATAGACAGCGCTTGCGAAAAATCGTTCCGCGCTAATGCCCTCAGACCCAAACTATCATACAACACTCCGCGCTCATATAATAGCTGTGCGCGTTCATCATCGGTCAGGGCACGACTGGCAAGAATTTGTTCCATGCGTGCCAGGATCACCTCTTGCTGCAGTGTGGGCTGCAAAGGTACAGCCAGAACTTCGTTCTTACGCCAATTGGAGTTGCTGCATCCTGCCAGCGTGATAGCTGTCGCAACAAAACACCAGCGCAAAAAAGGCTTCATTTCCCACTCCCGAATACAAACATTGGGACAACCATCCTGTCATCCTCCTGCTGTGCACAAGGATTCCCGCCCTCGCGATGATCTAAATACCTCTCCCCACAGAGCAGGGAGAGGCCAATCGGTAAACGCTTACTCGGCGTCAGATGCATCAGTTGCAGCGGTAGCAACTTCTTCCGCTGGTTTCTGCTCTGTCGCTTCTTTGATGCTCAGGCGTACACGGCCCTGACGGTCCACTTCCATCACTTTAACTGGAACTTCCTGGCCCATCTGCAGATAGTCGGTCACTTTCTCTACACGCTTGTCAGCAATCTGAGAGATGTGAACCAAACCTTCTTTACCGCCGCCGATTGCCACGAAGGCACCAAAATCAACGATACGTGTCACTTTGCCTGAGTAAACGCGGCCCACTTCGATCTCAGCAGTAATCTCTTCGATGCGACGAATGGCTTCTTTAGCTTTCAGGCTATCAGTTGCAGCGATCTTCACGGTGCCATCATCTTCGATTTCGATGGTGGTGCCGGTTTCTTCGGTCAGCGCACGGATTACCGAGCCGCCTTTACCGATGACATCTTTGATCTTGTCTGAACTGATTTTGATGGTGTAAATACGCGGCGCGAATTCAGAGATTTCCTGACGCGGCGTGCTGATTGCCTGTTCCATCACGCTCAGGATATGCAGACGTGCACCCTTAGCTTGATTCAGGGCAACCTGCATGATTTCACGGGTGATACCTTCGATTTTGATATCCATCTGCAGTGCAGTGATACCGTCGCGGCTACCTGCAACTTTGAAGTCCATGTCGCCGAGGTGATCTTCGTCACCCAGAATGTCTGACAGAACAACAAAATTGTCCGCTTCTTTAACCAGACCCATCGCAATACCGGCAACGGCTGCTTTGATCGGTACGCCTGCATCCATCAGTGCCAGAGAAGCACCACATACGGAAGCCATTGAAGAAGAACCGTTAGATTCGGTAATTTCTGACACCACACGCACGGTGTATGGGAAATCAGCTTGCTTAGGCATCACTGCCAACACGCCACGCTTAGCCAAACGACCATGACCAATCTCACGACGCTTTGGAGAGCCAACCATGCCGGTTTCGCCCACGCAGTATGGAGGGAAGTTGTAGTGGAACAGGAAGCTATCGGTACGCTCGCCCATCAACTCATCCAGGTTCTGCGCGTCACGTGCGGTACCTAAGGTCGCGGTAACCAGCGCCTGCGTTTCACCACGGGTGAACAGTGAAGAACCGTGCGTGCGTGGCAGTACGCCAGTGCGCACGTCGAGGCCACGAATCATATCTTTTTCACGACCATCGATACGCGGTTCGCCACGGATAATACGGCTACGAACAACGCTCTTCTCGAGGTCATGCACGATGTCAGCGATATCGCCAGCATCCAAAGTTTCATCTTCAGCCTGCAGAGCGGCGATAGTGGCATCTTTAACGGCGCCAACCTGCGTGTAACGCTCTTGCTTATCAGTGATGCGATACGCATCGCTGATGCCCGCTTCCGCCAGGGCAGTAACGCGTGCAATCAGTGCATCGTTAGTTGGCAGTGGCTGCCAATCCCAGCGTGGTTTACCCGCTTCGGCAACCAGCGCATTGATGTTTTCGATAACGATCTGCTGCTGCTCGTGGCCAAATACTACGGCGCCCAGCATCTGCTCTTCGGTCAGAATGTCAGCTTCAGATTCAACCATCAGCACCGCGTTCTGAGTACCGGCAACCACCAGGTTCAGACGAGATTCGTTGATTTCATCTGCAGTTGGGTTCAGTACGTATTGGTCATTGATATAACCTACGCGCGCTGCGCCAATTGGACCATTGAACGGCAGGCCAGACAAAGCCAGCGCTGCAGATGCACCGATCATTGCAACGATGTCCGGGTTAACTTGTGGGTTAACAGACACAACGGTCGCAATTACCTGAACTTCGTTAATGAAGCCTTCCGGGAACAGCGGACGTACAGGACGGTCAATCAGACGTGAGATCAGGGTTTCACCTTCGCTTGGACGGCCTTCACGACGGAAGAAGCTACCCGGGATACGACCAGCAGCGTAAGTACGCTCCTGATAGTTAACCGTCAGCGGGAAGAAGTCCTGACCTGGTTTAGTTTTTTTCTGGCCAACAACAGTCACGAATACAGCAGTGTCATCCATGCTCACCATAACTGCCGCGGTGGCCTGGCGCGCCATCATACCGGTTTCCAGCGTGACGGTATGCTGACCATATTGGAATTTGCGTACGATCGGGTTCAGCAAAATTTAAGTCCTTAAATTCGAGGGGCGCAGCCCATTCTGGCGCGCCGGGGATTACCGATCTTCAGTTGCATCCTCGCGACTAATGACAATCTTAACCACCCATGCGGTCAAGCCTCTCATTAGCCGCGCGAACCTCTGCAATCAAAGATCACTCTCTGCAACAATACATGAGTTTGGTCCGGATTGCTGCGGATTGCTCGAAAAAAGGGGCCATAAAGGCCCCCTTTTCGCGAAACTCGCACAAATCTGATCGTCAGATGCGTTTTTTTGCATAGTGCATGCGCTACACCCTTGATCAGATTCTTCAGACTTAGCGACGCAGACCCAGGCTTTCGATCAGACCGGTGTAGCGAGCAACATCTTTACGCTTCAGGTAGTCCAGCAGCTTACGACGCTGAGATACCATGCGCAGCAGACCGCGACGGCTGTGGTGATCTTTCTTGTGCTCAGAGAAGTGACCCTGCAGGTGGTTAATCTGAGCAGTCAGCAGAGCAACCTGAACTTCAGTTGAACCGCTGTCGTTGGTACCACGACCGTATTTAGCAACGATCTCTGCTTTAGCTTCTACGCTTAGAGACATAATAAACTCCAGTAATAAATGAATGTATGGGTGCCGATCTCTAATTCAGCAGCCCGCTTTTAAAGCCGCGCCATTCTACTCTTCGCCTGATAGCAACGCAAATGCGCCGTTACGTCAGATTTGAGTCGCTTGATTATGCAGGAAATTCTACCACCAGACGACGCGGCGCCACGCGCCCGTCATCAGCGATTTCGGCCATACCAATGAATTTGTGCTCATCACCTTCGGTCACACGCACCAATCCCTGTTCCGGCGCATCAGCCACCTGAACTGGCATACCTTGTTTGAAATAAGCCGCCACGGCAGGCAGTAAATTCACGATAGGGAACTCTTCTGCCGGGCTATCCATCGGTAACAATAACGCATCAAGCGCGCTGTAATCCGGTGCTTCCGCCATATTGACGGTGGCCGCCACTTCCTGAAGCTGCTCCAGCGTCACCATTTTTTCGATTGGATAACGTGCCACCTGCAGACGACGCAGCATGATAACGTGCGCGCCACAGCCCAACCGCTCACCGAGATCGTCGATGATAGTGCGAATGTAAGTGCCTTTGGATACGTGAATCTCTAGCTCCAGCTCATCCCCTTCCCAGCGAATAAACTGCAGTTCGAACACTTTAATCGGACGCGCTTCTCGCGGCACGGTAATGCCTTCACGCGCGTACTCATACAGCTTACGCCCCTGATACTTCAGCGCGGAGAACATGGTCGGCACCTGCATGGTGTCACCACGAAAGTACTCCAGCGCCGCATCCAGCTCAGCCTGATTGAAAGTAATCTCACGCGTTTCAACAATATTGCCATCGGCATCTGACGTATCGGTGCGTTCACCAAGACGAGCTATCACGCGATAACGTTTGTCAGAATCCAGCAGATATTGCGAAAACTTAGTGGCTTCGCCGAGGCACACCGGCAGCATGCCGGTTGCCAGCGGATCGAGTGCGCCGGTGTGGCCCGCTTTATTCGCATTGAACAGACGTTTTACTTTCTGCAGCACATCATTGGAGGATGCGCCTTGATGCTTATCCAGCAGAAACACACCGTGGACGTCGCGACCGCGACGACGAGGACGACTCATTAGTCCTCCTTGTCATCTTCCGCCGGGCTATCGCCACGACGCTCAACATCGCTCTTGATAACGTTGCTGACCAGATTCGACATACGCATACCTTCGATCAGCGAGTTGTCGTAGAAGAAGGTCAGTTCCGGCACGATACGTAAGCGCATCGCTTTACCTACCAGCGTGCGGATATAGCCAGAGGCTTCTTTCAGCGCCTTCAGGCCGTTTTGCACCGCTTCTTCATCTTTGTCATTCAGAAAGGTCACAAACACCTTGGCATAAGCCAGATCGCGGGACACTTCTACGCCCGAAACCGTCACCATCATACCGAGACGCGGATCTTTAATTTCGCGCTGCAGGATGATTGCAATCTCTTTCTGCAACTCCTGGGAAACGCGCTGTGGGCGGCCAAATTCTTTTGCCATTATTCTTTCTCCCAAATAATTCGGGAGGCCAGAGGCCTCCCAAATTGCAACACATCAAATGATGATCAATCGATGGTGCGTTTAATTTCAATCACTTCGAAGACTTCGATCATATCGCCAACGCGAACGTCGTTGTAGTTCTTCACGCCGATACCACATTCCATGCCGTTACGAACTTCGTTAACGTCATCTTTGAAGCGACGCAGAGATTCCAGCTCGCCTTCATAGATAACCACGTTGTCACGCAGTACACGGATTGGGTTGTGACGTTTGATGTTACCTTCGGTAACCATACAGCCCGCGATAGCACCAAACTTCGGTGATTTGAACACGTCACGCACCGCAGCCAGACCGATAATCTGCTGTTTGAACTCAGGTGCCAGCATGCCGCTCATTGCTGCTTTCACTTCGTCGATCAGATTATAGATGACAGAGTAGTAACGCAGGTCAACGTTTTCAGAATCAATGACGCGGCGAGCAGATGCATCAGCACGTACGTTGAAGCCGAGGATGATCGCGTTGGAAGCTGCAGCCAGCGTTGCGTCGGTTTCAGTGATTCCACCTACACCCGAACCGATAATCCGCACCTTCACTTCGTCGGTAGAGAGTTTGAGCAGGGAATCGGAGATCGCTTCCACAGAACCCTGTACGTCGGATTTCAGCACGATGTTCAGCTCAGACACTTCACCTTCGGTCATGTTGGCGAACATATTCTCCAACTTAGACTTCTGCTGACGCGCCAGCTTAACTTCACGGAATTTGCCCTGACGATACAGTGCAACTTCACGTGCTTTCTTCTCGTCACGTACCACGGTCGCTTCATCACCCGCTGCCGGCACACCGGATAGACCGAGGATTTCCACTGGAATGGATGGACCCGCTTCAAACACTTCGCGACCCAATTCATCACGCATCGCACGAACACGGCCATATTCGAAGCCGCACAGCACGATATCGCCTTTATTGAGCGTACCTTCACGTACCAGCACGGTAGCAACCGGACCACGACCTTTGTCGAGGAACGATTCAATCACCACGCCGCTCGCCATACCTTCACGGATTGCAGACAGTTCCAGGACTTCAGCTTGCAGCAGAATCGCATTCAGCAGGTCGTCGATACCGGTACCGGCTTTCGCAGAGACGTTAACGAACATGTTCTCACCGCCCCACTCTTCCGGCAGGATGCCGTATTGGGTCAGTTCATTCTTAACGCGATCTGGATCTGCATCAGGCTTATCAACTTTGTTGACTGCAACAACCACTGGCACACCGGCTGCTTTCGCATGCTGGATAGCTTCGACGGTCTGAGGCATCACGCCGTCATCAGCCGCAACCACAAGGATAACGATATCCGTTGCCTGCGCACCACGTGCACGCATTGCGGTAAACGCGGCGTGGCCCGGGGTGTCGAGGAAGGTGATCATACCGTTGTCAGTTTCAACGTGGTATGCACCGATATGCTGTGTAATACCGCCTGCTTCGCCTGAAGCCACTTTCGTAGAACGAATGTAGTCAAGCAGAGAGGTTTTACCGTGGTCAACGTGGCCCATGATGGTCACGACTGGCGCGCGGCTTTCCTGCGCAGCATCGGTATCACGATCGTCCATTACCGCTTCTTCCAGCTCATTCTCGCGGCGCAGGATCACTTTGTGGCCCATCTCTTCCGCGACCATCTGAGCGGTTTCTTGGTCGATAACCTGGTTGATGGTCGCCATTGCGCCCATCTTCATCATCGCCTTAACGACCAGAGAACCTTTGATTGCCATTTTATTGGCCAGTTCAGCAACGGTGATGGTTTCACCGATGACAACATCACGGTTCACAGCCTGAGCTGGCTTGTTGAAGCCTTGCTGCAGGGTGCTTGGCTTACGATGCTTACCGCCTTTGCCGCCACGTACCTGAGCACGAGCTTCTTCACGATCGGTTTTGGCTTCAGAGTGCTTGTTGCCTTTCTTCACCGGGCGAGCAGCTTTGGTGGTGCGAGCACGTGCACGGCCAGCTTCAACCTGGCGATCGTTCTCGTCTTCTGCCTGACGGGCATGAGTAGAGGTAGTGACGTGATAGTCGCCTTTATCCTCTTCTTCAGGTTTTGCCCATTCAGCGCCTTTTTCTTCAGCCAGGCGGCGGGCTTCTTCGGCCACGCGGCGCGCATCTTCTTCCAGCTTACGGCGAGCTTCTTCTTCTGCTTTACGTTTCAGTTCGGCAGCTTCTGCTTCACGACGGGCTTTATCAGACTGCGCAGCCTTGGCTACTACGTCGGTAGGTTGATTAGTCAATTTCTCTTTTTCCGCTGCTTCACGTTTGGCCTTGTCAGCGGCTTCGCGCTTGGCTTTATCTTCGGCTTCACGTTGCGCTTTCTGTTCAGCTTCGCGACGGGCTTGTTCTTCCGCCTCGCGACGCGCCTGCTCTTCCGCTTCACGCTGCGCCTCGGCTTCCGCTTCTGCCTGAGCTTGCTCAGACTCTGCGTCGCCTTTCACGTATGTGCGCTTTTTGCGGACTTCGATTTGTACCGACTTACTTTTACCCCCGGTGACGGGAATATTCAAGGTGCTGCGCGTCTTGCGCTGCAAAGTCAGCTTGCTTGAACCGGTCTGACCGTGCTCACGATTCAGGTGAGACAGTAAGGTTTCTTTCTCTTGCTGGGACACCGCATCATTTTCAGACTTACGGATCCCTGCATCAGCAAATTGCTGTACCAGGCGATCGACCGGGGTCTGAATTTCGGCGGCCAGCGATTTTACGGTTACATCTGTCATGCTGTTCCTTCCTGTTATTACGCGTCATCGCCGAACCAGCAGATATTACGTGCAGCCATAATCAGCGCACCGGCCTTCTCATCATCCAGCCCTTCAATATCTGTCAGATCGTCAACACCTTGCTCAGCGAGATCTTCCAGCGTGCAAACGCCTTTCGACGCCAGGCGATACGCCAGCGCACGATCCAAGCCCTCAAGATTCAGAAGATCCTCAGCGGGCTCCTGATTACCAAGGCTCTCTTCTTTCGCTAATGCCAGGGTAGTTAACGCATTTTTTGCTCGTTCACGCAGGGCTTCAATGGTCTCTTCATCGAGGCCGTCGATTTCCAGCAGCTCGTTGATTGGCACATAAGCCAATTCTTCCAGCGAAGAGAAGCCCTCTTCCACCAGAATGGTGGCGAACTCTTCGTCGATGTCGAGATGTTTGGTGAACATATCGATTGCTGCATGGGCTTCAGCTTGGTGCTTAGCCTGCAGATCATCGACGGTCATCACGTTCAGTTCCCAACCGCTCAGTTGGGAAGCCAGACGCACGTTTTGGCCGTTACGACCGATCGCCTGAGCCAGATTGCCGGCTTCAACAGCGATATCCATGGTGTGATTGTCTTCGTCCACCACAATTGACGCCACATCAGCAGGCGCCATAGCGTTGATAACGAACTGCGCCGGGTTGTCGTCCCACAGCACAATATCGATACGCTCGCCACCCAGCTCGCTTGAAACCGCCTGCACACGCGCACCGCGCATACCGACGCAAGCGCCTACTGGATCAATACGTTTATCGTTAGTTTTCACTGCGATTTTGGCGCGTGAACCCGGATCGCGCGCTGCCGCTTTGATCTCGATAACTTCTTCGCCAATTTCTGGCACCTCAATGCGGAACAACTCAATCAGCATTTCCGGCTTAGAACGCGTGACGAACAGCTGTGCGCCACGTGCTTCAGGGCGAACGGCGTACAGCACGCCGCGGATGCGGTCGCCTGGACGGAAGTTTTCACGCGGCAGCATGTCTTCACGTCCAATCACCGCTTCGGCATTGCTACCGAGGTCCAGTGAAATGTTGTCGCGGTTCACTTTCTTCACCACGCCAGTGATGATTTCGCCTTCGTGTTGACGGAACTGATCAACCACCATTGCGCGCTCAGCTTCACGTACTTTTTGTACGATAACCTGCTTAGCAGTTTGGGTGGTGATACGGTCGAAGGTGACAGATTCAATCTGATCTTCGACAAATTCGCCCAGATTGAACGCTTCGTCTTCATAACGGGCTGCATCCAGCGTGATCTCGCGAGTCGGCTGCGTGACTTCTTCAACAATCTGCCAGCGACGGAAGGTGTCGAAATCGCCGCTGCGACGGTCAATGCTGACTCGCACTTCGATCTCTTGCTCATACTTCTTTTTGGTCGCAGTGGCCAAAGCGCTCTCCAGCGCTTCGAAGATTTTCTCACGCGGCAGGGCTTTTTCGTTAGAAACGGCTTCTACTACAGCTAAGATCTCTTTGTTCATCCTGGTTAGCCTCAATCCGGACTTTTAAAAGTGGGGGACCAGGTTCGCTTTCTGAATGTTGCTCAGCGCGAACACTTCATCGTTACCCTCAACGGTCACCGTGATCATCTCACCTTCAACAGACTTGATGATACCCTGCCATTTACGGCGGTTTTGTACGGCCATGCATAGTACCAGGCTCACCTCGTCACCGGCAAAACGTGCATAGTGTTCAGCAGTGAAAAGAGGACGTTCGAGACCCGGCGAGGAAACTTCAAGGTTGTAAGCCACGGTAATTGGATCTTCCACATCCATTACTGCGCTGACCTGGTGGCTAACATCGGCGCAATCATCAACATTGATACCCTCTTCACTATCAATATAGATGCGCAATGTTGATGTGCGACCACGAATAAACTCGATACCGACTAATTCGTAGCCAAGCGCTTCTACTGGAGCAGAGATCAACTCTGTCAATTTTTGCTCTAATGTGGACAAGCCCACCCCCAAGACATAAAAAAAGGGCCTATAGCCCAGTGTGTCGATTTCCTGATAACAAAAAACCCCGAATATTCGGGGCTTTTTGTGACTGGACCCTGTACGCCGCATAGCGGCTTCGGAGCACAATCCAAAAGAATTTTTTTCAAAATCACTGATGAGTGCGTCCGTCGATGCATACAGTATATTTGAAAAAGAACTCTAAGGGAAAGTGGTTGCGGGGGCCGGATTTGAACCGACGACCTTCGGGTTATGAGCCCGACGAGCTACCAGGCTGCTCCACCCCGCGTCCGAAAACGTGGCGAATAATACGCCGGCCTTGCAAAAAATGCAAGTTTTACTGAGATTTGGTACCGAGGACGGGACTTGAACCCGTAAGCCCTTTCGAGCACTACCACCTCAAGGTAGCGTGTCTACCAATTTCACCACCTCGGTACATCACTAGACTGCGACGCTAATTTGTCGCACTACAGCGTTGACGATCTTACTGCGGGATATCATTGCCCGGCGTTGCCGGTTTAGCTGGCTGAGTCTGCTGTTCAGACTGCGCCGGCGCAGTGAGGTTATCCCACTCACTTCCTTTGGCTGTTTTATTACTGTTCAGATTACCCAGAACCAAGCTGATGATGAAGAACAGGGTAGCCAGTACCGCGGTCATACGAGTCATAAAGTTGCCTGACCCATTAGAACCGAACAGCGTACCAGAAGCGCCTGCACCGAATGAGGCTCCCATATCAGCGCCTTTGCCTTGCTGCAGCATGATCAAACCTACGAGGCCAATCGCTACAATAAGGAAAACAACTAACAGAGCTTCGTACATAATCAACCTGTTTCCTTGCGCGTTATCTGCACAGTTAAAGCTTCAACCAATATCGATGGGAAGTCTCGTCATCACCCATCAGAAGCGGGTGTGAATACTAACCAATGGCACATACCTCTGCAAGTGCAATTTTCACCATCGCTTTCGATTGCGGAAAAAAGCACCATCCCGGTGATTTTGCAGGCGGAAAGTGCAAAATTTCTCCGCCTGAATTCAATTACACCGCTTTTACTGCATCTGCGATTTTGTGCGCCAGCGCGCTAACCTGCGCCTCATCTTCACCTTCCACCATTACACGGATCAGCGGTTCGGTGCCGGATTTACGCAGCAACACGCGACCACGTCCCGCCAGCGTTTTTTCCACTTCTGCGGTCACGGCTTTCACGCTCTCGCTTTCCAGCGGATCGTGCTCGCCAGCAAAGCGCACGTTAACCAAAATCTGCGGCAGCATTTTCATACCGCTGCACAAATCGTGTAACGTCATATGATTTCGTACTACAGCAGTGAGCACTTGCAAACTTGCCACAATGCCGTCGCCGGTGGTGGTTTTATCCAGCAGAATGACGTGACCGGAGTTTTCCGCCCCTAAACGCCATCCCTTTTCCTGCATTTTTTCCAGCACATAGCGGTCGCCCACTTTTGCACGGGTGAACGGAATACCCAGCTGCTTCAGTGCCAGTTCCAGCCCCATGTTACTCATCAGCGTGCCCACCACGCCGCCGCGCAGCTGGCCCTGACGCAGCCCTTCGCGCGCAATGATATAAAGAATCTGGTCACCATCAACTTTATGGCCCAGATGGTCAACCATCATGATGCGGTCGCCGTCACCATCGTAAGCCAATCCGAGATCGGCCTTCTCTTCTAACACGCGATGTTGCAGCAGACGCAAATCGGTCGCGCCGCAATCTTTATTGATGTTCATACCATCCGGCTGTGTGCCGATAGCAATCACGGTTGCGCCGAGTTCACGCAGCACGTTGGGAGCAATGTGGTAAGTCGCACCGTTTGCGCAATCGACCACAATTTTAAGCCCATTGAGACTCAGCTCGCTCGGGAAGGTACCTTTACAGAATTCGATATAACGGCCTGCAGCATCAACAATGCGGCTAGCGCGGCCCAATTCAGCGGACTCGACGCAGGTGATAGGTTTCTCCATCTCCAGCTCAATGGCTTCTTCAACTTCATCCGGCAGCTTGGTGCCTTCAGCAGAAAAGAATTTAATGCCGTTGTCGTCAAACGGATTATGCGATGCCGAAATCACAATGCCCGCTTCCGCACGGAAGGTGCGCGTTAGATAGGCGATAGCCGGCGTCGGCATTGGTCCCGTAAAGGCCGCAGACAATCCCGCTGCCGCCAGCCCCGCTTCCAGCGCCGATTCCAGCATATAACCTGAAATACGCGTATCTTTACCAATCAATACTTTGCGAGAGCCCTGGCGCGCCAGCACTTTACCTGCTGCCCAGCCCAGCTTGAGGACAAAATCAGGGGTAATCGGCGCTTCACCGACTTTGCCGCGAATACCATCTGTACCGAAATATTTACGATTACTCATGCCTTTATCCTTTTGCTCTTCGTGTCGCTTCGACGACGCGCATCGCTTCGACCGTCTCTTTCACATCATGTACGCGAATAATTTGTGCCCCTTGCATAGCGGCGATCACCGCACAGCTTAGGCTGCCGGTCAGGCGCTGCGCCGGACCAACATTTAATAGCTGTCCAACCATCGATTTACGCGACATTCCCACTAATAGCGGTAAACCGTAATGGTGGAAATGGCTCAAATGCGCCAGCAATTCATAGTTGTGGCTGAGATTCTTACCGAATCCAAAGCCAGGATCGAGCAGCAGATTCTCTTTTTTTATTCCAGACGCTTCACAGCGCGCAATCTGAGCAGCGAAGTAAGCGTCCACTTCGCTCACAATATTGTGATATTCCGGTGCCTGCTGCATGGTGCGCGGTTCGCCTTGCATATGCATCAAACATACCGGCAGACCGGTTTCCGCAGCAGCCACCAGTGCACCGGGTTCGGATAGCGAGCGAATATCATTAATGATGTGAGCGCCCACTCGCGCGGCCTCGCGGATCACTTCTGGCTTGGAGGTATCGACTGAAATCCACACCTCAAAACGCTGTGCAATGGCTTCTACTACGGGAATGACACGTTCCAGCTCTTCTTCCACACTGACTTCATCAGCCCCGGGACGCGTAGACTCACCGCCAACATCAATGATGGTGGCACCCGCGTTCACCATCTCATTGGTGTGCGTCAGCGCATCGACCAAGGTGTTGTGGGTTCCGCCATCTGAGAAGGAGTCCGGCGTGACATTCAAAATACCCATCACATGGGGAAAAGAGAGATCGAGATGGGAATCACGGGCGAACAACTTCATGGCGAAAATCTCCTTGAGGGACCACTAAATCGCGAAATAAAAAAACCCCGGACCGGCCGGGGTTTGCATTATAACAAGCAGTGTGGGCTGTAAATCTAGCGGTAGAGTTATCGTCCCGCCAGATTGCCATCACATAATCTTATCAGAACCCGGTGTTTTCGGGTCATCTACAGGGCGAGGAGCCTGGGTTGAGTCGCCGTTACCAACAGCAACCTTAGCCTCTTCCCAACCTGCAGGTGGACGTACTTCGCGACGTGCCATCAAATCGCTGATTTGTGGTGCATCGATGGTCTCATACTTCATCAGCGCGTCTTTCATCGCGTGAAGGATGTCCATGTTTTCGTTCAGGATGCGGCGAGCACGTTGGTAGTTAGTATCGATAAGGTGTTTAACTTCCTGATCGATAATGCGCGCCGTTTCATCTGACATATGTTTCGCTTTCGCCACTGAACGTCCAAGGAACACTTCGCCCTCTTCTTCAGCGTAAAGCAACGGACCCAGCTTCTCGGAGAAGCCCCACTGCGTAACCATGTTGCGCGCTACGCTGGTCGCCATTTTAATGTCAGATGAAGCACCGGTAGAAACATAGTCCGGACCATAAATGATCTCTTCCGCCAGACGCCCGCCGTAAGCCACTGAAATACGGCTTTCCAGCTTCTGACGATTGGCGCTGATCTCATCGCCCACTGGCAAGAAGAAGGCAACACCTAAGGCACGACCGCGCGGGATGATGGTGACTTTGTGCACCGGATCGTAACCCGGAACCAGAGTACCCACGATCGCGTGACCCGCTTCATGGTACGCCGTCGATTCTTTCTGCTCTTCGGTCATCACCATGGAGCGACGTTCTGCACCCATCATGATTTTGTCTTTGGCTTTTTCAAACTCAACCATTGAAACCACACGCTTATTGCCGCGAGCAGCGAACAGCGCAGCTTCGTTGACCAGGTTAGCCAAATCCGCACCGGAGAAGCCCGGCGTACCGCGTGCAATAACAGAGGGATCCATATCGGTAGCCAACGGCACACGACGCATATGCACTTTCAGAATCTGCTCACGACCGCGGACGTCTGGCAAGCCAACCACAACCTGGCGGTCGAAGCGACCTGGACGCAGCAGCGCCGGGTCAAGAACGTCTGGACGGTTAGTTGCCGCGATCACGATGATGCCTTCATTACCTTCAAAGCCATCCATCTCAACCAGCATCTGGTTCAGCGTTTGTTCACGTTCATCGTGACCACCGCCTAAACCGGCGCCACGTTGACGGCCAACCGCATCGATTTCATCGATAAAGATGATGCACGGCGCGGCTTTCTTCGCTTGTTCAAACATGTCACGCACACGTGATGCACCGACACCTACGAACATTTCAACGAAGTCAGAACCGGAAATGGTAAAGAACGGTACTTTCGCTTCGCCTGCAATGGCTTTCGCCAGCAGCGTTTTACCGGTACCCGGAGGGCCGACCATCAGGACGCCTTTCGGGATTTTACCGCCCAGTTTCTGGAAACGGCTCGGCTCACGCAAATACTCAACCAGCTCACCAACTTCTTCTTTGGCCTCATCACAACCGGCCACATCAGCAAAGGTGGTTTTGATCTGATCTTCGGTCAACATGCGGGCTTTGCTCTTGCCGAAGGACATCGCGCCCTTACCGCCGCCGCCCTGCATCTGCCGCATAAAGAAGATCCACACGCCAATCAGCAGCAGCATTGGGAACCATGAGATGAAGATTGAAGCCAGCAGGCTTGGTTCTTCAGGCGGTTCGCCAACTACTTTGACGTTTTTGGTCAACAGGTTATCGAGTAACTTAGGATCGTTGACGGGGATATAGGTGGTGTATTTATTGCTGTCTTTTTTGACAACGTTAATCTCACGCCCGTTAATTCGTGCCTCGCGGACCTGATCTTGGTTCACTTCCGATAGGAAAGTTGAATAATCAACCCTACGGCCATTCGACTCGCTGGGCCCAAAGCTCTGGAATACAGACATCAGCACGACCGCGATGACTAACCAGAGAATCAGGTTTTTCGCCATGTCACTCAAGGGATTAACCTCATATTACAACGATGTTAACAGACAGCGTAGGGTACTATAGATCCTTCATACCTGGAATCGCAGTGCGGATGATTTTGCTTGTTTACCTTGAAACTCAGAATTAGACATCAGAGTAAACGCATTGGTCGTCTTGCTTTGATTCCGGCAATTCAGGCTAAAGTTTGCGCCCCGTCGCCACAATGTACACTTCGCGCGAACGTAATCGCGAAGCGTCCGGCTTACGAATTTTCACTTTCGTAAACAGGGAGCGAATTTCCCGCAGGTATTCATCGAAGCCATCTCCCTGAAACACTTTCACGACAAAACTGCCGCCTGGTGCCAGGATATCCCGACACATTTCCAGCGCCAATTCTACCAAATACATCGAACGTGGAATATCAACCGCAGGTGTCCCGCTCATGTTGGGTGCCATATCTGACATCACCACCTGCACCTTTTGGTCGCCAACGCGCTCCAGTAAGGCGTTAAGCACCGCTTCATCACGAAAATCGCCTTGCAGGAAATCAACGCCGACAATGGGATCCATTGGTAACAGATCGCAGGCAATGATACGACCACTTGATCCGATAAGCTGTACCACATATTGCGACCAACCGCCGGGTGCAGCGCCCAGATCAACCACCGTCATGCCGGGTTTGAAAATCTTGTCACCCTGCTGTATTTCCTCAAGTTTAAACCAGGCACGCGAACGCAACCCTTTTTTCTGTGCCTGCAGCACATATTTATCGCTAAAGTGTTCCTGTAGCCAGCGACTGGAACTGGCCGAACGCTTTTTACCCGTCATAATTTTTCCAATTAAATCGTCATCGTAGCGATAAATCAGCACGCAATGGTCGCGTTGATTTGGCGATATACCCGAGATGGCGGTAGAATGAACCGTTTTCAATCCCTGAGTAAGCAAAAAATACGATGAATCTGAGTACCAAACAAAAACAGCACCTGAAAGGCCTTGCCCATCCGCTTAAGCCGGTTGTCATGCTGGGCGGTAATGGCCTAACTGAAGGCGTGCTCGCCGAAATCGAACTGGCGCTCGAGCATCACGAATTGATCAAGGTAAAAATTGCCTCGGAAGATCGTGAAACCAAGCAGCTGATCGTTGACGCTATCGTGCGTGAAACTAAAGCAGGCAACGTACAGGTCATCGGCAACACGCTGGTGCTATATCGCCCTGCCAAAGAGCGTAAAATCACTCTTCCGCGTTAATCATGCCCTAAAGGCGGCGACGGGCAAAGAAAGTGCCACGCTCCTGCATGTGATAAAAGGCCGCAATGCGGCCTTTTTCCTTTCTTTACAAAATGCAGCGACATATTGCAAAGCGTAGCAATATCTTAAAGGTATTCCACCTTCAGCACTTCATATTCCACATCCCCACCCGGGGTTTTGACAATCGCGACATCATCCGCTGATTTTCCCACCAATCCACGCGCCATCGGCGAATTCACGGAGATCAGGTTCTGTTTGAAGTCAGCTTCATCGTCACCCACGATGCGGTAGGTGAACTCTTCATCCGTTTCCACATTCAGAATGGTCACGGTTGCGCCAAAAATAACGCGGCCGGTTTTCGGCATTGCAGTGATATCAATCACCTGCGCATTGGAGAGCTTAGCTTCGATCTCCTGAATACGACCCTCGCAAAAACCTTGTTCTTCGCGAGCCGCATGATATTCGGCATTCTCTTTTAAATCGCCGTGCTCACGGGCTGTGGCGATGGAGGCGATAATGCGCGGACGCTTTACGGATTTCAGTTCGTTCAGCTCTTCGCGCAGCTTCTCAGCGCCTTTCAACGTCATCGGAATCTGATTCATTTTGGCTCCTCGTCATCTATCCTGGTTAACGGCGTCATCCTGACCGGTGACAGCAGAAAACAGCTTCTGCGGCGCGTTACCTCTTTTCACAAGCAAAAGAAGCCTGACCCGGAAAGCTTTCCGGGTCAGGTTCGGTTTTGCATTTTGATACGTATTTTACCCCAGAGTTCCCTGTGGGTCATCGTTTACTTTGCACCGTCCGGGGACGTAGTATTGACGCCTTCACCCGTCAGTTACCGCGAGATTATGCGATTTTCACGACTTGTTACCGGATTAACCTGTGCGTTTATGCTGCAGGCACAAGCAGCTCCCGTTGAAGAATACATGCAGTATTTGCCAGACGGCGCAAACCTGGCGCTGATGGTACAAAAAGTGGGCGCATCAACCCCGATAATCGATTATCACGGCAAACAGATGGCATTACCGGCCAGCACCATGAAAGTGGTGACGGCGCTGGCGGCCCTGCTGGAACTCGGTCCTGACTTCCGTTTCCAGACCACCATGGAGACCAAAGGCGCGGTCAATGATGGCACCCTGAATGGCGATCTGGTCGCGCGTTTCGGCGGCGATCCAACGTTGAGCCGTCAGGATCTGCGCAATATGGTGGCCGCGCTGAAAAAACAGGGCATCACGCATATTAAAGGCAATCTGGTGGTCGACACCTCGGTGTTCGCCAGCCACGATATGGCGCCCGGCTGGCCATGGAACGATTTGACGCAGTGCTTTAGTGCACCGCCAGGTGCTGCGATTGTCGATAAAAACTGTTTCTCAGTATCGCTATATAGCGCCAATACGCCGGGCGAAAATGCCTTCGTGCGCATTGCCTCCTATTACCCGGCACATATGTTCAGCCAGGTGCGCACCATCGGACGTAACAGTGGTGATGGGCAATATTGCGAGCTGGATGTGGTGCCGGGCGAGCTCAATCGCTACACCTTAACCGGCTGTATGCGTCAACGCGCTGAGCCGCTGCCGCTGGCATTTGCCGTGCAGGACGGTGCCGCGTGGGCCGGTGAGATCCTTAAAGCCGAACTGCGTGCCGCCGATATCGATTACAGCGGCCATCTGGTGCGTCAGGCGCAAGTGACCTCGCCGGGCACCGTGCTGGCTTCAACGCAATCTGCGCCGCTGCACACGCTGCTGCATACCATGCTGAAAAAATCGGACAACATGATTGCCGATACCGTGTTCCGCACCATCGGCCATCACTACTTCAACGTGCCGGGCACTTTCCGCGCGGGTTCGGATGCGGTACGCCGCATTCTGCGTGAAAAAGCCGGTGTCGATATGGGCAACAGCATTCAGGTGGATGGCTCAGGACTGTCGCGTCATGATTTGATTGCACCAGATACCATGATGCAAGTGCTGCAATTCATTGCGAAAAACGACTCGACGCTGAATTATATTTCGATGCTGCCGCTGGCCGGTTACGACGGCACGCTGCAATATCGTGGCGGTCTGCATGAAGCAGGCCTCGACGGCAAAGTCTCGGCGAAAACCGGTTCACTGCAGGGCGTCTATAATCTGGCTGGATTCATCACCACCTCCAGCGGTGCGCGCGTGGCCTTTGTGCAGTTCCTGTCCGGCTATGCTGTGCCGCCGGAAGATCAGAAAACGCGCCGCATTCCATTGGTACGTTTTGAGAGCCGCCTCTACACGGATATCAATAAAAACAACTGATGAAACTGCTAATTGTCGAAGATGATGCGCTGTTGCAATCGGGTCTGGCGCAAGCGCTCAGCGCACAAGGTTACGCTATCGACTGCGCCAGCACCGCCGCCGAGAGTAACGCCATGTTGCGCAGCGGTCAGTACAGCCTGATCGTGCTCGATCTGGGTTTGCCGGATCGCGATGGCGCTTCATTGCTACGACAGTGGCGCCGCGACGGCATTGCCGTACCGGTGTTGATCCTCACAGCGCGCGATGCGCTGGAGGATCGCGTTGATGGCCTGGATGCCGGCGCCGATGATTATCTGGTGAAGCCGTTTGCGCTGGTCGAGCTGCAGGCTCGCGTGCGGGCGCTGATCCGCCGTTATCAGGGCCACAGCGATAATCTGCTGCAACAGGGCGATCTGACGCTCAACCTCAGTTCACAACAGGTGCTACTGGAAGAACATCCGCTGGAGATCACGCCGAAAGAGTTCGCACTGCTCACCCGTTTGCTGATGCGCGTTGGGCAAAATGTTCATCGTGAAACGCTGCAGCAGGATCTCTACAGCTGGAATGACGATCCTGGATCCAACACCCTCGAAGTTCACATCCACAATCTGCGTCGCAAGCTGGGAAAAGATCGTATCAAAACTGTGCGTGGCGTCGGTTATCGTCTGGAAATCCGCGAATGAACAGCATGCGTCAGCGGTTACTGATTATGCTGGCGCTGATTCTCCTCACCTGTCAGGTGATGAGCGCCATCTGGCTGTGGCATGAGAGCCGCGAGCAGATCAGTTTTTTAGTCAATGAAACGCTTTCCGCTCAGGCGCGTAACGATCGTGTCGAAAATGAGATTCGCGAAGCGATCGCCTCGCTGCTTCTGCCCTCCTTAGTGATGGTCGCCCTCACCTTGCTGCTGTCGTTTTGGGCGATTACCTGGATCATCCGCCCGCTGAAATCGCTGCAAGACAGCCTCGCACACCGATCAGCGGATAACCTGACGCCGTTGCCGGTCTATTCCGAGATGGATGAGATCGTGGCGGTCACCACCGCGATCAACCAGCTATTTTCACGCCTCGATCACACGCTACAGCAGGAGCGATTATTCACCGCCGACGCGGCGCACGAGCTGCGCACGCCGCTGGCGGGATTGCGCCTGCATCTGGAGCTGCTGCACCAGCAGAACGTGCCGCAAAGCGAGATGCTGATCGAACGCATCGACCAGCTGATGCACACCGTTGAACAGTTGCTGATGCTGTCGCGCGCCGGTCAGGCGCTGGCTGGCGGTCACTATCAGCAGTTGCTGTGGCAGAAAGACATCATGCAGCCGCTGGAACCGGAAATGGCAGAGCTGTTGCAACAGCGCCAGCAAACGCTGCACTGGCCGCAGGTCAACGATGTGCCGCAGCAAGGCGAAGCGGTGCTGCTACGTTTGATGCTGCGCAATCTGCTGGAGAACGCTTCACGCTACAGCCCGGAAGGCAGCGAGGTAGCGGTGAAAATGCAGCAGGACAAGCAGCAGGTGATTATTGAAGTGTGGGATCAGGGACCGGGCATTGATACCGCCGCCGCGGAAGAGCTGACGCAGGCATTCCGTCGACGCGATCAGCGTTACGGCGGTAGCGGGCTGGGTCTGAATATCGTGCTGCGCATCGTGCAGATGCATCGCGGCAGGCTGGAACTGGTCAATCGTGAGGATAGCAGCGGACTGATTGCCCGCTGCTATTTACCGCATCAACTTATTGGCTAACTCGCCTTAGAAATGGGTATTCAGGCTCATAAAGTAAGTACGACCTGATTCGTTATAGGTATTGGCACCCGCACCATACAGATAAGAGTTGGTGTTGGCGTTGCCGGTGGTTTGCGCATTGCCCTCACGATAGTGACGCTTATCGAACAGATTATCGATACCCACCGTGACGCTGGCGTACTTGTTGATATCGTAGGTGCCGCTCATGCCGATAATCGAGTAAGGACTGACTTTATCAGTCGCGCTGCCGGTCGAAGCATTGCCTTTGTAATCATACTTCTTCGGCGTTTGTGTGCCGTACCAGGTCAGCGTGGTTTGCAGCGACAGATCCTGCGTTGCCTGCCAGCTCAGCGTCGAGTTCAGCGTGTACTCCGGAATCACCGATAAGCGATCGCCGGTCTCTTTGTTCTTACTCTGCAGCATATAGGTGAAGTTGTTGTTCCACGTCACGCTGTCGGAGAACGGCACGTTAACCGTACCTTCCAGCCCTTCCACCACCGCTTTCGGTACGTTTTCCCACTTATAAATATCGGTGGTGCCGTTAGAGGCTTTGCCCGCTGGCGAGTAACCGGCTTCGATCTTGTTGCGATAATCGTTGCGGAACCAAGTCAAACCGGCCTGATAACCTTCGTGTTTCCACTCCAGTCCCACCTCTTTGTTGATGCTATTTTCGGCTTTCAGATCGCTGTTACCTTGCAGATAACAGGGGCCGGTGCTGGCAGCGCAACCCTGGCCATTGCTGTACAGCAGATAGTTTGGGTTGGTTTGATACAGGCTCGGCGCTTTATAAGCGCGCCCGATGCCCATCTTCAGCGTGAAGTCATCGCCCAGACCTTGCGACAAATTGAGCGACGGACTCCAGTTATTGCCCACAATTGAGTGGTGATCGAAACGCAGGCTTGGCGTCAGCATGGTGCTGTCGGTCAGCTCCATGTTGTCTTCAGCGAACAGTGAGAAAATCTCCGCCTGGGAATAGGGGCTGCGGCCAGTGTTGTCGATGCCCGGCACCGCGCCGTAGTTCGCCGCCTGGGCGTTGGATGAACCATCTTTCATGCGCTGCTGGTTCCATTCGGTACCCAGCGTCGCGGTTTGATTAAACAGCAGTTCAAACGGAATACTGACTTCGCTGTGCAGCAGCACATCATCCAGCTGAATGGTGTTAAAACCGCTGTTGGAGAAGATACCTTCGGTGCCGCCCGCCAAACCTTCGTTGATGCGCGAATTGCGGGTTTTCTCATAACGCGCGTAGGTATTGGTACTGACGCCGTTATCCCACGCGCCGGTCCACTTCAGTGAGACGTTTTGACGATACAGGCGGTTGGTTTCATCACCGTACAGGCTTTTCACCAGCGCGCTGGTGTTAGTGTTCTGCGTATCGCCGGCATAAAGGTTGCCCTGACGGCTGAAGCCGGCCTGTAGCTCCAGCGTTTGCATCGGCGCAAATGCCCAGCTCAGTAATGCATTAATATCTTTATTCACCGAGCCTTCGCGGCCCGATGGATAACTGCCGGCATAGCTACCGGTACGCGCCGCCGCATGACCTTCATTGATGTCATAGGCATCGGCCTGCGTTTTGGCTAAACCGCCGTACAAACGGAAGTTGAAATCATCGCCCAGCGGTCCTTCCAGGCTGAAGTTGGTGCGTTTAGTGGCGCCTTCGGCTTTGTGTTCTGGCACGTTGTAATAGGTGTTCCATGAACCGTGCCACTGCTGATCGGTCTGTTTTTTGGTGATGATATTCACCACGCCGCCCGCTGCACCGTTACCGTAACGTACCGCTGCAGGTCCACGAATCACGTCGATATGGTCGATCATCTCCGGCGGCACCCAGTTAGTATCACCGCGCGTATCACGCTCGCCACGCCAGCCAAGGCGCACCGAGTTGCGGCTGGTGATCGGCATGCCATCCACCATGATCAGGGTATTTTCTGGGCCCATGCCACGAATATCGATCTGGCGATTGTTGCCGCGCTGGCCGCTGGTGGAGTTACCGGTCAGGTTCACGCCTGGCATGGTACGGATAATTTCTGATACATCGCGCGCGGGCGGATGCTTTTTGATTTCGTCGGCGGTGATGGTTGAGACGCCCGGCGCCTGCAGGTTCTGCTGCTGCGCGGTAACCATTAAGGTGCCGCCGTCCATCGATTGTGCGTCAGTGGTGCTCGCTGAGGTTTTGCTGGAGGAAGTCTCTGCTGCCCAGGCGCCGCTGGAGAACAGTGAGGCGCTGAGCCCCAATTCAAGAAGAATAGCTAATGATAACCGCGAGTAATTTTTCATTTTATACGTTCCTGGATGGCCAGCAAAAGCCGTTGCATGCTGACTGGCGAGCCGGTGAGAAGATCCCTGTTCCTATCGCGCCCAGTTCCAGACCCTTCAAACCATCCGTAGCGCAACCTTACCGAACGGTAAGCATCAGGCGGAACGAGCGTGCTCATTTTTGAGCGCAGTCACCCTATTGCAAATGCAAATTATTATCAATAGTATTATTCATCAAGCTTATGTAAATCTCCGCGTAAACACCGACTGGCAGCCCTATGACCTGGCGAAATGATGTAACCGGCAGTGCAGCCTGGTGGCAGGCGCAACAATCCCAGGGGATTCCCCGTATTGAGTTAGCAGACGATGGCCAATGTCAGGTCACCTTCTTCTGGCGCGACCCGCAAGGTGATGAAACACAATCGTCGACCCAGCGCGTATGGATCAACATTACCGGCGTCACCGATCACCACCAGCGCCGCCCACCACAGTCGCTGATGCGCGTGACGGGCACTAACGTCTGGTACTGGCAGACTTCGCTACCGGCTAACTGGCGCGGCAGCTACTGTTTAATACCCGATGAACAGGCCACCGACTTTTCTGGTGAAGCCGACATGTCTTCGCTGCGCAACTGGTGGCGCGATAAATTCCCCACTGCACAGGCCGATCCGCTGAATTATTTACGCGGCTGGTCTGGCGGACGTGGCATGAGTGTCTCACCGCTGCATCTGCCGCAGGCCCCGAATCAGCAGGTATGGCAAGCGGTAGATAAGGGCACGGCGCCAGCCGTGGAGCTGCAGCAGCAGCAATGGCACAGCGCAATATTGGGCAACAGCCGCAAGGTATGGATTTACACCACCGGCGACGCCAATCCCGCGCAGCGTCCGCTGGCGATCCTGCTGGATGGGCAATTCTGGGCGCACAACATGCCGATTGCCGGGCCGCTGCAGCAGCTTACCGATGCCGGCACCTTGCCGCCTGCGGTATATCTGTTTATCGATATCATCGACCGCGACCACCGCAGCCGCGAGCTGCCGTGCAATGCGCAGTTTTGGCAAGCTCTCCAGCAAGAACTCCTACCGCAGATTGCCCAGTCAGTGCCCTATCGCCAGCAGGCCAATAGCACCATCGTCGCCGGGCAAAGTTTTGGCGGCCTCGCCTCGGTTTATGCCGCGCTGCACTGGCCGGAAACCTTTGGCAATGCGCTCAGCCTCTCCGGCTCCTTCTGGTGGCCGGAACGCGGCAATCCGCACGGTTGGCTGCTACAGGCGCTGGAGAGTGGCCTTACACCACGCCAGCCGCTGCGCTTCTGGCTGGAAGCGGGCAAGCGCGAAGGCTTAATTTTGCAAGCTAATCAACAGTTACAGCAGCAACTGCACGCTGCCGGTTATCAGGTGCATTACCAGCCGGTGGAAGGCGGGCATGACGCGCTCTGTTGGCGCGGTGGCCTGCTGAGTGGCTTACAAGCCCTGTTGAATCAACCGGAGCATCCATGTCCGAATCCCTGATGAATAAATCTATGATTGACCAACAAACCCTGCCGTTAGTCGCGGCACAGCCCGGTATCTGGATTGCCGATCAGCTGTCCCCGCACCGCAACGCTTACGCGGTAGCGCACTTTGTCGAGCTGCGCGGTGACATTGATAGCGCCTTACTCGCCCAGTCAATTGTCGCGGGCATGCAGGAAGCCGATACGCTAAACATGGCCTTCGGCGAAGTGGAAGGCGAAGCGTTGCAGTGGCTCCAGCCACAACAATTTAGTCCGCCGCAGATTATCGATCTGCGCGGCGAGGCCGATGCCGTCGCCACAGCACGCGTGCTAATGCGCGAAGATATGAACAGCGATCTGCGCGTGCTGAGCGGCGCAAAACTGTGGCATCACTGCCTGTTCCGCCTCGGCGAGCAGCATTGGTTCTGGTATCAGCGCTATCACCATTTAGTGGTGGATGGCTTCAGCTTTACCGCACTAACGCGCCGCATCGCTAACCTCTACAGTGCCGCAGTGCACCAGCAGTCGGCCGAACCGACGCCGTTTATCCCGTTTAGCGAGGTGGTTGAAGAGTATCAGCGCTATCGCGAATCCTCCTCGTTCACGCGTGACAGCCAGTTCTGGCGCGAAAAAGGGGCGGCGCTGCCGTCACCGGCGTCGCTCTCGCCGCTACCGCTTGCCGGACAAACCGCCAGCACCGATCTACTTCGCCACAGCGTGACGCTGGATCGCAGCACCTTTCAAACGCTGGTGCAGCAGCACCCGCAATCCAGCGCCGCCGATCTTGCCTTCGCCCTTGTTGCGCTGTGGCTGGCACGTCTCAGCGGCCAAAACGACTTTGCCGCCGGCTTCATCTTTATGCGTCGTATCGGTTCCGCCGCCTTGTGCGCTACCGGTCCAGTGATCAACGTATTGCCGATGGCGGTGCATTACGATCCCACGCAGCCACTGAGCGCCCTCGCCGCGCAGCTGGCGGGTGAAGTGAAAAAGATGCGCCGTCATCAGCGCTATGACGCCGAACAGGTGCAGCGCGATCTCGGTCGTCTTGGCGATGGCGATCCGCTGTACGGTCCGGTGATCAACCTGAAGATGTTTGATTACCAGCTCGATTTCGCCGGCGTTGAGGGCATCACCCATCAACTGGCTTCCGGACCGGTACGCGACCTGGAAATCGCTATCTATATCAGTGAGCAAGGTGAATTAACCCTTGAGCTGCTGGCCAATGCCGAGCGCTACAGCGAACAGACCTTGCAGCGTCATGCCAGCCGCTTTGCCTTGCTGCTGAATCAGTTGGCTGAGCAACCGCAGCGCCCGTGTGGCGAACTCGATCTGCTCACTGCTGAGGAACACGCGCAGATTACCGCGATTAACCAAACCGCTTATCCGCTGCCGGCAGAAACGCTGGCCTCGCTGCTGGCCCAGCAGGCGGCACGTACGCCGGATGCCCCGGCGCTCGCCGATGCGCAGCACCAGCTGAACTATCACCAAATGCAACAGCAGGTATTTGCGCTGGCGGCAGAGTTGACTGCCGCAGGCGTGCAGCGCGGCGATATTGTCGCGGTAGCGCTGCCGCGCTCAGTGCAGCTGTCGCTGGCATTGCAGGCCATTGTTTCGCTTGGCGCCGCGTATTTACCACTCGATACCGGCTATCCCGACGATCGCCTGCAGCTGATGCTGGAAGATGCCGCACCGAAAACGCTGATCACCTGCGCGGCACTCAGCGCGCGCTTTTGCGCCATCGCGTCGGTCAATCAGCTGCATTTTGATGCGCTGTATAGCACGCCAACTGCGCCACAACCGGCCAGCGCGCCGACGCCGCAGGATGGTGCTTACATCATCTACACCTCAGGCTCTACCGGCCGTCCTAAAGGGGTGCTGGTGGGCCATGAAGCCATCGTCAATCGCCTGTTGTGGATGCAGGATCGCTACCCGCTGCAAGCCGATGATGTGGTTTTACAAAAAACGCCGAGCAGCTTCGATGTTTCAGTATGGGAATTCTTCTGGCCGCTGCTGGTCGGCGCGCAGTTGGTGATGGCGCCGCCAGAGGCGCATCGCGATCCTGAAGCGCTGCAGCAACTGTTTGCCCGCTACAAAGTCACCACCACGCATTTCGTACCCTCGATGCTGGCGGCCTTTGTCGCGGCCCTTGATGATCAACAGGCGATTGCCTGCTGTGCCAGCCTGCGCAACGTGTTCTGCAGCGGTGAAGCGCTGCCGACCGACTTGTCTCGCGAGTGGGAAACTCTGACGCGAGTGCCGTTGCACAATCTGTATGGTCCAACCGAAGCCGCGGTGGATGTCAGCTGGTATCCAGCGTTTGGTGATGCATTGGCTGCCGTCGAAGGGGCCAGCGTGCCGATTGGTTTCCCGGTGTGGAACACCGGGCTGCGCATCCTCGATGCCCGCATGCAGCCGGTACCACCGGGCGTCGCGGGCGATCTCTATTTAACCGGCGTACAGCTGGCGCATGGCTATCTTGGTCGTCCCGATCTTACTGCCAGCCGCTTTATTGCCGATCCCTTCAGCCCCGGCGAGCGCATGTACCTCACCGGCGACGTGGCGCGCTGGCTGGATAACGGTGCGGTGGAATATCTCGGCCGCAGCGACGATCAGCTAAAGATTCGCGGTCAGCGTATCGAGCTGAATGAAATTGATCATGTGCTCAGCGCCCAGCCGGGCATTGAGCAAGCGGTAACGCACGCCGTGGTGCTGGGCGGCGCGGCGGCACAGGGTGATGCACGCCAGCTGGTGGGTTACGTGCTAGCCGCGCAGCCGGTTGATGGCGAAGCACTGCGTCAGGCGCTGGCGCAACGCTTGCCCGCGCATATGGTGCCCGTTGCCATTGTGCAGCTTGATGCTTTCCCGCTCAGCAGCAATGGCAAGCTGGATCGCAAAGCGCTGCCGTTGCCAGAGTCCGCCAGTGCCAGCGCGGGACGTGCCCCCTACGCTGGTCTGGAAACCACGCTGGCAAATGCCTTCTGCCAGCTGCTGGCACGCGATGCCATCAGCGCGCAGGATGACTTTTTCGCCCTTGGCGGTCATTCGCTGCTGGCGATGCGCTTAGCGGCGCAGCTGCGTCGCGAGCTGCAACAGCCGGTTTCAGTGGGGCAGATTATGGTGGCCTCGACGGTAGAGAAACTGGCGACACTGCTCAGTGATGCACAATCACATCAGCAGGCTGGCTTCGAAGCGGTGCTGCCGCTGCGTCAGAGCAACGGCCCAACGCTATTCTGCTTCCATCCGGCGTCAGGTTTTGCCTGGCAGTTCAGCATCTTGCAACGCTATCTCGATCCGAGCTGGTCGCTGATCGGCATTCAGTCGCCGGATATCAACAGCCCGCTGAACCAGAGCACGCATCTGGATGAGGTGTGCGAGGCGCATCTGCACACCCTGCGCGAGGTGCAGCCGCACGGGCCTTACTATTTCCTCGGCTATTCACTCGGCGGCACGCTGGCACAAGGCATTGCAGCACGGCTGGAAGCGGCGGGCGAAGAGGTCGCATTCCTTGGCTTGCTGGATACCTGGCCGCCAGAAACGCAAAACTGGGATGAGAAGCGCGGCGAGAACGTGCTGGATCCTGCGGTGCTGGAAGAGGTGAATCGCGAACGCGAGCAGTTTATCGCTGCACAGCGCCATCAGGCCGGTGAAGAGATGCGTGCGATGTTTGATACCATCGAGGCTAACTACGCCAGTTCAGTGCGCCTGCTGGCTACCGCGCGCAGTGCGCGTTTTAACGGTCGCGCCACGCTGTTCCTCGCCGAGCAGACGCAGCAGCCGGGACAAGATGCGCGTCGTGCCTGGGCACCCTATGTGGATGAGCTAGAGGTGTGGCCGATGGATTGCGCCCACGTGGAGATCATTTCACCACAAATGTTTGAGCAGATTGGGCCACTGTTGCAGCGGTTGCTGGGTTAGATGCAAACCAGGTCGCCATGAATGGCGACCCTACGATGTGCCGGTGTGATTTTGTAGGGTCGCCATTTATGGCGACCACCTCAATTATCTTCCGCTCCCCAGCGGCACAATCATCGGCGTATGCGCCACTGGATCTTCCACAATCACGCAGCGCAAACCATACACCTGCTCGATCAACGCTGGCGTCACGATCTCCGCCGGTTTCCCCTCGGCGACAATCTTGCCGTAACGCATCGCAATCAAGTGCGTGGCATAGCGGCAGGCGTGATTGAGATCGTGCAGCACCACCACCAGCGTACGACCATGCTGCTGATTCAGCTCCTGCATCAGCTCCAGCAACTCAATTTGATGCGTAATGTCCAGCCAGGTGGTTGGCTCATCCAGCAGCAGCAGCGGCGTTTCCTGCGCCAGTACCATGGCGATCCACACGCGCTGACGCTGCCCGCCCGATAAGGTATCCACCGACTGCTGCGCTAAATCGCTCACGCCCGTGGCGCGCATCGCTTGTTGCACCGCAGCTTCATCTTCCGCGCGCCAGCGACCAAACAGCGCCTGATGCGGATAACGCCCGCGCGCCACCAGCTCCGTGACGCTAATGCCGGCAGGCGCATTCGAACTCTGTGGCAGCAGGCCAAGGCGGCGCGCCACCTCTTTGGTCGGATAGCGCGCAATCGCTTCGCCATCCAGCAAGACTTCCCCTTTCAGTGGGGTATGCAGACGGCTGAGCGTACGTAATAGCGTCGATTTTCCGCAGGCGTTGGGGCCGATAATTACCGTCAGCTCCCCTTCGGGAATCGCTACCGATAAATTCTCTGCCACCACTTTTTTGTCGTAGCCCAGCGTCAAACCTTCGCCACGCAGACGTGAAGGGATATCGATCATTGGCGTCGCGCCTCCCGCACCAGTAAAGCCATCAGATAGAGTCCACCGAGGATGACGGTAATTACGCCAACCGGTAATTGATAAGGCAGGAACAGATGCTGTGCGGCGAAGTCAGCGGCTATCAGCAGCAACGCGCCACACAGCGCTGCCAGCGGCAATGCACCTTTAATACCACCGCCAAGACGCCGTGCAATTTGTGGCGCCAGCAGCGCGACAAACGAAATCGGTCCCACCAGCGCCGTTGATGCTGCCGTTAACACCACGCCAATCAGCATCAGCCACATCCGGCTGCGCTCCACCGGCACGCCAAGCGCATTGGCGGTATCGTCACCCATCTCCAGCAGGCGCATACGCCGCGCCAGCAGCGCCATCAGCACTAATGCCAGCAGCAGCACGGCAATCACCGGCGGTGTTTTCGCCCAGGTAATCCCGTTAAGCGATCCGGCGCTCCACAAGCCGGCACTCAGCGCCGACTCCAGCGAGGCGCTGATAATCAGCCACGAGTTCAACGCCATCAGCAGCGCGCGCACGCTGATACCAACGATAATCAGCCGGAAGGTTTCCACCCCGTTGCGCCAGGCAAACAGGTACACCAGCGCCGCCGTGGCGATGCCGCCAATCAGTGCCGCGCCGGTCATCGCCGTTACACTTTGATTGAACAGCACCAGCGCCACCAGCACGCCGCTGTATGCGCCGGTGTTAAAGCCGAGAATATCCGGACTGCCGAGCGGATTGCGCAGCAGCGACTGAAAAATCGCTCCGCTGATACCTAATGCGGCACCAATCAGCAGCGCCATCAGCACTCGCGGCAAGCGCCACTCCAGCACGATCAGTTTGACGTTACCGGCGACCTGACCGAGCAGCAGTTGCCCGATTTGTTCGCCGCTAATCTGCAATGCCCCGCGCGTCATCGCCAGATACGCCAGCACTGCGCAGCAAAGCAGCAGCCATAGCGCGTGTAACCAGGTTCGACGCGTCATAGCGCACCCCGGCCCAGTTTGCGGCGCACCAGTACAATCAGCATCGGCGCTCCGAGCATTGCCGTGACGATGGAAACCCGCAGCTCCCCCGCCACCAGCAGGCGGCCAAGAATATCGGCGGCGAGTAACAGAATCGGCGTGATAAGCGCCGTCGCCGGCAGCATCCAGCGATGATCGTTGCCCACCAGCCAGCGGGCAAAGTGCGGCGTCATCAGACCGACAAAGGCAATTGGCCCCACCGCCGCCGTCGCTGCACCGCACAGCAGTGCAATCGCCAGTAGGCCAAGCAGCTGGGTCCGCCCCACGCGTGTACCGAGTGCGGTGGCCATATCGCCGCCCATGCTGAGGCTGTTGAGCGCCTGCGACAGACAAATCGCTACCACGCTGCCCACCAGCACCGCCGGAAACAGTGTGCGCAGCACGGTAAAGTTACGGATATCCAGCGAGCCGCTGTGCCAGAAACGCAGGTGATCATAGATGGCAGGATTGAGCAGTGACAGGCCAGACGTCAGCCCATCCAGCACTGCGCCCAGCGCGACGCCCGCCAGCGTAAGACGTACCGGATTGACGCGGCCACCGCCAATCGCACCGGTCAATGCCACCAGCAACGAAGAGAGCAGTGCGCCCGCAAAAGCGAAGCCGAGCCAATCTACCGGCGAATCTGCACCAAACAGCGCAATGCCAATCACCACTGCGAAACCAGCACCGGCATTGACGCCGAGAATGCCGGGATCGGCCAGCGGGTTGCGCGTCAGGCTCTGCATCAAGGCACCGGCCAGCCCGAGCGCCACGCCCGCCAGCAAACCAGCCAGGGTGCGCGGCAAGCGCGCGTCACGCACAATCACACACTCCGCGCTATTACAGCTGGCGGTAAGCGAATGATAAACATCGGGAAGCGGTATTGATTTTGCTCCCAGCATTAAGCTGAGCGCGATGAGGAGCAAGAGCAGAATCCCTGAGCCTGCCAATGCACGGATCTGGCGCATAGCGTTCTAAACCTTCACTGTTCAACGTCGTCGCATGCGCGATGCAACTTGATAATGGTTATCGTTATTACTCGCGTTTAGCTATGTTACCATGACTCGCCTCGCGGACGATGAGGAAAATTGGTGCAAAAAGGCGAACCTATGAACAAATCATCCCACTTTATCGATCTCTCACTGCTGAAAACCCATCCGGCTTTTCGCGCGGTATTTATTGCGCGCTTTATCTCGATTGTCGCGCTCGGCATGCTTGCCGTCGCGGTTCCGGTGCAGATCCAGCACATGACAAATTCACCGCTGCTGGTGGGATTGGCGGTGACGCTGGCCGCTACGGGCATGTTTATTGGTCTGCTGACCGGCGGCGTTTTGGCGGATCGCCATGAGCGTAAGAAGCTGATTCTTTTCGCCCGTTCAACCTGCGGGCTGGGCTTTATCGCGCTGGCGATCAATGCGGCGCTGCCGGAACCTTCGTTAATCGCCGTTTATCTGCTGGGCTTCTGGGATGGTTTCTTCGGAGCGATTGGCGTCACTGCACTGTTAGCCGCCACGCCCGCGCTGGTGGGGCGGGAAAATATTATGCAGGCCGGTGCTATCACCATGTTAACGGTGCGCTTTGGCTCGATTTTGTCACCTGCGATTGCCGGTCTGGTGATTGCCCACGGCGGCGTGACCTGGAACTACGGACTCGCCGCGTTCGGCACGCTGCTTACCGTGCTAACCCTGTTAAAATTACCGAACTTGCCGCCTCCGCCGCAGCCGCGCGAACATCCGCTCAAATCCCTCGCCGCTGGCGTGCAGTTTCTCTTTGCCAGCCCGATTGTCGGCATGGTGGCGCTGATTGGTGCGCTGGTGACCTTAGCCAGCGCAGTGCGCGTGCTCTATCCCGCACTCGCGCCCCATTGGTCAGTGAGTGCTGACCAGCTGGGTTTGCTCTACGCCGCAGTGCCGCTCGGTGCGGCGGTGGGCGCCTTCACCAGCGGTAAACTCAAGCACGCTGCACGTCCGGGACAGCTGGTGCTCGGCAGCGCGATTGCGGCGTTTATCGCCCTTGGCTTGTTTAGCCTGATGCCGAATCTGCCGCTGGCGTTAGCTTGTCTGGTCGCCTTCGGCTACTTCAGCGCCATCAATAGCCTGATGCAGTACGCAATGATTCAGGCGCTAACGCCCGATCATTTGCTAGGCCGCATCAACGGATTATGGACGGCACAGAACGTCACCGGCGACGCGATAGGTGCGGCAGTGATTGGTGCGATGGGTTCATGGCTGCTGCCACCGCAGGCCGCCGCCGTGTTTGGCTTTGCGGCGGCGCTGCTGGGCATCGGGATGTGGTTGATGATGGGGCGTTTACGTCGTTACCATCCGCCAGCACCGGAGCTGGCGGAACAGGCATCATGATTTAACGAACAGTTTTTCCAAACGCGCCAGCAGATTGCTGGCGCTGTAGTAATCGAGACGGAACGAATCAACACCCAGCGCGTAAACCTGCTTGCCTTGTACTGCGGCGTTCTGTGCAAGGAACGGGTTGCCCAGCACCGACTGCGTGGTTTTATCGTCGGCGGCAAACAGCAGGAAGGTTTTACCCGTTAGGCCGCTGGCGACGTTTTCACCCGATAGCTGAACGATATCTTTACGCTGCCCCATGCTGTGGCTCTGCGCCACACTTGCTGGCGGCATCGCCAGGGTGAAACCCAGTTGTTCCAGCAGCTTGCCCTGCGCTGAGGCGGCGGTCCACAGGTTGACCGCGCGTCCTCCGCCGTTCCACACCATGGCGGAGACCGGCTGCGGTGGCAGCGTGATGGCTTTCTTCAGCGCCGCTTCGCGATCGTCAAAGGCTTTAACACGCTGTGCAGCCTGCGCGTCGTGGCCGGTGGCTTGGCCTAGCAGCGTAACCACATCCTGCCAGCTTTTGTCGTCATAGTTGACCACCAGCGTCGGCGCAATGGCAGAGAACTGGTCGGCGAGTTTGATGGCGGAATCATTGCCGGTGGCGCTGACGATAATCAGATCCGGCGCTTCTGCTGCCACTGCTTCGGCACTTGGCTCGCCGATGTACAGGCGTTTGAGCTGGTGCTGTTTGGCCACGTCGCTCCACTGACGGAAGAAACCCTGATCGTCGGCCAGGCGACTATTGGGGGCCGTGGCGCCCGAGGCGATGACCGGCGCATCAATCGCCAACAGCGATCCGGTCAGTGTCACGCTGGTGGAGACAATGCGCTGCGGCGCTTTGCTTAAGGTGAGCGGTCCGTTAGCGCCCTGAACGGTGCGCGGCCAGGCTTGTTCGGCGTGCGCGACGCTGGCGAACGTCTGGAAAACACACAATAGGGCAGCAATACCCCAAAAACCGCATTTATTCATAAGTTTTGGTCCACTTTTTAGCATATTGCCCTGATTGGCTTCGGCACCTGATTACGGTTAAACGCAGCTGAAATCCCGCGAATGGATTGACACTTTTGCCCAATCGACGTAGGTTACAGGCCCATAATAAAAATGATAATCATTCTTAATAATCTTATCATTTATAGGTGAAAATTATGGTGGAATCTTCCACGTTTGAAAATGCCTGGCTGAAGGATTATTCCGCGCTAAGCCGTGGTTTCCTGTTTACCTCGCCGTGGCGCAGTTTGGCAACGCAAGGATGCTATACCACTATTACCACGCCGGTACATGACGCCGCGTCGCTGCAGGGTGATTTCCAACAACAGCTGCGTCAGCACTTTGACGCCGCGAAAAAACAGGGCATCGCCAATCCGATTTTGGTCGGCGCGATTCCCTTCGATGTCAGCCAACCTGCGGCTTTGTTTATTCCCGAGTCTTATCAGACCTTTAATCGTGACGACCTGCAAAACGCACTGCCGCAAGGCATCAGCGATCTGCCTGAGGTGCGTCGCCGCACGCCGGTGCCGGACCACGATGTCTTTATCGATATGGTGGCAGATGCGGTAGCGGCCACGCAGCGCGGCGATCTCGATAAAGTGGTGCTGTCGCGCCTGATGGATATCGTCACTGAGCAGCCGGTGGATACTGGGGCGCTGATGCAGCGCGTGATTGCGCAGAACCCGAATAGCTACCATTTCCATCTGCCGCTGCCGCAAGGCGGTGCGCTGATCGGTGCCAGCCCGGAACTGATGCTGCGTAAACAGGGGCGCGATTTCAGCTCCTGCCCACTGGCGGGCTCTGCGCGGCGCAATCATGGCGATGCGCAGCAGGATCGCGCGGCCGGTAACACGCTGATGAATTCCAGCAAAGATCGCCATGAACACAAACTGGTGACCGACGCGATGCGTACCACGCTGCAGCCGCGCAGCCGTTTGCTCTCAGTACCGTCCACGCCTTCGCTGATCACCACCGCTACGCTGTGGCATCTGGCGACGCAAATCGACGGCGAAGTTCAGGACGAGCGCGAAAACGCCCTGTCGCTGGCCTGCCTGCTGCATCCAACGCCGGCGCTGAGCGGCTTTCCGCATCAACGTGCCCAACAGTTGATTCAGCAGCTGGAACCCTTTGATCGCCAACTGTTTGGCGGCATCGTCGGCTGGTGCGATAGCGAAGGCAATGGCGAATGGGTCGTCACCATCCGCTGCGGTACCGTGCATGGCACGCGTGTACGGCTGTTTGCCGGCGCGGGCATTGTGGCCGACTCCCAACCCGAATCAGAATGGCGCGAAACCGGCGTGAAGCTGGATACCATGTTGCGCGCCTTTGGACTGCAATAAAGGAAAGAGCATGAGCATTCCCTATACTCGCTGGCCGGACGATCTGGCCGCGCGCTACCGTGAAAAAGGCTACTGGCTGGATGTGCCGATGACCGATATTTTGGCGCGTCATCAGCACAACGATGCCATTGCGGTGATTGATGGCGATCGTCAAATCAGCTATCGCGAAATGGATGTGCTAAGCAGCAATCTGGCTGCCGCGCTGCAGCGGCGCGGCCTGCAGAATGGCGATACCGCGCTGGTGCAGCTCGGCAATGTGGCTGATTTTTATGTCACAGTATTCGCACTGTTTAAGCTCGGCGTAGCCTCAGTATTCGCCCTGTTCAGCCATCAGCGTACCGAACTCAGCGCCTATGCCGCGCAGATCGAACCTAAGCTGCTGATTGTCGATCGCACCCATGCACTGTTTGCTGACGACACCTTTATCAGCGCCCTGTGCGCCGCGCAGCCTTCGCTGCAGCAGGTGATTCTGCGTAATGACAACCAGCCGGAAAACACGCTGGAAGCGCTGATGGCGGAAGCCGCGGGTGATTTCGTCGCCACGCCAACCGCCGCCGATGAAGTCGCGTTTTTCCAGCTCTCCGGCGGCAGCACCGGTACACCGAAGCTGATTCCGCGCACCCACAACGACTATTACTACAGCATCCGCGCCAGTGATGAGATCTGTGAGGTAACCGCCGATACGCGCTATCTCATCGCCCTGCCCGCCCCGCATAACTTTGCGATGAGTTCACCCGGCTCACTCGGCGTATTTTACGCGGGTGGACAGGTGATTCTGGCCGCCGATCCCAGCGCGACGTTGTGTTTCCCGCTGATTGAAAAGCATCAGGTGACGGATACTGGTTTGGTGCCGCCGGCAGTGAGCCTGTGGTTACAGGCGATTCAGGAATGGGGCAGCAATCAACAGCTGGCCTCGCTGCAGCGCATTCAGGTGGGCGGCGCCAAGCTGGGTGAAACTCTGGCGGCACGCATTCAGCGCGAGATTGGTTGTCAGCTGCAGCAGGTGTTCGGGATGGCTGAAGGTTTGGTGAACTACACCCGCTTTGGCGACGATGAGAACACCATTCTCACCACGCAAGGCCGCCCAATCTCTGCGGACGATGAAGTGTGGGTAGCGGATGAGCATGGCAATGCGCTGCCAACCGGCACCATCGGTCGCCTGATGACGCGCGGACCTTACACCTTCCGTGGCTACTACAAGAGCCCAGAACACAATGCCGCCAGCTTCGACGCCAATGGCTTTTACTGCTCCGGCGATCTGATTGAGATCAACGCGCAGGGTTACATCACCGTGCAAGGGCGCGAAAAGGATCAGATCAATCGCGGTGGCGAGAAGATCGCAGCTGAAGAGATCGAAAATCTGCTACAGCGCCATCCGGATGTGATCCACGCCGCGCTGGTGTCGATGAACGATGAATTGATGGGTGAAAAGAGCTGCGCCTTTATCGTCGCCAGCCAGCCGATTAAAGCGGTGGCGCTGCGCCGTCATCTGCGTGAACTGGGCGTCGCCGAGTTCAAATTACCTGACCGTATTACCTGCGTAGATGCCCTGCCGCTGACGCCAGTCGGCAAGGTGGATAAAAAACGTTTACGCCAACAGCTTGCCGATCAACAAGCGCAAGCGTGACCTGTTCCGGAGAATGTAATGGCTATTCCAAAACTCAATTCCTATGCGCTGCCTGCAGCGACAGAACTGCCAACCAACAAAGTGAAGTGGGCACTGGAACCGCAGCGTGCCGCGCTGTTGATTCACGATATGCAGGCGTACTTCCTCAATTTCTGGGGAGAAAACAGCCCGCTGGTGGATCAGGTAGTCGAAAATATCGCGCGCCTGCGCGCCTACTGCAAGGCGCAGGGCATTCCGGTGTTTTATACCGCACAGCCAAATGAGCAGAGCGATGCCGATCGCGCGCTGCTTAACGACATGTGGGGACCGGGCCTGAACAAGCATCCGGATCAGCAGAAGATCGTTGATGCGCTGGCACCGGATCAGGACGACCAGGTGCTGACCAAATGGCGCTACAGCGCATTTGTGCGCTCGCCGCTTGAGTCGATCCTGCAAGAAATGGGGCGCGACCAGCTGATCATCACCGGCGTTTACGCGCACATTGGCTGCCTGACCACCGCGACAGACGCCTTTATGCGTAACATTCAGCCGTTTATGGTGGCCGATGCGCTGGCCGACTTTACGCGTGAAGAGCACATGATGGCGCTGACTTACACCGCTGGCCGCAGTGGGAAAGTGGTAATGACCGCCGATCTGATGCCGCTGCCGCTGAGCAAAGACGATCTGCGCGCGCTGATTTTACCGCTGTTGGAAGATGACGATGTGCCTGAGGATGACGAGAACCTGATCGATTACGGTCTGGATTCAGTACGCGTCATGGCGCTGGCGGCGCGCTGGCGCCAGGTGCACAGCGATATCGATTTCGTCAGCCTGGCTAAAAATCCAACCATTGATGGCTGGTGGGCGCTGCTGTCACGGGTGCCAGCCAAATGAATACCTTTGATTTCAGTGGAAAAATTGTCTGGGTCACCGGCGCGGGCAAAGGCATTGGTTATCACACGGCGTTGAGCTTTCATCAGGCGGGTGCACAGGTGATCGGCTTCGATCTGCGTTTCGATCAGGCTGACTATCCGTTTACTACCCAGGTGCTGAATGTGGCGAATGCGCTTGAAGTCAAAGCGGTTTGCCAGCGTTTGCTGGCGGATCAGCCCCGTCTGGATGTGCTGGTAAACGGTGCCGGCATCCTGCGCATTGGCAGCACTGATGAGCTGACGTTCGAGGACTGGCAAGCCTGTTTGGCGGTAAATGCCGGTGGCGCGTTCAATATGTTTCAGCAAACCTTGCCGGTGTTTCGCCAGCAGCGCGCGGGCGCGATTGTCACTATCGCCTCGAACGCCGCGCACGCACCACGCATCGGCATGTCCGCCTATGGCGCATCCAAGGCGGCGCTGCGCAGCTTGTGTCTGACCGTTGGGCTGGAGATGGCACCTTTCGGCGTGCGCTGCAATATCGTGTCACCGGGTTCGACCGATACCGATATGCAGCGCAGCCTGTGGCATACGCCTGAAGCGGAACAGGAGATGATCAATGGCTTCCCGGATCAGTACAAACTGGGGATTCCGTTGCGTAAGATCGCTAAGCCGCAGGAGATCGTGGCTAACGTGATGTTCCTCGCTTCGGATCTTGCCAGCCACGTGGTACTGCAGGATATTGTGGTCGACGGTGGCGCAACGCTGGGATCCTAACAGATGGCAATTTGGAAACGATCAGTCGATCTTGAGACGCTAAATAAGCTGGGTGAAAACTCGCTGGTGGCACACGTGGGCATTGTGTTCACCGCCATCGGTGAAGATTACCTTGAGGCCACCATGCCGGTGGATGTCCGGACGCAGCAGCCGTTTGGCCTATTGCACGGCGGCGCCTCGGTGGTGCTGGCGGAGTCGATGGGATCTATCGCCGGTTACCTCAGTATTGAGGAAGGCAAAAGTGTGGTGGGGATTGAAGTCAGCGCTAGCCACCACCGCGCGGTGAGCAGCGGTGAAGTGCGCGGGATTTGCCGTCCGCTGCACCTTGGTGCGCGCAATCAGAGCTGGCAGATTGAGATCCGCAACGCCCGCGATCAGCTGTGCTGTACGTCGCGTTTGACGGTGGCGGTGCTGGGTTAGGACATAAAAAAAGCGGCCATCTGGCCGCTTTCTCTGCTGCGATTAACGCTGGTAAATGATTTCGACACCTTCGTCGTCTTCTTCGTCCCAGTCATCATCCCAATCGTCGTCTTCTTCAACTTCCTGCGCAGTTTCCATGGCTTCACGGTGATAGTCATCCCACATGAAGGCCACTTTCTCCGGCTGTTTCTCTTCCAGCTCGGCTTCTTTAGGATTCTCGATGATAAAGCTCATCACATCCCAGCACAGGTCAGTCACGCCATCGCGGCTTGCGGCAGAGATCAGGTAGTATTTATCTTCCCAACCCAACGCTTCTGCAATCGCCTTAGCACGGCTTTCCGCTTCTTCACGGCTCAGCAGGTCAGTCTTGTTGAAGACTAACCAGCGTGGTTTCTGGAACAGCTTATCGCTGTATTTTTCCAGTTCGCCAAGAATGATGCGGGCATTTTCAACCGGATCAGATTCGTCGATTGGTGCAATGTCGATGAGGTGTAACAGAACACGACAACGCTCAAGGTGTTTCAGGAAGCGAATACCCAGACCCGCGCCATCCGCTGCACCTTCAATCAGGCCAGGAATATCGGCCACAACAAAGCTCTTTTCGCTATCCATGCGGACTACGCCAAGGCTTGGTACCAGAGTGGTAAACGGATAATCCGCCACTTTGGGTTTGGCTGCAGAAACCGAACGAATAAAGGTCGATTTACCGGCATTCGGCAGACCCAGCATACCGACGTCAGCCAGCAACATCAGTTCCAGCTGCAAATCACGCTTTTCGCCCGGTGTGCCCATGGTTTTCTGACGCGGTGAACGGTTAACGGATGATTTAAAGCGGGTGTTACCCAGTCCATGCCAGCCGCCCTTCGCCACCATCAGCTTCTGCTCATGGCGCGTCATGTCGCCCAGCGTTTCGCCCGTACCCTGGTCAATTACGCGGGTACCGACTGGCACTTTAACAATAATGTCTTTACCACGTTTACCGGTGCAATCACGGCTCTGGCCATTCTGGCCACGTTCGGCACGGAAAGACTTTTCAAAGCGATAATCGATCAGGGTGTTGAGGTTTTCATCCGCCAACAGATATACGTCGCCGCCGTCGCCGCCGTCGCCGCCATCCGGGCCGCCTCTTGGAATATATTTTTCACGGCGGAAGCTTACGCAACCGTTGCCGCCATCACCCGCGACCGCAAGGATCGTCGCTTCATCTACAAACTTCATTTTATTTCTCCGTCACGCTGTCGTTCACGGCAGCTTGCAGGCCGCAAACGGGTCCGCCAGGGTCTTCTGCGCTGACCGACGGCGGATAATACAAAACTGGCAAAGCCAGGAGTACATAAATTGTACAAGAACTGTGCTGCAACGTCGCTGTTATCCAGCAAGCTTCAGCAGAATGTAAAAAGCCCCGCAAAGCTGCGGGGCCTTTCATTCGTGTATTCAGACGGTAAACGTCTGCAGCACGACAACCTTACTCAGCAACGATGCTGATATATTTACGGTTGTTCGGGCCTTTAATCTCGAATTTAACTTTGCCGTCTGCGGTGGCAAACAGGGTGTGGTCACGACCACAACCTACGTTGCTACCTGCGTGGAATTTGGTGCCACGCTGACGAACGATGATGCTACCTGCCAAAACAGATTCACCACCGAAACGTTTTACACCCAGACGTTTTGCATTGGAGTCGCGACCGTTACGGGTCGAGCCACCAGCCTTCTTATGTGCCATTTGTCAGATCTCCTCTTACGCGCCGATCACAGTGATTTTCACATCTGTGAACCACTGACGGTGACCAGCTTGCTTACGGTAGTGTTTACGACGACGAAACTTAACGATTTTAATTTTCTCGCCACGACCGTGAGCAACAACTTCTGCCTTGATCACACCGCCTGAAACCAGTGGCGCGCCGATTTTCACGTCTTCGCCATTTGCGATCATCAGAACCTGGTCAAACTCAATGGTTTCACCGGTTGCGATGTCCAGCTTTTCCAGGCGAACGGTCTGACCTTCGCTTACTCGGTGTTGTTTACCACCACTTTGGAAAACCGCGTACATATAAAACTCCGCTTCTGCGCGTGCCTTTCTGTTCATCAGGCGGCGCGATAAATATTCACAATAGGGCGCGAATTCTACGCAATACTCCAGCAGAAGACAAGAGCACTTTGCACTCTCTTGCAGAAAAAAAGCGCAAGGCGAATGCAAACGTTTCGCAACCCGATTTTTCAAGTACAATCAGTAACAGATTACCTGAACTCACGCTGTGTAAAGCGCTTACCATGCAAAAAACGAGTAAAGCTGAAAAGACGAATGAACTTAGAACAGATTAATGAATTAACCGCGCAGGATATGGCGGCCGTCAACCAGACCATCCTCGAGCAGCTGAATTCAGAAGTCTCACTGATTAACCAGTTGGGCTATTACATCATCAGCGGCGGGGGAAAACGCATCCGTCCGATGATCGCTGTGCTGTCTGCACGCGCGCTGAATTATCAGGGATCGTTGCATATCACCAATGCGGCGCTGATTGAATTTATCCATACGGCCACGCTGCTGCACGATGATGTCGTGGATGAATCCGATATGCGCCGTGGCAAAGCAACGGCCAACGCGGCATTTGGTAATGCGGCTAGCGTGCTGGTAGGGGATTTTATTTATACCCGCTCATTCCAGATGATGACCAGTATGGGATCCTTAAAGATCCTTGCGCTGATGTCTGAAGCGGTCAACGTGATCGCGGAAGGGGAAGTGCTGCAGTTAATGAACTGCAACGATCCGGATATCACCGAAGAGAGCTACATGCGGGTGATCTACAGCAAAACCGCGCGCCTTTTTGAAGCGGCTTCACAGGCTTCTGCGATTTTAGCCGATGCGACGCCAGCGCAGGAAAAGGCGTTGCAGGATTATGGTCGCTACCTTGGCACGGCTTTCCAGCTTATCGATGATTTGCTGGATTACAGCGCGGATGGTGAAACGCTGGGTAAAAATACCGGTGATGACCTGAGCGAAGGTAAGCCGACGCTGCCGTTGCTGCATGCAATGCACAATGGAACGCCAGAACAGACGCAGATGATTCGTAAAGCCATTGAAGAAGGCAACGGTCGCCATCTGCTGGAACCGGTACTGGCGGCGATGCAACAAACGGGATCGCTGGAATGGACCCGCAAACGCGCTGAGGAAGAGGCTGATAAAGCCATCTCGGCGCTGCAGGTATTACCCGAAAGCCCGTGGCGTAGCGCACTGGAAGCGCTGGCGCACATGTCAGTACAGCGCGACTTCTGATTTCAATGGGGCCAGCATTGGCCCCGTTTCCTCTCCTCCCCTTCTCCTCTTTAACTTACATCCCTTGCATTGCTTTTGCGAAAAGCGACGCAGTTTCGCGTGCTGGTCAAACAATTACTGGAAATTTATGGGAAACATTTGCTATAAAATTCCGGATATTTTTCCAAATAGCTCTGCGATAGGAGAGATATTTTGCAGCAGAGATGAAGCAACAACACGGACACGGAGAAGAAAGTTATGTACACAAGGAAAGAGGATTGGCACCCGGCAGATATCATTGCTGCACTACGCAAGAAAGGCACATCACTGGCGGCATTATCACGGCAATCAGGGCTGAGCTCTTCAACGCTTGCCAATGCGCTGTCGCGCCCCTGGCCAAAAGGTGAGTGGCTGATTGCCAATGCGATCAAGGTTCATCCTGCAGAGATCTGGCCAAGTCGTTACTTTGATCCTGCCAGTGGCATGCTGCTGGATCGTAAGCAACGCATACGATCGCCTAAGGATCGTAAAAAAGTCTGACATTCATACAGCCGAAAAAAAACCAGCCGCGTTATCGTGACTGGTTTTTTTAATCCACGCTGGAAACAATTATTCGCCGCTAACGCGCTCGATATTTGCACCCATCGCTTTCAATTTGTCTTCGATATGCTCATAGCCACGGTCAATGTGATAAATACGATCCACAATGGTGGTGCCTTCAGCAATACAACCCGCCAATACCAGACTCGCAGATGCACGTAGATCGGTTGCCATGACCTGCGCACCCGACAGCGTTTCAACACCGTGACAAATCGCCGTGTTGCTTTCGATTTCCGCATGCGCACCCATACGAATCAGCTCAGGGATATGCATAAAGCGGTTTTCGAAGATGGTTTCGGTGATCACACCGGTTCCTTCGGCCACCAGGTTTAACAGCGTAAACTGCGCCTGCATGTCAGTTGGGAAGCCCGGATGCGGCGCCGTGCGGATGTTAACCGCTTTTGGACGCTTACCGTGCATATCAAGGCTAATCCAATCTGCGCCAACTTCAATGTCGGCGCCTGCATCACGCAGTTTCGCCAACACCGCATCCAGCGTATCCGGCTGGGTATTACGGCACAGCACTTTACCGCGTGAAATCGCAGCCGCGACCAGGAAAGTCCCGGTTTCGATGCGGTCTGGCAGCACGCGATAAACGCCGCCGCCCAGACGCTCAACGCCTTCAATGGTGATTTTGTCTGTGCCCGCACCGCTAATTTTCGCACCCAGCGTGTTGAGGAAGTTTGCCGTATCGACAATCTCCGGCTCACGCGCGGCGTTTTCAATGATGGTGATGCCGGTTGCCAGCGTCGCAGCGCTCATGATGGTAACGGTAGCGCCGACAGACACTTTATCCATTACGATGTGCGCGCCTCTCAGGCGGCCATTTACCGAAGCTTTAACGTAGCCTTCTTCCAGCTTAATTTCCGCACCCAGCTGTTCAAGGCCAGTAATGTGCAGGTCAACCGGACGTGCACCAATGGCACAGCCGCCTGGCAGAGAAACCTGTCCCTGACCAAAACGCGCCACTAATGGACCTAGCGCCCAGATTGATGCGCGCATGGTTTTTACCAAATCATAGGGCGCACTGAAGACATTAACTTCGCGAGCATCAACGTGGACCGAACCATTGCGCTCAACGCGAGCACCCAGCAAATTCAACAGCTTCATGGTGGTATCGATATCACGCAGCTTCGGCACGTTCTGAATCTCTACCGGCTCTTCAGCCAGCAGCGCAGCAAACAGAATCGGCAACGCAGCATTCTTCGCCCCGGAAATGGTCACTTCACCACTTAAACGGGTGGGGCCTTGCACACGAAATTTGTCCATTAACACGGCTCTCAATTATCTATCAACAAAACAACCGACAGGACGCTTAGAAACCGTTGAGTTTACGGTCGCGCGCCCACTCGGCTGGGGTATAAGTTTTGATGGAAACCGCATGAATACGGTTATCCGCAATGTATTCCATCAGCGGCGCGTACACAGCCTGCTGCTTCTTCACGCGACTCAGTTCACCGAACATTTCGCCCACCGCGATGACCTGAAAATGACTGCCATCGTTGCTGAGTACGTGTACTTCTTCTAATGGTAGCGCCTGCATCAGCACGGCCTGAACTTCACTATTTTCCATCGCTCGTTACTTCACTTAATAATAATAAGGGAGACATCTTAGAGGAAAGCGCCTGACTCTTAAATACGCAAAAGCCCCTGAATAAATCAGGGGCTTAGCATGGATGTGCGGAAATCAGGCGATTTTTTCTGCAGAAACAATAATCTGCTGCAGGTTATACAGCGTAATTAATGACTGGAGTTTATCGGAGATCCCGCTGAAAAGCGGTGCGCTGCCTTGTGCCCGCGCGATTTCACGCAAATGCACCAGCAGCGCCAGACCAGCTGAATCCACTCTTTCCAGCCCCGAGACATCAATAGTAGCGATATCTGCTACCGCGGTGTCACGTTCCTGCCATAACGTCAGCAATGTATCACGATCTAATTTGCCGCTTAGGGCCAGCGTGCTGGCAGTGCGCTGCCAGCGTAACGGTTCACTCATTATTGCTTTTTATCCAGGGTGATCGGCTGTGCTGCATAGGTTTTCAGCTGAGCCGTCAGGCCATCAATACCTTTGGTACGCAGCAGATCGCCCCACTCATTTTGTTTGGTGGTAATCATGCTGATGCCCTCGGCGACCATGTCATAAGCCTGCCAGTTGCCCGTTTGGCTGTTCTTACGCCACTGGAAATCAAGGCGCACCGGTGGGCGGCCATTTGGATCAATAATCGTAACGCGAATCGCCACGATCTTAGCATCACCAATCGGCTGCTCCGGCTGAATCTGGTAAGTTTGGCCGTTATACAGCGCCAGCGCCTGGCCATAGGCCTGCGCCAGATAATCGCCGAACGCAGCGAAGTAGGCATCGCGCTGAGCGGGCGTCGCATCACGATAATAGCGGCCGAGGACTAGCGCACCGGCATACTTCACCTGCACGTATGGCATCAATTCCTGGCGCACTACTTCACGCAAATAGTTGGGATCCTGCTTAATCTTCGGCTGTTCATTCTTCAGGCGCGTGAAGGTTTTGTCCGCCGCTTCATTCATCAACTTATAAGGATTGCTCTGGTCCGCAGCCGTCGCAGCCAGCGGTACAATTGCCAACATGGCAATCATCAGGAAACGTTTAAACATCATGTTTTACCTCGTAGGTTATTCCGTTGTTGCAGGTGTTGCTGGTGCGCTCTCCGCACCCTGGGATTTATCGTCGGGCTTGTTGTCACCGCTCTTATAAAGGAATTGACCAATTAGATCTTCCAGTACTAATGCCGACTTGGTATCGCGCAGAGTACCGCCATCTTTCAACATGGCCGAACCTAGTTCGGGATCGTCAAAACCTAAATTAAGCGCCAGGAACTGCTCGCCGAGCAGACCTTGAGTACGAATCGCTAATGAGCTGGTGTCCGGAATTTTATTGGCATATTTATCGCTGATATCCATGGTCACACGCGGCGAAAGCGTCTTCTCATCCAATGAAATATCCGCTACCCGACCAATGAGCACACCGCCAATTTTTACCGGCGAGCTAACTTTTAATCCGCCGATATTATCGAAGGTGGCATACATCTTCCACGTCGGCTCGGTGCCGATGGTTTTGAGGTCGGCAACGCGCAGACCGAGGAATAACAGCGCTAACAGCGCAGCCAGCATGAAGACGCCTACCCAGATTTCGCTTTTCTTGCTTTGCATTGCATCAATTCCCAAACATCAGTGCTGTCAGCACAAAATCCAAACCGAGTACCGCCAGTGAAGCATGCACTACAGTACGCGTCGTCGCCCGACTAATCCCTTCCGAGGTCGGGATGGCATCATAGCCATTAAACAGCGCAATCCAGGTTACCGTGACGGCAAAGACCGCGCTTTTGATCATGCAGTTAACGACATCCGTGCGGAAATCCACTGCGTTTTGCATCGCCGACCAGAAGAAGCCGGGATCGATACCTTTCCAGCTCACCCCAACCAGCGCACCACCCGCAATACCCACCGCGGTAAAAATCAGCGCCAGCAACGGCATGCTGATGAAGCCAGCCCAGAAACGTGGAGAGACAACGCGACGCAGCGGATCCACCGCCATCATCTCCATACTGGAGAGCTGCTCAGTCGCTTTCATTAACCCAATTTCCGCCGTCAATGCGGAACCCGCACGACCCGCGAACAGCAACGCCGTCACCACGGGCCCCAGTTCACGCAGCAGCGAAAGCGCCACTAACATGCCAAGGCTGGTTTCCGCATTGTAGGTGGTGAGCACCAGATAGCCCTGTAGGCCCAGCACCATGCCAATAAATAGCCCGGATACCACGATGATCAGCAACGATAACACGCCCACGCTATATAGCTGTTTTACCAGCAGCGGCGCATGTCGACGAAACGCCGGCTTACCCACCAGCGCATGAAATAGCATGAGGCCTGCGCGGCCAAAAGCGGCACAGGTATTAATCCCCTGACGTCCAAATGACGCTAGCGCCTGTAACAACATCAGTCTACGTTCTCCCTGAGCGGGTCAAGTCGCTGAGATAATCGCCAGCGGCAAAGCGGAACGGCACCGGACCATCCGCATGACCCTCAATAAACTGGCGCACGCGCGGATCAGGATTTTCCCGCAGTTCCGGCGCACTGCCCTGGGCAATGATTTTTTGTCCGGCAACAATATAGGCATGATCGGCAATGCTCAAGACCTCAGGCACATCGTGTGAAACCACAATGCATGTCAAACCTAATGCATGATTAAGCTCATCAATTAACTTAACTAGCACGCCCATGGTGATCGGATCCTGCCCCACAAAGGGTTCATCGAACATAATCAGTTCCGGCTCCAGCGCAATTGCGCGCGCCAGTGCGGCACGGCGCGCCATGCCGCCAGAAAGTTCTGCTGGCATCAGTTTAGCTGCCCCACGCAAACCCACCGCTTCCAGCTTCATTAGCACGGTGCTATGCAATAATTCCGGCGGTAACCGCGTATGTTCACGCAAAGGCCAGGCCACGTTTTCATACACGTTGAGATCGGTAAAAAGTGCACCTGACTGAAAAAGCATGCTCATTTTTTTGCGTGCTTCATACAATTTGGTGCGTGAGAGCGTCGGGATGTTCTGATCGCGGAACCAAATCTCACCTTTATCAGGCTGCAATTGTCCACCAATCAGACGCAACAGCGTGGTTTTACCAATACCTGACGGACCCATAATTGCCGTAACTTTACCGGCGGGTACGGTTAAAGAGATGTCGTCGAAGATGGTACGATCTCCGCGCGTGAAACTGACGCCACGAACCTCAACCAGATTCGTTTGCTGCTGGATCATCTTTACCTCTTTTATGCGGATCGGGCGTTATCAAAGCTGTGGATGTTAGCCTGTTAACCTCGAATGCACGATAGTTTTACAGAAACTTACCCACTTGGTGTGGCGAAAACGGCCTTAAAATTTACTTTTGCCTCTCAGACAGTCAAAATCAGCGCCTATTACCGCACGCAGCATCTATTTACCTGTCGGACAAGGTTCGCCGACACCTCCATCCATCAAGGATTTTTAATGTTCGTAGCCTCTGCCTTGCTGTTTATCGGATTGATTTTACTGGTTTACGGTGCTGACCGTCTGGTATTCAGTGCCGCGATCCTTTGTCGATCCTTTGGCATCCCACCGCTGATTATTGGCATGACGGTGGTGAGCATTGGCACATCATTACCGGAATTGATTATTTCGTTTTCGGCCGCACAGCACGGACAAATGGATTTAGCGGTTGGCACCGCGCTGGGTTCCAACATCACAAATATACTTTTAATTCTGGGTGGCGCGGCGCTGCTGCACCCATTGACAGTACACTCCAATCTGATTCGGCGCGAACTGCCATTAATGCTGCTCGTCTCGCTGCTCAGCGGCATCATGCTGTTTGATAATCATCTCAGTCGTCTCGACGGCGTCGCGCTGCTGCTGATTGCGCTGGGTTATCTTTTGGTGGTGATCCGCATCGCCCGCCGTGCTGAACGTGATAATAACGACACTCTCACCCGCGAACAGCTGGCCGAACTGCCGCGCGATGAAGCTGGCAATACCGTGGCTTTTCTTTGGCTGGCGGTCGCGCTGATTATTCTGCCGATGTCGACACGCATGGTAATCGACAACGCCACCGTCTTTGCCGACTACTTCGGTGTGAGCGAACTGGTAATGGGCCTGACGTTGATTGCCGTTGGCACCAGCTTGCCTGAATTGGCGACCGTCGTGGCAGGCGCGCTGAAAGGTGAAGACGATATCGCCATCGGCAACCTGATCGGCGCCAATATCTTCAATCTGGCGATTGTGCTCGGTCTGCCGGCACTGATTCATCCCGGCAGCATTGATGCGCATGCCTTTGCGCGTGATTACTGGGTGATGCTGGCAGTTAGCGTGCTGTTCGCCCTGCTCTGTCTGCTGCGCAAGCGCCGCATTGGTCGTATCGCAGGCACGCTATTATTAGGTGGATTTGTCGCGTGGGTGCTGTGGTTGTGGTTCAGCCCCATGCTTATCACAAGCTATTAAGGACGGACTGGCATGTCATATCAGCAACCGGATTTCGATTTTCAGCGAGCGGGAAAAGCGGTGCTGCGCATCGAACGCGAAGGGCTGGAGCAGCTTGATCAATATATCAATGATGATTTCGATCGCGCCTGCGCGATGATCTTTGCCTGCCGCGGCAAAGTGGTGGTGATGGGCATGGGTAAATCCGGGCATATCGGTAAAAAAATGGCCGCGACCTTTGCCAGTACCGGTACGCCTTCATTTTTTGTTCATCCCGGTGAAGCCAGCCATGGCGATCTCGGCATGGTGAGCACTAACGATGTGGTCATTGCGATTTCCAACAGCGGTGAATCCGGTGAAATTCTGGCGCTGATACCGGTATTAAAGCGCCAGAAGGTGCAACTTATTTGCGTCACCGGCCGCCCGGATAGCGCAATGGGCCGCGCTGCAGATGTGCATCTGTGCGTAAAAGTACCGCAGGAAGCTTGTCCACTTGGCCTGGCGCCGACCACCAGCACTACGGCAACGCTGGTGATGGGCGATGCGCTGGCCGTGGCGCTGCTGGAAGCACGCGGCTTTACCCAGGAAGACTTTGCGCTCTCGCATCCTGGCGGTGCGCTGGGCCGCAAATTGCTGCTGCACGTCAGCGATATTATGCACAGCGGCGATGAGATCCCGCACGTGAGCCGGGATGCGTCCATGCGCGATGCCCTGCTGGAAATTACGCGTAAGAATCTCGGCCTGACGGTAATTGTTGATGACCTGATGAAAATCGAAGGCATTTTTACCGATGGTGACTTACGTCGCGTGTTCGATATGGGCATCAATTTCCAGACGGCCAGCATTAAGGATGTCATGACCAGCGGCGGCATTCGCGTACGCCCTAATATGCTGGCGGTCGACGCCCTTAATCTGATGCAAAACAAAAACATCACCGCCCTGCTGGTGGCCGATGACGATCGCCTGCTCGGTGTGGTACATATGCATGACATGCTGCGCGCTGGCGTGGTCTGAACAGGAAGAGATAATGAGTGCTGAAACGGCGATGGTTGAGACCTGCTACGGTCCGGTGAGCGCAGAGGTGATGGCGCGTGCCGCGCAGATTCGCCTGCTGATTTGTGATGTCGATGGCGTCATGTCCGATGGTGTGATTTATATGGGTAACAGCGGTGAAGAGCTGAAAGCGTTTAACGTGCGCGATGGTTATGGCGTGCGTTGCCTGCTGACCTCCGGCGTTGAAGTGGCTATTATTACCGGCCGCAAAGCAAAACTGCTGGAAGATCGCTGCAAGACGCTCGGCATTACGCATCTTTACCAGGGACAATCAGATAAGCTTTTGGCCTGGCGTGAACTCCTGGATAAACTGTCACTAACGGCCGAGCAGGTGGCGTACATTGGCGATGACCTGATCGACTGGCCGGTAATGGCGCAGGCGGGGTTAAGTGTTGCCGTTGCCGATGCTCACCCGGTTTTACTGCCGCGCGCGCATTATGTTACCCGCATTGCCGGCGGACGCGGTGCAGTACGTGAGTTGTGCGATCTGATTTTGATCGCGCAGAACAAATTTGAGGATGCCAAAGGGCAATCAATATGAGTAAGAGCAGGCGTTGGATGACGCTGATTTTAGCCTTGATCGCCTTGGTGCTGATCGGCTGGAATCTCACCAACCAGGATGACGACAAAACGCCGGTGGCGACCAACGATCAAGAGCCAACTTACACCAGCGAGAAATCCAATACGGTGGTGTATAACCCTACGGGTGCGCTGGGCTATAAGCTTGTCTCGGATAAAGTGACCTACTTTTCAGCCGATGAGGTAAGTTGGTTTGATCATCCGGTGATGACCACGTATGACGAAAATAAAGTGCCGACGTGGTCGGTGCGTGCCGATAAGGCAAAGCTGACTAAAGATCGTATGCTTTATCTGTATGGCAACGTTGTCGTCAATACGTTGACTCAGGATTCACAGCTTGAGCGCATCCTTACCGATAATGCTCAGGTAAATTTGGTCACCCAGGACGTGACGTCTGACGATCAAGTCACCCTTTTTGGCCGCAGTTTTAATTCCACTGGCATGAAAATGCGCGGCAATTTACGGACGAAACATGCTGAGCTGCTTGAAAAGGTCAAAACTTCCTATGAAATTCAAAATGAACAAAAACAGCCTTAAGTTATTGCTGGTGAGTACCCTGCTGGCAACCAGTTTGCCCGCGCTGGCGTTAACTGGCGACTCAGACAAGCCCGTTAATATTGACTCGGTCAATCAGGCGCTGGACCTACAAGGCAACGTCGCGACCTTTACCGGCAACGTGATTGTGACCCAGGGTTCAATCAAGATTACCGCCGATAAAGTGGTGGTAACACGTCCTGGTGGCGACAGTAAGAAAACTATCGTTGATGCCTACGGTAATCCAGCCACCTTCTATCAAATGCAGGATAACGGTAAGCCGGTGCAAGGCCATGCCAGTAAGCTGCACTATGAGTTGGCGAACGATTTCGTTGAGCTGACGGGAAATGCCTTTATTCAGCAGCAGGATAGCAATATTAAAGGCGACCGCATCACATACCTGGTGAAAGAGCAGAAGATGCAGGCTTTCAGCCAGGGTGAGAGCAAGCGCGTGACCACCGTTCTGGTACCGTCGCAGCTGCAGGATAAAAACGGTTCCTCCGCGAGCCCTAAAAAGAGTAACTGATTGCTATGGCCACACTAATCGCTGAGAACCTGGCGAAAGCCTACAAAGGCCGCCGCGTGGTGGAAGATGTTAGCCTGCAGGTAAAATCCGGTGAGATTGTCGGCCTGCTGGGCCCCAACGGTGCGGGTAAAACCACCACGTTTTACATGGTAGTAGGTATTGTGCCGCGCGATGCGGGGCGTATCGTGATTGATGATGAAGATATCAGCATTCTGCCGCTGCACGCACGCGCACGTCGCGGCATCGGCTATCTGCCACAGGAAGCCTCGATTTTCCGCCGCCTGAGCGTGTACGACAACCTGATGGCTGTACTGCAAATTCGTGATGACTTAACGGAAGAGCAGCGCCAGGATCGTGCCAACGAGCTAATGGAAGAGTTTCATATTGCACATTTGCGCGACAGCATGGGCCAGGCGCTGTCAGGCGGTGAGCGTCGTCGTGTGGAAATTGCTCGTGCACTGGCAGCGAATCCGAAATTTATTCTACTGGATGAACCATTTGCTGGCGTTGACCCCATTTCGGTTATCGACATCAAAAAAATCATTGAGCATTTACGCGACAGTGGCCTTGGCGTGTTGATTACCGACCACAATGTGCGTGAAACCCTCGCAGTCTGTGAACGCGCTTATATCGTCAGCCAGGGACATTTGATTGCCCATGGCACGCCTGATGAAATTCTTGTAGATGAGCAGGTTAAGCGTGTTTATTTGGGCGAAGAGTTCAGACTCTGATAAGGTGTTGTAACACCCTACGTTTGCTTAGGAAATTCTAACCGAATTATGAAGCAAGGTTTGCAACTCAGGCTCAGCCAACAGCTGGCGATGACACCACAGTTGCAGCAAGCAATTCGCTTGCTGCAACTCTCTACGCTTGAACTCCAGCAAGAACTCCAACTGGCGCTGGAAAGCAATCCGCTGCTTGAACAAACCGATCTGCATGAAGAAGTCGACGCACGCGAATTTCAGGATCAGGAAAGCGATTCGTTAGACACGCGCGAAGCACTTGAACAGAAGGATATGCCCGAGGAGCTGCCGCTCGACGCGACCTGGGATGAAATTTATACCGCTGGCACCCCTTCCGGCACAGGTACCGATTATCAGGACGACGAACTGCCGGTCTATCAGGGTGAAACGACTCAATCGCTGCAGGATTACCTTATGTGGCAGGTTGAGTTGACGCCTTTCACCGATACCGATCGCGCCATTGCCACCTCCATTGTCGATGCCATTGACGACACCGGCTATCTCACCGTCAGCTTACAAGACATTTATGACAGTATTGGCGATGAAGAGCTGACGCTGGAAGAAGTCGAAGCCGTGCTGAAACGCGTACAACGTTTCGATCCGGTGGGCGTAGGTGCGCGCGATTTACGTGATTGCCTGTTAGTTCAGCTATCGCAATATTCCGCCGCAACACCCATGCTGACAGAAGCTCGTTTGATTGTTAGCGAACATCTCGATTTACTGGCTAATCACGACTTCCGCAGCCTGATGCGCGTCACGCGTCTAAAGGAAGAGGTGCTAAAGGACGCGATGCTGCTGATTCAGTCGCTCGATCCGCGTCCAGGCCAGTCGATCAATACCAGCGAGCCGGAATATGTGATTCCCGATGTGCTGGTGCGCAAAGTCAGCAAACGCTGGACGGTTGAACTCAACTCCGACAGCATGCCGCGCCTGAAGATCAATCAGCAATACGCTGCGATGGGCGGTGCCGGACGTAATGACAGTGACAATCAGTTTATTCGCAGCAACTTACAGGAAGCCAAGTGGCTGATTAAGAGCCTGGAGAGCCGCAACGACACGCTGCTGAAGGTGACACGCTGTATCGTTGAACAGCAGCAGGCGTTTTTTGAGCAAGGTGAGGAGCACATGCGTCCGATGGTACTGGCGGATATCGCTCAGGCCGTTGATATGCATGAATCCACCATTTCCCGCGTCACCACGCAGAAGTATTTACACAGCCCGCGTGGCATCTTTGAATTGAAGTATTTTTTCTCCAGTCACGTCAACACCGAAGGCGGCGGCGAAGCCTCTTCCACGGCGATTCGTGCACTGGTAAAAAAATTGATCTCTGCGGAAAATCCCGCAAAACCCTTGAGCGACAGCAAACTGACCTCCATGTTATCCGATCAGGGCATCATGGTAGCGCGACGTACGGTTGCTAAATATCGCGAGTCTTTATCTATACCGCCATCAAACCAGCGTAAGCAATTGGTTTGACCGAACGAAGAAGGAAGACCTATGCAGCTAAACCTTACCGGACATAATGTTGAAATTACCGAACCTCTGCGTGAATTTGTAAATAGCAAATTTGCCAAACTGGAACACTATTTTGATCGTATCAATCAGGTTTATATTGTTCTAAAAGTAGAGAAGGTAACGCAGATTGCGGATGCAACACTGCACGTCAACGGCGGGGAGCTGCACGCCACATCGGAAGCGGAAGACATGTACGCGGCCATCGACGGGTTAATCGATAAGCTCTCCCGTCAGCTGACCAAACACAAAGACAAACTGAAAAAACACTAACCTTCACGCTTGCAGAGTGCTGACTGATTCGGCACTTAGAGCCAGGATGGGGCGGATTTAACCGCCCCGTTTTGTCATCTGCGCAAGCGCCAACGGGCGTAGGGCAATGAAACCCATTGTCTGCTCCTCGCGGCTATGTGAACTCGCAAGTGAAACGATGATGAACAACGATCTAACACTGGAATTGAGCTCGGTCCTTTCCCTGGACTGTACCCGTAGCGGCGTACACTGCCAGAGTAAAAAACGCGCGCTGGAAATTATCAGCGAGCTGGCAGCGAAGCAGCTCAATCTGCCGCACCAGACGCTTTTCGAAGCAATCCTCACCCGCGAACGTATGGGCAGTACCGGCATTGGCAACGGCATCGCCATTCCACACGGCAAGCTGGAGGAGGACACGTTACGCGCTGTAGGCGTATTTATCAGCCTTGATCAGCCTATCGCTTTTGATGCGGTTGATAACCAGCCGGTTGATCTCCTGTTTGCTCTGCTGGTGCCTGCGGACCAGTGCAAAACCCACTTGCATACGCTTTCGCTTGTCGCCAAGCGTCTGGCGGATAAAACCGTCTGCCGTCGTTTACGCGCGGCACAAAGCGACGAAGAGCTCTACGCCATTATCACAGAAGCTCAGGAAGCACACTCTTAAGCGACAAATACTTTTACCGGCGTCTTCGCCGGTTTAAAACGGGAGAAATGTGATGGTGCTGATGATCGTTAGCGGTCGTTCAGGCTCAGGAAAGTCAGTTGCGCTGCGTGCCCTTGAGGACATGGGTTTTTACTGTGTTGATAACCTGCCGGTCGTGCTGTTGCCAGAGTTGGCGAATACCTTAACTGAACGCAACATCTCTGCGGCGGTTAGCATTGACGTGCGTAACATGCCTGAATCGCCGGAAGTGTTCGAAGCCGCGCTCAATAATTTGCCCGACACCTTCTCGCCGCAGCTACTTTTTCTTGATGCCGATCGCAATACACTGATCCGTCGCTACAGCGATACACGTCGCTTGCATCCGCTTTCGAGCAAAAATTTGTCGCTGGAAAGCGCCATTGATGAAGAGAACGATCTGCTGGAGCCACTGCGATCGCGCGCGGACCTGATCATTGATACATCAGAAATGTCAGTCCATGAGCTGGCAGAAATGCTGCGCACGCGCCTGCTAGGCAAACGTGAGCGTGAGCTGACCATGGTGTTTGAGTCGTTCGGCTTTAAGCACGGCATTCCGATCGACGCCGATTATGTTTTCGACGTGCGCTTCCTGCCGAACCCACACTGGGATCCCAAACTACGTCCAATGACCGGTCTGGATCGTCCAGTAGCGGCGTTCCTAGATCGTCACACTGAAGTGCATAATTTCATCTATCAAACGCGCAGCTATCTGGAACTGTGGCTGCCGATGCTGGAAACCAATAACCGTAGCTATCTGACCGTCGCCATTGGTTGTACCGGCGGGAAGCATCGCTCAGTGTATATCGCTGAACAACTAGCAGATTATTTCCGCTCACGCGGCAAAAACGTGCAGTCTCGTCATCGCACTCTGGAAAAACGTAAATCATGAGCGTGAAGCAAACCGTTGAGATTCGAAACAAACTGGGCATGCACGCGCGCCCGGCAATGAAGCTGTTTGAGCTGGTGCAGAGCTTTGATGCGGAAGTGCTGTTGCGCAATGAGTCCGGCACTGAAGCCGAAGCCAGCAGCGTGATTGCGCTGCTGATGCTCGACTCAGCCAAAGGCGGCCATATTGAAATCGAAGCCAGTGGTCCGCAGGAAGTGCAGGCACTGGCAGCAGTTATTGAACTGTTTGAAGCGGGCTTCGACGAAGACTGAGCGTTTTAGTGCAGCTTGTAACGATTCAGGAAGCCCTCTCCGCCCAACTGCCGCATCTGACGCATAATCCATTGCTGACGCTGGCGAGTGTAGCCTGAGGGCGCATCGGCGCGGAAACGGATCGGATTGGGCAATACCGCCGCTAATAACGCCGCTTCCGACATCGTCAGGCGGCTGGCGGGTTTATGGAAGTAGCGCTGGGAAGCCTCTTCGACTCCAAACACGCCGTCGCCGAATTCAGCAATATTCAGATAAACCGTCAGGATACGACGCTTAGTCCAGACGGTTTCAATTCCCACCGTTAATCCCGCTTCCAGCCCTTTGCGCATCCAGCTACGCCCATCCCAGAGAAACAGATTTTTCGCCGTCTGCTGTGACAAAGTTGATGCGCCGCGCATGCGCTCTTTACCCTCGTTATCCAGCACTGACTGGATGGCATCGACGTCAAAACCCCAATGCTCAGGAAACTTTTGATCTTCCGAAGCAATCACTGCCAGGGCCATCCACGGTGAAATCTCATCCATGCCGATCCAATCCGAGTGCGCCACATAATCAAAGCGCCCATTGAACCAGGCACCAATCTGCCGCTCGACCATCACCGCGGAGAACGGCACAGGTATAAACGCAAACAACAAAATGCCCGCTAGCCAGATGCCAAGCCAGGCGAGCAGTACTTTTGCAATCAGCAGTTTAATTCGTTTTCCCAGCGTCCCTTTACTCTTACTCATGCAATTTTCTCTTACCTGTTCCCTGTATTAATCAATCACCCAAGTCATGATAGCGAACACTCGCGTCTCACCACCAAAATTTATCCACATACACCCAATGCCATGAGGGTTAATTGTTGCCTACGCAACCAACGTTCCTCTATTAGAGCCAATCACATCAAGCACTTCCATTAAAAAGGAATCGGTTCCATCGCGTTACACCGGGCAGATGCTGCAGGCTTGCACACTTAACTAAATGTGATATCGCTCACGTAAAATCTTTCACAAAGCTTAACTATAATTTTTAGTAGTGTTCGAAGATGCTCATTGTTGAGCAAGACCATTCTGAAAAACACCGCTGAATTGGTGCCATCCTGTGCACATTCTGGCGCAGTATTGGTAAAGCGATTTATCGCACGTTTGGTTTACATAATTCATTAAACTGGAAACTGGAACTTTCTGCTGATGGTTTCCAAAACGTTTTGGACAACCCAGCGGGAAATGGAAATTTACTATTTAATATCAGCACGTTAATCTTACTTAACTTCAATTTTTCGCCCGATTGAGTTTTTCGCCGCATCTGCCGGCCTTTTCCTGCTGTCGAGTGAAGCAAAACCAGGCAAAAAACAGATTAATTGGTCAAAAAAGGTGCAATATGGCAAAGAAATTAATTCCTTGCTTGACTGTGTCAGCAAATTAATGTTTTCTGTATTTAATCGCTGCTCAACATCACACAATTTAATGAATCTTGTCGCAAGCATTGGCGAATTTGTTAAGGTGATTTTGAAGCGTTAACCAATACCAAACTGTTGCTTTTTTATTCGACCTCTAATAATAGCAGCAGTACCGATTTCCCTGGTGTTGGCGCAGTATTCGCGCACCCCAGTTTCGACTGGGGTCATTTTTTTCTAACGTCCTGTACTTTTTCCCGCTCCGCAACCCACTCACGTAACACGTTCACGTCCTGCAGCCACTCCTGTTTTAGCTCGTCGATCCACTCCTGTACGTTGTCCCACCACGCTGGCAACTCCGGCGACTGAATCTGCTTCGCCAACTGTTGCAAATGCAGTAAACCAACCGAACCCGCCGCGCCTTTGATTTTGTGCCCTTCTTCCGCAATGCCTTTTTGGTCACGCGCCATCATGTTGGAATCCAGCACCTCGAGATAGCCCGGCATCATCTGCTCAAACATGGTAAGACTTTGCGTAATCAATCCTGGGCCAACCAGTTCAATGTATTGCTCCAGCATTGGCACATCTAACAGCATGCGTGATTGCTCGGCTGAGGACTCAATAACTAACGCCTCCTGTTCCGGCTGATAATCCCAGAACTTTTTGATCATCGCCGTCAACGCCGGTACGGCAAGCGGTTTGCTCAACACATCATCCATGCCTGCATCGAGATACTCTTTTTTGTCTTTCAGCACGTTTGCCGTCAGGGCCACCAGCGGCGGCAAGGATGTGCCAGCATGACGCTGATGAATGGCGCGCGATACGTCGAGCCCGGTCATATCCGGCAGCTGGATGTCTAACAACACCAGATCGAACTCCTGCGGATCAAACATCGCCAGCGCGTCCGTACCGGTCATTGCGACTTCAACGCTGCAGCCCAGCTTCTCCAGAACCGAACGCGCCACAATGACGTTGAGTTCAATATCTTCCACCAGCAGTACGTGCAGCGCCGGCAATGGCATGCTGTCATCCAGATTGTCGTCCTCAACCTCCTCAGCGACGCGTGGCGCGTTGATCTCGACGGTGAAGCAGGAACCCTGCCCCGCAACGCTACTCACGCTGATATCGCCGCCCATTGCCTGTGCCAGCCGACGCGATACCGCCAGACCAATACCGGTGCCCGTCGCCGGTTTGCCGCCATGCTGATCCTTCACCTGGTAATACATCGCGAAGATCTTATCCTGCTCTTCCTGCGGAATGCCCATGCCAGAATCCTGCACTTCAAAGTGCAGCGTTTCGTCCTGACGATAAGCAACACGCACCACGATTTCGCCCTGCTGGGTAAATTTCACCGCGTTACCAATCAGGTTCCATAGAATCTGACGCAAGCGAGTGCCATCCGCCGAGATTTTATGCGGCAACGGCAACTCTGGCGCCATGACAAACTTCAGTCCTTTGGGCTGCGCCAGCAGACCGGAGAGGTTTTCCAAATCGGCGAGGAAGCCGGTGAAATCCAGCGGCTGATTATCCAGCTGCACTTTGCGGCGTTCGATTTTGTCCACTTCGATGACATCATTAAAGATGTTGCCCAGCGTGATAGCCGAAACATGAATGGTTTTGAGGTACTTGAGCTGCTCCTGATTGAGATCGGTATCCAGCAGGATGCGGCTCAGCCCAACGATGCCATTAAGCGGCGTACGCAGCTCGTGGCTAATAGTAGAGATGAAGGTGGTCTTCTCGCGGCTGGCATTCTCCAGCGCGTCCTGATAGCGCTTACGCTCGGTAATATCGCGACCAAAGCCCATCAGGCCACTGCGTTTTCCCACGCGGTCGTAATAGGGCACTTTACGGATCTCGAAGCAGGCTTTGCGCCCATCGGGATATTCCAGCCACTGTTCGTACGTCAGCGACACATTGTGACGGAACACCTTCTCATCGGTTTCCAGCACTTTGGTGGCGGCTTCATCATCGTAAATATCGCGCGGCGTCAGGCCGATCAGCTGCTTTTCGCTCATGCCGGTTAACAGTTCCATGGCGCGGTTACAGCCGGAGAACTGCTTATCAATATTGCGGTAGAACACCAGGTCCGGCGATGCATCCAGGAAGGAGCGCAGGAAGGAGGATTGCTGTTCCAGCTCGATTTGTGCCTGCTCGCGCCGCGCCATCTCTTCGCGCAGCTTGTCCATCACCTGCTCACGCGCTTGTTCGGCTTTAATACGGTCGTTAATTTCCTGATTAAGCTGGGTGATGGTCTCTTTCATCTGCTGATTCAACTCAAGATCGCGCGTGCGCATCTCTTCCAGCTTATCCACCAGTTTTGACAGGCGCTGGCGTGACTCCTCCAATTGATCGACCACCACCGAAAGAAAATAGACTGCCCAAGGCGTTATCAACAGACCGAAAAAGATCGAACGCACCACGTCGATGCTCTCAACATGGCCGCGCAACACCATGGTGACCGCCATCTGTACCACCATCGCCAGTACCACCAGCGCCGATGCCAATAGCAGTGAAAAGCGCACCAGGCCGAGTTTGACCATCAAATCAACGTAATACTGCGCTAAAAGACGAATCTGTTTCATTACGAGCTCCCTGAACGAAATCTGGCTCATGATAGCGTATTTATCGCCGCGCCGCGCCGCTTCACCTTGCCATATCGCGCGGGTTATGCCCTGTAATGGTGCACCACAGCGGCATTTCGCCGACGTTCCCTTCTATATGCGCAAAGCGCTTGACTAATTCTGCCAACTGAATAATCTGGAGGGCCGCGCTTTTGCGGGCCTTTTCTCAACATCCTGTGCTAATCAGCACTCTGGCAGCCATTCGTCGTAATGGTTGCGCGCCTTTATTGCATACCCATTCAACTTAAATGATTTTTTAATCACGCCCCGCATGATTAATTTTACTAATGGCAGCCCCATTTTGATTCAAATATGACGCCATAAGAAAAACAGATACATGCTGTGTGTGAACCCCCCTCAGCAGAATTAAATGCTGTTATAAGCATACCTGCCAGCATTGTTTAGATATCAGAGGGCTGGGTCACAGTGAGACGGCTCACACTTCCTGGGGGAATGCGCAGCGGGAGATTGACATATATTTACGCAATAAAGTCTTTTTAATCATTTAGTTAAGTGACATAAAAGCCAATTACCCTCAACAAAGCTGGCTATTTGACCTGAGTTCGCTTTCCCGATAAGTTGGAATTCCACTGGGAGCTTTCCTTGTGGGCCTGTGTCTCGGCATATCTATGCAGCAAGAAGACTCCCTCTAGATGCAAGCTATCTCCCGAAAGAGACCGGATTAAAGAGCAGCTCATTAAGGACGTGACAACAGTGTCTGGAGAGCCCTTGCTCGGTGTTGCGACGCCTGCTCTTTATGAGCGGCACAAGAATTGATACCGCCACGTTGTCTGACTCAGTAACGCGGCAGTGCGCGAAATAATGCAGGTAATGTCAAAAGAAGTTTAAGGAGACTCTCAATGTCCACGCAAAAACCGAATCCCTATGGTTTGTATGATCCATCAGCCGGAAGTGACAGCTGTGGAGTAGGTTTCATTACCCGTAAGGACGGCGAGCAGACCCATGAGATCCTGCAGATGGCCCATAGCGCGCTTTGCACGGTCCCGCACCGTGGCGGCATGTCTGCCGAAGGCGTGGGCGATGGTGCGGGTGTTAACGTCGATCTCTCCCTGAACTTCTTCCGTAAGGTTACGGGCATGGCGCTGGAAGCCGGTCGGTTTGGCGTGGGTAACTTCTTTGTGCCTAAAGACGCTGAACTGCGAGCCAATGCTGAGCGTCTGGTAGAAGAAACGCTGGCGGCACACAACTTCCCGGTATTAGTGAAACGCGATATGCCGCTCGACGGCAGCGTAACACGACCGGCCGCCCTGCCATTCCAGCTGCCAATTGTGCAGTGGGTGTTTGCTGCGCCGCAGGAAGTGACTGAACAACTGGAGTTCGAACGCCAGATTTATCGCGCGCTGCTGGATATCGAAGCGCGTGCCTTTACCGAAAGCGAATTCGGCGGTCTGTATCCGCTGTCGCTCTCCTCGCGCACGCAGGTGTTTAAAGCCCGCCTGAACTCCAACGAAGTGATTCCGTACTTCAAAGATTTAACCGATGCGGACCATCAGGTGCGCGGGCTGTTCTTCCATACCCGCTTCTCCACCAACACCGATCCACATACCACCATGGCTCAGCCGTTCCGCCTGATGGCGCACAACGGCGAGCTGAACACCGATCGTAAAAACCGTATCGCCGAAGCGGCACTGATGCTGGCGCGCGGTAAGAAAATTGTCCGTCCTAAAGGTCAGTCCGACAGCTCGCGTCTGGACCAAAGCATCCACAGCCGTTTGATGGAAGATAATCTCGACCTGATCACCGCGGTGGTGTCCATGATGCCTCCGGCCTGGGAGAACGATACCTCGCTCTCTAATGAAGTACGCGCCATGCTCGAGTACTTCTCATTATATGAAGAGAAGAACGATGGCCCTGCCGCGCTAATCTTTGGTAACGGAGAAGTGATTGGCGCCCGTCTGGACCGCCTTGGCCTGCGTCCGCTGCGTTCCGTTGAAACGGCGGAGTATATCGGTGCCATGTCTGAAGCGGGCCAGATCGCCTTCCCACCAGAAAGCGTGCTGCGTCGTGGCCGTATCGAAGCCGGCGGCATGCTTTATTACGATCACCAAGAGAAGCGCTCTTACACCACCGTGGAAGCGCTGGAAAAACTGGCAGCAGAGAAGGATTACCTCTCCCTGCTGAGCAAAGCACGCGTCGATCTGGAAGATCTGCCAGAAATCCAGGCTGAACAGTTAGGTTCTCCGCTGCGTTATCGTGGTGACCTGCAAACCTATCAGCGTTTTGTCGCTTACTACTACAACCAGGAAAGCTTCAAATTCATGATGGACCCGATGCTGCAAACCGGCGCTGAGAAGATCTCGGCGATGGGTTACGGCAACGCCATCAACGGCCTGTCCGACCATGAAGGCGGCATGGCGCACTACTTCTCGCAACGCTTTGCGCAGGTGACTAACCCACCGCTCGACTCCATCCGTGAAGCGGACGGCATGACGCTGCGTGTTGCCCTCGGCGCTAAGCCGCACCTTGGCCGCAGCAAGGGCCAGCAGATCATTGTGCCAACACCGATTTTGACGCACCTCGACATGCTGCGCCTGCGCGAGCAAACCGTCGCTCCTTACGCGCGCTTCGAGATGCTGTATGAGCCGGTAGTCGGTAAAGATATCGTCAGCCGTGCAGCCAACGCCAACGCGCTGGAAAAAGCCATCGATGACTTAGCGCAGCAGGTGGTGGATTTCGCACGCCAGCAAGGCGGCATCGCCGTGATTACCGACCGCCATATCTCCTCAACCCATGCAGCGATCCCGATGCTGTTGATGGTGTCGGCGATCAACCAGCGTCTGGTGCAGGAAGGTTTGCGTCTGGATGTTTCGCTGGTAGTAGAAAGCGGTCAGAGCATCTCTTCACACCATATCGCCGCCACGTTGGGCTTCGGTGCTTCTGCCGTTTACCCACTCGGCGTGCAGATGCGTGCGGAAGAGAAGTTCGGTGAAGGTGTAGAGGGCAATAAAGCGTTTAAACGCTATGCCAAAGCCGCTGAAAAAGCGCTGATGAAAACCATGGGCAAAGTGGGCCTGTGTACGGTTGAGAGCTACAGCTGCGGCGAGTTCTTTGAGCCGAATTTCCTCGATACTGAAGATCCGGTATTGAAGAAATACTTCCCGAATATCAAAACGCCGGTCGGCGGCGCAGGCTTCCCGGCTATCGCCCAGATGGCGGTTGATTGGCATCAGAGTTCGTTAAAAATTCAGGGCGAAGCGGAAGTCCCGCTGCTCGGCCTGTTCAAAGAGCGCGCAGAAGGTGCTGGCCACTCGTACGGCACCATTGCGGTACGTACCTTCATTGATATGACGGAACAACCGATTCGCTTTGCTAACAAAGAGCGCGAAGAGGACAACTTTATTCGTTTGATGACGCTGGCCAAGCTGGATAACGCTTTCAATATCAAAGCGGAAGCCTTTAAAGACAGCAGCTTCGAGCGCATCCCGAATGATGTGATCGACACCTTTGCCATCACACCAGATTACCGTCAGTTCTCCGGCCTGATGCACGCTGAACGTAAACGTCGTCCTGCGGCGCTGCGTGACATCCTCGCGCTGCCGTGCGATTTAACGCACGTGGATAGCGAAGCCGAATTCGGTCGCAAGCTGGGCCGCTACTCGCTGGTCAACAACGGCTTCGCTACGCGTGGTCTGCAATGCGAAGCGGTGAATGGCAGCCTGAACCAGTTTGAGCTGCGCCTGATTGATGCGATTGCTGGCCTGAAGCCAGAGAATGAGCGTCTGGAAGCGCTGTCACGTGCACTGAAAACCCGCTTTATCGATGATATCGAAAGCAGCAATGTGGCTGATGGTGTACTGCACATCACCGCTTACGGCAAAGCCGCGGATTATCTATCACTGATCTTCACCGCGCTGCCATCGCTGCCGCTGGAAGAGATTCAACCGGCACATGAAATCACCCGGACCTTTGCGTCGGGCGCGATGAGCCACGGTGCGCTGGTGGCGCCTGCGCACGAAGCGGTTGCACACGGCACTAACATGGTTGGCGGCATGAGTAACTGTGGTGAAGGTGGCGAGCACTATTCACGTCACGGCACCATCCGCGCGTCACGTATTAAACAGCTGGCATCAGGTCGCTTTGGCGTGTGGGCGGCTTATCTGGCTGACCCAATGCTGGAAGAGCTGGAGATCAAAATCGGTCAGGGCGCGAAGCCAGGTGAAGGCGGTCAGCTGCCGGCACCGAAAGTGACCGTTGAGATTGCGGCAGCGCGTGGCGGTACGCCGGGCGTTGAGCTGGTTTCACCGCCACCGCACCATGATACTTATTCGATCGAAGATTTGGCTCAGTTGATCCACGATTGCAAAGCCGCGCGCGTACGCGTCATTGTAAAACTGGTTTCATCTGAAGGCATCGGCACCATCGCCGTCGGCGTGGCAAAAGCCGGCGCCGATGTGATTAACGTCGCGGGTAACACCGGCGGTACCGGTGCAGCATCGGTTACCAGCCTGAAATATACCGGCCGCGTGGCAGAAATCGGTATCGCCGAAGTACACCAGGCGCTGTGTGCCAATGGCCTGCGCGACAAAGTACAGCTGCGCTGCTCCGGCGCGCAGCAGACCGGCAGCGATGTCATCAAATCTGCCCTGCTCGGTGGCGACAGCTTCGAATTCGGCACCACCGCGCTGATGATGTTGAAGTGCGTGATGGCGAAAAACTGTAACGTCAAATGCCCGGCCGGTTTAACCACTAACGCCGAAGCCTTTGATGGCGATCCACGTCAGCTGGCGCAGTACTTCATCAACGTGGCGCAGGAAGTGCGTGAGTTTCTTGCCCGCCTTGGTCTGCGTTCACTGCGTGAAGCGCGTGGCCGTTCGGATCTGCTGCACTTGATGGATCACCCGCTGGAAGTCGGCAAACTGGATCTGCGCGCGATGTTAACCGTGGTGCCAGAGCAGAAAATTGCTAAGCCGGTCTATCTGGAAAAAGACTTTGAACTGGATGATGGCTGGGTCAACGAACTGAAAACCCAGCTGGTTGGCGAGGCAAGCCGTGAAATCGCGCTGGGCGCCGGCATCACGCTGAACAACCGTAACAAGAGCGTGGGTGGCCAGTTGGCGATCGATATCGAACGCATGCTGAACCATGAACTCTCGAAAGAGCAACTGGCAGCATTGCCAGCGGTGCTGAAAGACGATCGCGGTCGTCACTATCTGGCGCCAGCCACCGTGCTGATCAACACCAGCGGTTCTGCCGGCCAGTCGTTCGGCGCATTCTGCAACGACGGCATGCAGATGAAACATTACGGCACCTGTAACGATGGCGTCGGTAAAGGCCAATGCGGCGGCGAGCTGGTGGTGATGTCACCGGGCGGCGGCGCACAGGATAGCGACGGCAACGTGCTGATCGGTAACTTCGCCCTGTTTGGTGCTACCGGTGGTCGTTTGTTTGTTCAGGGCCAGGCGGGTGACCGCTTCGCGGTGCGTAACTCTGGCGCAACCGCGGTAGTGGAAGGCGTCGGCGACTTCTGCTGCGAATACATGACCAACGGCGCCATCCTCAACCTTGGCACCTTCGGTAAAGGCTTCGGCAACGGCATGAGCGGCGGTTTCGCTTACCAGTACGACCCGTATGGATCGCTGGCGGCACACGCAGCGGGTGATTCAGTACTGTTTGGATCCATCGCCGATGAAGATGAAATGGCGCAGGTGCATAAACAAGCGGTGCTGACCATGCTGAACTGGCATCTGGAAGCGACCCAATCCCCACGTGCCGCATGGCTGCTGGATAACTGGGAAACCGAGTGCCACCACTTTGTTTACGTGATGCCGCGTTCGCTGTTGCTGTATCAGGATGGCACCGAGATTCTGAAGGCCAAATCGCGCAAAGATCTGCTCGAAGAGCTGTCGACGTCGCTGGCTGCGCATCAGGTAGCGAAGTTCAAATCCGCCTGGCGTGACGGTAAAACCATTGCCAACGGCGCAGTACCGGCTTACGGCGCGACCGACACGCTGGAGATGTTTGTGCTGCTGAACAACTACACCGTTCTCAGCCTTGCGCAGCAGCTGGCGCTGGGCAAGCTGCCGAAAGGCACCGCGGTGGAGGATGCGGCAGTCGAGAAAGCGGTACGTAATCTGCTGATGACCGAAGATTTTACGCTGATTAGCAAGCTGCAACGTCACGCGCGCTCCGCGATTGAGAGCTACAGCGATGACGAGCTGGCCAGCCTGATCGCCGCGAAACGTATGGCAGATTACAAAGCGGCATTGACGCAACGTAACATTCGCTCCATGGATAGCCTGGCGACTTACGGCTGGATCATTTATCAGGATGCCTGCAACCGTGAAGTCCTTGGCCATCTCCCTGATTTTGAAGAGCTGTTTGCCCGTGCTGCATTGCCAGAAATCGCTGCTGCGGTCGGGAAACTTTCCTGATTACAGCACTACTGAACATGTGTAATTTAGACCCTCCCCTAAATAATTCGGGGTGCAGGAAGGCGGCAAACGAGGGCATCACGATGAGCTTACTCAAGTAAGTGATTCGGGTGAGCGAGAGCAGCCAACGCATCTGCAACTTGAAGTATGACGGGGAAAAAATTTTGAACAGGATTGAGTGCCTTACCGATGAAAATTCCTTACATTCCTGAAGATGCACCGTTTAACGGTGAGCAGAAATACTGGCTGGCGGGCTTTCTCGCCGGTCTCCATTCGCGCCTGCTGGTATTAGAAGACAAGCAGAGCGCGCCGGCCGCAGGTGCCAATACGCAACTGCATATCCTGTTCGGTTCACAGACCGGTAATGCTGAAGCGCTGTCACAAACGGCTGCCAAAGCCGCTCGTGCCAAAGGTCTGGTGCCGGTGGTACAGGCGCTGGGTGAGGTGGATCTGGATGTGTTCGCCACTATGCGTCACGTGCTGATCGTTACCTCAACCTACGGCGAAGGCGAAATGCCGGATAACGCCCAGCTGTTTTGGCAGGCGATTTCAGCCAGCACCGCGCCACGTCTGGAGCAGATGCACTTTGCGGTCCTGGCAATTGGCGACACCGGCTACGACGGTTTCTGCCAGGCAGGTAAATTCATTGATATGCGTCTCGAGCAGCTCGGCGCGAAACGTGTTGCCGATCGTATCGACTGCGATATCGACTTTGAAGAGCCATCCAGCGAGTGGATCGGCACGGCAATGCCACAGTTTGCTGCCAGCGCTGGCAGCAGCGGTACCGCGCTGGAAAGTGCGCCAGAAGCGCCGGTGATTCCGGGCAGCAATAAGCAAAATCCCTATGCAGCTGCGCTGGCAACGAACAAGCGTCTCTCAGCAGAAGAGTCGGCAAAAGATATTCGCCACTTTGAATTCGATCTCAGCGACAGCGGTCTGAAATATGAAGCGGGCGACGCGCTGGGTGTGATCCCCGTGAATGACGCAGCGTTGGTGTCACTGCTGCTGGCCGAACTGAAAGCGGACTATGAGACGCCGGTGCCAGGCTTTGACCGTAACCTCGGCGATCTGCTGACGTATCAGTTCGAAATCTCTGAGCCATCACGCAAACTGATTGAGTGGGTTGGACAGCACACCACCAACCAGGAACTGCGTCACGTATTGCAGCACGACGATAAAGATACCCTTGCCGTTTGGCTGTGGGGCAAAGATACGCTGGATCTGCTGCAGCTTGAGCTGACGCGCAGCCTGTCAGTGCCGGAATTGGTTGCCATGCTGCGTCCATTGCAGCACCGCGCGTACTCCATCTCGTCGAGCTCGAAAGCGCACCCTAATCAGGTGCATCTGACCATCGCTTCCGTGCGCTATCACAGCGGCGGCCGCGAGCGTAAAGGCGTGTGTTCAACCTACCTGGCTGAACGTGTACGTCGTGGCGAAAAGCCAGCGATCTTCATTTCGCCTAACAAAGCGTTCCGCGTGCCAGCAAACGGCAATGCGCCGCTCATCATGGTTGGCCCGGGAACGGGTATCGCTCCGTTCCGCGCCTTCCTGCAGGAGCGCCAGGCAACCGGTGCTGAAGGCAAAAACTGGCTGTTCTTCGGTGACCAGCATCAGGCACATGATTATATCTATGAAGATGAGTTGCAGGCATGGCAGGAGAAAGGTCTGCTGACTAATCTCGATCTGGCCTTCTCGCGCGATCAGGAAGAGAAGATTTACGTGCAGAACCGCATGCTAGAGAAAGGCGCGGAGCTGTATGCCTGGCTTCAGGATGGCGCCTACTTCTACGTATGTGGCGATGCCTCGCGTATGGCGAAAGATGTGGATGCTGCGCTGTATGAAGTGGTTCGTCAGTTCGGTGGCTTGTCCAGCGAACGTGCTGCGGCTTACATCGATCAACTCAAGAAAGATAAACGCTATCTGCGCGACGTCTACTAAGACGCGCAGACATAAAAAAACGGGCCAATCGGCCCGTTTTTTATTTCTCACTCTCAGACGTATTACTTCACTACACGTAGTGAAGGTCGTCCGCCACGCGGTGGCGGCTCATCATCTGGCGAGTGATCGTCGTCAGTCGCATCGTCCGGACGATCGCCATCAATCACAGACATCATCGTCTCTTCCTGACCGCCAGCTTCTTGTTCGTCCGTCGCCAGCTCATAGGCCGGTTCCGGTTCAAACATGGTACCAGCGCCGTTTTCACGGGCATAAATGGCCAGAACCGCAGCCATCGGCACAGAAACCTGACGCGGTACACCGCCGAAACGCGCATTAAAACGCACTTCATCATTGGCGAGGTCAAGATTGCCAACCGCACGCGGCGCGATGTTCAAAACGATCTGTCCATCACGCGCATACTCCAGCGGCACCTGCACACCAGGCAGATTGATGTCGACCACCAGGTGCGGCGTCAGCTGGTTATCAAGCAACCAGTCATAGAACGCTCGCAGCAGATAGGGACGACGCGCCGTTAGTTGCGACATTTCCATACGTTAGCCCCGAGCTTGCAGGCGCATTTCACGTTCTGCTTCCGTCAGTGACGCAAGGAAAGAGTCACGCTCAAACACACGTGTCATGTAGCCTTTCAGCTCTTTAGAACCCGCGCCAGACAGATCAACACCCATCTGCGGCAGACGCCATAACAGCGGTGCCAGATAGCAATCCACCAGACTGAACTCTTCACTCATGAAGAACGGCGTGCGTGCGAACAGTGGCGCAATGGCCAGCAGCTCTTCACGCAGTTGCTTACGCGCTGCATCGGCTTCTGCACCGTTGGTGGTTTCGATGGTGCGCATCAGGCTATACCAATCCTGCTCGATGCGATGCATCATCAGACGGCTTTCACCACGTGCCACCGGGTAAACCGGCATCAGCGGAGGATGCGGGAAACGCTCATCGAGGTATTCCATGATGATGCGTGATTCGTACAGCGTCAGTTCACGGTCGACCAGCGTAGGTACGGTGCGATACGGGTTGAGGTCAATCAGATCCTGCGGCAGGTTATCCGTTTCAACCTGCTCGATCTCCACGCTGACGCCCTTCTCAGCCAGTACAATACGTACCTGATGGCTGAAAATGTCAGTCGGACCAGAAAACAGCGTCATTACCGAACGTTTGTTGGCAGCGACAGCCATGAAAACCTCCAAGTTTGTTCACAAAAAGATACTGCGAATAGCCAACCACGCGGCGACTCACCGGCTCATCAGATTCGCCTACCGTCAGCGTTAGAAGCATCGCCCGGTCTTCCGGACAGGAACGACAAGCACAACGCTGCGTCTCGCAGGCGCAAAGTGACAGTGAGTTTACCAGATTTTAAGCAGCTTGTGGGGCGGGCATGATGATTTGCGGGCAAAATGCGGGTAAAGCTCGCGTTTTTCGTGGGAAAAAATCATAAATACAGATAATAAAAAACCCGCCGAAGCGGGTTTTTTGAGCCAACTGCCGCTGCCGAAGCAGCATACAATTAACGCTTGGAGAACTGCGGACGACGACGTGCTTTACGCAGGCCGACTTTCTTACGTTCAACTTCACGCGCATCACGGGTAACGAAGCCCGCTTTACGCAGTTCAGAACGCAGAGACTCGTCGTACTCCATCAGAGCGCGTGTGATACCGTGACGGATCGCACCAGCCTGACCAGAAATACCACCACCTTTAACGGTGATGTACAGGTCAAATTTACCAACCATATCAACCAGTTCCAGCGGCTGACGCACGACCATGCGTGCAGTCTCGCGACCGAAATACTGCTCCAAAGAGCGCTGGTTAATTACGATGTTACCGCTACCCGGCTTGATGAAGACGCGAGCGGCAGAGCTTTTGCGGCGACCAGTGCCGTAGTTTTGAGTTTCAGCCATTGCCTATAATCCCGATTAAATGTCAAGAACTTGCGGTTGCTGCGCCGCGTGGTTGTGCTCGTTGCCTGCGTAAACTTTCAGTTTACGGTACATAGCACGACCCAGTGGGCCTTTCGGCAGCATGCCTTTAACCGCGATTTCAATCACACGCTCAGGACGGCGCTCGATCATCTCTGCAAAGGTCGCTTGCTTGATACCACCGATGTGGCCAGTGTGGTGATAGTAAATCTTGTCAGTACGCTTGTTGCCGGTTACAGCAACTTTTTCTGCGTTCAGAACGATGATGTAATCACCGGTATCAACGTGCGGAGTGTATTCCGCTTTGTGCTTACCACGCAGACGGCGCGCCAGTTCAGTCGCCAGGCGACCCAAGGTTTTGCCCGTTGCGTCAACAACATACCAGTCACGCTGTACGGTTTCTGGTTTAGCTGTAAAAGTTTTCATTGAAAAGCTTACCCAAATAAAAAGTTACACGTTGGTGAAATCCCAAACGCTAAGTAAACGATTGAGGCTCACACGACCATTTTGCCCAGCAAGCCACCCCTTCAAGTGAGTTACCGGATCACATCGAGTTCTTGGGAAAGAAAACCGATGCTGTAACGTGGGGTCGCAAGATTATAGAGAAGTCGAACTCAAAGATCGAACCTTTTTGCATCTAAATCCTGCGATTTCTGCCACGTCATCAGGGCAGATGCGGCAGACGCAAATACTCTTCGCTTTGCATCTCCTGCAAACGCGACAAGCAGCGTTGATACTCAAACTTCAAGCGTGTGCCCTGATAAATTTCAAACAGTGACGTTTCTGCCGCCACCACCAGTTTCACGTGGCGTTCGTAGAATTCATCGACCAGCGCAAGGAAGCGACGCGCCTGATCTTCGGTCTTATAAATCATCACCGGCACATCATACAGCAAGACGCTATGAAAACGGCGTGATAGCTCAATATAGTCATGCTGGCTGCGCCCTTCGCCGCATAGCGTCAGGAAATCAATCGCCAACACGCCTTCATGCACGCCGAGCGTCGGCATCTGCCGATGGTTAATTTCCAGCACCGGCGCATCTTCACGTGCTTTGCCTGACAGCGCGCGGAACATGCGCTCCATTTCGCTATGCGTGGCATCGTTCAGCGGGAAATTCCACAAATGTGCCGACGTTAAGGTACGTAAGCGGTAGTCGATACCGGCGTCAACGTTCATCACTTCGCAATGACGTTTGATTTGTTCGATGGCAGGCAGGAAACGCGCACGCTGCAAGCCGTTGCGGTAGAGTTCATCCGGCGGAATATTTGAGGTCGCGACCAGCGAAATACCGCGCGCAAACAGCGCTTCCATTAGCGTGCCGAGCAGCATGGCATCGGTGATGTCCGAGACAAAAAATTCATCAAAACAGAGAATGTCGGTTTCCGCTTTAAAGCGATCGGCGACAATCAGCAGCGGATCGCTGTGGCCTTGCAGTTGCGTCAGCTCCTGATGGACACGCAGCATAAAGCGGTGGAAATGCAGACGCAGCTTACGATCGCCAGGAATTGACTGAAAAAACAGGTCCATCACCCAGGTTTTACCGCGCCCAACGCCACCCCACATATAGAGGCCGCGCACCGGCGCATCGCGGGTGCTTTTCTCTTTATTGATCATCTTAGATAAGCGGCCAAACAGACCTTTTGCTTCCGGTTCAACGTGTTGCTGACGGGCAATCAATCCTTGCTGGATGGCATCTAAGCGGGTAATCGCTTCTCGTTGTACGTCATCCGGGCGGAATTCGCCCTGCGACAGCGCCTGCTCATAGCGGGCAAGCGGAGATGAGGTTTGCATGGTTCTCTCAGAATCCCTGAAAAAGTCCGATTCACGGGTCGGTTGACGAAAATTAGGCCGCTCTACACTATGCTATGCAGCCCGATAGTTCCACTTCCAATAGATTATTGGGTATAGTGGCTGCTATTGAAGTTGATGTTGCAGCAGAAGCAATGCCCTACGAAACAACGGAAATTACACGGGAGTCATTATGACCTGGGAATACGGGCTGATTGGTTTAGTGATTGGCATTATTGTCGGCGCGGTAGTGATGCGTTTTGGCAACAAGAAGCTGCGTGAGCAGCGTAGCATGCAGTATGAGCTGGAAAAATCGAAGGCTGAGCTGGCGGATTACCGCGAGGAGCTCACCAACCACTTTGCACGCAGTGCCGAGCTGCTGGACAACATGGCGCATGATTATCGCCAGCTGTATCAGCACATGGCGAAAGGGTCAAACGACCTGCTGCCAAATCTGCCAGGCGAGAAAAATCCGTTTGCCTACCAGTTAACGGAAGCCGAAGCGGATAACGATCAGGCGCCGGTACAAATGCCGCGCGATTACTCTGAAGGCGCATCCGGCCTGTTACGGGGTAGCGATCGCACACCGCGTAATTAATCCTTTTGGGGCACAGCTTGGCTGTGCCCTTTTTGTTTGTCGAACCCTTGCCCCAAAAGACTGTCACACTTTTTTATCCCCTTTTCTTTTCGCAGCGAGAGCGTTGTAGCAATGAAAAAACAAGCACGACTGTTGAGCGCATTAGCCTTGAGCATTGGCATGAGTCTGGCCGCGGCACCGAGCGCGCTGGCCACGCTACCCGCCCAGATTCAGGGACAAGCATTGCCAAGCCTGGCACCGATGCTGGAGAAAGTTCTGCCTGCGGTAGTCAGTGTGCATGTTGAGGGCACCGATTCCGGCCAGCAGGCGCAAGATATCCCCGAGCCGCTGAAACGCTTCTTTGGCCAGGCGCCGGGACAATCCCAACCGCAGCCGTTTGAAGGGCTGGGTTCCGGTGTGATTATCGATGCCGCGAAAGGTTACGTCCTTACCAACAATCACGTGGTGAACGGCGCAGACAAAATCAATGTGCAGTTGAGCGACGGCAACGAATACGATGCCAAGCTGATTGGTCATGATGAGCAGACCGATATCGCTTTGATTCAAATTGAGGGCGCAAAAAACCTTACCCAGGTGAAAATCGCCGATTCAGACTCGCTGAAAGTGGGTGATTTTGCGGTGGCTATCGGTAATCCCTTTGGCCTTGGTCAGACGGCCACCTCCGGCATCATCTCTGCGCTGGGTCGTAGCGGCCTGAATCTGGAAGGGCTGGAGAACTTTATCCAGACCGATGCCGCAATTAACCGCGGCAACTCCGGCGGTGCATTGGTTAACCTGAATGGCGAGCTGATTGGTATTAACACCGCGATTCTGGCTTCCAGCGGCGGCAACATCGGTATTGGCTTCGCGATCCCAGCCAATATGGCGATGAATCTCGCGCAGCAACTTATCCAGTTCGGCGAAGTGAAGCGCGGCCAGCTGGGCATTAAAGGCACGGAAATGACCGCCGATATCGCCAAAGCGTTTAACGTTGATGCGCAACGCGGTGCCTTTGTTTCGGAAGTGCTGCCGAAATCTGCCGCCGAGAAAGCGGGCATTAAAGCCGGCGATATTATTACCTCCATCAATGATAAGCCGATTACCAGCTTTGCCGAGCTGCGTGTCAAAGTGGGTACAACACCGCCGGGCCAGGACGTGAAGATCGGCCTGCTGCGTGAAGGCAAACCGGTAAATGTCACCGTCACGCTGGAACAAAGCGCGCAGACTACCGCCAGCGCGCAGCTGATGTCTCCAGCACTGCAAGGCGCAACGCTGAGCGACGGCGCGACTAAAACCGGTGATAAAGGCGTGAAAGTCGATGCCATCGAAAAAGGCACGCCAGCGGAGCAAGTTGGTTTGCAGAAAGACGATGTGATCATCGGTGTGAACCGCAATCGCGTGGCATCGATTGCCGAAATGCGCAAAGTGCTGGAAGGCAAACCACCGGTGCTGGCACTGAACGTGGTGCGCGGCGACGAAAGTATTTACCTGCTTCTGCGATAATCCTCGCATCAGGCGGACAAGCAGGTGTTTGTCCGCCTTTCTCATGCTATTCTGCCCTGCGATCTCACCTGGCTTGAAATAACACCATGTTTCTTAAACTTTTGCGTTCTGTGGTGATGGGCCTGATCGTGGCTGGCTTACTGCTCGTCGCGATCCCTGCGCTGCGTATGGGCAGCAATATCACCTTTGAGCATGACAATAGCGATGATGAAGCACCCGTCAGTTTCAATCAGGGTGTGCGACGTGCCGTGCCCGCGGTCGTCAATGTCTATAACCGCAGCGCCCACGGCAACAACAATCGCGGTATCACCACGCTCGGTTCTGGCGTGATCATGAACGGCAAAGGTTATATCCTGACCAACAAACACGTCATTAACAACGCCGATCAGATCATCGTCGCGCTGCAGGATGGCCGTTTCTTCGAAGCCACGTTAGTGGGCTCTGATGCCATGACCGATTTAGCGGTGCTGAAAATCAGCGCGTCAAACCTGCCGGTGATCCCAATTAACGCCAAACGTATCGCACACATCGGCGACGTGGTGATGGCCATCGGCAATCCGTACAATCTCGGCCAAACCGTGACGCAAGGCATTATCAGTGCCACCGGACGCGTTGGCCTGAGCTCATCTGGCCGACAAAACTTCCTGCAAACCGATGCTTCCATCAATCAAGGCAATTCAGGCGGCGCGTTGATTAACTCGCTCGGCGAATTGATGGGCATTAACACGCTGACGTTTGATAAAAGCAGCGATGGCGAGACGCCAGAAGGGATTGGTTTCGCCATTCCTACCGCGTTGGCGAGCAAAATCATGGATAAGCTGATTCGTGATGGTCGGGTGATTCGCGGATACATTGGCATCACCGGTCGCGAACTGCCGCCGCTGCACGGCCAGGGGAATAACCTCGATCGCGTTCAGGGCATCATTGTCAGCGATGTTACGCCAGGTGGCCCCGCCGATAGCGCCGGGATTCAGGCTAATGACGTGCTGCTTGAGGTGAATGGCAAAACCGCGCTCTCAGCGCAGGAAACCATGGATCAGGTGGCAGAAATTCGCCCAGGTTCGGTGATTGACGTGCAGATATTGCGCAATGAAAAGAAAATGACGTTGCCGGTAACCATTCAGGAGTTCCCGGAAGTAACCGCGCCCACCACCACGACACCATAAGGGCGCTTACGCGCCCATAGGGTTTAACTGCGATCGACCGGGAAGGCGATCACTTCGCTTAATGAACTGGCTTTCAGCGCCAGCATAATCAAACGATCGACCCCCAACGCCACGCCGGAACAAGCCGGCATACCGTGCGCCAGTGCATCCAGCAAGTTGGTATCGATAGGATGTTGCGGCAGGCCCCGCGTGGCACGACGACGATTGTCCTGCTCAAAGCGCTGACGCTGTTCACGGCTATCAGTTAACTCACGGAAACCGTTCGCCAGCTCAATACCTTTGTAGTAAACCTCAAAGCGCTCAGCGACGCGGTGATCTTCAGTACTGATCTCAGCCAGCGCCGCCTGCGTGGCCGGGAAGTGATAGACGAAGCACGGCTTATCAATCCCGATTTTTGGCTCAACGCCCAGCATAAATAGTAGCTGCAGCAGCGTATCGCGGTCTTCTTCACGGTTCGCTAACTCGCCCTCGCCCAGCTTCTCCGCCACTTCGCGCAGCTGCGCTTTATCAGCAGACAGCGGATCGATCTCCAGATGACGAATAAACGCCTGTTGATACGACAGGGATTCGGCGCTGTCACACTCCAGCACCTGCTGCATGAGATCGTCCACCTCGTTCATCAGGCGGTACATATCGTAATGCGGACGATACCACTCCAGCATAGTGAACTCTGGGTTGTGGTGACGCCCCGCTTCTTCATTACGGAAGCTACGGCCCATTTGATAAATCGGTCCGCTACCCGCTGCCAGCAGGCGCTTCATGTGGTATTCCGGACTGGTCATCAGCCAGAGATCGCGCCCTTCAGCAGCGCCCGGCCCAACGAAACGCGTCTGGAAGGGTACCAGATGAATGTCCGTAATGGTCGCCTGACTCATCGCCGGGGTATCGACCTCCAGCACGCCGCGATCGGCAAAGAAACGCCGTATTTCCGCCATAATAGCGGCGCGTTTCAACAAATTGGCAATAGATGCGCTCGGCTGCCAGCTTGCCGTTTCGCTCATGTTGATGACTCCTCATACAGATAAGGGGTGGAAGTCTACCCGCATTGACGATGGCAAACAACGACGCAGCAAAGGCGGCTGGCACAGCCAACATTTTGGTCACGGGCGGCTATACTTAACTCATTAAAATCGTAAAGGAATCCCACAATGTCCCCATGGAAAACCCTGCTCGCCAGCCTCAGCGCTTTTCTCTCTGTGGCCTGCTCGACCACACCGCCCAAGGGCGTCACGGTGGTAGAGGGCTTTGATAGCCAACGTTATCTCGGTCAATGGTATGAAATCGCCCGCCTTGATCACCGCTTTGAACGCGGTTTACAGCAGGTCACGGCCAATTATAGCCCGCGCGAAGATGGCGGCTTAAAAGTGGTAAACCGCGGCTTCAATCAACCCAAGCAACGCTGGCAGGAGAGCGTCGGCAAAGCCTATTTCACCGGCGATAAACAGCGCGCCTCGCTTAAAGTGTCATTCTTTGGTCCGTTCTACGGCGGTTACAACGTGATTGCGCTAGATCCAGACTATCGCTATGCACTGGTCTGTGGACCCAATCGCAGTTACCTATGGATTCTGTCGCGCACGCCTCAATTGGATGAAAGCATTAAACAGCGTTTGGTTGAACAGGCCAGAAGTGCCGGATTCCCGGTTGATGAGCTGATTTGGGTTGAGCAGAAATAGAGATGAGAACCGGTGCGAAAGCAGCTTTCGCACCGGAATATCTTACTGTGCGCTGCGCTGAATTGCCTTGCCGCCCGCCGAAACATCTTCGCCAACACCACGTGTGGTGTTGCAAGCGGTCAGAACGGATGAGAGCACCAGCACGGAAAAAATCGCAACAATACTTTTCTTTAACATAGCCATATCCTTTTTGGTTGCAGTAAAAGTACAGCTCTTAAAGCATAGTCTCGATCTGTAAAACTGCGGATGGGCGGAGTAAAAAAGAGAAGTGGCAGCGAATTATTTCTCAGCTGCGTGTGAGATGGCGCCGCCTAAATGCGAGACATCTTCACCAAAGCCATGAAAAGTGTTGCAGGCGCTCAAAGCGGAGGCGACCAGCAACGCAAAAACAGCAAACTTTGCCATCTTTTTCATTTTTCTGAACTCTGAGAGAGAAAAAAGGCGCATCACCGATGCGCCTGATTTGACGATTATTTTACGCGTGAAACGTATTCGCCAGAACGGGTATCTACTTTTACTACTTCGCCAATCTGCACAAACAGTGGCACTTTGATAACCGCGCCGGTAGACAGCGTTGCTGGCTTACCGCCAGTACCCGCGGTGTCACCTTTCAGGCCTGGATCGGTTTCGACCACTTCAGCTTCGATGAAGTTCGGCGGCTGAACGGCGATCGCTTTATCGTTCCACAGGGTAACGATACAATCAGCGTTGTCCTGCAGCCACTTGGTCACATCATCCAGCACTTTAGATTCGATCTGATACTGCTCGAAAGATTCCGGGTGCATGAAGTAGTAGAAGTCGCCGTCGTTGTAAGAGTATTGCAGCGTCATATCACGAACGTCTGCGCCTTCGGCAGAGTCAGTAGATTTGAAGGTTTTCTCAACGCGAGAACCGGTCAGCAGACGACGCATTTTTACGCGTGCAAATGCCTGGCCTTTACCCGGCTTAACAAACTCACTGGCTTCGATGGCATAAGGTTCGCCTTCGAACATGATTTTAAGACCGGGACGGAAATCGTTGCTAAGATAAGTCGCCATAAAGGCCCTCTGTAAATATTGAACTGGTAAATAGCCAAAAAAATGGCACACATTGTAACCCTAAATCCCCCCGTCAGAGAAGATTGGTTGCAGCAACTCGCTGATGTTGTGACCGAACCTGCTGAATTACTGCAACTTTTAGCTCTGGATCAACATACAGATCTGGCTGCAGGCGCTGATGCACGCAAGCTTTTCGCCCTGCGCGTACCGCGCGCCTTCATCGCACGCATGAAAAAAGGCGATGCAATGGACCCGTTGCTACTGCAAGTCATCACCAGCCGTCAGGAATTTATTGATGCGCCAGGTTATAGCACCGATCCGCTCGATGAACAAAGCAGCGTGGTACCTGGTTTACTGCATAAGTATAGAAATCGTGCGCTGCTGCTGGTAAAAGGCGGTTGCGCCGTCAATTGCCGCTACTGTTTCCGCCGGCATTTCCCCTACCAGGATAACCAGGGCAACAAGCGTAACTGGCAAGCCGCGATTGATTACATCGCCACCCATCCTGAACTGGATGAGATAATTTTCTCCGGCGGCGACCCGCTGATGGCAAAAGATCATGAGCTGGCCTGGCTGGTTGCCGCGCTGGAAAAAATCCCCCACCTCAAACGCCTGCGCATTCACAGCCGCTTACCGGTGGTGATTCCGGCACGTATCACCGAAGGTTTGTGTCAGATTCTGGCAGACACACGTCTGCAGGTGTTGATGGTAAGCCACATTAACCATGCGCAAGAGATTGACGACGAACTGCGTTACGGCATGCAGATGCTAAAGCGTGCGGGCGTAACATTACTCAACCAGAGCGTGCTGCTGCGTGGTGTGAATGACGATGCGCAGGCGCTGGCAAACTTGAGCAATGCGCTGTTTGATGCCGGCATTCTGCCCTACTACCTGCACGTGCTGGATAAGGTGCAAGGCGCGGCGCACTTCTATGTTGCGGATGAAGAAGCGCGCGGACTGATGCGTCAGCTGCTGGCAATGGTTTCAGGCTACATGGTGCCTAAACTGGCACGTGAGATTGGTGGAGAGCCAAGCAAGACGCCGCTGGATTTACAGTTGCGCCAGGAATAAAAAAAGCCGCATCAGCGGCTTTTTTTTACGACGACAGCTTACGGGCACTTATACACCTGGCCAGACATTTTGCTGTCCAGCGGGGCAAAAGCAGACAGCAGATTCTGCGTCGGGCTGGTGGCACCATAAATCACGTTGCCGCCCATCTCTGCCGCGCGGTTGCGCAGGTCGTTAGCCGCGCCACGCAGTGAACTGCCTTCACCGCCTGAACCGGTTAGCCAGTTGCTCTGTGAGCCGGTAAGCGTTCCCAGCAGCTGACATTGACTGGCTGGTTGTTGGTCGACGAAGGTCACACGTTCGCCGCCAGCACTCAGTTGATTGGAGCTGCTACAGCCCGCCAGCAGTAAAGTTCCCACTGCCAGTCCGAGCAAGAGGTTAATCCGCATTGTAATCCCCATTTATTATCATCAGTGTCGGGCGGCAGCGTAGCAGAAAAGCGCACTTTTTTTCTGAACATTCATTGCCCTAAACCCGTAAAGCCGAAGTATTGCGCCCTTACTTATACCTTGTTCCCCCGCAAAAGAAAAACCCCCGACCGTTTCCGATCGAGGGTTTTCCAGATGACTTAAGCAGTCAGGGGCAATTACATCATGCCGCCCATTCCGCCCATGCCACCCATACCGCCAGCGCCGCCTAAATCAGGTGCGTCGCTTTTTGGCAGGTCAGTGACCATTGCTTCGGTGGTGATCATCAGGCCAGCCACAGATGAAGCGTATTGCAGTGCAGAACGCGTCACTTTGGTTGGATCCAGGATACCGAAGTCGATCATGTTGCCGTACTCTTCGGTCTGCGCGTTGTAACCGTAGTTACCGTCGCCCGCTTTCACGTTGTTGGCAACGACAGATGGCTCTTCGCCGGCGTTAGACACGATCTGACGCAGTGGCGCTTCCATTGCGCGCAGCGCAACTTTGATACCCACGTTCTGGTCTTCGTTATCGCCTTTCAGGCCAGATGCGGCGATTTTCGCTGCAACGCGAACCAGCGCCACACCACCACCCGCAACCACACCTTCTTCAACCGCAGCACGGGTCGCGTGCAGGGCATCTTCAACGCGTGCTTTCTTCTCTTTCATTTCAACTTCAGTTGCTGCGCCCACTTTCAGTACGGCAACGCCGCCTGCCAGTTTCGCTACGCGCTCCTGCAGTTTCTCTTTGTCGTAATCAGAGGTCGCTTCTTCGATCTGCTGACGAATCTGCGTTACGCGACCAGAGATAGCACCTTGATCGCCCACGCCATCGATGATGGTGGTGGTATCTTTGTTGATCACAACGCGTTTTGCCTGACCCAGATCTTCCAGCGTCGCTTTCTCCAGCTCCATACCGATCTCTTCAGAGATAACGGTACCGCCGGTCAGGATAGCAATATCCTGCAGCATCGCTTTACGACGGTCGCCGAAGCCCGGCGCTTTAACCGCAGCCACTTTCACGATACCGCGCATGGTGTTAACCACCAGCGTTGCCAGCGCTTCACCTTCCACGTCTTCTGCAACGATCAGCAGCGGCTTACCGGCTTTAGCAACTGCTTCCAGCACAGGCAGCATTTCGCGGATGTTAGAGATTTTCTTGTCAGCCAGCAGGATGAACGGGGTTTCCAGCTCAACTGCGCCAGTTTCTGGCTTGTTGATGAAGTACGGCGACAGGTAGCCACGGTCGAACTGCATACCTTCAACCACGTCCAGCTCGTCTTGCAAGCCGGTGCCTTCTTCAACGGTGATAACGCCTTCTTTGCCCACTTTGTCCATTGCATCAGCAATCAGGGTGCCGACGGTTTCGTCAGAGTTAGCAGAGATGGTACCCACCTGGGCAATTGCGCGTGAATCCTGGCAAGGCACAGACAGGGTTTTCAACTCTTCAACAGCGGCGATAACGGCTTTATCGATACCGCGCTTCAGATCCATCGGGTTCATGCCCGCTGCAACGGCTTTCAGGCCTTCGGTGATGATCGCCTGAGCCAGTACGGTTGCAGTGGTGGTGCCGTCGCCTGCTGCGTCGTTCGCTTTAGAGGCCACTTCTTTCACCATCTGTGCGCCCATGTTTTCGAACTTATCTTCCAGCTCGATTTCACGCGCAACAGAAACACCATCTTTAGTGATGGTCGGTGCACCAAAAGATTTATCCAGAACCACGTTACGGCCTTTCGGGCCCAGGGTAACTTTTACTGCATCTGCCAGTACGTTTACGCCACGCAGCATTTTCACGCGTGCGTCATTACCGAATTTTACGTCTTTAGCTGCCATTTCAAATATCCCTTAAATTCGTTTCGTTCAGTGAATTACGCGTAAATTACGCTTCAACAACTGCAAGGATGTCGCTTTCGGAGATGATCAGAACTTCTTCGTTGTCGATTTTCTCGGTCTTAGCACCGTAGCCTTCGCTGAAAATCACCAGATCACCCACTTTTACGTCCAGTGGCTTAACTTCACCGTTTTCCAGGATGCGGCCTTTGCCAACAGCCAGGACTTCACCGCGGGTAGATTTACCGGCAGCTGAACCGGTCAGCACGATGCCGCCCGCTGATTTAGCTTCAACTTCTTTACGCTTGACGATGACGCGATCGTGCAATGGACGAATTTTCATTTGATAGCTCTCCTTTGAGAAGTCCAATCATTCATTTTTTGGGTTAGAACCGGACTGCATGGCTTCCGGCCTCGTGCTGGAAGAGATAGGGGCAATAAGTGGGCTTTCAAGGGTAAAAAATATAAATATTTTCGTTTCTGCAACAGATGGCGAAAAATGCAGCAAAAAGGCGGCTTGCGCCGCCTTGTCATGTTTATTGGTCTTTATCGTGGCCAATCTTGTCCTGATCCTTGCGCTCATACTCACCGTCCATGGTGAAGCCCGCGTCGGGGCCCGCGCCCGGTCCGCGCCACACGCGCAGATGCGGCATCAGCTTTAGCGTCAAATGCTTCTGCACCGGCGGCAATAGCAGCAGCAGGCCGAGGAAGTCGGTAAAGAAACCCGGCAACAGCAGCAGGAAACCGGAGATGATCAGCGAAACGCTCTTGGTCATCTCTGCCGCCGGGCTCTCATTGCGCGCCAGCTTCTCCTGCATCAGTCGGAAGTTCTTCATGCCCTGATTTTTCACCAGCGACACACCAATACATGAGGTGAAGATCACCAACAGCATGGTGAGCAGCACGCCCAGCGCATGCGCAACCTGGATGAAGATTGAGATTTCAATCCAGGCCAATACAAAAAAAATCACTAACGGTAACCAGCGCACCGAATTCTCCTGTGAGTTGGAGCTGCCTCGCAAATTGCCAGACAGCAGAAAGGGAGGGTCTGCATGACCGTACTGATAGAGATGGGCATTTGCGGCGCCGATTTCAACCGATCCTGCCATTTTTTTCCCACTGACTTAAAATTGCGAAGTACATCACATATCGTTATTACCGCTGGGCCTGCAAATGCCCGTAAAGTGATCTGTGCACAAACAATTCTGTAACATCAGAATATGATCGTGCCCGTCAGCGTGAAGATGGATAATATGTCGGCGCTGACATTCCACGACAATATAATCGCTTCACCTGCACGTTAATTGCCGCCCGTCCCTTCGGACGCCCGGTAGTAACAAGGCAGCAATAATAAGAAGGTAATCATGGCGAACAACATTCGTATCGAAGAAGACCTTTTAGGCATGCGCGAAGTTCCAGCAGATGCTTATTACGGTGTTCATACTCTGCGTGCGATTGAAAACTTCTATATTAGTAATAACAAAATCAGTGACATACCTGAGTTTGTCCGCGGTATGGTGATGGTGAAGAAAGCAGCCGCGCTCGCCAACAAAGAGCTGCAAACCATTCCCCGCAACATCGCAAACACCATTATTCAGGCCTGTGATGAGGTGCTCAATAACGGCAAATGCATGGATCAGTTCCCGGTGGACGTCTATCAGGGCGGCGCGGGCACCTCGGTCAACATGAACACCAATGAAGTGCTGGCAAACATCGGCCTGGAGCTGATGGGCCACCAGAAAGGGGAATACCAGTACCTCAATCCCAACGATCACGTGAATAAGTGTCAGTCGACCAACGATGCTTATCCAACCGGTTTCCGCATCGCGGTTTATGCCTCAATCCTGAAACTGCTAGACGGCATCAGCCAGCTCAGCGAAGGCTTCCAGCGCAAAGCCGTCGAGTTCGAAAATATCCTGAAAATGGGCCGTACCCAGTTGCAGGATGCGGTGCCAATGACGCTTGGCCAGGAGTTCCACGCGTTTAACGTGCTGCTGAATGAAGAGACCCGCAGTATTCTGCGCACCGCCGAACTGCTGCTGGAAGTGAACCTCGGCGCCACGGCCATCGGTACGCGTCTTAACACACCTGATGGCTATCAACAGCTGGCGGTACAGCGTCTGGCAGAAGTGAGTAATCTGCCGGTGGTGCCAGCAGAAGATCTGATTGAAGCCACCTCCGACTGCGGTGCCTACGTGATGGTGCACTCCGCGCTGAAACGTCTGGCGGTGAAACTGTCGAAAATCTGTAACGATTTGCGCCTGCTCTCCTCCGGTCCACGCGCTGGCCTGAATGAAATCAACCTGCCAGAACTGCAGGCCGGTTCATCTATCATGCCGGCCAAAGTGAACCCGGTGGTGCCGGAAGTGGTGAATCAGGTGTGCTTCAAAGTGATCGGCAACGACATCACCGTCACCATGGCGTCTGAAGCGGGCCAGTTGCAGCTTAACGTGATGGAGCCGGTGATTGGCCAGGCGCTGTTTGAGTCAATCAGCATTCTGACAAACGCCTGCTTTAATCTGCTGGAAAAATGCGTCAACGGCATTACCGCCAACAAAGCGGTGTGTGAAGCCTACGTGTTTAACTCGATTGGTATCGTCACTTACCTCAACCCGTATATTGGCCATCACAACGGCGATATCGTCGGTAAGATTTGTGCTGAAACCGGCAAGAGCGTGCGTGAAGTGGTGCTGGAGCGCGGTTTACTGACGGAAGCCGAGCTGGACGATATCTTCTCCATCCAAAACCTGATGCATCCAACCTACAAAGCCAAACGCTATACCGACGAAAACGAACAGTAATCCGCTCCGGATCAAGTTGCCAAAAGCACGCCCCGATACAATGCGGCGTGCTTTTTTCATTTTGGCGGCTACAACTTTAAGAGTCGGGATTTTTCCACGGCTCAGGGAGTGGAACGAATGGTAGTAGTGGAGTTGGTTATTGTCCTGCTGGCGATCTGGCTCGGTGCACGTCTTGGCGGCATCGGCATTGGTTTCGCGGGCGGTTTAGGTGTGCTGGCGCTGACGCTGTTTTGCGGTTTAAAGCCCGGTGCCATTCCTTTCGATGTGATCGAAATTATCATGGCGGTGATTGCCGCGATTGCCGCGATGCAGATCGCCGGCGGTCTTGATTATCTGGTGGGATTAGCAGAGCGCCTGCTGCGCCGCCATCCCCGCTACGTCACCTTCCTCGCACCGCTGGTCACTTACGTCATGACGCTGCTGGCCGGTACCGGTCACACCGCATTCTCTACCTTGCCGGTGATTGCCGAAGTGGCGAAAGAGCAAGGCGTGCGCCCTTCGCGCCCGCTGTCGATAGCAGTTGTCGCCTCGCAGATCGCCATCACCGCTTCGCCGCTCTCGGCAGCGGTGGTGTTCTTCGCCTCGATTCTCGAGCCGCACGGGGTGAGTTATCTGGCGCTGCTCGGCGTGGCGCTGCCCTCCACCATGGCGGCGATCTTCTGTGCTGCCATCATCACCAGTTTCCTCGGCAAGGAGTTAAAGGATGATGAGGTTTACCAGGCGCGTGTAGCCAAAGGCGAAGTGAAACTGCGCGGCGAGCAGGTGTATGACATCAAACCGGGCGCGAAACGCGCGGTGCTGCTGTTCCTGATCGGTATCGCCGCCGTGGTGCTCTACGCCACCGCCATCAGCGACAGCGTGGGCCTCATCAGCAATCCGGTGCTGCCGCGCAACGAAGCCATCGTGGTGTTTATGCTAACCGTTGCCACGCTGATTTGCCTGACCTGCAAAGTCGATACCGGTGAGATTCTCAGCGCCAGTACCTTCAAATCAGGCATGAGCGCCTGTATCTGCGTGATGGGCGTAGCCTGGCTGGGTGATACCTTCGTCAAAGCGCACCTGGCCGATATTCAAAACCTGGCTGGTGACATGCTGCAAGGTTATCCATGGATGCTAGCGCTGGTGCTGTTCTTCGCCGCCACGCTGCTCTATTCGCAGGCCGCTACCACCAAAGCGCTAATGCCCGCCGCGCTGATGCTCGGTGTATCGCCGCTGGCGGCGGTAGCATCTTTTGCCGCCGTTTCCGCGCTGTTCGTGCTGCCAACCTATCCAACGCTGCTGGCTGCGGTGGAAATGGATGATACCGGCTCAACCCGTATCGGTAAGTTTGTGTTTAACCACTCCTTTATTATCCCCGGCGTGTTGGCGATTGCCTTCTCGGTGGCGTTTGGTTTCCTGTTTGGTAGCCTGATTTTGTAGCGCCGTTACATCCTGAAAACCTCGTGGCGAGGCGGCCGTGCTATCATCGCGGCCTATTCGCCACCGGAGCTAATTCATTCGTTATGGCTGCTCGACTTTTACGCCTTGCCGGCTTTTGCCTGGCACTGACCTTTTGCCTTTCGGCACAAGCCTCACTTTTCTCTCCCAATAACAACAGCCGCTTTGTGCCGGTTGATCAGGCATTTGGCTTCGATTTCAGCCAGCAGGGAAATCAGCTGACGCTGAGCTGGAAAGTGAAAGATGGCTACTATCTCTATCGCCAGCAAATTCACGTCACGCCGCAAAAAGCGCAGATTGCTCCGCTGAGCTTGCCGCCGGGCCAGCCGCATGAAGATGAGTTTTACGGGAAAAGTGAAATCTATCCGCAGGATCTGCAGCTGCCGGTCACCCTACGCCAGGCCGATGCCGGCGCGACCGTCACCGTGACGTATCAGGGCTGCGCCGCCGCCGGATTCTGCTATCCGCCCGAAACCCGCAGTGTGCCGCTCAGCGCGGTGGCCGCCAATCAGGATGCGCCCGCTGCCCGCGCGCAGCCAACCCATCAAAGTACGCCGCTGCCGTTTTCTCCGCTGTGGGCACTGCTGATTGGTATCGGCGTGGCCTTCACGCCGTGCGTACTGCCGATGTATCCGCTGATCTCCAGCATCATTTTGGGTGGCCCGCGCCGCTATTCGATGGGCCGTCTGTTCGCGCTGGCAATGGTCTATGTGCAGGGCATGGCGCTGACTTACACCGTGCTCGGCATGGTCGTTGCGGCAGCAGGACTACGCTTCCAGGCGGCGCTACAGCATCCTTACGTGCTGATTGGCCTATCGGCGCTGTTCATCGTGCTGGCGCTGTCGATGTTTGGCTTGTTCTCGCTGCAGTTGCCCTCTGGCCTGCAAACCCGCCTCACCTTGTGGAGCAATCGTCAGCAAGGCGGATCGCTGCCGGGCGTCTTTATGATGGGCGCGCTGGCTGGGCTGATTTGTTCCCCCTGCACCACCGCACCGCTCAGCGCCATTCTGCTGTATATCGCACAGAGCGGAAATCTATGGGCCGGGGCCGGCACGCTGTGGCTGTATGCCTTCGGGATGGGCCTGCCGCTGATTGCCGTGACGATGTTTGGTAATAAGCTGCTGCCGAAAAGCGGGCCGTGGATGCAAACGGTCAAAGAGGGCTTTGGCTTTGTGATTCTGGCGCTGCCGGTGTTCCTGCTGGAGCGGGTGATTGGCGACGTTTGGGGCTTGCGTCTGTGGAGTCTGCTCGGCGTGGCGTTTTTTGCCTGGGCATTCAGCCTCAGCCTGCGGGCGACCGGCAAATGGCGCGTGCTGCAAATCATCATGCTGGCCGCCGCGCTGGTGAGTGCTCGCCCCTTACAGGATTGGGCATTCGGCAGCAGCAGTGTGCAAACCGTGGCGCATTTGCCGTTCCAGACCATTACCAGCAGCGAGCAGCTCGATAACGCGCTGCAGCAGGCGCAAGGCCGTATCACCATGGTCGATTTGTATGCCGACTGGTGCGTCGCCTGCAAAGAGTTCGAGAAATATACCTTCAGCGATGATGGCGTGCGCAGCGCGTTGAGCCAGGTGCAGCTGCTACAAGCCAACGTTACCGCCAACAACGCGCAGGATAACGCGCTGTTGCAGCATCTGCAGGTTTTAGGCTTGCCGACCATTCTGTTCTTCGATGCGCAAGGCAAAGAGATTCCCGATTCGCGTGTCACCGGCTTCCTCAACGCCGCCGATTTCCGCGCGCATTTGCACAATGTGTCGCGTTAAACGACACTGTCTGCAGGACACTGCCCGTTTGTCCGCGAGCGGGCCCGCATTCCAGAGGAGAGTCACTTGCAACGTGAACAAATACTCGAGCATGCGCTGAATGTGCTCGAACAGAGCGGCCTGGCCGCCACCACGTCTTTAACGCAGCTGGCGGGTGAAAGCGGTCTGGAAGCAGAGCAGTTAACGCGCTTCTGGCCCGATCGTGATGCCCTGCTGTACGATGCGCTGCGCTATCATGGCCAGCAAATCGATAGCTGGCGCCGCCAGGTGCAGCTTAATGAACATCTCAGCGCCGAACAAAAGCTGCTGGCACGCTACCAGGTATTAAGTGAATACGTTAGCAAAAGCCGCTTTCCCGGCTGCCTGTTCATCGCCGCGTGCAGCTTCTATCCCCAGCCCGATCACCCTGTGCATCAGTTAGCTGAACAGCAAAAACGCAGCTCATGGCAGTTTACCCACGAAATCCTGGTCGATTTAGCGCTGGATAATCCCACCATGGTGGCCGATCAGATGGAGCTGATTCTGGAAGGTTGTCTGAGCAAGCTGCTGGTGAAACGCAATGTACAGGATGTGGAAACGGCGCGCCGCTTAGCGGAAGATGTGCTCGGCATTGCGCTGTGTCGTCAGAACGGCGCACTGGCGTAGCCTTTTTATCCATCTTGTCTGAAAAGCAAGCAATCAATCACGATTGCTACGCTTTTTTGACGAAAGCCGTTGACGACTGAGAGCCATTAAGGTTTAATGCGCCCCGTTGCCCGGATAGCTCAGTCGGTAGAGCAGGGGATTGAAAATCCCCGTGTCCGTGGTTCGATTCCGCGTCCGGGCACCATACATCGAAGCACACTGGTTAGAAGTGAGATCTCTAACGGGTGTCTAAACGAAGATGGTGTTCAAAGCAACGATGGCTGCATGTGTAGATGCAACATCCAAGATTGAACATAAAAATCTTCAAGAAAGGGTATCAGTTAGCGCTGATGCCCTTTTCTCGTTGGCGTAAATAATTGCAATCATTATGACATCTGTCAACCAAACCTCAGGTTTTGTCAAACTTCGGTGATTGCTGTTTCGCTTCTGCTCGAATGAGCAATGAATACGTGTTTTTTTGCAATGGCCATTCAACTCCCTCTCCGTTCTCAATTAATTAAGCACCTGCTCACCTGCGTTTCTCTCAAGCCGATAGACATCAATCATGGAAAATATCACCAGGAGTGATACCCCGATAAAAGCCAACTTAACATCCGCTTGCAGTGGTGAGTGATGGTGATTCCACAGCATCGACATTCGCAGCGCCAGTGCTGAGATAGCTATGCCTGCGCTCATTGCGAACTGGAAGAAAATACTAAAAATTACGGATGCATCACTCATCTTTTCCTGAGGTATATCCGCGAAGCCAAGACTGTTATAGCAACTGAACTGGAGGGAGCGCGTAAGTCCCCCGACAAATAATATTAAAGCAATAGTGAAATAGCCCATGCCCGGATCCAGCATCGCGCAACTCAAAATAGCGAATAGACTTATAACTCCATTCCCTAACAGTAAGCGTCTAAAGCCCCACCGTTTCATTAGCCAGGTAGTCGCAGGCTTCATTGCAAGATTCCCCGCAAAGACCCATAGCACCATTGAGCCTGCCTCTACCGCGCTCCAGCCAAAACTGATCTGAAACAACAAGGGTAACAAAAACGGAATGGCATTAATGGATGCCCGGAAGAATGAACCGCCTATTACTGCGCTTCTGAATGTGGTAATCGTCATGACATTAAAAGGCAATAGCGGATGTCTATGGTTCAGGCTGTGACGGAAAGTAAGTAGACCAAATAAGATGCCGCCAGCGATCAACATAAAGCCGCTTTCAACTTTGCTGTGACCAAGAAACTCCAATCCAACGATCAGCATCACGCACGCCGCTGCCGTGTAAATAAAGCCCTTCACGTCAAAGTGACGCTTGATAACATCTTTGGTTTGCGGCACGAGGAAAAATGTCGCGACGAGGGCGATAAGACCTAAAGGGATATTCAGCCAGAATATCCATGACCAATGGCTGTAAGTCACGATTAGGCCACCAAACGGCGGTCCCAGCACAGGAGCAATCAATCCAGGCCATGATATAAACGCGATGGTTTTCACCATGTCTTTTTTGGCCGTCATCCTGAGTACCACCATTCGACCAACCGGTACCATTAGCGCGCCACCAACACCTTGCAGCACCCGGCTTAAAGTGAACATCGCTAAATCGTTACTCAGACCACACATTATTGAAGCAAGCGTAAATAGCAGAATCGCACCAGCGAAAACGTATCGGGCACCAATGCGACCAGCCAGCCAACCACTGATGGGGATAAAGATGGCCACGGCGAGAAGATAGGCGCTAATGCCGATATTCAGTTCAACCGGGCTAACGCTAAAATCTTTGGCCATTTGGGGGATCGCGGTTGCAATAACCGTGGCGTCGAGATTCTCCATAAAAAATGTGACAGCCACCAATAACGCCAGCCAGACGCCATTACCAGAAGTTGGGTTGCCGCTATGGCAGCTGTGATTCATTACGGTGAGTTCCTTTCAGTCTCTCAAATTATTACGGATTGGCCTGAGCCTCTTGACGCGCTTTAGTCACCACGCTGGATGACACTGGCGGAGCGGCATTTCCCCAACTGTTGCGGACGAATGTCATTACTGCAGCCGCATCTTTGTCACTTAAACGCCAGGCAAATGCAGGCATTGCTGGGCCTGTAGGTGCCGCATCGGTTGAGACAGCTTTCGCGCCGCGTAAAATAACGCGCGTCAATGTGGCAGGATCATCGGCCAGAACAGAACCGCTGCCCTTTAATGAAGGGAACATTTTTGCTACACCTTCACCATTTGCCATGTGACACGCTGAGCAGTTGACGGCGTATACCTGCTGGCCAAGCTTCATCGCTTCATCATCTGGACTCACCGGCTTAGGCGGTTTGATATCGGCTTTTTGACTGAGCAAATAGATGGCTATCGCACGTAAATCATCGCTTTGCATATGCTGCGTTGAATTAGTTATTACTTCGGCCATAGGACCTGACGCTGCTGCAAACTGGTTCCTGCCGGTTCTGAGATATTCGACGATGTCTTCCGCCTTCCAGTTGCCGAGGCCCTGATATTTATCGCCTGTGATGGTTGGCGCAACCCATCCCTGAAGGGTGTAACCCCGAAGATGTCCATCACTGGTATCTCCACCCAGGAAGTTCTTGCTGTTATGGCATGTCGAGCAGTGCGCCAGACCTTCAGCTAGATACGCTCCACGATTCCATTCCGCACTCTGAGTTGGATCCGGTTTAAACTCTCCTTTCTTGAAGAAGAGCAAGTTCCAGCCCATCAGGCTTTCCCGAATATTGAACGGGAATGGCAGCTGATTTGACTCAACCTTGTTGTGCACCGGTTCTAAAGTATTGAGATACGCTCTGATTGCCAGCAGGTCGGGCTTTGAAACTTTGGTGTAGGCCGTGTAAGGAAATGCACCGTAAAGGTATTCACCGTTATGCCCAATCCCTTCCTGCATCGCACGCAGGAACTGGTCATCTGTCCAGGCGCCAATGCCGGTTTCACGATCTGGCGTTAGATTGGGTGCAATGAGATTGCCAAATGGGGTTTCAATCGCCTTTCCCCCTGACATCGGTTTAGCCCCTTCTGGCGTATGACACGCCGTACAATCGCCAACCGTGGCGAGATAGCGCCCCTTTTCAATGTCTGGGAAGAAGGTATTGGCCGCATAGCTGACGTTCATCCCACTCAAAACAGCAAGTAGAGTGGCAGTTATTATCGGTTTAACGGTTTTCATTATGCCTGCACCAATGGACCGGGTTGCTTGAGATACTGTTTGACGATGGCATCTGCGGCCCAATAGGCCAGTGCGCCAACAGTTGCGGTTGGGTTATATCCCGCGTTTTGCGGAAACGCTGATCCACCAATGACAAACAAATTGGGCACATCCCAGGATTGCAGGTATTTATTCACGACGCTGTCTTTGGGCGACTCTCCCATAATCGCTCCGCCCGTATTATGCGTACTTTGGAAAGGAACAATATTGTAAGGCCCTTGTGGCACGTGCATAACGGTTTGGCTGGCACCCATGGCTTTCGCGACATCCAGCGCCTTATTGGTAACGTAAGCAGACATCTTCAAGTCATTTTCTGGGAAGTCGAACGTCAGGCGCATCATGCTACGGCCATGACGGTCTTTATAAGTAGGATCGAGATCGAGGTAGTTTGACCGCGTGGGGTAAGAACTTCCCTGCGTCCTGACCACCGTCGTACTCAGGTAGTGTTGTTTGGTCGCTTTTTTCCATTCACGGCCCCATTTGGGCGTACCTGGCGGCGTCATACGATTGGTAATTGGCCATCCACTGGTGACATTCGACATGATGCAAGCGCCACCAAAAAAGCCCAATTCCTTATGGTCAAAGTTGTCACCGTTGTATTCATCGACACCCTGACCAACACCACCACCGGAAATAAACGGATTGAAGTTTTTATCTTCAAAAAATAGCTGAATACTGGAGTTGGTTTGGTAGGCGTAATTTTTACCAATCAGCCCTTTACCGGTTTTTGGATCGTAAGGTTCGCCAATCCCAGAGGCAAACAGCAAGCGTACATTTGGTATGGTAAACGCGGTCAGAATCACCAGGTCAGCTGGCTGCTCGTAGCGTTGCCCACTGGCATCAATATAAACCACGCCAGTAGCAACTTTTCCGCTTTCATCCATCACAACATGCAGAACTTCAGATTGAACCTGAGCCGTAAAGTTGGAGTAACGCATAAGCGCAGGGATGATATTGGTTTGCGGGGTTGATTTGGAGTAATTGGCACATCCGCAACGCGAGCAGTATCCACAGTAAGTGCAAGGTGCCATCGTTACACCATAGGTATTGGTGTAAACACCCGACGCATTCGCGCTTGGCGTCGGGAAAGGCTTCATACCTATTTTTCTGGCTGACTCAGCAAACAGCTTTGCCGCAAAGGTCATCTTCATTGGCGGTAAAGGAAAATCTTCTGAGCGATTACCTTCAAAAGGGTTCCCACCTTCCTGAACCTGTCCGTTTATGACGCCGCCTTTACCACCAATGCCAGCCATGCGCTCAAATTTGGTGTAGTAAGGTTCCAATTCGTCATAGGTAATACCCCAATCCTTAATCAAAAGGTCATCTGGAATCGCCTTTTCACCATAACGACGGGTTAAATGAGATCGTAATTCAAAGTCAGTCGGGTTATAGCGCCAGGTCAAACCGCTCCAGTGCGCTCCCGAGCCACCTAGACCTGTGCCCAGCAAGAAGGAGCCATATTCGCGTATGGGGAGCGCAGTCTGGTGAGACGCATTGCGGAAGGTATAAGTATCTTCTGCAGCAGTGATCATCAGCTCTTGCTGCACTACATAACGCAGTTCGTCCTGTACGTAGCCAACGTTAAAGTCATCAGCGGTATCACGCCAGGGACCACGTTCAAACGCAATGACATCCAATCCTGTTTTGGCAAGTTCGATTGCCATGATCGAACCCGCCCAGCCAAGACCTACAATGGCAATATCTTTTTTAGGTAGCTTTTTGATTTCAGTATTCATTTAGGACTCGGGCGTGTAACCGTAGATGCTAACGGGAGGATGTGGATAGGTTTCGTTATGGCGTTCGATCCAATCGAGGTAGTCGTATTTCGCGCCGGGATAACCAATCATTTTCCATCCCACCATGTCGCGGTTGCCGCCATAGACGGGATCGGCAAAAAAGCCTTCCATGGTGCGTGCCAGCAAGGTTTTGAAGAAATCTTTGCTACTGACTTCGCCCAGCAGAACGATCTTTCCAGCCTCAAGCAAATGAAGAGCAGCCTCACGTGCATCTTCAGTCAGCTCGTTGAATGCTTTTTTGTATTCTTTAATGCAAAAGTTATTGAATGCTGTCAGACCGCGGCGAAACTCCTCAGCGGGCGTTAGAGGCGATTGCCTGCCTTGAGATGCAAGAGGTGATGCACCATAAGGTCCATTCATATAAAGACGAGAACCCTGACCAAATCGCCCTGCCATTTGGCGGTCAATAAACAGCGTACATCCCGCCTCTTTACCGCTTGGACTCAGCTCATCGGCTGGGATCAGCGTTTCGACCAACGCATCAACAATAACCCTCTCTTTTGGCGTAAAAAACTCCCACTGTAGCGGGTCTATTTTTGGCGGTGGCGATGCCTCATCCGCTGTCCATGGTGTACCTGTACCACCGCTGATCGTTGCTGCTGTAGCTAGGGGGGAACTGAGTGCAATAAGCGATCCTGCGCCGAGGAAACGTCTTCTGCTCAGTCCTTTTTTTTGATCTGACATTGAATGAATCTCACATCTCAGTGATGAAGTAAAAATAAATGGTGAGGCTGGAATGTTTGCATTTTTGTTTACTCAAATGCAGATTAGTAGTTTTTTTATGTATGTAATTGTAAAAGTGGTTTAACTACGATTTAACGAATTTGAAGGTGTAGAAGGGAGCTTTTGCAGATGAAGGCGTGAAAATGAGAGGAATCAATTAATCATGCAGCTTTTGGCGGGTGGCCTTTAAGCCGCGTGGATTGATAAAATATAAAATGATAGAAAATCATCAATATAAACATGTGGTTAACCGAGCTTAAAACTGCATTTTATAATTGCATTTCATACAATTAAAATGCAATAATATTGTTAAATTTTGTACTTATTCCTGCATTTTTTAGGGCTTTCTTCATGAAAATAAGCGCTCTTACGGAAAGGCTTTCGCAAAAAATAATCACGATGATCGACAGTGGAGGATTGTCGCCGGGTGCACACCTAAGTGTACCTAAGTTGGCAGAATCATTTGATGTTTCACGTTCCCCCGTGCGTGAGGCCCTGGTTTACCTTGAACACAAAGGCATTCTACAGCAGCAGCACAACCGTGGTTTCTTTGTTAAGCAGGATTATGCGCCTCAGACTCAGAGCTCACATGAAAGTGAAGTGGATAACGATCTTCCTGAATACTATCAATTAGCGGAAGACTGGCTGCAGGACAAAATCGAATCTGAAGTTAACGAACTTTATTTACTCAAGCGTTATAACCTTTCGAAGACTCAGCTCACGACCATTCTGGCGCGCGGTATCAGTGAGGGATGGGTTGAACGTAAACAAGGTTATGGCTGGCGTTTTCTGCCCGTTGCCAAGACCAAAGCCGCGCTTGAGCATATTTTCAGCTTCCGCATGGTTATTGAACCAATGGCAATTTTGGAATCCACCTTCAAAGCCCCACAGAGCAAAATTGATGAGATTAAGCGCGAGCTGGAGATGCTTCTAGAGAGTGGCATTCAGCGTTTATCGCCTACTCAGCTCCAGTTAGCGGGTTACCGCTTTCATGAGACTGTCATCAGTTTTTCAAACAACCCGTTTTTTGAGATATCACTGCGCAACGTCAACCGCATGCGCCGTTTAATGGATTACCGCATTATGGATGACCGCAGCCGCTACTACGCTGAAGTTAAAGATCATATGCACTTGCTGTCATTAATTGAGGCAGGGCAGCTGATCGAAGCATCATACATGATGAAGCAGCACCTCGCTGTCGCGCTAGATAACAAAAAACAACGTAGTATCGGAGTATAAAAAAATGGCCCAAATGGGCCATTTTTTCATCACCGCCTTTAACCGCCAGGCGAGTAGAGGGGATAAAGACCCAATAGCAAACCCGATGCCAGGAAGATCATGCAGAGCAGGAAAGCCCATTTGAAGGTGTATTTCTGATGGTCGCTGAATTCAACTCCGGCTAATCCCACCAACAGATAGGTTGATGCCACTAACGGACTCAGTAAGTGGATTGGCTGCCCAACCAATGATGCACGACCAATTTCGACCGGATCAATGCCATACACTTTCGCTGCTTCTGCCAGAACCGGCAGTACACCATAATAGAAGGCATCATTCGACATAAAGAAGGTGCCAGGCAAGCTGATCAGTGCCGTAATCGGTGCCAGATAAGGGCCCCATGAATCGGGTAACACATCCAGCAGAGATGCCGACATTGCGGTGACCATTCCAGTACCCGATAGAATACCGGCGAAAATACCCGCAGCCAGGAAGATAGATGTCTGGTTCAGCGCAGCAGGTGCATGCGCTGCAATACGCTGACGCTGGGCATCAATGTGCGGATAGTTGATCAGCAACGCCAGAGCAAATGCCACCATGAACAGCACCGATAGTGGCAGCAACTCCATCACCAGCGATCCCATCAGTAACAAGGTCAGACCCGCGTTAAGCCAGAACAGTTTTGGACGACGCAGCTCTTCATTGACTTCATTGATTGCCGGCAGATAGCTTTCTGCATCGTCTTCAGTGACTGATCCATAACCATTGGTATTGATACTTAGCTTGCCTAAACGACGGCGTTCACGAATACCGATATACCAGGACAGCACCAATACTCCGACAAAACCGCAAACCATAGTTGGAATCAGCGGAATAAACAGATCGCTGGATTCAACTTTCAAGGATGCCGCAACGCGAGCCAGTGGACCGCCCCATGGCAGCAAGTTAGTAATACTTCCGGAGAGGAAGACTACGCAAGTCAGCGCCAGTGGATCCAGACGAATACGTTTAAACAATGGCAGCATTGCCGTTACGCAGATCATATAGGTCGTTGATCCATCACCATCAAGTGACACCATCGCCGCCAGAATCGCGCTGCACATAACCGCTTTAACCGGGTCACCATTAATAATCCGTAAAAAGAAGCGAATAATCGGATCAAATAAACCGGTATCAAACATGGTGCTGAAGTAGAGAATGGCAAAAATAACCATGATGGCAGTCGGAGCGACTTTTTTAAGCCCCTCAATCATCATCTCGCCCATCTCTCCGCCGAATCCGGCAATCAGAGCAAATATTATTGGAATAATGATCAGTGCGACGAGTGCAGAAAGTTTTTTGGTCATGATTAGGATCATAAAGACCACAATCATGCCATATCCCAGAAGCGAGAGCATAAGAGCCTCCAACGCATATTATTTCTAATATGCGCGATAATTAATTTGACGGAAATTTTGAGCAGGACGTTCTGTTAATTTATTAGCCCATATGCAGGCCGCCGTTAACAGAGAAATCAGCACCCGTGGCAAATCCTGATTCGTCAGATGCCAGCCATGAGCATATAGAGGCGATTTCCTGCGGAGAGCCCAGACGACGCACTGGAATTTCCTGAACAATCTTATCAATAACCTGCACCGGCGTGACTGTTTTCAGTTTTGACGTAGCCAGATAGCCCGGCGATACCGTGTTAACTGTTACTCCGCGTGCCGAAACTTCACGTGCCAGGGCGCGAGTAAAACCCCGCACGGCAGATTTTGCCGTAGAGTAGTTAACCTGACCTGTTTGACCAATTTGCGCGTTGACTGAAGAAATATTGATAATACGTCCCCATCCACGCGACATCATGCCATCCACGACTTGTTTAGTGACGTTGAATAATGAGTTCATATTGGTGTTAATAACGGCCTGCCACTCCTGTGGCTGCATATCACGAAATAATACATTCCGTGCCGTACCGGCATTATTAACCAGCACGTCTATCTCACCGATTTCAGCTTTTATTTTGGCAAACGCTTTAACCGTTGATTCCCAATCAGCCACGTTTCCTTCTGATGCGATAAAATCAAATCCCATCTTTTTATTGTCATCAAGCCAGGCGGTTTTACGTTGAGAATTGGGGCCGCATCCTGCAATCACTTTAAAACCATCCTTCGCCAGTCGACGGCAAATAGCGGTTCCGAGGCTTCCCATCCCGGATGTAACATACGCAATACGTTGGGTCATAACCCTTCTCCCAGATGCATTTATGTAACAGTTTTCACGACTTGTTAACAGTAAGCTATCTGCGGTTTTTTTTAGCAATCGCGAGCCGTTGAAATTGTGACCACGATCGTCAATTTTCTGCATTTAAACCCACTCAAATGCAATAGCATAAAATTGCAGTGCAGTTTTAAGCAGCCTAAAAACACCGACGCATAACGTAAAAACCCCTTATTAGTTAGTTTCAAAGATTGGTAACCACAAAAGCGTGATATCAGTCACAAGTCAATATATGCACTTGTGTTTAAATAAATGCATATTGGTATGGCGGGGTTGTAAATGAATAAGTTTGCCTATGTGGGTTGCCGTACGTCCGAGTGGCGTGGCGCACGTGGAAAAGGAATTGAAGTATTTCGCATTGATGAGTCAGGGAACTGGCATCACGTACAACGTGTTACCTCTGTTCAGGAAAATCCGTCCTGGCTCACACTGGATGAAAAAAGAAATCGGCTGTACGTGCTGCATGGGGATGGCAATCAGGTAGCTATTTTTGCGCGTGATCCTATCTCTGGCATGCTGACTTTGTTATCTGAACAAACAACGGGCCCACAGAATCCACATCCCGATCTTGATCCACTGCGGCGCAATAACCCGGTGCATGCTGCTCTCTCACCTGATGGCCGCCATCTGCTGATTGCTAACCATGAAGGCGGCAACGTAGCAGCATTAGCGTTCGCTGATGATGACGCGCTACTGCCTCCTCACCACCTGGCGATGGTGGAAGGCCACGCTGATGAGGATGGCGCTGCGGCCAGCTTGTCACGTCCGCATGAAATTATTTTTGCACCAGATAGCGATTACTACGCTCTGCCCATCCAGGGCAGACAGGCCGGAAACGGCATTGATATGGTGCGTATTTATCACTGGCGAGATGGACAATCACTACTCAATGATGAAGTGCTGTTGCCGTCTGGGAGCTGGCCGCGTCATGTTGATTTCCATCCACAGGGCCAGTGGCTTTATGGCCTGAGTGAGCTCGGGAATACGATTACCGTTTACGATTTTGAACAAGAGACGGGAAACATTGCGCTCAAGCAAACGCTGAGCAGCCTACCGGAAGGATTTGAAACACGTAACGACGCCAGTGAAATCGAAGTGCATCCGTCTGGGCGCTTCTTATATGCCGCCAATCGTGGTCATAACAGTATTGCGGTTATGCGCATAAATCCTGATGATGGCTGCTTAAAGCCTGTGGGATGGGTGTTTTGCGGTGGTAAGACGCCGCGTTTTACAACGCTCTCTGCAGATGGGCTCTATTTTTACAGCGCTAACGAGGACTCAGATTCTATTCGCATTTTCAGCGTTGATCAGGACTCGGGTATGCTTAAAGACACAGGTAAAGAGGTATTCACTGCCAGCCCTACCTGCATTGTATTTTCCGATTAACTCAGCGCTTGAGGTCAGCATTAATGAGACTGGCCTCAAGCAGCGCCCCCTCTTCAGCACCCGTTGCACGTTTCAATGGCGTGACATTTTCGATAAACGCTTTCACCGAGGGTGAAGATAGGGCATATCCCTTCACGCCAACATACAATTCACGTTTCGCCCATGGCTCGACGAGGGGAATACAGCGCACAGCATCATGATTAGCCACCTGAGCGATTTCATTAACTGGCAAGATGGCTATTCCCAACTGTTGCGCAACCAGTTCGGCCATAGAGACGAAACTGCTGACCCGTAAGCCTATATTCAGCGTTGTACCCAGCTTTCTCGCTTCACGCTCCAGAATGTGGCTCACTGCGCTTTCCCGATGTGGCCCAATCATTTTCTCATCGATGCAATCCACTAATTGCAAGGTCGCGCGCTCCGCCAACGGATGCCCCTGCCACACCAAAACGGACAACTGGTCTTGCTGCCATGGCCAGACCTCAATGCCGGAAGCAGGTGTCCAACTGGAAAAGAAACCGACATCCGCGTCCCCCTGCAGCAAGCCCTGCACGACGCCAATGCCGGTGTGTTCTTCAATATCGATATCTGTCTGCGGGTAATGAGTTAGGAACTGACTAATGGCACGCGGCAAATAATGCATCAACGCCGCAGAGATCGTAAAAATGCGAATGTGGCCTCGTACGCCAGCCACGTAATCACTGAGCTCCTCTTCCATTTGGTCGAGATTGCGGAACACCTGGCGCGCGTGAAACAGCAGCGAGTGCCCCGCAGGCGTCAACTCGATGCCGCGCGGCAAGCGTAGCATCAGTGGCGTGCCAATTTGCTGTTCTAGTTCTGTTATGCGCTTACTCACGGCTGAGACGGCCAGATGCTTACGGCGTGCGGCACGCGTAAGATTCTGCTCTTCAGCCACAGCGACAAACAGCGAAAGTGAGACCAGGTCGTAGCGCATGAACTTCCCTACTCTTTAAGTGTTTGCTGAATAACAAAGGGCAAAATACCGCCATAGCGCAGATAGCGTAGTTCTTGCTGGGAGTCTATCACTGCCTCAAGATTCAGTGCAGCAATCTGCCTGCCTCCACGGCGGATGAAGAGCATCAGCGGCGTCGTACCCGGCGCGATCATTTCCAGGCCTGTAATATCCAGGACCTCGCTTCCATCCATCTCAGGTAATCTGTCCGCTTCATCGGCAATGAAATGCAGCGGAAGAATGCCCATTCCGATCAAATTCGTGCGGTGGATACGTTCGAAACTATTAGCAATGACGGCTTTAACCCCCATCAGTGCCTGCGCTTTAGCAGCCCAGTCACGACTCGATCCCGCGCCATAGCGCTCGCCCGCCAGCACTACCAGCGGCGTATCTGTTGCATGCCATGTTTGCGCTGCCTCAAAAGCCGGAAGAATTTGCTGATGAGACGCATCCCAGGCATAACCGCCACCTCCGCGCTTATCCGCCGGTAACAAACGGTTGGATAGCGCTTTATTCGTAAAAGCACCGCGTACCATCACCTCATGATTACTGCGTCGCGTAGAGTAGAGATTCAGGTCCTGCGGATCTTCATGATGTTCCAGCAACCATTGACCGGCAAGGCTGCCTGCGGAAATCGCACCTGCAGGCGAAATATGATCGGTGGTGACGTCATCGCCAAACCAGAGGAAAGGTCGGGCGTTATTGAGCGACAGCGGTTCGGCAGGGTCTCGAGGTAAACGTTCCAGATAGCCCGGCCGACGCAGATAGGTTGAGGTCGATTCCCATGGATAATGCACGCTACCCGGAGCTTCAATTTGCTGCCAGTGTGGGGTTCCCTGCCAGATAAGATCGCGACGCTGGATGTAATGTTCACGCTTCATCACTCTTGTTACCCAGCGTTCAACTTCTTCACGCGCTGGCATTAAGTCGCGCATGAAAACCGGCTGTAGATGCTCATCGTAGCCAAGCGGGTCGTTCAACATGTCATGCTGCATATTTCCGGCAATAGCCCAGGCAATCACCAATGCTGGCGAGGTGAGATAACCATGACCGAGGCTGGGATTAACGCGACGGGGAAAGTTACGGTTACCGGAAAGCACACACACGGCCTGAAGGCCATCACTCACCAGACTTTCCATGGCCGGTTGTAATGCGCCCGAACTGCCAATGCAGGTCATACAGCCATAACCTGCCACATCGAACCCCACCTTTTCCAATTCGCTAAGCAGGCCTGATTCTCCAAGATAATCGGTAACCGCCCGAGATCCGGGTGAAAAGGAGGTTTTAACCCAAGGCTTGGGTTGCAGTCCGTACTTTGCCGCATTCCTGGCAAACAATGCCGCCTGAATTACCAGCCAGGGGTTGGCGGTTGTGGTGCAGCTGGTTATGGCCGCGATAGCCACGGCGCCTTGTTGAATCGGTTGTGGGTAATCATCATGCTGCCATTTCATAGCGCGCTCGCCGGCTTTCAATGTCTCCATAAAACTTTTCGGCGAATCACTGAGCGGAATTTGTTGATGAGGATTATAAGGCCCCGCCACGCTGGGTTCGATGCTACTTAAATCCAGCTCAATGCGTTGTGTGAAGTCAGGCTGACGATCCTCCGGATGACGCCAAAGGTGCTGATGTTGCATATAACTGCGAATAATTTCCTGTTTCTCTTCACTGCGCCCGGTCAGGTTGACGTACTCTGCGCTGCGCTGATCAAACGGGAAGAACACCACGGTGGCACCGTATTCCGGGGCCATATTGGCAATGGTGGCGCGCGATTCGAGCGGCATGCTGTGGAGTGCAGGACCGGTGAACTCTACAAATTTGCCGACCACACCGCTTTCACGCAACAGGCGCGTGATGTGCAGAGCCAGATCGCTGTCGCTAACATCCGGCGGCAGTTCACCGGAAACACAAATTCCGACCACGTCCGGGAAGCGTAACGTGACTGGCTCGCCAACCAATGCGGCCTGACCTTCCAGACCACCTACGCCCCACCCCAACACACCAAGTGCATTTATCATCGGCGTATGGCTGTCGGTTGCAATCATGCAATCGGCGTGCAGCAACGGTATGGCTTCACGCTCATCTACCGTGACCACTTCAGCAATGGTTTCAAGGTTCATTAAATGAATAATGCCGGTGCCGGGTGGAATGACGCGGAAGTTATCCAGGCTTTTTTCTGCCCAGCGAATGAAGCGATAGCGTTCAGCGTTACGGCGAAAATCAAACTTGAGGTTATCTTCCAGCGCATCGGCATTCGCGTAACTTTCAACAATGACCGAATGATCGATGGTTAGCACAGCAGGAATGTGTGGATTGATAGCGCGCGGATCGCCACCTAACTCAGCAGTAAGATCGCGCATGGCAGCAAAGTCAGCCAAAGCCGGTAAACAGGTGGTGTCATGGAACATGAGGCGGTCGGGATAAAACTCAACCTCACCAGGGGAGGACTTTGCAGACAGATAGTTGAGAAATTTAGGCAGCGTTTGCGGTGAGCATCGCGCAACGTTCTCTAGCAGAATGCGAATGCTGTAAGGCAATGTCTGCAGTTGCTCCAGCGGGACGATCTGGGTGAGGTCAATAAAATGATACAGGCGGTTATGAATAACCAGCGGCGAGCGTTCCAGCGTTAAGGGCGATGTCATAAAAACCTTCCGTCACAGCAATCTTGTTATGTTCGTCGCTGGATAACGTCTCATGCCCATTAATGAATGAAAATTGAACATTAGCCAATGCAGCGTTCTCCAAATGAGAACGCTGCATTAAGTTTAAGACTCGGCAAGATTCCGATTAATAATCTCGCTGATAGCGCCATTTTCCTGCCATTTATTCAGGTAATGACTAATTTCACCATAAAGCTGGTCCTGCGCATGCGGCAAACAAATAGCCTGGAAAATCTGACCGAAATTATCGGGCAGAACGCGAAAACCGCGATTGTTACTGACTGCACTTTCTAAAGGTTGACGGATTCCTGCTGCCATGTCGCCTTCTCCATCGAGAAACGCATCGATCGCGGCCTGTGATGAAGCGAGTCGATTGAGCGCAGCATGTTTTAATTCGCGGCTCAGAAACAGATCGTAGGCTGCTCCTTTACCGACATTGATGACCACATCAGGTTTATCCATCTCGGTCACGCTTTGCCAGTTGCTGCTCTCTCTCACCATCACGGTACCTTCGATAGTGATATAAGACTGCGTAAATCGCAGCACCTCTTCACGCTTCGGGTCTATCGCCAAAAAGGCGACGTCCCAGCGATCGTGAGTGGCATCATCGACCACCTTGCCTGCTGTGGGATACATAATAAATTGCGCGACTCTTCCCTGTTCAGCCGCAATTTTTTGGGCGATCTCCACAGTAATCCCGCCCGGCTGCCCATCGGGCAGCGTTTTGGCCAATACGGCGTTACCTAAATTGATAGCAAAACGTAGTGGGGTTGCGTTATCGGTGGCTGACATGCGGCTCTCCAGAAAAGTCATCATCGTGATCCTGTTTCGGCGTTTCAAAATTCAGACGTTGAATTTTTCCAGCCACAAACAGATAACAGCACAGATTGAGGAAAGCGCAGACGCCGACAAAAATCAAAGCACCATTGAATGAACCGGTATCTTTTATGATGTAGGCAATAATAATTGGCGTAAAGATTCCCGAAATATTGCCAATCATATTGAACAATCCGCCACTCAGGCCGACCGCCTCTTTCGGTGAGAAGTCTGAGACTACGCACCATCCCATCGCACCAAATCCCTTGCCAAAGAAGGCCAGCGACATAATAGCCACCACAACCCATGCGGAATCGACGTAATTGCAAATAACCATACTCACGGCTAACAGCATGCCGATAACGATCGGTGTTTTACGTGCGGCTGACAGACTGAAACCACGCGCCAGCATGTAATCGGATAACACGCCGCCCAGCAACGCGCCGGCACATCCACATAACGCCGGCAGTGACGCGATAAATCCCGCCTTGAGAATGGTCATACCACGATCGTGCACCAGATAAACCGGGAACCACGTCAGGAAAAAGTAGGAAAGCACCGTAAAGAAGAACTGCCCCATATAGACACCCAGCGCCAATCGGCTGGTCAGTAATTTACGGGTATATCCTTTGCCGACGTTATCGCCTTTTTTACTGGCTTTCATGTTGGTCAGACCGCCGCCGGACTGGATATATTCAAGCTCAGCATCGTTGACCAACGGGTGAACTTTAGGCGTATCGGTGAGTACCCGCGTCATCAACAGCGAGACCAGAATACCGACTGCGCCCATAAACCAGAACACCGACTCCCAACCAAACGAATAGGAGAACCAGCCCATCAACGGTAAGAAGACCACTAATGCAAAATACTGTGCTGCAGTAGTGAATCCGGAAGCTTTACCACGCTCTTTCGCCGGGAACCATGCCGCAAGGAATCGAGAGTTAGCGGGTAGCGTTGGTGCTTCAATCAACCCCATCATAAAGATGAAGCCAAACATCAATACGCGTGTCACCCAAATATTGTCAAAAGAGGTGCTGAAACCCACCAAAAAGACGAACAGTGACCAGGTGAAAACCCCGGTTACCAACACTTTTTTTGAGCCGTAACGATCCAGTAACCAACCACCCGGATATTGCCCCAGAACATAGGCCCAGGTGAAGGTTGAGATCAGATAACCGAGCGCCACAATATCCAGCCCGGCAGATTTCACCATATCCGTACCGGCAATTGAGAAGGTCGCTCTATCACCATGATTTAAAGCAATACTGAGAAATACCATCAGCAAAATCATATAACGATAATGCGTAGGTCTGTTCTTTTTAGCAGTGGAGTTCAGAGTAATCATAATATTCGGCCTTGTCTGGCATACGATTAATTAAATCGGTAAAGTTCAGCCGGGTTTTCCACAAATAATTTGTGTCTAACCTGATCGTTATGCGCCCAGTGGTATATTTTCGATAGTATCAATGCATCATCTGGCATATTTTTATTGGCACTTATTAAATTGGGATGTGGCCAGTCACTTCCCCATAAAACACGTTCAGTTGCATCGTGAAGAAAGCGGGTAACCAGAGCTGCCATATCAGACACATCATCACATTGTGACTGATGATAAAGCGCGGAGAGCTTTACCCAACATTGACCCTTTTCAATCAGCTCCCAAGCCAGCTTCCAAACTGGATGGGCCATCGGCTCAGGCTGCGGTAAACGAAAGTAGTGGTCGATGACCAGATTTCCCGGTATCTGAAGTAGCGTTGATCGCAACTGCCACAATTGATCCGCAGTGGCGTGGACCTGCACATGCCAGCCACGTTCCGCCACGCGTTGCGCTACGGGAAGCAGCATTTCAGGTGTCGTTGCATTGCCCGCACCAAGATTGAATCGAACCCCCGTTACGCCAGCTTGCTGCAGCGTATCCATTTCGGCATCACTAACAGTGTCGTCCACCACGGCTTCACCACGTGCATGAGTGCCAAAAGCACGTAATGCATCTGTCAGACAACGATTATCCGTTCCATAAGAAGAGGGCTGCACCAGAATATGACGAGAGTGTCCCAACCATTTTTTAAACTGGTTGTAATCGTTGACGGTCGCGTTTGGTAAATTACGCGTATCATCCGCAGCATAGGGATAACGCCTGTCAAAAATATGATGATGACAGTCACAGCTATGTTCAGGCAATACGATCTCAGGCGAGTGTGAAATATGGCTATATTTCACATCCGCCAATATATCTCGGCTTTCCACGTTGATGCCTTTTTAAAAGAAATCGACTGACTAAATTAATGAGCCATTAATGTTTTCAGTTTTGAAACGGCTGCATGCGGACTGCTCAGTACCGGACAGTTCACTGCTGACTGAGCCTGCTCCCAGGCAATGGCCATCGAGAAGTGCGCAAGAAGGATGGCATCAGCCTCAGTATGTTCACGTGCAGCCTGAACAATGAGCTGGTTGTGGCGCTCGGCATCACCTTGCTCGAGAGCATCACGCGCCCCTTCAACCAGAACGCTGGTTAACGTGGCGTCACGATAACCTTTACGTACCAGTTCATGAAATTCCGCTTCCATCCCGGCGACGGCGGGAGCAAACGTTGCCAGCATGACGATATGTTTACCCTTAGCTAAAGCCGCTTCAAACATGGCTTCGTTTGGCTTAAGCACCGGCATGGTATTTTTCGCTGCGCTGGCGTCAATCGCTTCACCAAATGCAGAGCAGGTAAACAACACTGCACCAGCATCAATGTTGGCAGCATAGTTCACCAGTGAATCGATCCGCTGAAACAGACGATCGGTCAAAATCGTCACCTTACGACGATCCACACTTAACGCGTCATCCAGCAAGTTACTGATTTCAGCCTCTGGCCACTGATCGGCAAAAGCCTGGTTTATCGGCTCAACCGCCAGTGGAGTCGCGTGGATTAAAACAATACGTTGATTCATCTTCGGCTCCATGAAAGCAGGCTGCCGCTGAAGTGCGGCAACCTCATGACGTTTAATCAGGCGCGAATAGAAGCAGCCACTTTGTCAGCAAAGGCTTTAGTACCACATTTGCCACCCAGGTCCGGCGTACGGGTTTCTGGATTTTCCAGCACTTCATCAACGGCACGGCTGATCTCTTCCGCCGCTTTCAGGAATTTTGGCTGGTTGTGCTTCTCTGCGTACCATTGCAGCATCATGGCAACCGACAGAATCATCGACACCGGGTTCGCCTTGTCCTGATTCTGAATATCCGGAGCTGATCCATGCTGAGCCTGCGCGCAGCAATGAGTATCACTGGCCATAATTGAACCGGCCAGGCCAAGGCTGCCTGACAATTCACTCGCCAGGTCGCTGATGATGTCACCATAGAAGTTAGTGGCAACCAGTACGTCGAAACGCTCTGGGTTACGCACCAGGTGAGCGGTTGACGCATCAACTAACAGATCGTCCAGCTCAACTTCAGGGAACTCTTTTGCCACGTGACGCACGGCTTCAAGGAACAGGCCATCCGTCATATGGAAGCTGTTAGCTTTATGAATTGCGGTCACTTTTTTACGACGCTGCATCGCCAGCTCGAAGGCTTTGCGAGCAATACGCTCAGAGCAATGACGGGTAATTTTACGGGTAGACAGCGCCATATCCGGGCTTGGCATCACTTCACCCCAGCCGCGAGTCATGTTGCGGTCTGGATAGAACCCTTCCGTCGCTTCACGCATGATCACCAAATCCATGGATTTGCCTTCCTTCATATTAGACGTCAGGAAAGGACGAGTGCGCGCAGGACGGACGTTAGCATAGAGATCCAGACCAATGCGGAAGCCAGCAGAAACGTTACGGCCGCCTTTTTCCGGTGCTGGATAATCCGCGTGGGACTGGGTACCCAGAATAATGCCGTCATACGTTTTGGCACGGTCGAGTGATTCCTGGCGCAGCGTAGTGCCGTGTAACTCCAGGCTTTTAAAACCTACGTCTTCGTAGTCGAACTCAAAGTTCAGGCCATACGCTTTATCCAGTGACTCCAGCACAGTTACCGCAGCAGAAGTGATCTCAGGGCCGATACCGTCACAAGGCAGAACCAAAATACGCATAAATACTCCAGATGGTTGGTCAGTTTTCGATTGCATTTTTATACCAATAAATGCACTGAAGGCAAGGTGATTGAGATCACATTTCTGATACAAAAAAAACACATTACAACATTCCTCCGTCTTTTCAGTAAGTTATGGCTAAGCCCTGCGAGCTTTAGGATTATTACCCGTTGTAACAGCCGCTTCAAAGATTCCACTCACACCCATTTGTTAACCATAATCCCTTATTTTGTGATCTAAAGCACAAATTAACATCAAGCCCGATTGCACTTGTATTTACATAAAAGCAATATGAGCTCAATTTGTTACCGCTTTAGAGGAACACATATGATTAAGTTGGGCGTCATCGCGGATGACTTTACGGGTGCCACCGACATTGCAAGTTTCATGGTGAATGCGGGCTGGAAAGTGGTGCTGTTCAATGGCGTTCCTGCTGAGGCATTTGATCAGGAAGGCATCGATGCGGTGGTTATCGCCCTTAAAAGCCGTTCGATTCTGACCAAGACGGCGGTGGAACAATCATTGTCTGCATCAAACTGGCTTAAGTCACAGGGCTGTAAGCGTCAGCTATTCAAATATTGCTCAACCTTTGACTCGACAAAAGAGGGGAATATTGGTCCGGTTACCGATGCCCTGATGAAGAATCTGGATGCGCCAATCACGTTGATTTGCCCGGCAGTACCTGATAATGGACGGACCATTTTGCAAGGCCATCTGTTTGTGAAAGGGCAGTTATTGAATCAAAGCGGGATGGAACATCATCCAGTCACACCGATGAGAGAGTCTTCACTAAAAAAATTGATGGAGGCGCAATCCACCGGCCGCTGTGAAGTCATCGATCTCGACACCATCAAAAATCATGTAGAAGACATTCCTGATGCCCTAGCCAAACTGGCAGAGGAAAAGATCAAATATGTTATCTGTGACGTACTGGATAACAACGATCTGTTAACCGTCGCGCGTGAAACCGCAGATTATGTCCTTATCACCGGTGCAGCAGGTATTGGTTATGCCATTGCGGCACTGGATACGATGCATAAATCTGCTGATAAGCCTGCGTTTGCTATCAGCAAAGAGGGGGCAAGCATTGTCCTGTCAGGCAGCTGCTCTTCCATGACCAACCAGCAGGTGAACTTTTATCAGCAGCGCGCCTCCTCACTGGCACTGGATGTGGAAAAAATCCTTCACGAACCAACGTACCTGCAGACGGTGACGGGCTGGGTGGTGACCCAAAAGAATGATGCGTTGGCTCCGATGGTCTATGCCACGCAACCGCCTCAGATTATCGAGATTATTCAGAAGAACTACGGTGCAGAATTTGTCAGTGAGAAGATTGAAAGCTTCTTCGCCACACTTGCCCACAATTTAAGCAAGGAAGGTTTCAACAAATTTATCGTCGCTGGCGGTGAAACGTCGGGTGCGGTATCACAGGGCCTCAATATCAAAGGCATGGTGATCGGCGATGCTGTCGCGCCTGGTGTACCCTGGACACAGGTATTAGATGAAGAAAAGTGGGTAATCCTCAAGTCAGGCAACTTTGGTAACAGTGATTTCTTCTTAAAAGCGCAGGAGAGTGTGAAATGAGCGAAGTCCAATATCGTCAGGATTTAGTGCGCTACGCACGCTCCCTGTTTGAACGTGGTTACAGCAGTGGTGGCGCTGGAAATATCAGCCTGAAACTGCCTGATGGCCATATCCTCGCCACACCGACGAACTCCAGTTTTGGCGACCTGGATGCTGATGAATTGAGTAAAGTCACGATGACCGGTGAGCTGGTTTCGGGTCATAAGGCGTCTAAAGAAGTGCTGATGCACCTGGCAATGTACCGTCAGCGTCCTGCTTGTGGCGGCATCGTACATTTGCACTCCCCCTGGCTGACCGCATTATCTTGCTTACCCGATCTCGACTATGAAAATGCACTGCCGGCGATAACTCCTTACTACGTGATGCGTGTGGGTAAACTGCCGGTGGTGCCTTATATTCGGCCGGGCTCGCCAGAAATTGCTGTGCATGTTGAAAAACTGGCTAAGGATCATAATTCAATTCTTCTCGCCAACCATGGCCCCATTATTTCGGGTAAAAATATCCGTGAAGCGGTTTTTAATGCAGAAGAGTTAGAGGAAACGGCAAAACTCTATTTCGTACTCAAACCCTATGGCATGAAAACATTAACTAATGAAAATATTGATGAGCTCAATACGCTTTTCAATATGAAATAAATATTGCCATGGTAAAGCTGTGCAGATTTATCTGCGCAGCGTTTTTTTACATCTTCTACTCTGAAAATTAAAAGGATAAGTCATGCCTTTGATGCTTATCACCGGGATTGTCATGTTTGTTATTCTGACATGGTGCTTATTGAAAAATAAGTTCCCTCCCAGTGTGCTGTTTATTATCTTACCTACGGTAGCTGCTTTAGTCTGTGGATTTGGCTTTAAAGAACTGGGCGAATATGTCGCTTCAGGACTGAAATCGGTAGTTGGCACCGCTACGCTAGTCGCATTTAGCGCCATGTTTTTTACCCTGATGAAAGAAGCCGGTGTGTTTGACGTGATTGTGCGTTTCATCCTGCGTTTCGTCACACAATCGACCTTTTCTGTTCTACTTGCGACATTGGTTATAGCCTCAGTCTGTAGCCTCGATGGTAATGCGTACGCAACCCTGCTGGTAACCGTTCCGGCATTGTTACCGCTGTATGAAAAGATGAACATCAGCCGTAAAACGTTGCTGATGCTGGTTACCGTTGGAGTCGGCGTAACGGGTATTACCCCATGGGGAGGCTCACTGAACCGAGCCATTGCGGTGACCCATCTTGATATTCTTGACGTCTACTACAAACTCATTCCTCTGCAGGTCGTGCTGTTTGTTCTCGGCGTTATTCTCTGTTGGTACATGGCCAGAGTAGAAAATAAAAGTGGTTCTGGCATTAGCAAAGAGGCCTTCCTGGTGATGCGTGAGGAGATGCTAACCAGCAAAGGTGACCATAATCCATGGCTGCTGCGCGCTAACTTTGTGTTGGTGATTGCAACCATTGTGATTCTGGTTTCTGGATTAGTCGCGGGTAACTTCCTGTTTATGATCGCATTCTCGCTGGCAGTCATGATCAATTATCCGGATGCCAAAAAAGCACAACAGAAAATTAAAGATTACGCGTTAACCATCTTCCCGGTAATCGTGATCTTCTTAACGATTGGCGTATTTGTGGGCATATTGCAAAATACTGGCATTATTAAAGTATTAGTAAATGAACTCGCTGCGGTACTTCCTTCCAGTTTAGGACCTTATCTTTATATAATTCTGGCTGCTTTCAGCGTACCGATCGTTATTTTGATTGGATCCGATGCGTTCTATTTTGCACTCCTTCCTCTCGCGGTAGGCCTTGGGCAAAGTTTTGACGTTTCCCCGCTGCACGTCACCATCGCCATGCTCATTACCGAACAAATAGGTTTGCTGCTTAGTCCGGTTATTCCTGCAACGCATCTGGGGTTAGGACTGCTTAATCTTCAGGTCGGTGAGCATATCCGTCACTCCATGGTGAAAATCTGGATCATGAGTGTCTGTGCTCTGTTGGCCGCTGTCGTTCTTGGCATTATTCCTGTCTGATGAGGAGCGATATGATCCCCGCTGAGCGTCATCAACGGATACTCGAGGTGGTATCCATCAAACATTTTGTCAGCCTGCGGGAGCTGGCAGATATGCTGGATGTCACGGTGATGACTATACGGCGGGATATTGAACAGCTCAGCGCGCGTGGCGTCATCATGTCTACGCGCGGTGGTGTGAAATCACGTGAAACCCCGCTACGTATGCCCGTTGAGCGCCCCGGGGCTCATTCTCTGGTCCGTGCTGCGCTACGTTATTTAGGTGATAGCAAAGTGGTTTATCTTGATGGCGGAAAATTGACGTTTGAGTTGGCCACGTTTTTTCCTTACAGCGATGAGATGACCATTGTCACTAATGACTTTGCCATTGCGCAGCATGTTATGACTCACTCTAGTGCCGCCCTGTTTTTTATTGGTGGCAAACTCAGCCGTCATGACAATACTTTTCATCAACGCGTTGCGCTTGAAACCTTAAAGAGTCTCAATTTTGAAAAGGCGTTTATCGCACCGGAATCATGGAGTGATAAAGGCATTTTTCATCATGATGAGTACAGAGCGGCTTACTATGATGCAATCATCAACGCAGCGCGAAAATGTATCATGCTGGCAGATAACAACACTTACGGCAGCAACGCGCTGTACAAGATGTTCTCACTGACCGACATGGACATGGTCATTACTGACCTGCCTTCGTCGGAGGTGATTTTGAGCAGACGAATGGATCCGCTAAAGCTGCATCCGGTTACACATAAATAGCATTGTCATGCTCAAAACAACGAGTTAGCAGCCGACCTACAGCGGCAACGGCCGATCCTGAATGACGGTTTTCATCACCAGGGTCGACGTTAGCCTTTGTACGCCGGGCATAGCGGAAAGTTTCTCATCATATAACAGCTGAAAAGCGGGCAGATCACGCGTTGTGATATGCAGAAGATAATCTGGATCGCCAAATAAGCGTTGTGCCAGCGTAATTTGCGAAAGTTCTTTCACCGCCTCTTCAAACGCATTGACGGCCTTACGGTCGCCATCACGCAACGTCACGAATACAATCGCCGAGAAGTTATATCCCAGGAAGGCTGGATCAAGCTGAGCACGATACCCCTGAATGACGCCACTCTGCTCCAGCGCTTTTACCCTGCGATGGCAAGGTGACAGGCTTAATCCTACTCGCTCCGCAAGCTCAGTTACGGATAAACGGCCATCAGCTTGTAGCTCAGCAAGAATATTGCGGTCGATTCGGTCCATTGGCAAGATTATTCCCGTATCAGCGTTATTACGCATTAATATTGAAAGCACATTTTAACCAGCTGAGGATATTCTTTCTACCTGCTAATGCTGTGCGACGCCGCCCAGCATCTGGCAATAGATTCTGTTTATTTCGTTAATCAGGTAGAAGATCGTGTGCAATATCATTTTTTTAAGTCATCCCGAAGATGCTGTGCTCAGCATGTCTAATACATTGAGTGGGGGATAACGATGGCGCTGAGTTTTTTTGCTGCGTTTTGGGCCGTTTCAGTGCTATTTGTCATTACTCCTGGAGCAGACTGGGCCTATGCCATCTCCGCAGGCATTCGCGGAGGCCGGGTTATTCCTGCAGTCTGCGGATTGCTCTCTGGTCACTTGATTGCAACGTTAATTGTTGCCGCAGGTGTAGGAGCCGTGGTCGCGGACCTGCCCACGCTCATGAAAGGATTAACCGTAGCTGGCGCCTGCTATTTGATCTGGCTGGGAATAGGCATGTTGCGTCATCCTGCCGTTCCCACTGCAGATGAAAGACAGCTCGAAGGTAATGCGCTGCGTTGGGCTGTAAAAGGGCTTTGCATAAGTGGGCTAAATCCGAAGGTATTTCTGCTGTTTTTGGCGTTGTTGCCACAATTCACCGATCCGCATGGCACATGGCCGCTCTCCTTACAAATGGCCGCATTGGGTATGGTGCATGTCGTAAGCTGTGCTGTGGTTTACCTGATAGTCGGCTTCGGATCGAAAGCCGTGTTACAAACCCGGCCAAGGGCTGCACGCCTGGTTAGCCAAATTTCCGGCGCTCTGATGATCATCATCGCAGCGCTATTACTGACAGAATCATTTAGATGAGACATTGAGATGCCCGAGATCACCCTGACCCATCTGCAGAAGATGAAGAAAAACGGCGAAAAAATTGCCATGTTGACCTGCTACGATGCGACTTTTGCCCATGAGTCCAGCCAGGCTGGCGTCGATATGCTGCTTATCGGCGATACGCTCGGAATGATTCTGCAGGGCCACGACAGTACTCTTCCTGTCACCCTTGAAGACATGGTTTATCACACTGCCAGCGTAAAACGCGGTAACACCGACAGCTTTATCATCGCCGACCTCTCCTTTATGACCTACGCCACCCCAGATCAGGCTTTGCAAAGTTCAGGCCGTCTGATGCAGGCGGGGGCGCAAATGGTGAAACTGGAAGGTGGCGAATGGTTGTGTGAATCGGTGCGTCAGTTAACCCGCAATGGCATTCCTGTCTGCGCACATATTGGTTTAACGCCGCAATCGGTCAATGTGTTTGGCGGGTTTAAAGTTCAGGGTCGTGGACCAGAACAGGCCAAAGGACTTATCGATGCAGCCATTAAGCTTGAAGCCGCCGGTGCAGCAATGATTTTGGTTGAAGCGGTTCCTTCTTCCGTAGGCAAAGCACTCAGTGAAGCGGTTACCGTCCCGGTAATCGGTATTGGAGCCGGGGTAGATACTGATGGTCAGGTGCTGGTTTTACACGACATGCTGGGATTGAGTATCACAGGGCGCGCGCCTAAGTTTGTCCGCAACTTTATGACGGGCCATGACAGCATTCAGCATGCTATTCAGAGCTATGTTGCTGCGGTTAAAACCAAAACGTTTCCTGCTGCTGAACATTGTTACGCTGAATGAACACGATGGTGCTGAATAAAAATAACCGATGAGTGCCAGAGTTATAAATCAATTTTGAAAATTGCTTAGACTTAAAATTTTCTAACTTCACCATCCTATCAGGCGGGTGAAGTTATTTAGTTCGAGGTCTAAATTTTCTCGACACATCATGACCAGGAAATTGTTTAGATAATTGACCTCTTCGATTCGTAATCCTACCAGCCACTTCGCAACTGCAATATCATCTTATTATTATTTCAATCTTATGGTTTGGAACTACCACCCGAATAATCACTCGAAATTAATAACTTTCCTTGCAGTTTAATAAAATGGGAAAGTGCCTGCTTTGAAAAATAGTTTTAGCCTGTGAATATACATGCTGTTTGAATTTACCCGCGGGCGACAAATGCAATTTCAATTTTTTAAACTTAAAGGAGCAAATGAAACGATGAGTTTGTTCATAGGTCTCATCAGGAAAAAGAATAATTGATGATTAATCTCAGCGCATATTGGATTGGGCTGGAAACATTCATCAAAAATTTTGATATGAAAAATTAGTCGAATGAAATTCGGCTAATGGTATCAATCAATACTATGTGATAACGCTTTAAAAAAGTAGTATTGCTAATTCTAAGAAAGACAACAAATAATTATAGTGCACATAAAGTCTGACGCGCTTACCACCGCTAGGCGGCTGGCTGCTTATGACAGCGCACAAAGATGAGTTTTGCACGCTACCGTCCAACTTAAAATTACCCATTGATTAAAACAGTCAGAATAGGCAGTGCTAATCCAGGCACCAATGCAGTAGACAACTATAGAGGCTTAAATACATAGGTGCCAGGCATATGTTTTACTGCGTGTTTTTTGTTCGATTTGTGAAATCAGATACAAGATCTCGGCATGATGCTAAGGCATTATTAAAACGCCTGAGACAAGGTATGACAGGGTATTTAAATATAAGGGAGTTAATTGTGGAAAACGTTGAAACACAAATTTCTCAGCACATTAGTGGGTTTCCAGAGTCGCTGGTCAATTATCTCAGAAATGACTATGAAGACGATTTAATGGTGGTTATTGAGGATCTTCTTCCCTTAGATTTACAACAGAAAATGGAAGATGGAAGATGAAGCGCGCGCGTTACTTGAGAAAAATGCTCTTAGGCGCGAAGTAATTATAAAGCAGAGTGGTAGCACACCAAGAGCATACGATAGCGTTGGCCGCAATGCTATTCGTGAAGAAGGCAAATATATCCCTGCTTTTTTCGATAGTCAAAGTGTCCTGAAGTTTCTTTCACGCATTACAGGTGAAACGCTTTATCGCGTACCTTATGAACCTGAAGAATTTATTATCAATTCCCAAAATAAAAGCGGCGACACTCATGGTTGGCATTGGGACGACTATTCTTACGCATTGGTATGGGTAATTGATGAACCTGATGTGCTTTCTGGTGCTCGAGTCGAATTTATTCCACACGTTCCCTGGAAGAAAGAGAATACTCGAGAATGGATTAAGAAGACCTTGGCTGAATATCCGGTAATTAGCCGCCATGTTGCTCGTGGCCAATGTTACTTGCTTCGGGCAAGGGATGCTCTTCATCGTATAGCGCCGTTAACTCAGGAATCCCGTCGCACAGTGATCGTTTTCACCTATGCAAATGACTTGGATTTCAAGGACACATCGTTGACGCATGATTCGATGGAAGATATTTATCCACAAGATACAGCGCAATAAAAAAAATTGGAGGGTACAATGTCAGCAGGTGGTATGAATGATAAGACGGGATTTCCTGTGTTTTTTACAGAAGTTTCAAATAATCTTGGTCGCTATGAAGACTATAATCTCGCATCAGAAAAATTTGTTGATTTGTTCCCTCCATCTGAATACCCATCAGTATTAGATATATGCTGTGGTATAGGGAAAATGAGTCTGGCTTTGTTTTATCAGGGATATAAGGTTACAGCTGTAGATTTATCTTCTGAACAGCTAGAAATAGCAAGAAAGAATGCTCCTGGTCCAATTTATCATCAAGCTGATATGAAAAAAATTCCCGGAGATAATTTTGATTTGTTAATTAATGTATATACTAGCTTCGGATATTACTCTACCGAGGAAGAGGATCTAGCACTTTTTAATTATTGGTATGGCTTGTTACGTCCGGGGGGAGTTCTACTCATGGAGCTCGCTGATATGGAAAGAGCAAGAAATAGAATTAATGAACAAGGTTCTCTGATACGAGAAGAGAATGGCATCACAGAATATCTTTATATGGACTGGGATAAGAGGCTGTTAAAAGTCGATTATCATCGAGAATCGCAACACTGGAGTTGTCTTACAAGGCTTTATGAAAAAGAGACGCTCAAAGATGAGTTATTAAAGGCAGGATTCTCAACTGTTTCACTTTATGGCGATTTCTCTCTAAAGAAGAAAGAGAAAGACGACAACCTAGTCATTATTGCTCGGAAAGGATAAAAATGAAAAAATTCATATGTATTGTTGATGCGTATTCAACTGGAGCAGAATTAGCACCTATTTTTAAAAAAAATGGTTGGTCTTGTATTCACATACAGTCATCTTCAGAAATTCCGCAGGAATACCAGTCAACGTTTAAGCATGAAACATTTGATTTTTTAATCTCTCCAAAAAATGAATCTAAGGATGAGTTTTTAAAAATAGCTGAAGAGTTGAAAGCACTATTTCCAGAATATATTATTCCGGGCACTGAAACGGGTATTTATGTTGCGGACCTTCTCTCTTCATTAGTAGGCACAACAGGAAACTCAATAAATACTAGTGCTCTTCGCCGTAACAAATATTCAATGCAAGAGGCTCTAAAAAAAGCTGGGATAAATTCTATCCCTCAGTTTTTGGCCGAATCTGTAGAGCAAGCAAAAAAATGGGCTAGTGAGTTAGGAAAGTGGCCTGTAGTAGTTAAGCCTGTAGACAGTGCTGGAGCTGATAGCGTTCGTTTTTGCAATACTATTGATGAAGTCGAAGATGCTTTTAATAAAATATATGGCAAAAAAAACAAGTTGGGTTTAACAAATAAGAATGTTCTTTTGCAAGAACGTCTTAATGGGCAGCAATATATTGTCAATGCAGTTAGTATCAATGGGCAACATCTAATTACAGAAATATGGTCGGACGACAAAAAAGAAGTTGAGAATGCATCGCTAATCTGTGAAAGAGAAATTCTTTTACCTTACTTGGGGGATGTTCAAGACCAGCTTGTTGAGTATATGGAAAAATCTCTTACTATTCTCGGTATTGAAAATGGTCCATCCCATAGTGAATTAATGATGACTGATTCTGGGCCTGTACTTATTGAAACAGCCGCCAGAATGCAAGGGACTATTATGCACCACGCCGTTGTATCTGCATTAGGATATAGTCATGTTACGCTTACGGCTGAACGCTATACGAAACCAGAACAGTTTGTTTCAAGACTTGGCAAGAAGTACATGCTTAAAACTCAACTGCAGTGCATTACATTAGCATCAGAATTTGAAGGTGTTGTTAAAGTAAATAATTGTGATGAACTTTTAAAGTCACTCCCATCATACTTCGGTATGATGCACACGCCTAAAGCGGGAGACAATATCTACAGAACAACGGATCTGTTTACTAATCCAGGAATTATTTATTTGTGTCATCAAGATCAAAAACAAATTGATGTTGATCACACAACAATTAGGCGTTATGAAAAGCAAGGCAAACTTTTTGAGTTAGCTTGAGAAAAATATGAATAATAAAAGTTATTTATTTGGGCTGTTAATGGTCCTTCTTTATAATTTTCTTGATGCCGGAAAGGAGGTTTATTCCGGCTTTCTTGTTCAGGAAAATCATCCATTGAGTATTACATTTATTGTTTTTTCTATTGCGATGGTTTTCTTCCAATTGTACGGAGTGTCTTTTTCGCGTCAAAATTACCTCTCGACCATGAGGTCCTTCACTCAGGTCTTGATTTTAAATATAACTACTGCAGGATCATGGATAAGTTTTTTCTATTGCATGCAATATCTGGAGCCTGCAGTAGCGTCTGCGATTATAACTGGCGTGGCTCCATTGCTCATTATTTATATCGCACCCGTTTTTTTTAAAAATGAGTCTCATCAATATAAAACTATATTTATTTTTTGTATCACATTCTGTTCGTTATGGTTAGCCGCAATTAGCTTGCGTGAAGGTAGCCTAACTTATAACTACTCTTCTTCAGAAATTTTAATTGGGGTTTTGATGGCAGTTATTTGCTCTGTCTTTAGTATCTTCTCCAATATTTTCAGTAGAAGATTGAGTGATAGAGGCTGCCTGCCTTCTTCAATTATGGCGCATCGTTTTTACATAATAGTTCTTATAACTATGAGTTATAGTTTAGACTCATCTGGGTATAAAGGTGTCATTGAGATCCTATCTCCAGGAATAGCTATTCTCGCAATATTCGGCGTGGTTATTCCGTTATGGTGCCTACAACATGGCATAAAATCTTTGTCTCCAGCCAGAGTAATGGTTTTCATTTCAGTAAATCCGATTTTTACTTTCGTTTTTCAGTTTTTTGACCCGAGATTATCGCCCACACTTTCATCACTTGTTGCAATTCTGTTAATCTGTTTTTTTTCCCTTGCATCAGAGCTATGGGGCATAAAACCGAAAGGACGGGGTGAAGCAGATGGGTATCACGGCATACCGGAAGATCGCCGGAATTGAGATCACATTATCAGATAGTACTAATCATATTTTCCCAAAGCACTCTCACGATGAGTTCTATATAGGGGCCAATGTCTCAGGAAGGGAGAAAATCTGGCTAGATGGTAAAAATTCTGAGGCAAGTGTTGACGAGATAACCATTTATAATCCAGGACAGATTCAAGCTGCCGAACCCACGCCCTATGATTGGTGCTATTACAGCTTTTATGTCTCACCAGAGTCTATGATTGAGTTCACTGGATTAGACGCAGAGGACCATTTTAAAAAGAACATTTTTGCAGCTCCTGACGTGGCAAAGGAGATTCGTCAGGTTGCTGCATTCGCACTCGAACGTCACAGTTTAGATGCCGAAATCAACGAACGAGTCGCTGGTGTTTTGCAATCAGTCCTTTCCCGCTCAGGCATACATCCACTAATCGATATTAGAACTACAGACAAAGCTATAGTTGACTATGTGGTCACGAGACTTATGGATGATTTTCATTTTCCTCCTTCTTTGCAGACACTTGCCCATGAAACAGGACTATCTCCCGTTAAACTTGTAAGAATGTTTACTAGTATTAAGGGGCTTCCTCCTTTTGCATGGATAAAAGGAGAGCGACTACGTCAAGGTAAAAACATGATTATACAAGGTAAACCTATATCAGAGATTTCTGCCCAATTAGGTTTTACCGATCAAGCTCATTTCACGCGCAATTTTAAAAGTATGTTTGGAGTTACTCCCGGACTATTATATAAGCTATCGCTATAGCTGCACCTAAAACTATTAATTTAGTAAATTAACTATTTGTTTTTTTATACACCTTAAATATTAAAATTTACCTGCTCCCCGATGATTAACATACCGCTATATTAGCAATGTCCGCAGCTCGCTCTTTACGGACCATGCAGCGAGCAAGTCCGCTCCATGCCAGAAGCGGACGTTGATGGATTTGCCACGCATCTACTCTGGAAGAAAAAGTTGATAGTAAGATATTCTGATTATTACTTTTAAAAGGAGGATGCATGGAAAGTCTGTTTGTTTACGGAACGTTGGGACCAGGCCGTCCTAACGATCATATTCTCGAAAAGATAGGTGGTGCATGGCGCGAAGGGCATGTCGCAGGCTCTCTTATCAATGAGGGATGGGGAGCCGAAATGGGCTATCCCGGTATTATTTTGGATAACTCAGGCAATCGCGTGCAAGGATTTCTTTTTACGTCAGAGAATTTGCAGCGTCACTGGGATGTACTTGACGAATTTGAAGGTAGTCAATACGAGCGAGTGCCCGTCGCAGTTACTACGGATGATGGGGATACCGTCAATTCCTGCATATACATGTTAAAAAAATAATGGCCTTAAGCCCGCTAATTAGCGGGCTCACTACTCCAAAATAAACATTATTAAGGTCCGCTTTTCGCTCATAGCAGACCTTGCTACGCGTGCATGCCCGCTTCGTGCCATCAACGGACGTTTCTAATATCTGCATGTACTAATCTAAGGAGAGCAGAGCTATTTGCATATTCATGCATGTGCACAAAAATAATCGGGTATGTTTTTAAACATGATGGGCATTAAAGATGCCAGAAAAGGCTATCCCACCTTAAAATGGTGCTAAGGCGTAGTGTGTAGTAGCAGTAGAAAGCTTATATGACATGTATCCTTGCTGGAAAGCGGAGCCGTACAACTGAGGCCTGTAGTCTGGTTAACTGACAAAAACAGGGAGAGTTATGACAGGAAAAATTATCTACGTCGTGCACAGTCCCAGCCCCACGTTGGGACGATCACCGCTGCAAAAGGGATATTTTCCTTACGCGCTTACAAAAAAGTATATCGAGTCGCTTCAACAAGAGCTGGATAGGCTCGACATAAACTGCAGGGTTATTGCTGACGATACAGAGTCCGATATTGAGGTTTTGATAACGCGCTACCCTGTACTTCTCGTCTGCGCCCCGGGACTTCGTTATCAGTTTTACCATCAGGGTTTCGACAAACAAAAAATTGTCTGGTTAGGCGTCATGGAATATTGCTCGTCAGATCCCCGTTCTGCGCTCAAGAGGCTGGCGGAGCTGGCTTTTGCTGATTTTTAGCAGGGTTGTTATGTTTGATGTGGTAGAGCTACTCAGTCGCCATGTTTTTGACGTCCGCTCCTCGCTCATAGCAGTCATTCAAGTCGGCTGCATTAACTTAGATGCTTCTATCGCCATGTTGAGATTGTTCTATCAGAATGAATGAAGCCGTCAGCACCGCCAGCGCTATTCCTAACATCAGCGCCGCAGGCAGCATCAACAGATTTGGGTACACAGCAGATGGCCATGACAGATAAACCATGTAGGGCACATAGAACGCGGGTCTAACGAAGCGTTTAGCATGGTGATAAACAAAGCTGGATTCACATGCCGCGCCATAACGCCGTAGATCTCGCCGTCCCAGACCATCAACCACCGCGACCAGCACCGCCATTAGGAACAGCGGTATTGATAGCACCAGAAAAGTCACACGAATCAGCGTCACCACATCATCCCAGCGATCGTTATCCAGCATCAGTGCGCCCAGCACTGCCTGTTCAGCATCAATGGAATGCGGCATTTCGATTGGGTAGTTACTGGACTTAGACATGATTTACCTCCTTCACCGAACGTGAAAGAAGCGCTTCAAACTGATCGCGCCATTCCGGGAACAATTCACACGCCAGGTTGTGCATGGTTTGCAGTGCCGAATCGCTTTTGCGGCGCGTATGCGTTTCAAGCCGGTGCACAGGTTCGCCAGCGAAGTGGCCTGCCTTAAAGATGTCGAGATCGTAGATTTGAGTGTTCAATAATGACACGAGGATCTCGTCGGCGTGGGGACTATATTTCCCTTCGCTGACAATAGTCTCCAGTTGAGCCAGCGTAGTTTTGGCCAGTGAGGTGTAATCCATGCAATTCACCAGAATACGAATCGCCGGAAGCGCGATGCCGTAGGAGGAGAGTGAGCGCAGCTGTGCGAACATAGCGATAGCACCTCGCAGAAACTCGCGGATGTCTGGCAGTACCGGCTTCACTATGCCGATAGTGGTGTCAGTGGCGGCGAGTGCAATGAGCTCCAACATCACCGAACGCGCGCCCTGGGAATCAATGATGATGACATTGTACTCGTTGAACAGCGGGTGCTGCAGCACGTTGTGCATACGCAACCGACCATCCGGCGCGTGCAGCATGGCAGTCAGCAAGTGGGCTTGCGGGTCGTTGGAGATGATTACGTCGAGATTAGGGATAAAGCTGTTGGAGATTATGTTGCTGGCATCGCCGAGATCTACCGACTGCATCAGCAGTTCGTATATGCCGCTCGGCGCTTGATAGGTGAGTTGATAGATGCTGCTGGCGGTAGGTTGGCCGAAGTCGCCATCAATCAAAAGCGTCTTCAATCCTGCGTCAGCGAGGAAGCCACAGAGGTTTGCGGCTTGCGTAGATTTGCCTGCTCCACCTTTGGTGGAAATCACGGGAAGTATTTTCATCATGCACATCCGAAAGTTATTCGGAGGTACACCTACACCTCATTGCACTACGCCGTTTTTGCTCAATTCCCCATAGAAAAATCAAACCTTAAATTTGTGCAAGGGGATTGAAAATCCCCGTGTCCGTGGTTCGATTCCGCGTCCGGGCACCATACATCGAAGCACACTGGTTAGATCTTAGAGGTCTAACGGGTGTCTAAATGAAGATGGTGTTCACAGCAACGGTGACTGCATTTGCAAGTGCATCATCTAAGATTGAACATAGAAATCTTCAAGAAAGGGTACTAGTTAGCGCTAGTACCCTTTTTTCGTTACCTCAAATGATGACAACACCCTTCAGCCCGTCACTGCCTGAGCTTGATGCTTCGCAATGAAGTACACTCAGAATCTCTCCATTCCTGTCGATTTGTTCAAAGCACACTCATGGCTATCCAGCTAAAAATGGCATTAATTAATACTTTATTTTAAATAAAAAAAAGCCCAAATCATTTGGGCTCGAAAATGTGGAGTAAATATTTTCATTCTTCCCTTTCACACCAGGGTTGAATGAATTGTAATCGTCATTAGCTTCATATTTTTATTATTCTATGCTGTGATATATATCTGCCGATATTTTTGCCCCATGATTTGGTGATCATTTTATCAATACATGCTTTATAGCTTTAAATTTTTACTGCATTTCTTGACAGCTTTTCCTGTAGATACGATTAATTAATAGGGTCTGCTCAAGCTTAGTAGTAAAGAGAGGAGCAACGTTAGCTGCCAAATCATTCATTTATCATGATGTTGAATTTAATAATCACAGGGGAAATGATGAAAAAGAATACCGATGAACATAAAAATGAATCAGAGACCTTGCTTAAAAGTGGGCTTGCCTGGAATGGACAACGTTTAGAGAGCAATCCTTCTGGTGAACTCGAGATCACCGTTATGAAAATGACCATCCCCGCTCATTCAGAACTCCCATGGCATACTCATCCCATTCCTAATACGGCATACATCCTGTCCGGTTCTCTGACCATTGAAGATAAAGAGAGCGGAGAAACGAAAACTTTTCACGCTGGTGAAGCTTTCAATGAGTCCATCGATATTGCACACCGAGGATTCACTACAGAGGAAAGCACTGACGTCATCATTTTCTACGCAGGCGCTAAGGGTGAGGAACTCTCCGTACCACTACCTGGAGAAGAGTCTGAGTACTAAGACATTCAGCGCCTATTACTGATTGATTTTTATAATGAAAGGATGTGGAGAAATCCACATCCATTTATGTGCATAGCCTGTATGAGACCGACATAGTTAACGTCTTACTGATTCAAACCTAATCCTTTCTTATCTAAACATTCAGTGATTGTCTGTGCGACTTTTCGTATCTGTGCATCGTCACGCAGGTCCGGGTGTTTTGCTAACCAGATATCCAGCGTTAGCATCGGTTGTTCAGTGGATAATTTTATCAGCCGGGATTCTATATCCGCTAAAAAACAGGGTAAACCCGCAACGCCAATTCCCGAACAAGCTGCCTCATATTGATTACTTAAATCGCTGACTTCACAACAAACCCGCCTCTCCCCTATAACGTCATAAAGCCATCTTTTATGCTCAAAACTGGGTTCCTTTTGGGAATAGGCAATGAAATCCCACACAGATGAATTTTTTATATTCCTGTAATGAGGTGCGGCATATAAACCAAAATTCATTCGCCCTGCTTTTTTTATAATATCGGTATCTTCTATTGGTGGAGAGAGGCGCAGGGATAAATCAGCTTCCATTTTTGAAAGAGACACAAATTGTGGTTCACTCTGGATAGAGAGCTGGATGTCAGGATTTTGCTGCGTCATTTCAAAAATAGCGGGAGCAAAAAAATGTCGGGCGAGTATGGGTGGAGCCGAGATCGCCACCCGTGAACGGGTAGATGTTTTAACTGAGGAGGAGAGCCGCGCAACGGAATAAACTTTGGCCTCAATCTCCTTTGCCTCGTCTAAAATTTTTTCACCTATCGCTGTCAGGCGCGACTCACGAGGCAGGCGGATGAACAGCTGAATGCCCAATTCTGCTTCAAGCGACGCCAGTCGGCGACTCACTGTGGCTTGATCAACTTTCAAACCTTTTGCAGCACCTGAAATCGTACCGGCCCTGGCAATGGCCAGAAAAAAGCGAAGATCTTCCCAATTCATGATGTATGCGTTTTTGCATGGATGGTGTGCAAATTCTAATATTTACGCATACCGTGTCAATTCTTATCCTTTAGTCATGGTTAACTCACTTTGGCTTAGTTAGTAATGTCGAAAATAACGCCCACCTTAGCGGCAATACTCATCTCATCCTGCCTGGGCTTTCTGGTCGTTCAACTCGATGTCAGCGTGGTGAATGTTGGATTGAGCGCATTGAGAGAGGCGTTTAAAACCGACCTTACTGGCCTGCAATGGGTCATCAATAGCTATGCCTTGGTGTTTTCAGCACTGCTGATTCTTGGCGGCGCATTAGGGGATAAGTTCGGCGCTAAAAGTGTCTTTGCCTGGGGGTTTGGCGTCTTTACGTTGGGATCGATCGGCTGCGGGTTAGCTGACGGTATGGCAATGTTGATTACGCTGCGTGGTCTTCAGGGAATGGGCGCTGCGCTATTGGTACCCACCTCCTTAACGTTAATCAGACTGACTTTCCAGGATGCAAACACCCGTCGTACCGCAGTGGCTATGTGGGGTGCCTGTGGCGGTATCGCTCTAGCTGCCGGGCCGGTACTGGGCGGGATTCTCATTCAATATTTGGGCTGGCGAAGCGTATTTTTAATTAATGTTCCGATTGGCCTTATCGCGATTATCCTCATCCTGCGTTTTGCTCCAGCCTCTCCACGTGTAGACAAGAAAGTCGATGTGCCGGGTCAGATAGCCAGCGCTGTCGCCATCGCCTCCCTGACGTATGCCCTGACAGAATCGAGCGATCGGGGCTGGACAATGCTGCCTCTTATCGCGTTATGTCTGGCAATCCTCTCAGCCTTAATATTTACCGTCACGGAAAGGCATGTTGCGTCTCCTATGCTGCCTCCTCATTTAGTCAAAAATAAGATGCTGATTGCAATGTGCCTCAGTGGCGCCGTCATCAATCTGGTTTTTTACGGCACCGTTTTTGTCCTTAGCCTCTTTTTCCAGACCGTTAAAGGCTATGGTGCATTCCAGACTGGCATCGCTTTCATTCCTTTGACCGCCGTTCTGACCGTATCAACGATGATATCTTCACGAGTTGCACGTCGCGTAAGTGCGATACGTATCATCACCACTGGATTTAGCGTGCAAATTATTGGGTTTTTAGTGTTATCCCAATTATCTGTTAACGCATCTTTATGGCTGTTGAATGGCGCACTCATGTTGGTCGGAATGGGCAGCGCGATGTCAGTCCCCTCAGTCACCAATACCCTGCTTGCTTCCGTCTCACAGCACGATGCCGGCATATCCTCGGGTTTGATGGCGTCAGCAAGACAGTTAGGTGGGGTCGTGGGCGTCGCCATCTTTGGGGCGCTAATAACCCATACCGATACTGCAACATTTTCGCACGGTATGGCTAAAGCGATGCTGCTATCTGCCCTGGCTTTACTGTTGTGCATAGTGATAAATCTCGTGATGACGAGACGCACGCGCGAAGCCGTCGAAATATAGCTCTTACTATCAAGATGGATGTCGGCACTGAACAGAACCATTGCAAACGTGGTGTTTGTTAACTCGAAATGAACTGCCCCTTTATCATGGGGCATGATCAAATTTACACTGTGAATTAGCACTATCAGGGGGTATTGGAGTCTCAGTTCCCATCTGGCAAACTGTCCGGCAACGCTCATAGCTGCAGGCTAACAAGCCTATTTTTAAGCGATAACCAGTTATAGCAGTCATCGCTAATGAAGATAGCGCCTTCATGTTATGATATACCCCGGTACAGTATGTGAGGATGTATGCCACACTCTCCTGAAGATAAAAAGCGAGCGCTTAACAGAATTAAAAGGATACAGGGGCAATGCGAAGGCATTCAGCGATCGCTGGAAGCTGGCGTAGATTGTGCGCCTGTATTGATGCAAATGGCTGCTGTCAGAGGCGCAATAAATGGTCTGATGACCGAGGTCCTGGAAAGCTACATAAAAGAAGAGTTCGCGGGGAAGTTAAACTCTGATAGCGGCAGTGAACAGGAAATCGGTGAGCTGGTTAAATTAGTTCGCTCTTATTTTAAGTAATTGAATCGACGGTTACTCTTTCCGTTCCATTGAAAAGCAGCGTCTTTGGGTGCTGCTTTTTTTATGTCTAAATTAACAAGCTCAGTCTATTAAATTATCATCGTTAAATTATTTGAACGAGTGGCCGTAACTCTATGTGCTAAAGTTTGTGCAGAATTTTACGGATGATCAATATGACTATTTCAAGCAACCAAAAAATCAGCCTAGGCATGATAAATTATTCAGTTAAAACAGATGAATGCAATAGCAGAGAGCTTGTCTTGCACGCTGTTGTCAGAGACATTATCAAGTGGATTGATGACAATCTTGATGTAAATCTTAGAGTTGACGTTATTACCAGAAGAAGCGGTTATACCCACTGGTACTTTCAGCGGAGATTCAAGGACATTACCGGGATATCAATAGCTGATTACATTCGCATTTGTCGTGTAATAAACGCCACCAGTGCGCTCATCACTACCGACAAAAATATTATGTCGATCGCAATGGATAATGGTTTTAGCAGTCAGCAAACCTTCACACGCGTCTATCGTCATTATGTTAATGAACCGCCAGGGAGCATCCGCAAGGCCTATTGTGGCGAACCCGCATATGTTGAAAACATGAGGTCAGAAATGTTTCAGAGCTATCCTTTCTTCCAGGGTAGGGATACGGCTCATTAACCTTCTCTCATCTTCTGTGGTAGCGATAGCCTAACAGCGATCACAGCTCTCATTGCTTATCATAAAGCGAGCGTTTAGAGAGGTTCTGGGCACTACCAATAATTACCCTTATTTTTAATTTCATTATAAAACAAACAGATATATTGTTTTTATTATGAATACCAAAAATCATGTATACCCCCATAGGGTATACGATTTATACTCCCCCTACTCGATAAACCTTTACCACCTCTCCAGAGCGGCGTGATTAGCATTTTGCCAACAACCACTCCGCTCAATCCGAACCCTCAATTAAGTGGAGTGCCATTATGAAATCACGCGCTGCTGTTGCATTTGGCCCAGGCCAACCTTTAAAAATTGTTGAAATTGACGTTGAGCCGCCACGCGCGGGTGAAGTGTTAGTAAAAATCAGTCACACGGGCGTCTGCCACACTGACGCCTTTACCTTGTCAGGTGATGATCCTGAAGGCGTTTTCCCTGCAGTTCTTGGTCATGAAGGTGCTGGCGTAGTCGTTGAGGTTGGCGAAGGCGTTACCAGCGTAAAACCTGGCGATCATGTCATTCCTCTTTACACCGCTGAATGTGGCGAATGCCTGTTCTGCAAATCCGGCAAGACCAACCTGTGCACCGCAGTTCGTGCCACCCAAGGTAAAGGCCTGATGCCGGATGGCACAACGCGCTTCTCATACAACGGTCAGCCGATCTACCACTACATGGGTTGCTCAACATTTAGTGAGTACACCGTGGTGGCTGAAGTCTCTCTGGCGAAAATAAATCCAGAAGCCAATCACGAGCATGTTTGCCTGCTCGGCTGTGGTGTAACCACCGGTATCGGCGCTGTTCACAATACGGCAAAAGTGCAGCCTGGTGATTCAGTGGCCATTTTCGGCTTAGGCGGCATCGGCCTTGCAGCCATTCAGGGCGCGCGTCAGGCAAAAGCGGGCCGCATCATTGCTATTGATACCAACCCTTCCAAGTTCGAGCTGGCTAAGCAGTTCGGCGCGACTGACTGCATCAATCCAAACGATTACGACAAACCGATTCAGGACGTCATTGTTGAAATGACTGGCTGGGGTGTCGATCACTCCTTCGAATGTATCGGCAATGTGAACGTGATGCGTGCAGCATTAGAGTCTGCTCACCGTGGCTGGGGTCAGTCGGTCATTATTGGCGTAGCCGGTGCGGGCAAAGAGATTTCCACACGTCCGTTCCAGCTGGTTACGGGCCGTCAGTGGAAAGGCTCTGCATTTGGTGGCGTTAAAGGCCGTAGTCAGCTGCCGGGAATGGTTGAAGATGCCATGAAGGGTGAAATTGAGCTGAAACCATTTGTGACTCACACCATGGCACTTGATGACATTAATGATGCATTTGACCTGATGCATGAAGGCAAATCTATTCGCACCGTTATCCACTACTGATCTCTCAACGCATCGGGTGCGGCGCGCTTGTCGCACCTGTTTAATCAAGGATTAATTCATGAACGTTCAGAAAATACATCCAGCGGTAGACGCCGGCATCAAAGCTGCACATGAGCATTTTTCTGGTGGCGTGTTGCGTTGCCACTGCACGGAGAATCAGGTTGAAGTAAAGCTCGATAGCCAGACAATGTTTAACCACGCCTGTGGTTGTACGAAATGCTGGAAACCTTCAGGTGCACTATTCTCACTGGTTGCAGTTGTTCCCAAAGACAACGTTTCTGTCATTGCAAACGCAGATAAATTGAAAGTCGTTGATGAAAATGCCCTGATCAGACGTCATGCCTGTACTCACTGTGGTGTCCACATGTATGGCCGCATTGAGAACGCGCAACATGCCTTTTATGGTCTGGATTTTGTTCACACTGAACTGTCTGATGCCGAAGGCTGGTCTGCGCCAGGGTTTGCAGCGTTCGTTTCGTCGATTATTGAAAGCGGCGCGCCTGTTTCTAAAATGGCCGACGTCCGTGAGCGCTTATCTGACCTGGCGTTGACGCCATACGATTGTCTGTCACCAGAACTGATGGACATGCTGGCAGCTCACAGCGCCAAACAGGCTGGAACCTGGCAGGAATAATCGTCTCGTAGTGAGTGTCTGTCAGTAACTTTATTCACTAAAACAATGATAGGCAATGACGCTTTGCCGGTTACTCGCCTTGCAGTAACCGGCTTTTTTGTGCCTGAAATCATGCAGAGTGAATCGCCGTGATGCCAAGGTGATGGGTTATCTCGCGAACAAACACAAATCCTGCGAGCTCCTGCAGCGCCTCTTCCGATAAAGAGAGTGGATGGTAGGAAATATCATCCGCCAGTCTATTGAAAGCGTCCTCAATATGCTCGGGTGTGGCTAAAGATGCACCGTCTAAATAGCTCGCACATACGGCCTTTAACAACGGATCTTGACTGATTGCCTCACCATGGATCGGGGTGATTGTCGAATCGGATTCAATAATCTCCTCGGTGCGATAAATCATCATCTCAAGGTGCCAGGCGGTAAGCGATGTCTGAGCCGTAATTCCTGACAGGATGTAATCCACTCCTTTAGCGACATCAATTCTTTTGGCCGATTCTGGCCAGAAAAAATGCGTACTTTCACGTAATAGGGAAAATTCAGCGTTTATCATTTCACACTCTCTAGCTGCCAGGGAAGAACGTTAAGCGTCTGGCTGACGTTGAACGCGTTAAAAATAGATGACATCATAAATGCCACTTATTGGCTCATCTACAACAAGGTGTTTCTAATGGATCGTCTTACCAGTATGACGGTTTTTACGCGCTCCGTAGAACTGGGCTCATTTACCGCTGCCGCTGAAGCGCTGGATATGTCGCCACAGCTGGTTGGAAAAAACGTTTCCTTCCTTGAACAACATCTGGGTGTTCGCCTGATAAACCGCACCACCCGACAGCACAGCGTGACTGAAGCGGGTCGCGACTTCTATGAGCGGGCAAAAATTATTCTCGCTGAACTTGAAGCGGCAGAATCCTTTGCAGCAGAGACGCGAGCGACACCGCGAGGCCGCATCCGCATCAACGCTCCGGTCACCTTCGGCGTTCATGCGCTTGCCCCCTTACTTCCGATATACCTCAAGCAGAACCCAGACGTTACGGTTGAAATGATGCTGGCAAATAGAATGGTAGACCTGATTGATGAAGGTTTTGACATCGTTTTTCGGGTTGGGCATCTGCCGGACAGTGGTTTGGTCGCCCGCGCGTTACACCCTTACCAGCTGATTGCCTGTGCTTCACAAGCTTACCTGGATGATGCACCGCCATTGGTTCATCCTAGCGATCTGAGCCAACATGAGTGCCTGATTTTCAGCCATACCTCATTGAGAACACATTGGGAGTTTGAAAGCGCTGAAGGGATGCTACGTGTTGCCGTCGAAGGAAGGTTGATGCTGGACAGCGGAGAAGCGCTCATTAATGCTGCCCGCGCTGGACAGGGCGTAGCGCTACAGCCGGCTGAACTGGTTAAACCTCTGATTGACGAAGGCAGCCTGGTGCAGGTATTAGGCGCGTTTAACATTCCCACACGTCCTTTGCATATTCTCCACGCCCCCGATCGCCGCCTGACGCCGAAGGTACGCAGCTTCCTTGATTTTGCCTCAGACCAGTTTGGTTCCGGGCGGCTTTAACTCTCTGCCGCCCGTCAACATCAGCTCAGATAGCGACGTCGTCATTGAGATTAACATGGGATTTTACGGCCATCTCTCTGCGCCATTCATCTACCCCGGCTGGCCACGTTATCCCTTTAACAATGGATAACGAGCGCAGCAGTGGGAAAAGACGGATATCCGTCAACGAGAAATGCCCGCTATCCCGCTCTTGCTGCGAGAGCAACAGCTCAAGAACCTCGAGTTTGGCATTTATCTCCGCCACCAGGCTGTCGGTTTGTTCCATCAAACGAGCGAAGGGACCGAAAACGGCTTCTTTCTTACTGACAAAATAGTGTCTCGCAGCATCCTGACGAAACTCGTCAAAATCAGCGCTTGCCCAGCGCGGAATCGCCAGCGGATAAATCAGTTTTGTCGCCTCTTCCATCCAGGTTTCGATAGCTGAATTATCAGGCACCGTCACCACCGCCGAACCGTAGTTTTCATCAATGTATTTGACGATGTCCAGGCTTTCACCAATCGCTTCATTGCTTTCAGTGACCAGAACCGGCAGCATTTTTTTGCCGATAAGACGAGTTGGTGTTGCTTCGTCATCATTCGGCAGCGTAATGATCTCGCACGCAACATCTTTCAAGCCAAAAATCATGCGTGAGCGCACGCAGAATGGGCAGTGGTCGTACACATAAAGTTTCATAGCGGAGTCTTTCATCGTTTTTAATCTACAAAATTAACGGGTAAATCCATCAAAAGGCGTCATATACACGGCACCAAAGGGATCTAAACGCTTACGAATTTCATCATCGGGTTCGCCGTAAACCGTCAGGCCAGTGATAGTGACTAAGGAGAGAAAGGTTTCAGCGAAAGGTGCGAATGTGTGATCAACATGGCTCACCAGGTCTTGCTGACGATAACGCTCAACGATGTGCGCTGTTTTCTGATCGTCGCTGACGCTGTAGACGTAACTCAGCGTGCCGGGTTCTTTACTGGTGGCTTCGACTACGCGTGATACCAATGCTTTAAACGCAGGAAATTGTCCGTCATTGACGGCCAGGTTAAACACGCAGGTAATTTCATTTTTCATCGTAATCTCCAGAACTGTGGGAGCAGGCGAACGTGCAAAGAAGAGAGGGAGAGACTCTCCGCAAGAGGAATATGCCGTTATGCGCTGGGGCATAACGGCGAATCTGACGGAGGTGCGCTGCGGGTCAGCTCGACTTTTTCAGCGTCTCAGCAAAAATCTCACCTGAGATAGCCCAGTTGCTGGTGGTTACATCGTTGAAAATGACATAGACATACTGCGGGTCAACTTTAGCGTGGGTGGCAATAGCTTCAGTCACTGCTTTAGCGATAGCAGGTTTAGCATCATCACGACCATCGAACATCTGGATATTAACTACTGGCATGGTAGAACCCCTTCATGAGTGGACGAACTGTCAGACAACCTGACGATGAAGAAATCCTACGCTGATAGCTGAAGTGGATAAACAGGCTCAAAGGGGACAGAGTGTAGAACTGATATCTACAATCACTCGAATGCTTTTTGTGCCGCTAATTCGATCAACTCATCAATGATAAAACGTACACCGGGGAGTAAATGACGGGCGCGGGGCCATATAACATTTAGCTCGGTGGGCGCTGGATTGCAGGCGGCAAGCAGTGGCACCAGTTTTCCAGCCTGGATATGGGGTCGCAAAAGCGCTTCAGGAAACTGAATCAAGCCGGCCCCGGCAATACAGGCATCGATCATGGCATCGCCATCACTGATTTGATGAAAAGGTGTGGGTTTAAGTCTGATGTCCCTGCCGCTCTCGTCACGGATGAGCCAGCTAAGCGGCGCGCCACCGCGCCAGGCCAGAATACAGCGGTGATCGGCCAATTCGGTCAGTGTCTCAGGTTTTCCGTACGTCGAAATATAGGCGGGTGACGCGCAGATAATCAAATGCTGGTCGTTCAGCTTACGCGCGATGAGGTCGGTGGTGTCTTTAACTGGACCAAAGCGGATGGCGAGGTCAAAACCAATATCCAGCGGATCAATGATGCGATCGTTAAACGTGATGGTTAGCTTCAGATGCGGATAGCGCTTAGTCATGTCCATCAGTACCGGCATCATCACCGAGCGGCCAAAGGCGGCTGGCAAATCAATCCTCACTGTGCCAGTGGGTTCCGTTAGCTTTGAACGCAGCGCCATCTCGGCCATTTGCAGGGTTTCCAGCGCACTCTGGCAGCTTGCCAGATACGCTTCGCCTTCCGTGGTCAGGCTGATTTTACGTGTAGTGCGATGAAACAGTGGAATGCCGAGATTATGCTCAAGTCGCTGAATACTTTTACCAATGGCCGATTTCGACACGCCCAACTGTTCAGCAGCTTCAGTAAAGCTACTGGCGTTAGCCGCCGTCACAAAGTGGACGATACTGCTGAAAGATTCGGTAGAAATCACTGTTGGCATCGTGAGCGCCTGGATGAAAATCAGAGGGTTACTTTAGCGTAAACTCTAAACGCAAAACAGCGCACGTGAGGGATCAATCAGATGGAAGGGAAACGAGTTCGATGCGGAAAATATGAAGATGGCGAACAATCTGTTCGCCATCTTTAGCAATCTTATTTTTTTACTGTGGTAGGTTTGAGGGCAAACTTGCCGTCGCCGGTCAATGCCAGAACAATCAGACCCACAATCCAGAATGCAGGGAATTCCCAGCCACCATTCGGGTTAGTAAAGAAGAAGCCTGCAGGTCCATGCACAGTGACAATGGCGCCCAGTAAAACCGGGATCAGCACCACAGCAACAATACGGGTGTAGATACCCAGAATCAGTGCAATCGCGCCAATTAACTCTACTGCCATGGTGAGGTAAGCCAGACCACCCGGCAAACCCAGCGATGCAAAGAATTTAGCGGTACCTGCCGGTGTGAAGACAAAAAACTTCAGCCCGAAGTGCGCAAGAAAAAGTATGCCTAAAGACAGGCGCATGACCAGAGCTGCATAAGGTGTTGTACGGGTATCGAACATGGTGTTTTCCTCTCATTAAGTTGATGAGAGAACTCTACACTTATTCCTTTATGGAGATTATCCGGTTAAAAAAGGTGACTTTATTTCCAAAACAGAAATTATTCCCACCGCGGTGTGCCGGCAAAGGCTTCAACCAGGAAATCGATGAGTGCACGGGATTTATGCGCAATATATTTTGCCGGCGGATAGACGGCATACAGCCCCATTGGCGGTGCTTCCGACGAGGGAAGTACGGTCTGAAGCTTACCCGTTTTCAACGCCTCGCTGACCACAAACCCAGGCAGGCGGGATATGCCTAACCCTGCAATGGCGGCATTTAAACACACTTCTGCATTGGAAAATTTCATTCTGCCATTCACTGCCTGCGTGATGAGCTGCTGATTTTCATCAATAAATGGCCACAGGTAAGGTTCTCGAAAATTCGTGTCCACTACGCAGTCATGTTCAGTGAGTTGCTCCCAATGGCTGGGCGTTCCCCGTGCTGAGAGGTAGTCAGGCGAAGCGACAAGGACAATCCTGATATCACAGAGTCTTCTGGCAATTAAGCTGCTGTCATCCAACTTGCCAATACGTAAGGCCAGATCAAATCCTTCATCGATAACGTTTACCAGGCGGTCAGCAAAACGCACGTCGAGTTCGATATCAGGATAGCGATGCGCGAACTCGATCAACAAATCCGGCATTTGCAGTGTGCCGAAGGTCACCGGCGCTGATATACGCAATATGCCTGAAGGGGTGTTCGAGGAGTTTCGGACCGAGTCATTGAGGGCATCATAGTTGGCGATGAGCTGACGAATCTGTTCGTAATAAGCGCGCCCCACTTCGGTAGGCGTCAACGAACGGGTGCTGCGTCGCAGCAACGTCACGCCCAGTTCACGCTCAAGACGTGAGATCAGTTTTGATGCCTGTCCATGGCTGACATCAAGCCGTTGCGCTGCCGCCGTAAAACTACCGGTTTCCATTACCGCGATGAACATGCGGTCACATTCAATTCTTTCCATAACCCCTCGGGTTTATCGTTACCCTTCATTAAAAACAAATCATATATAAAGCATGTATGAATTTGTCATTTATTTCATTTTGTTCCAAATCTAAGGTGTGAAGCATTCACGCTCCAATCCAGCATTGAGCTTTCTTCATACTGAGGTTAATACGATGGAAGGTAATAAGCTAACGGGCCTAAACCGCTGGTTGTCAGATTTTCTGGCGCCAGTCAGTGCCCCGCAATGGCCAGACGAAATTCCACATGAAGTTGACTTACCACGGGGTAAGCTGCGCGGCAGCTCGTACGACGGCGTAAATATTTATCGTGGCATTCCTTATGCGCAGCCGCCTGTAGGAAAGCGCCGTTTTGCACCTCCCGTTCCGGTTCAACCCTGGAAAGGCGTCAAGGATGCGACGCAGTTTGGGCCGATGAGCTATCAGGATGGTAAGGGTAATTTCTCCGAAGACTGTCTGTATCTGAATATCTGGAGCCCGGAGGCCAGCAGCACAGCGGCGCTTCCGGTTTACGTTTTCATTCACGGTGGCGGCTACGTTCTGGGAAGCGGCTCTCAACCGCTTTACGAAGGAAAACATCTGGCTCAGCAGGGTATCGTGGTTGTCACTCTGAACTACCGTCTGGGCACGCTGGGCTTTCTGCCCTCGGCTGCTGCGTATGAAGAACATGGCACCACGGGCAACTGGGGACTGCTCGATATGGTTGCTGCTCTCAAATGGGTACAGGAAAATATCCGGGCATTTGGTGGTGATCCCTCGCGCGTCACGGTGGGTGGAGAATCCGCTGGCTCTTACGCGGTCAGTACGCTGATTGTTTCTCCGCTTGCCAGGGGCTTATTTGATCAGGCGATTATGCAAAGCGGAAGCCTGCCTAACGCCACGGCGGTTGCACCAGAAAATGTTCTCTCTCTTGCACAGGCCCACGATAAGGCAGCGCATTTTTTTGATAAGTTGGGATTGAAGGATGATGCAAAAGGTCTGGCCGCTTTAAGGGAACTGCCTGTCTATAAATTGTTGGCCGTTTCAGCTGAGTCTACTCTGCAGCCACCGCAAGTCGCCGGCTTCTGGCCCGTGCCTGACGGACACGTTTATCATGCAGACCCCATGGAAACTGTCGCAAAAGGTGAGATAAATCCGGTCAGGTTGCTTGCAGGGTTTAATACCGATGAAGGGAGTCTTTTCGTACCCGCAGAGGCAACTGAACAGCACTATGTATCACTCATCGAGAGTGCCTTTGGTGACAATGCCGCTGAGGTTTTGCAACGTTTTCCGGTCAACATGGAATACAGCGCTGCAGCGCGCATGAACCAGCTTATTACGCTGGGATTACTGCGCAGTGGTGTTTATCTGTATGCCGATGCGCTGGCACGTCATCGCGAAGTCTATGTCTATCACTTCGATTATGTCGATCCGGATCTCGCTACGACTGGATTGGGCGTTATTCATGGCTCGGAGCTAAAGTTTATTTTCAATAATCTTATCGATGCTGATACCTGGAATGAAGAGGCGAAGAATGTTGCCAATGAAATGCAGGTGGCGTGGATTAATTTTATTAAGCATGGCAATCCGAATGTCCCGTCTGAAAACCAGCCATGGCAAAAATATGATCCCGCCTCGCCGCAAGAGATGCATATTGCTGTAGAAAGAAAAATGCAGCCGGTTGTAGACCGTGATGATGTGGTGTTCATTAACCAACGATTACAGCGTCAGCGATAATTAAATTTCATGTTCGGCGGCCCATGACGAGCCGCTTTTTTATTATTTGCTCTCTGCCGTGATTTTTAAATTTTTGAACCAGGCATTGGTACCTGACTCAATCCAAATACCGACACCGCCCTGAGCTTTGCTACCCAATTTAAGATCGTTGACCATGAAGGCCGGTGTTGGATTATTATTCAAATACAGCGTGGCATGCTGACTTGAAACTACGATTTTCACATGAGTCCATTCATTGAGTTTAATGTCCGCGTAGGTCTCATAACGCTCAGGCGCTTCTTTACGCAGCCTGTCGAATCGAAAATTTGGATAAGCAAAATATTGAACGCTGTGATTACGACGTACTTGATCCTGCGACTGACTATTAGTTGGACGTAGGTAGATGTTTTCGAAGCTGCCATCTGGCTGAATGCGAAATGATACGCCCGCAAAACCCCTTGCGTAACCCGGCGCTCCTGCCGCCAGCGTACTGGCAAGATCGACTTCAATGATGCCGCTATGGAAGTTAATCGGTAGCCACGCCATAAAATTGCGATCGGTTAGCGTCTCTTTATCAGGGTCCTGCCACTGACGAGAAGGCATCGACATGCGTAAGGCTTCACTTCCTTTAAAATTGCCTTCTTCCAAAGTGACACCGATTAGGTTGAAATCCTTAGCGGGTAAAGTTAATGCTGTACTGGCGTCTGCGCTGAAAGCCATCATGCAGCCAACCGTTAATAATCCACTTTTTTTAAACATGTATGAGCGCCTTAAAAATTAAATCGCGTTTATGCAAATTTACGATAAAGGCGATAGTAAAAATAATAAATATCTATAGGGCATTAACAGAATATACAGTTTGTTTAGAATGACATTACTCAGATCATTCAGTGAGTGGTAGCATTGGTCGCCAGCGTTCAGATACGTTCTGAGACTGGTACCCGCCAGCTTAATGGCTTGCGTTGATTTGCGTTCTCCACCTTTGGTGGAAATTACGGGAACTTTTTTCATCAAGCACATCCGAAATTAGTTCGGGTGTACATCTGCATAACTCCGTCAACGCCCGTTAACTACATAACTTTCCATGACAAAATCAATCCTTAAATCTATACATGAGAATTGAAAATCACCGTATCCGTGGTTCAATTCCGCGTCCGGGCACCCACATTTAGAAATTCAGCTTATGGCTAGGTTTTTGCTGTTCCGCTTTTGTGAATCCCAACCCATGTGCTTTCATCTCTCAAAATGATCCTGCACTGATACATGCCAATAGAGCTCCCGCCAGCTAATACTTTAAATTTATCCCCCCATAATAAAATCCAATAAAATTAATTATCAGCGAGTTAAATAACGGCACAATATTATTTCGTGATCCTGTTTCCGTTAGCCGTAACATCCGATACGTAACACCGATGCAATCGCGTAAGCTTTAAACACAGCTGATTATTAAAGAGTTTACTTGAGTGCATGCTTAATAAGCTGACGCATTAAACAGTCATAAAATAAAACAATTATTTTTACCCATTTAATTAACGATTAAATATCACTATCCGATTATCAAAACATCCCTTACAGGAAAATAACGATGAGCGCAGGAAACCGAATCTATTTACGTCGTCCGGCCGATGCCGAACCGCTGCTGGAAGCCTTTCGCTGTTTGCCGGCTGCGGTGGTAGCCGATTGCATGAGCCGCTTGCCCGCGTTGTCGTCGGAGATCAGCCTGAAAACCGCGCCGCGCCAGCCGATAATGTGCGGCCTGGCCGTTACGGTCAAAGCCCGCTCTGGCGACAACCTGATGCTACATAAAGCGTTAGACATGGCGGGCCGTAACGATGTGATCATCCTGTCGAACGAAGGCGATCGCAGTCAGTCATTGATGGGCGAAGTGATGGCGACTTACGCCAAACAGCGCGGCATGGAAGGCATTGTGCTGGATGGGCCGGTACGTGATATCGACGGTTTGTCGCGCATGGACTTCCCCCTGTACGCCGCCGGTCACACGCCGGGCGGCCCATTTAAGGATGGTCCGGGTGAAATCAATGTGCCGATTGCCTGCGGCAAAATCCACGTCTCACCGGGCGATATCGTGTTGGGCGATGCGGATGGCGTGATTGTCATTCCACGCCAGGATGCGGCGCGTATTCTCGAAGCGGCACAGGCCTATTTGATTGTTGATGAACGCAACTTCGAGCTGGCAAAAACCGGCTCGCTGGAGCGCAGCTGGCTGGATGAGACGCTGCGCAGCAAGCAGGTTGAAATCATTGATGATGTGTTTCGTTAACGCAATGTCCATGTTTCACCGTTGTAGGGTGCGCATTCCTGCGCACCTTGCTAAGGCGTACTGCTCACCATCGCCAGTTTACGCTGTCGATTCTCACGCCACACCGTGAAAATGCCGGCCAGCGCCACAACTGATGCCCCCAGTAAAGTGGTGCTGCCCGGCAAACTATGCAGAAACAGATACCCAATCAGCATCGACCACACCAGCGTGGTGTAATCGAACGGCGCCAGCAGCGAGGCATCGGCGTAACGCAGGCTTAGCGTCACTAAAATCTGCGCCAGCCCGCCAAACAAGCCGCAGCCCACCAGCAGTAACAGCTGCAACGCGTTGGGTTGGGTCCAGCCAAACAGCGCAGTTGCCAGGCCGATAAGGGTGGTCATCAGCGAGAAATAGAACACAATCGCGCCCGGCTTCTCGATGCCGTTAAGAAAGCGGATTTGCACGTTCGAGGTCGCCGAACAGAGCGCCGCAATCAACGCAAACGCCACGCCGAGGCTGGTCGTCGCGTTGCTGGCCTGGCTGGAAAATAGCGCGCCGCTGGCGTTCAGACTGGAGGAAAGCATAATCAAAATGCCGGATAACCCCACCACCACCGCTACCCAGCGCGACATGCGCACCCGCTCTTTAAGCAGCATCGCCGCCAAAATGACGGTAAACAGCGGTGCCGCGTAGCTCAGCGCCGTCGCATCGGCCAGCGAGATGTACACCAGCGCCAGATAGTTAAAATACATGCCGCCGGTGCCGGAAAAACCACGAATGAAGTGGCCAAACAGGTTGCGCGTTTTAAGGTTTTCCAGCACGTTGCCCTGCACTTTTAGCCATATCAACAGCGGAAACAGGGCGATAAAACTGCGGAAAAAAATCACTTCGCCGGTGGGAATCGCACCGTTCAGCCCCTTCACGCACGCCAGCATCAACGTGGCGCATAGCGCGGCCAAAATCTTCAGTAACACGCCTAATCGGGCATTCATGCGGTTTCTATTCTCTCTACCACTTGCAATCGGCGGGACTGCCGAGAGGACATGCGTGCAGCCTGGCGAGAAAAGTGTGCGCTGGATAACACTTTTTCGCTCTGCCCGAATAGAAAGAACTTATGCCCCGCTGGTCATATTTTTTCGCTATTGCACAACAGGGTTTCCCTCTTTTTAGTCTGAAAACAAAGCCGATATAGTCCAGAAAAGCGAGAACGCTGGCGCTCCGACCCGGTGACGCCGTGGTATTCATCATTGAGGACGTTCACATGACCATGAAAAGACCTACCACCATCGGGCTGGCACTGCTGCCGCTACTGGCTATTTCGGCTGCGCATGCAGACATGATGGCGAACATCAAATCCAGCGGCGAGCTGAAGTGTGCGGTCTATTCGGACGTCCCGCCCTTCTCCTCTCCGGACCCAAAAACACGCCAGCTGGCGGGGATGGATATCGATCTGTGTAACGCGCTGGCGAAGCAGATGAACGTCAAGCTGACGCTGGTGCCGACTTCGGTTGAAGCGCGCATTGCGGTAATCGCCACCGGGCGCGCCGACGTGCTTATCGCCAACCTTGCCTACACCAAAACCCGCGGCAACCAGATTCAGTTCAGCGATCCCTATTACGTCGCCAAAGAGATGCTGCTGGTGAAAGCACCGCTGGCCGATAAGCCGCTGAGCTACTTCCAGGGGAAACGCATCAGCGCCACTAAAGGCACCACCTCTGAGCAGTCGATCCACATCAAAGGCGGCAAAGCGGTGACTTTCCAGGATTCAGCCTCCGCGTTCCTCGCGCTGCAGCAGAACAAGTCAGTGGGCTTCGTCACCAACACCATGACCGGCATCAAAACCATCTCGCAGGCGAAAAAAGACGGCATCAATCTGGCGATGATTAAAGAGCCCATGGCGCTGGAGCCGATTGGTGTCGGCATGAAGCGTGACGAGCCGGCACTGCTGGCCAGCGTCAACAGCAGCCTGAAGGCGATGGATGATGATGGCACTATCGACAAAATCTGGGACACCTGGATTGGACCAAATACCGAATACAAAATGGTGCGCGAAGAGCGCGTGCAGCCGCTCTCCAGTCTGAAATTTGAACCGCTGGAATAACCATGCCCGTGACGTCGCACTCTGCTCTCCAGCCCGCCAGCGCCCCCGCGCTGGCTTGCTCCTCTGATATCAAACTCTCCACCATTGGTGCACGTGCGTGGCTGGTGGAAGCGCCGGGCGGTTTCGATCTCCCGGCACAGCGCCGCATCTGGTCGCTGGCGTGCCTGCTGCATGCCGACGAAGCGATTGAAGCGCTGATTCCCGGTGTCACCAACCTGCTGGTGCTGTTCCGCCATATTCCAGCCGATGAAACCGCCGTGCGCATGCAGTTGCACGCCGCCTGGGATCAGGCGCAGGCGATCAGCCCGCAGGGCAAACTGATTGAAATTCCCGTGCATTATGGCGGCGAACACGCCACCGATCTCGAAGCCGTGTGTCGTCATACCGGTCTGAGCCCGCGTGAGGTGGTACGTCTGCATCATCAAAGCGAATACACGGTGTTTGCCTTAGGCAGCGCGCCGGGCTTCGGCTATCTGCATGGTTTAGATCCGCAGCTAGCGACGCCGCGTAAGAAAGTGCCGTCGCTCAGCATGCTGAAAGGCACCGTCACCATCGGCGGCGCGCAGGCGGGCGTCTCGGCGCTGACCGGTCCAAACGGCTGGAATGCTATTGGCTTTGCCGAACTGGCGGTGTTTGACCCGCTGGCGGAATCCCCTGCGCTGATGGCGCCGGGCGATCGCATCCGTTTTCTTCCGCAGAGGATTGAGCTGTGATTGAGATCGAACAGAGCGGTGCGCTGAATACGGTACAGGATTTAGGACGTTTCAACTTCCGCCACATGGGCGTATCGGTGAGCGGCGCGATGGATGCGCTGGCGCTGCGTGCTGGTAATTTGCTGCTGGGCAATGATGAAAACGCGGCGGCACTTGAAGTGCAGCTGTTCCCGTTTCGCATGCGTTTTCTGCAGGACAGCAGCATCGCGGTGACCGGTGCCGATTGTCGACCCACGCTGGATGGCACGCCGCTGCCGCCATGGTGGGGCTGCGGCGTGCGCGCCGGGCAACTGCTGGAGCTGCGTTACCCGCGCAGCGGCGCGCGTGGCTACGTGTGTGTCGCCGGCGGGATTGATGTGCCGCTGGTGCTCGGTTCGCGCAGTACCGCGCTGCGCGGCGGTTTCGGTGGTGTTGATGGACGCCCGCTTCAGCGTGGCGATCGGCTGGCGCTGGGCGAAAGCCGCGTGCCGCCGCTGCCGGTAAGCGGCATCGGTATTGAACCGCCGGACAGCGCCTTGCAGAGCTGGTTTCCGCGTAACAACGCCGGTGAAATACAGCTGCGCGCCATACCGTCGGGCGAATATCCGCTGTTTGCCGCCGATGCCGCACGTTTCTGGCAGCAGTCGTGGCAAGTCTCCAATCAAAGCAATCGCACCGGCTATCGACTGGCGGGCGATCCCATTTTCCCATCCGAAAGCGTTGAGATGCGATCCTACGGTTTGATCCCCGGCATTGTGCAGGTGCCGCCGGGTGGCGAACCGATTATCCAGCTCAGCGATGCCAATACCGCCGGCGGATATCCGAAGATCGCCGGGGTGATCGAGCAGGATCTGTGGCGACTTGGGCAGGTGCTGCCGGGTCAGTCGATCCAGCTGATCCAGAGCGATGCGCGCGAAGCCATCGCCATCGAACAGGAAGTTGCGCGCTGGCTGAATCGGCTGCGCCTCAGCTGCCAGCCACTGCGTAAAGCCCTTACCGTTTAATCCGTAACAGGAACCCAGCCATGAAGATTGATGTGAATTCCGATATGGGCGAAGGCTTCGGCGTTTATCAGCTGTGCGATGACGCCGCCCTAATGAAAGTGGTGTCGTCGGCCAATATCGCCTGCGGTTTCCACGCGGGCGATCCGGCGATCATGACCAACATGGTGCGGCTGGCGAAAGAGCATGGCGTGGGCATTGGTGCGCATCCCGGCTTGCCCGATCGCCAGGGTTTTGGCCGTCGCGAGCTGCCGTTTAGCGCCGAAGAGATTTGCCAGCAGGTGGCGTATCAACTCGGTGCGCTGATGGCGATTGCCGTTGCAGAAGGTACGCAGGTGTCGCACTTCAGCTTCCACGCCGCGATGGGCAACATCGTCAATCGCGATGCCGCGCTGGCAAAACAGGTGATGGAATTAGTGGCGCGCATCAATAACAATCTGATCATCTTCGCCCAGCCCGATACGCTCATCGAAGCCGCCGCGCAGGCTGCAGGCCTGAAAACGCTCACGCTGTTCCTGGCCGACCGCGCCTATGACGCGCAAGGTCGCCTGGTGCCGCGCGGCATCGCCGGTTCGGTGATCAAAGAAGAGAACGCACTGCGCGCCCGCGTGCGTCAGTTTTTGCAGCACGGCACGGTCACGACGATTGAAGGCGAGGAGATCAGGGTGCGCGCGCGTTCGATTCTGGTTCACAGCGACACGCCCGGTTCACTGGCGCTCGCCAATATTGTACGCAGCGAAATCGAAGCCAGCGGCCATCAGGTCGCCCCGGCCGCGGAAGTGTTAGCGCAATAACCCGAAATTTGTACCTGGTATTTCGTAGGGTGCGCATTTATGCGCACCTGGTCGCCATGAATGGCGACCCTACGAGGTGATAGGTAGTTGTCGTTATGCATGGCGATCAGGACATTAAACGCAGCTGTCGCAAAACGCCGCAATGCGATCGCATCCAGTCTCTAACCGCTCCATGCTCGTCGCATACGACAACCGAATAAACGGACTCATCCCGTACGCCGCGCCCTGTACTGTCACCACGTGCTGCTCCTCAATCAACGCCAGCACAAAATCAGCATCATTGGCGATCAACCGACCACCGGCGCTGGTTTTGCCAATATAGCCGGCGATATTCACAAACAGATAAAACGCGCCCTGGGGTTTGTGGCAGCGCAGGCCATCAATCGAGGTCAGGCGCTCCAGCACGTAATCGCGGCGTTCGCGGTAGATGCGCGCCCGCTCCTGCAACAGATCCTGTGGACCTTCCAGCACCGCCACCGCGGCCGCCTGCGTTAAGGTACAGACGCCGCCGCTGTTCTGGGTATTAACGTTGCTCATCGCGTTAATCAACGGCGCCGGGCCGCCGCAGAAGCCCAGGCGCCAGCCGGTCATCGAATAGGCTTTCGACACGCCGTTCACCGTCAGTACGCGATCAAACAGGCGCGGCTCAACCTGCGCCAGCGTGTAGAAGCGTACCTCGTCATAAATCAGGTGCTCATAGATATCGTCGGTCATGATCCACACCTGCGGATGGCGCAACAGCACCTCGCCCAGTGCCAGCAATTCCGCTTTGGTCGCCACCGAACCGGTTGGGTTGCTCGGATAGTTGAGCAGCAGCCATTTGGTCTTGTCAGTGATGGCGGCATCGAGATCGGCAGGCAGCGGTTTAAAGCCGTTCTCCTGCGCACACGGCAGCGCCACCGGAATCCCACCGGCGAATTTGACGATATCGGCATAGCTGATCCACGACGGCGTGGGGATCACCACTTCGTCGCCCGGATTGATGGTCGCCATGATGGCGTTAAAGATGATCTGCTTGGCGCCACCCGCGGTGAGGATCTGGCTGACGTCATAATCCAGCTGATTGTCGCGTTTGAATTTCAGCTGGATCGCCTTGCGCAGCGCAGGCGTGCCGTCGGTGGGCGGATAACGCGTATCACCGCCGCGCGCGGCAGCGTAGGCGGCTTCAATCGCATGCGGCGGCGTGGGGAAATCGGGCTCGCCAGTGGAGAGCGCCACCACATCAATCCCCTGCGCCGCGAGATCGCGCGCCTTTTGGGTCATGGCAACGGAGGCTGAAACGGTAACATTGTTTAATCGATCGGCTATCTCGGGCATGGGTTAATCCTGGCTCTGTGTCAGCATGAACGGCTCGCAGCAAGCTGCAAACACCACGTTTACCAGAGAATAGGTTTTTGCCCGAAGCGGCGGTTAATAGTGCTTTGTTGTGGTGATATAACACAAAGCGATGACTGAACCGACCGCACACTTTCGTCATAAAGGTGGCGAGCCTGATGTGGAAATGCGCGGCAGGTCACGCGCCACCGCCTGACGCGATGTTAATAGAGTGTTACTTTTAGTGCCGGATGACACCGCGCACCGGCACTCTACTCACTCCCATCATCGCCAAATCTAATGAGTGACACGCACCATACCAGTGCAAAGGTGGCGATCTAGCACGTGCCGTCACGGCAACTCACCAACTCAGCACCAGCCTTAGGAGGCACTGTGGCTCTACCCTCCTGTCTGAGTTCAATAGCGAAAGCTTATTTTGGCATCAACTTTGCTTAGTAACAGACATGCGTTCTGTTGGAGGAAGTGTCCATGAATCTTCGTCGCCTTAAGTACTTTGTTAAAATTGTTGATGTAGGCAGCCTGACCCAGGCGGCCGATATTTTGCATATTGCCCAGCCTGCGCTGAGCCAACAGCTGGCCACGCTGGAAGGGGAAGTGAATCAGCAACTGCTCATTCGTACCAAGCGCGGCGTGACGCCGACCGAAGCCGGTAAAACGCTTTATTCCCACGCGCAGGCGATTTTGCGCCAGTGCGAGCAGGCACAAAGCGCCATTGAGCTGGTGGGCGCCTCGCTGAGCGGCAGCGTTTCGGTCGGCTTAGCGCCGGGCACCGCCGCGCAAAACCTCGCGTTACCGCTGATGATGGAAGTGCAGCAGCAGCACCCTGGCATCGTGCTCTACTTCAATGAGAACTTTGGCACCACGCTAAGCGAGCTGATCATGAATGGCCGCATGGATATGGCGGTGATTTACGATCATCGCACCATTCACGGCCTGCGTTTTATGCCGCTAATGAAAGAGGATCTCTACTTCGTCTGCCCGTTCAGCCTCGCCCAGCCGGTGAAAGAGATCCCGCTGGCGCAGGTGGCGCAGTACGATCTGTTCCTGCCGCGCGTCTATAACATCATGCGCAAAGTGCTCGACGATGCCTTCGTGCATAACAATCTGCAGTACCGCGTGAAATGCGAAATCGAATCACAAACCACGCTGAATGCCGCACTGAGCGCCGGTCTCGGCACCACCATCATGCCGGAGTCTGCGGCGCGCGCGATGCTGAAAAGCGGCGATGCGTGGATGGCGAAGATTGTCGATCCGGATGTGCAGGTGTCGCTGTCGTTCTGCATGTCCGATCACCTGCCGCTGTCCCAACCGGCTGAAGCGGTGAAATCGATTCTGCTGTCGCTGATGTCACGCCGCAATGTCGAGAACCATCCGCTAACGCTGGTGGGATAAGACCCGCTTATTACCGCAAAGCGAAACCCTCTTACTGCCCGTCTTACGAACGCGCTAGATTACGATTTTGCCCGCTTCGGCGGGCGTGCTTCGCTTTGACGGGAATGTTATGGAAAAAACCGCAATACCGCTGCCAACGCTGCGTGCCCTGGCGCGCAAGATGCAAAGTGCGGGGCTGAGCAGCCTGGCGCTGGATGGCAAGCACTGGTCGATACGGTTAACTTTTGCCGTCACGCCATCCACGCCACCGCCCGTATCCGCGAGGGTTCCCGCCCCGGAAATTCCCCCCATAACACAACGTATCGGCGCACCGATGCCCGGCACGCTGCTGCGCCGCCATCCGCATAATCAGCAGGATTTTGTTGCGCCTGGCCAACACGTGCAGGCTGGCGACGTGGTGGCGCTGGTGCAGGTGGGCCCGCTGTATGTGCCGGTGCGCAGTTCCGCCAGCGGCACGGTGCAGGCGCTCACGCCGCAGCATCTTTCGCCAGTGGAGTACGACGAGGAGATTCTGACATTTGCGCCGTTGGCGGATAAGGTCAACACCGCGCGATAAATCGCGCCGCTACCAATACGTGCATTTTGTAGGTCGATCAATCACCGCTCATAGCGTAGCGGCGCAATTTATTGCGCAATGTTGGAACGGGCGAAGTGCCGCAGACAAGCGTTATAAGGGGCGCTTATCGCCTCAAAATTTTTATGTCTTATGCCCTTGTGGCATAACTGCATACAGTCAAAAGACGCAACAACGAGGAGAGGCACATGCCATTTTCAGATTACAAAACCGCACTGGTGACCGGTGCATCGGCGGGAATGGGCGAAGCGATTGTGGAGCGCTTGTGCCAGCAAGGTATCACCGTGCATGCGGTCGCGCGGCGTAAAGAGCAGCTGGCGGCACTCGCCGATCGTACCGGCTGCATTCCACACGCGGTGGATGTCAGCGACGTCAACGCGCTGACCGCGCTGTGCAAAGACCTCGAAATCGACATCCTGGTCAACAACGCCGGCGTGTCGCATCCCGGTTCAATCCTTGAAGCCGACGAGAACGTGGTTGAAACCCAGGTCGACGTCAATTTGCGCGCGGTGCTGCATCTGTGCCGTCTGCTGGTGCCGGGCATGGTGGCGCGCGATCGTGGCCACGTCTTCAACATCACTTCGATTGCCGCCATCTACAACTTCAACGGTAACTCGGTTTATCACGCCACCAAAGCCGGGGTGCACGCCCTTTCGCGCCAGCTGCGCGTGGATTGCTATGGCGCACGCGTGCGCATCACCGAAATCTGTCCGGGCCGCGTTGCCACCGATATTTTCGGCAACGTCTCGGGCGATCATGAAGAGGCGCGTCGCCGCTTCATTGATGGCTTCGAGCTGCCGCAGGCGAAAGATATCGCCGACTGCGTCGCCTTCGCGCTCGCCGCACCGCTGGCGGTGAATATCGGCAACATCGAAATCACCCCAACGCTGCAGGTGCCGGGCGGCCTTTCCACCATGCGACCGGGCGACCACAGCGCGTAGCATGCGATCATGAGGTAACAGTATGGCTCTCGATTTCAGCAGTGTGATAACCGGCCATTACGGCCAGATGATCGTTGACGGAACGGTGATCACCCTTGAACTGGCGTTGGGTGCCTGGCTGCTGGCGATGGTGCTGGCATTGCTGCTGGTGGTGATCCGCCTGACAGAAAATCGACTGGCTGTCGGGCTGGTTAAAGCCTATGTCTCCTATCACCGCAACGTGCCGACGCTGATCCAGTTGATGATGTGGTATTTCGCTATTCCTACCCTGCTGCCGGAAGCGCTGCAGATGTGGATCAACAACTACAACGCCGAATTCCTGTTCTCCCTTACCGCGCTGGGCCTGTGTCAGGCGGCGTACTTCTCGGAAGATATCCGCAGCGGCCTGCGCGCCATTCCTGACGGGCAAAATGAAGCGGCGCGTGCGCTTGGGATGAGCTATGTGCGCGCCATGCATGCGGTGATTCTGCCGCAGGGTATCCGCAATGCGCTGCCAGCGATGATCAACCACACGGTGCTGCTGTTTAAAAACACCAGCCTGGCGATGGTGATTGGCGTGGCGGACCTCACCTACGTCACGCGCGATATTGAGAACCAGACGTTCCGCACTTTCGAATCTTACATCGTGGCGACCCTGGGCTATCTGTTCTTCTCCCTGCTGCTGATGGGCCTGGGCGCGCTGCTAGCCCGCCGCTTCCAGCGCGTCTATGCGAGGTAATGGCGATGTTTGAGATTTTCACCATTTTGCATGACAACGGCATGCTGCTGTTAATGGGCCAATACCCGAATGGGCCGATTGGCGGCGTGCTCTGTACGCTGCTGATCTCAGTGCTGGCGGTGCTGCTGGCGTTTCCGATCGGTGTGCTGCTGGGCCTGGCGCGTCTATCGCCATGGCGCTGGCTGAGCTGGCCCGCCACCGGCTGGGTTTACCTGCTGCGCGGTATTCCGCTGATGATGGTGGTGTTCTGGACCTACTTCTGCGTACCGCTACTGATTGGCCACAACATCAGCGGATTCGCCACCATGCTGTGTACGTTGGTGATCTACGAGAGCGCCTATATCGCCGAGATCGTGCGCGGCGGCATTCAGTCGCTGCCGCACGGGCAATATGAAGCGTCACGCGCGCTGGGCATGAGCCATCTGAAAACCCTGCGTCTGGTGATTCTGCCGCAGGCGCTGTTCAACACGCTGCCCAGCTTGGTCAGCCAGCTGGTCTCAATCATCAAAGACAGCACGCTGGGCTATGTGATAAACGTGCCGGAGCTGACGTTTGCCGCCAATCAGGTGAGCAATCAGCTGCTGACCAAACCGTTCCAGGTGTTCGCCATTGTGGCGCTGAGCTACTACCTCATCTGCTTTAGCCTCACCTGGCTTGCCAATAAACTCGAAGCGCACATAGCGCAGAAACGTCGCCAACCGCCGCAGCTTGCCAGCAGCGTGGCGCCGGCGGTAATGCTGACTAAAACCTCTTCGCAATAAGGAAGCACCATGGGACCGATGATCATGTTTAATCAGGTCAACAAATGGTACGGCGCGTACCAGGCGCTGACCAACCTGAGCGCCGAGATTAATAGCGGCGAAGTGGTGGTGGTATGCGGCCCTTCCGGCTCGGGCAAATCGACGCTGATCCGTACCGTTAACCGCCTGGAGCCGATCGATGATGGCCAGATCGTGTTTGATGGCATTGATATTCACGGCAGCAGCACCCGCCTTAACCAACTGCGCACGCGCATTGGCTTTGTGTTTCAGAGCTTTAACCTGTTCCCGCATGTCTCGGTGGCCGAGAACATTATGATGTCGCCGATGAAAGTGCTGGGCGTGAAGCGTTCGGAGGCACGTCGCCAGGCAGGTGAATTGCTGGAGCGTGTAGGGTTATCGCATAAAGCCGATGCCTATCCGGCGCAGCTTTCCGGCGGTCAGCAGCAGCGCGTGGCGATTGCCCGTGCGCTGGCGATGAAACCGCCGGTGATGCTGTTTGATGAACCCACCTCGGCGCTCGATCCGGAAATGGTGGGCGAAGTGCTGTCGGTGATGCGCAGTCTGGCGCAGGAAGGGATGACGATGATGTGCGTCACCCACGAGATGAACTTTGCGCGTGAAGTGGCGGATACCATCTGGTTTATGGATCAGGGACAGATTCTGGAGAAATCCAAGCCGGAACAGTTCTTCACCCAGCCGCAGCACCCGCGCGCGCAGCGGTTTTTGAGTGATTTGCGGTCGCATTGAGTTGCTGGTCGGCATGAATGCCGACCAGGTCCATCACCGCACTGGATTCAACAATCCACCCATACCGCGCCCGCGTCGGCGGATTTCACGCACTGCTCCACCCAACGTACGCCCATCAAGCCAGCATGCGCGCCGGGATACCAGAACGCCTGCAGGAAGGCGGCATCGCCGCGATCGGTGGCATCCATCGCCAGCGCGAAGCGGCGATAGAGATTCGACCAGGCTTCAAACAGCCCTTCCGGATGGCCGCCGCCAATACGGTCGTCAGCCAGCGCGCTCTGATGCAGATAACCCATGCCGCGCTCGAGAATCTGCACCGGCTCGCCCTGCACTTCATAGCGCAGCTGATTCGGCTGCTCGTCCCACCACTCAAGACTGGCTTTCTCACCAATCACCCGCACTTTCTGACCGTGCATCGAACCGCAGTTCACCGCAGAAGCCCACATGGTACCGACCGCGCCGTTATCGTACTCCATCATCACGAAGGCGTTATCTTCCAGCGGCGCGCGGGTTTTAACAAAGCTCTGGCGGCTGCACAGCAGGCGTTTTACCTGCAGATGCGGCACCATGATTTCGGCAATAAACAGCGGATGCGTCGCTAAATCGCCCAGCACGTAGCTGGGGCCGACAAAACGCGGATCCACGCGCCATTTGGTGCTTTCGTTCTGCAGCTCAACTGCTTCATTATGGAAACCGTGGGCGAACTGCATATTGATGATGCGAATTTCGCCCAGCAAGCCTGCGGCGATCATCTCGCGCGCCTGATGAATCAGCTGATGCCCGGCATAGCCGTAGGTCACACCGATAATTTTCTTCTTCTCGCTGCACAGCTGTTCCAGCTCATCGGCTTCGGCGGCGGTGAAGCACAGCGGCTTCTCGCACACCACGTGCAACCCCGCATTCAGCGCCGCACGGCAGATGGTGAAGTGGGTGTTGTTAGGCGTAGCAATCGACACCGCTTCGATGCCGTCCGCACGTGCCGCTTCCGCAGCAAACATGGTTTCGTAATCTGCATAGCAGCGCTCGGCATCGATACCCAGCGAAGTGCCAAACGCGCGGCCGCGTTCAGCGTTGATATCGAAGGCGCCCGCCAGCAGCGTAAAGTTGTTATCACGCGTCGCCGCCGAACGGTGGATGTAGCCAATCTGGCTGGTACCACCGCCGCCGACCATGCCCCAGCGCAGGGAGCGATTCAGCGCTTTAATGCCGTTAATCATGGTGTTCTCCTCAGAATCCGACGGATTGCAAATAGTGCAGGCTGGCGGTGACGTCACGCAGGCTGGTCTCCGCATCTCGCGGATCGCGCTCCTGTTCAACGGTGATCCAGCCCTGATAATTGCGCTCCGCCAGGAAGGCGCGCACCGCCGGATAATCAATCGCCCCTTTACCAATCGGGCACATGACGCCTTCCGCGCAGGCGGCAAAGAAATCCACACCGCGGGCAATCACGTCGCGCCATACCGCCTCGTTGACGTCTTTGAAGTGCAGGTAATCGATGCGCTGCCAATAGCGGCTGAGGTAGGGAATCGGGTCCATGCCGGAGTAGTACAAATGACCGGTGTCGAGGCATAAACCCGCCACCTCGTGCGGAATGTCCTCCACCAGCTGCTGCAGCTCGTCGGCGAACTCTATGCAACCCCCGGCATGCGGATGGATCACCGCGCGTACGCCATACTCATTCCAGGCAATCTGGCTCAGAGTGGTGATGTGCTGCATCATGCGCTGCCAGTCGGCGTCTGACAGGCGCGGCGCCTTGTCAGATTGACCCGCGTATTTGGCGCGCTCTGGATTGCCGAAGTCGATAATCACCAGGTAGGGTGCAGGTTTGTTATCGGCGTGGGTTTTGGTTGCGGTGGGGACTCGCGACAGATTGCGGCAAATGTTATGCGTCAGTTCAACCATCGCCGGGAAGTTGGCTTCACTCACCAAATCATCAAAAATCGTGCCTGCCACCAGCGACAGATCGTGCGCTTCCAGCTGCTGGCGCAGCTCGGCAGCATCCACCGGCAGATAGCTCCACGGGCCGAGCTCAATGCTTTTATAACCGGCCTGCGACGCCTCACTCAGCACCTTCTGCCATGGCGGCAGGAAAGGGTTTTTCGGGTCATCAACGCCCCAGCTACAGGGCGCGTTCGCAATATGAATAGTCATGATCGTTCCTTGCGGTAATGGATGGCGCAAGTATCAAATAAATATTTCATCACCAACAACCATGAAACATTCATTTTTTGATAGCGATCATACTATTTCGCATCATTAAAATGATAGAAAATACATCAAATTCAGCAATGGCGCGGTTTACAGGTTTTCACGCGTGACGATATCGAACGGCAGGGTGACCTGCGTAAAATGCTCGCCGGGTTCAGCATGATGCTGCAGCACCGTTTGCGCCAAACGCATCGCCATCTCATCAATGCGATTGCGGATCATCACCGTAATGGTGCCGTCAATCAGCGCCAGCTCGCCCTCCTTCACCGGACCATGGCAAATCAACGCCACCTTGCGCTGTGGCTGCTGGCGCAGCGCGTGAATCACCCCCTCAATACCGCCGCACGGCGCGAAGATCAGCGCCAAATCAGCATGTTCATCCAGCAGTTGACGCGTCGCACGGTAGCCGCCATCAATCGACTCATTGGTCTTTAACGGCTCTAGCACCCGCCGTGCGCTGTCCTGTTCGCGCAGATACGAACGGAAGCTGATCTCATTACTCTCCTGGCAGATAAAGCGATGGTCGCCCACCAGCACCCCCACTGAACCCGGCTGATGCAGCAGATGCGTGGCGATCCAGGCGGCAGTGCGCCCGGCTTTCTGGTTATCCAGACCGAAATAACCGGCGTGACCGCAGGGTGAGAAGTTGGAAAATAGCGCATACACCCGCACGCCCCTGCGCGACACGCTTGCAATCGCGTGGCGAATGAGCGGGTGATCCAGCGCCACCAAACCGATGGCATCCACCTGCTCAGCGAGCGCATACAGCGAGGCTACCACCGCCTCAACATCATCAATATCGTGCCAGGTGAACAGCGGTTCGCTGCCCAGCGGATGGAAGGGTTGTGTGTGCTGGCGTAGCGCATCGGTGAGGGAATGATAGAACGAGTAGGATTTTGATAGCAGGATAAAGCCCATGCGCACCGTGACGCTGGCTGCCGGCAAGGTGCTATTCAGCAGCGGCGCATGGCCAATGCGATATCCCAGACGATTCGCCGCTTCCAGCACCTTCTGCTCGGTGGCAGCACGCACCGGCGCACGACGATTGATCACACGATCGACGGTGGCCACGCCCACGCCTGCGGCGGCGGCAATGGCGTTCATGGTGATTTTGCTCATGGGTTATTTTCCACACTTAAATGATAATAAATTATCAAAAATAATGCCCTAACCTGCCTTAAATCGCCAATAGCTCTGCGCTCAAATCATCATCAAATTGCTTTAAGTGATAGATAATCTCTCACTATTTTGATCGCCATCGCAAAAATGAAATCATTTATTTCATTTTCATGTCACCCAGAATAAATGTTTGATATTTATTTACCCAATAGCGGCGATTTGAGCTGATGGATGACGTCAGGCAATAGATCGGCGTGGTCTTTAACGAAGAGCGCACCGCTTAACGCTCAGGAGAAAACAATGAAAATCGCATTTGATGTGGATGTAATCCGCGATCTCGGCATCACGCGCATGGTGCATCAGGTGGCTGAATGGGGCTACAAGTACATCGAGCAGTCGCCGCATCCGCAAATCAACCCGTTCTATAAACACCCGAAAGCCAGCCGTGAAATCATGCGCGAGTACAAAAACGCGCTGAACGCTACCGGGCTGGAGATCTCCTCTTTCATTACGGTGTATCGCTGGTCAGGCCCGGATGAGCTGCGTCGTCAGGCGGCGGTGAAAAACTGGAAACGCATGATCGAGATAGCCGTCGAAATGGGCGTGCAGGTGATCAACACCGAGCTGTCGGGCAATCCCAACGAACCGGAAATTTGTGAAGAGATGTTCTATCGCTCGATGGAAGAGCTGCTGCCGATCATCGAACGTGAAGGCATTCGCGTCGAGATTCAGGCCCACCCGTGGGATTTCTGCGAGCAAAGTAACGAAACCGCGGACATTGTGAAGTCATTCCGCAGCGAAAACGTGAAGTATATCTACAGCGCACCGCACACCTTCTATTACGACAAAGGCGTCGGCGATGTGAAGAACATGCTGCATTACGCCGGTGACGATCTGTCACATATGCTGATCGCCGATACCATGAACCACACCAAGCACTGTCGTTACATCGTTAACCCGCCGGGCGTGGATGCCACTATCCACCAGCACGTGGCGGTCGGTGAAGGCGAAGTCAATTTCGATGCGCTGTTTGAAGCGCTGCGCGAGATGAATTTTGCGAACCGCACGTTTAAAGTCGGCGGCGAGTCAATTATCTCGGCGGCGCTGTTCGGCTACCCGGAAAAGATGAAGTATCAAGCGGTTGAAACGCGCGAGCTGATTGAGCGCGAGCTGTTAGGGTAAATGCGCGCTGATGCCCTCACCCTAACCCTCTCCCATAGGGAGAGGGAACTGGAAAGTGCGGCGTGATTGCTCTCTCACACAGGGGGAGAGCTCAAAGCGAGCTCGATCGGTCCCTTCTCCCGCTGGCGGGAGAAGGTTAGGATGAGGGCCCGCCCTAATGGAACCTACACCATGAAAGCAGTGACGCTGGCCGAGCTGGCAAAACAAGTGGGCGTCGGTGTCGCCACCGTTGACCGGGTATTAAACGATCGCGGCGGCGTGTCGCCCGCCATGAGCAAAAAAATTCTGCAGGCAGCGCGTGATGCCGGTTTAAAACGCATTCTGCCTGAAGAGCATCGCCATCCGTGGCAGATTGAAGTACTGCTTAGCGGCAACGCCTCCTTCTTCTTTCAGCAATTAGCACAAGACTTCGCCACACTTGCAGACGAACTCGGCTATCGCCGCTTGCGTCTGCACCGCACGCTAATCCCGGAAAATGCGCCAGAAAAGTTGGCGGCACATATCACTGCCAGCAGTAAAAAGCGTGATGCGCTGATCGTTTTCGCCCACGAAAATCCGCTGATTTACGCTGCGCTGGCCGACTGTAAAGCGCGCGGCGTACCGGTCATCACGCTGGTCGCCGATCTCCCGGATGCCGCGCGGCTCTGCCACGTAGGCATCGATCAATACAAAGCCGGACGCACCGCCGGTTTAATGTTGGGCAGCATGCTGTCGCAGCCGGGTGAAGTGGTGCTGATGAGCGGGCGCGCCGATTATGCTGCGCACCGCCTGCGCATTGAAGGTTTCCAGGCGGTGCTGGCCGAACGCTTTCCGCAGCTGCGTCTGCGCGAGATTCTCGCCGGTCAGGACGAGCGCGCGCGTATCAGTCGCCTGCTGGAAAAAACGCTGGCCGCCTCGCCGCCGATTGTGGGGCTCTACAATACCGGCATCGGCAACACCCAGATTTACGAAGCCCTGTCGCGCCATCGGCTCGACGGTAAAGTGGTGTACGTCACGCACGAGTTGTATAGCACTACGCGCCAACTGTTACAGGATCGCGTGCTCACCTTAACGATCGATCAAAACACCCTGCGCCATGCTCAGCTGGCCTTGACGCTGCTGTTGCGCCATCTGGAAGAGGGCGACATCCCCGACATCTACCAGCCCGGCAAAGTCGACTTTATGCTCTTTACGCAAGAGAACTTTACATAATCAGACTTTGTATCCCACCGCCAGCGCGGTTAAATCGCCTGTATCACGCGCTGCTACACTCAGTAGCAGCAAAAAACCAAACACAACAAGGCGAACCACTATGTCGGAACATCAGTATCAGCCCGCGAAAGTCTGGACCTGGGACCCGGAAGCCAAAGGTAACGGCGCAAAAACTAACCGTCCAACCGCCGGACCGACGCATGAGAAAACGCTGCCGGTCGGCAAACATCCGCTGCAGCTCTATTCGCTCGGCACGCCAAACGGCCAGAAAATTACCATCCTGCTGGAAGAGTTGCTTGCCGTCGGGGCCAAAGACGCCGAGTACGATGCCTGGCTGATTCGTATCGGCGATGGCGATCAATTCTCCAGCGGTTTTGTTGATGTGAACCCAAACTCAAAAATTCCGGCGCTGAGCGATCACTCGGTTACCCCACCGCAGCGCGTATTTGAATCTGGCAACATCCTGCTGTATCTGGCAGAGAAGTTCGGCCACTTCCTGCCGACCTCACTGGCAGGCCGCACCGAAACCCTGAACTGGCTGTTCTGGCTGCAAGGTTCTGCGCCCTACCTCGGCGGCGGCTTTGGTCACTTCTATCATTACGCGCCAGAGAAGATCGAATACGCCATCAACCGCTTTACGCTGGAAGCCAAACGTCAGTTCGACGTGCTGGATCGTCAGCTGGCCAACCATCGCTTCCTCGCCGGTGATGAATACACCATCGCCGATATCGCCACCTGGCCGTGGTACGGCAACCTGGTGCTGAATAACCAATATGGCGGCAGCGAGTTCCTCGATGTGCAGTCGTACAAACACGTGGTGCGCTGGGCGAAAGAGATTGCTGAACGTCCGGCGGTAATCCGTGGCCGTAAGGTGAATCGTGCATTTGGTGCCGAACCGCAGGATCAGCTGCTGGAACGTCATGATGCATCAGATTTTGATAACAACACTGAAGACAAACGTCAGGCGCGAGGCGAGAAATAATGGCGGCATATGTGGTGTTTATTAAGGACGAAACCTTAGACAAGGACGAACTGGCAACCTACGCCGAAAAAGCGGGCCAGGCGCGCGGCGACCATCCGATCACCCCGCTGGCGTTTTACGGCGAGCTGGAAACGCTGGAAGGTCCGCCCGCTGAAGGCGTAGTGGTGCTGGAGTTCCCGGATGTTGAAGCGGCAAAAGGCTGGTATTTCAGCCCGGCGTATCAGGAAGCTAAAGCGCATCGTCTGAAAGGTGCAAAGTACCGCGTGCTGCTGGTTAAAGGCGTGGAATAAAACGCAAATACCGTAGCTACCGTCTTGAACGTCAAGCGGTAGCTACGTAGTTTTCGTTCCACGGCTCTCGTGTTTTAAGCACACCGAAGCAGAGATGGACCAGTTTGCGCATCACCGCTCCCAGCGCCACTTTGGCTGGCTTGCCCTTCGCCATCAGCCTTTCATACAGCGCTCTTACGGGGCGATTCCACCTTGCCGCTACTATCGCGGCCATATACAGCTTCGCTCTCACGTCGGCGGGACCGGTTTTCGACATCCGGGCCAGCCCTCTCACCGAACTGCCTGACGTCTTCTCGACCGGCACCACGCCCAGCCACGCCGCTACCTGACCCGCATTGCGGAACTGGCACGTACGCAGCACCGACAGCATGGTCGTTCCCACTACGCCGCCGATACCTTTTATCGACTCCAGCAGCTTAAGATCATCTTTCAGACCATCATTCTTATCCATGTGGTCGTCAATCAGCGCGTTTATTCGCTTCAGCTCCTTTTCATGCGATTTTTTTGTTCTTTCAAGCGAGTCGGTCACCTCGCCCGCCGTCTGGGTTGAGTTCGCCTTCTCGAGCCTGTTCGTCGCGCGCTGCACATCTTCAACGATGGCGTCACGCAGACGCAGCAGGTCTTTCAGCTTGCGGACTTCCGGTGGCGGCGGAACCCAGGCATCGGGCTGTTTCAGCTCGCCGTAACGGGCCAGCACCCAGGCGTCGACCGCGTCATTTTTGGTCAGGATACCCATTCCGCGGGCAAACTCCCTGACCCGTTGCGGATTGCCGATACAGACCGTCACGGGCGTGTTCCCGTGCAGCCCGTAAGCGACGTTTTCGTGATAGACGCTGGTCGCTTCCATCACCACCATCACCTGCTCTGGCGGGCACTTCTGCTTCTGGAGCCAGTCGCAGATGTCACGTTCTACGCCGACCTGATTTTTGATGGATTTCGTTTTCTTTTTGCCGTTGCCGGGGAACAGGCAGAGGTCGAGTTTGTGTTTGCTTACATCAATACCAAGACAGAACATCGGATATCTCCCTTTCACTTAAACCATCACGCCATCTAGCCTTGTACATACGAAGTCAGAGCTTCTGGTTACCGTTCAGAGTAGTTGCTGGCGTGAAAGGAGAAACGGAGGGCTTAAAGCTACGAAGCAAGATCGGGTCTTAAGCGGCGCAAAAAGCTGCCTCCGTTTCATGTTGCTGGTAGCTAACCAGCAACACATTCAAGATACAAGCGGCGCAATTCATTGCGCATGGTTTTGGCGCGCCAGAATGCGCAATGAATTGCGCCGCTACGATACGCAGAAAATATGGGTATTTACCCCAATCTGAACAACGAAATCGCCTGCTTTAGCGCATTCGCCTGCTGCTGCTGCTGTTGCGCCACCTGCAGCGTTTCGGCCACGTGCTGCACGTTGTGATGTACGCTGTGATCAATACTGTTGATGCTCTGCTGAATCTGTTCAATGCTCAGGTTCTGCTGCTCACTCATCTCCGACAACTCTGTTACCAGCTGCGATAAGCCACTGATGCTACTATGAATCTCGCGCATGGTTTGCGCCGCATGTTCTACCTGCACGGTGCCGTGCTCGGTGCTGGTCGAGCTGGCATCCATCAGCTGACGAATCTCACGCGCAGCGCTCTCACTGCGCATCGCCAGGTTACGCACTTCGCTGGCGACCACGGCAAAACCGCGTCCCTGATTACCGGCACGCGCGGCCTCCACCGAGGCATTCAGCGACAGAATGTTGGTCTGAAAAGCAATGCCGTCAATCAGCTCCAGAATGATTTTTACCCTTCTCGACTCCTCACTAATTTTCTCCATCGAGTGAATCGCCGACTGAATATTCTCTTCGCCGCGCGTGGCCACCGTGCGGGTTTCACTCGCCAACTGGCGCGCGCTCAGCGCTTTATCGCGGGTCAGGCTGGCGGCGATGCTGATTTCAGTCATGGCACTCGCCGCCACTTCCAGCGCCTGCGCCTGCTCATCGGTGCGCGTTGAAAGCGCGGCGTTACGTTCAAGAATACTGTCAGACTCCGCCAGCAGCAGTCCCACGCCCTCGCTGACCTGATGCAAAGTGCCGTGCATGGTGCCAAGCGTGGTACTAAAGGTACGGGCGAACGGCGTTGCACTCTGCTGCATATCGGCGTTCAGCGTCAGATAACCCGCCTGCTGATTGATCTGAGCCGCCAACTCCGCCACTTCGCTGGCCGAACGCGCATCGGCGGCCATCTGGCGCGCAATCACCAGTAACATGGCGGTTTGCGCCACCACAAACAGTGCGTGGAACAGCACCATATCCCAGCCAGGATGGTGGAAAACAATCACGCCAAACAGATCATTATCCTGCAGATAATTGAACAGCACGTGATGGGTGGCCGCCGCCGCCGCACCCATTAATAACGGCCGCATATCGCGCCACGCCAGCAGCGCCGACATCAGCACAAACACAGAGAAGTGGTATTCGGTTTCGCCGCCACCCAGCTGAATCAACAAACCTGCCCAGCCAATGAGCAGCGCGGAGAGCACCAAGCGCGAGGTCAGCGTACCGCGTAGCGCGGTGCCGAAAAAGGTCGCCAGCAGCGCCAGAACTAAGCCGGCAATCAGCGCCACCCTTGTGCTGTCATTGAGCCAGCCAACGCCAAGTGCAATCGGCCACAGTGCCCAACTGAGGATCACCGCCAGGCTATCGGCCCGCTGGGCAATACGTTTGAGAGAGACCATCTCCACCGGCACGGCGTCCGGGCCTGACAAGGGCGTTGCGATCATGAAAGTTTTCCATACCAGAAGGTGATCGTAGAGCCCCAAAATCGTGGGGCAAAGCGCACGGACTCAGTGGGAAAATTATCGGCGTGGAGAGAGGAAAGTTTAGTTGCGGTGATTAATTACACGTGAAGTTGTGAGAATGATCACTTATGACGTGCAACATAATTTCATTCACTTGAGGGCAGAAAGCGATAGACTTGTTCATCACCAATGAACCCTGAAATATCAACGGATAGATACTAATTATGGATTCACCTTACACTCTCAGCGTCCTGGTCACCGCGCATAATAGCGAAAAATTTATTCTCGAGACGCTAACCAGTTTAAAAAATGCCTGTGCTGGCGTTGAGGATGTGGTCGAAATTATATTAGTGAATGACTCGTCTTCAGATAATACCAGCGAGTTACTGCATACCTTTGCCACCGAGTTTCGCCAGCTGAAAATTTTTGAGGTAATGTTCCGTAACATTGGCAAGGTCAGAAATTTTGGCGTCAGTAAATGTAGCGGCCACTACGTCACAATGCTTGATGGCGACGACCAGATTTTAACGCACGCCTTTTCCGATATTGTGACTTTTTTAAAAGCAGAGCAACCCGATATTCTACTAACGCCACTTAATGAAATTTATGAAGGTAAGCCCAAACCACAACAGTGGAACAGTTTACAAGTTATTTCCCTAAGTCAGCACCAGGTGATTGAAAAATTTCTGATTCACCGAGAAATCCAGGCGCACTTTATTGGTCAGTTCATAAAAAAGTCATTGCTGGAGGATAACCATTTTCCTGACTTCACCTGCTACGAGGATGCATATTTATTTCCCTCAATTCTGAAAGCCAGTCAAAAGATATTTTTATCTAAGCAAGGCCCTTATCTTTACTTCAAGCGAGGCAACAGCCTCTCTAGCGCACTTGATGCCTACAAAATATCAATGCTGATTAAAGCAACCCAACAGATGGATGTAGTATTAGGTGAAAAGTATCGTAATTTACTCTCATGCCACTGGATCAATCTGGTTCATAAATTTTATCCGCTGATAAGCGACGAACATGATAAAGATATGGTCAAGTGTGCTTTAAATAATTTCCCTTTAGCTTCTTTCTTACTCGATAGAAAAGTCAGATTCAGTCTAAAGATGAAATATATCAAAATGAAATTGCGTGGTGTTTCCTAAACGATCAAAAGAAGCAGGTCGCCACAAATGGCGACCTTATAATTTATGCAACGAAATAAATATTACGTTTTAGGTTTTAACTGAATTAGAGAATAGCTAATAACAGTAGCAGCCATCAGAATAAAAACTGAACCACTCTGAATCCAGACGGTATCTGTCAGACCAAATATAAAAATTGAAATGGGCAATAGAGTAATATCGAATGCTCTAAAACCTAATGCTACAACTATTAAACCAAGATAAAAGAGAATCAATGTAACTGCACCCGCTATACCTTGTAGCGAGAGAGTTTCCAGAAAATCATCGTGTAAGTGATACATTACATTTTTGTAAGCTTCAGGATTCCCGCGCTCACTCTCTTTGATATATTCCCGAGCCTTATTGGTTCTCTCATCTGGACTCTGACCTAAGAAAGTCCAGGAAATACTGTTAAATCCCCCCTTCCAAATAGAGAATCTCGCGCCAATTGAAGTATCATTATTACGATGATAACTATCAATCTCACTCTGAATGTTGTCTAAGCGGTGCATAACTGAACTCGGCATGAAGAATAAACCACCAGCAATTAATAATACACTTAATGCCAGAACATATTTTCCTGCCCAACGATGAGTTAAATAAAAACATAAAAAGTATAAAACTGGTAAAGCTAATATGGCCGCACGAGATTCGGTATAAAACATCAACAGCATGTTTACTATAAAAATAGCGATGAACATTACTATCTGGTAGGCGCGCCGAACGACTACCTTGTTAACAACAAATAATGCAGTGAGCGCCAATGCCGTAATAAGGTAAGAAACCGTGCCTGCAGAGTCGGTTAGCAACTTTACACGTCGATGCGTCTGAGCGTTCTCATGGATACTGGCTCCAAGCGTGAATAGCAGTCCGATAACCAGCACCAGAATGGTGATGCGTAACATTCTGAAGGAGAGAAAATGTCGCCATGCTATAAAAAAATAGCTAATAAAAGCAGATATGATAAATAACTTCCCACCCTGAAAATAGTTATCAACCACATCGGTAAAATGGGCATCGACATGCATCTTCGCCCAAATGACTCTCACCAGCCCCAGTAATAAGATTGGAGTCGCAACGGTAAAAGCGCTCTTATCCCAGATAAAGTTCTTTTTAACACCCTGAACCAAGAGGAACAATAACGTCACATAGCCTACGATATAGAATATTTTCTTTGGGTAAGCGGAAACCACTAACGAGCTGGCTAACACTACGCTGAGTAAAAAAAAGCATAAGTGATAAATATTTTCGCTCGTCACTAATCTCTTTAATTCTAAACTTCGCACTTATAAATACCTCATTTTAAAATACTTAACACGCCAAATTATTCCTGAGACTAAATGATGATGACGAAAATAAAGCTTATACATTCTTCTAGCTTGCTGAGCATTTCTAGGGATTTCATAAGGTAGATTGGCTAATGGCGATAATTCACGAAGGTCGCGATAATAATGGCAAACATGTTGTTGATTCCATTCCTGCCAAGGCTTATCAGCACCCGCATAATGCAGCAAACAGGTATTTTCCGGCACATCGAGGCTATAGCCTTTGTCATCATGTGCTAGCATAGTGATAGTATTGAAACGAGACTCAATGAAATTCACACGATCTTCAAGCAAAATATTTAATGCATCTTGATCAAGGTATTTAAAATATTTTCCCTTTTCAACAAGCAAATGATAAGCGCGTTCGCTAATCTGTTCCCGATTCCATTTATGTCTGTCAATCAGTAATACTCCGGCGTTAAAATAGCGATGCCCGTGCAGCCCGACATTTTCAGCCAGTTGGTGTTGTAAGGCTTCGATTTCACCCACAACCAAAGCGATAGTCTCTTGCTCCATTGCCATTTTCCATAATTCATCTATAGGATTTAGGCACACAATATCAGCATCGAGATAGAGAATTTTTTCAGCATCATGCACTAAAAGTGGAGACAGAAAACGATAATAGGTGGCGCGGGTAAAAAGCTCAGTGGTAGGGAATGCTTTAAAAAGTTCATCATTAATATGATGCAAAGTTAAACCATGTGACGAGCCCGAAAATATCGTATCGAGCCTTTTAATGTCAATTGGCGTTAATTCTGAAGAGATCAGGTGGAAATGATAAAATCCGCTGCCAGCATGCTTCATAATCGACATAATAGTGATCAGCGAATGTGCAATGAATTTTCCATCAACGCCAAAAACTATATGCCGATCGCATTGAGAGGGAAAAAGCAGCTGGGAATTTATAGCTTTAATAACGTCTCTATCCATCCTGCAATTTCTCCGGAAGAACGCATGCGTTCTGTAAATGCATTATGCCTAAGCAATTATCAACCTGAGACAATTTTGGTTGCAGCCGGAGTTTACCAGTCAGGGTTAGGCAAATAAAGCACCCCGGCCGGTGAATGAATAACGATTAGACAGTAAATCTCTCCTGCCATCAGGAGAGATTTTGAGGGGAAAACCTACTTCGCCGCAAACTGCGCATAATTCTCTGACGTGATGGTCTGATACGGAATCCAGTTAAACTCCTGCACTTTCTGCTTCTCCAGCAGCGCTTTAGCAACCTGCACCGCGCCCGTGGCCTGGCCTTTGGCGTCCTGGAAAATGGTCAGCGTCATTTTGCCGTTCTTCACAAACTGCTGCCCATCCGGCGTGCCATCAATGCCGGCGACCAAAATTTTCTCATTCTTCGCCTGATTCAGCGCCATGATGGCGCCAATCGCCATCTCATCATTATTGGCGGCAATGGCATCAATCGGACGCTGATTCAGCAGCCAGCTGGAAACCACATCCACCGCCTCATTGCGCTGCCATTTGGCGCTCTGCTTCTCAATCACCTTCATATCTTTATATTTGGCGATCACCGCTTCCACGGCGCGAGTGCGCTCGCGTGCTTCCTCGTTCGACAGCGCGCCCATCAGAATCGCCACGTTGCCTTTATAGTTCATCTTCTTCGCTAACGCTTCCATCTGCATTTCGCCGCCCAGCGCCGAGTCTGAACCGACATATGCCATGTCGGCTGGCAGCTTCACCTCCGGCTTACGGTTGACGAAAATCAACGGGATGCCGGCATTTTTCGCGGCGGTAATCATCGGCAACACGCCTTGGGTATCCACCGGATTAAGGATGATGGCATCTACGCCCTGGTTAATAAAATCATCCACTTGCTGCACTTGCAGCGCGACATCGCCCTTGGCATCTACAAACTGACTATTGAGCTGACTGGCCTTCAGCTCCGCCTGCATCTGGGTGCGCAGAATCGAGACGAAGTTGAGATCGAAGTTTGCCAGCGCCACGCCGACGGTGAAGGTTTTAGCACTCACGCTCAGGCTGAGCAGCAGCGAGCAGAGGCACAACATCACATTTCTTATCTTCATGAGTGAGTCCTGTAGGGTTGAGATATTATTTTAATTTCATCGAGTTAACGCCGGGCAACAGGCAAATACCCGGCGATGGAACGCTTAAAGGGTGAAATGATCGCGGAACTGCTGCAGCGCGGTGGTGCTGTCACCGCTGGCCCAGCCCTCCAGCGCCACGGTGCCGCGATAACCCACATCCTGCAGCGCACGGGCGATGGCGCGATAGTTGATCTCACCGGTTCCCGGCTGCTGACGTCCCGGCACATCCGCCACCTGAATCTCACCAATCGCAGAACCACAACGGCGGATCAGTTCGATCAAATTGCCTTCGCCAATCTGCGCGTGATACAGGTCGAGATTCATCTTCAGCGCCGGGCTGTTGACTGCCTCCACCAGCGCCAGCGTATCGGCGGCCAGCGCGAACGGCGTGCCGGGATGATCAACCAGCAAGTTGAGATTCTCCAGCGTGAACACGCGTCCGGCACGCTCGCCTAATTGCGCCACTTTGCGCAGCGTGTCAGCGGCTTTCAGCCACATCGCGCCGGTGACCACCTCAACCGGTTTGACGGGCAAACCTTTGTCATCCAGTCCGGTGCCGTGCAGATTCAACGCCGGACAGTTCAGGCGGGCTGCCACCGCCAGCGATGCTTCAGCACTTTGCAGCAGCTGCTGGATTTCGTCATCGTCAGTCAGGTTGCCGCTGAGGTAGCCGGTCATAGAGGTGAAGCGCGCACCGGTTGCCGCTAGCGCATCAATGTCTTTGTTCGCCCAGCCCCAAATCTCAACGCCAAAACCCAGTTCGTGAATGCGTTTTACGCGCTCGACGAACGGCAGATCGAGAAACACCATTTCGGCACATACCGACAGCTGATAACCGGCCATTAGCGACCTCCCAGTTTGATAGGTTGCTGCTGCTGCACCGAGTCGATACAGGCCAGCGCGATCGCCAGCGCATTGCGCGCATCTTCGCCGGTGGCGCGCGGCGTTTCACCCCTGCGGATGCAGCGGGCAAACTCAGCCATCTCTGCGACATAGGCTTCGCGCAGCAGATCCGAGTCCATGCGCGAAGTTTCAATCGCGATGCCATCCTGGTGATAGCGCACGCAGTGATTGGCGTTGATATGTCCCGCCTGCAGCATACCTTTACTGCCAAACACTTCACCGCGAACGTCGTAGCCGTACACCGCCTGGAAGTTGGCTTCAGCGGTGGCAATCGCGCCATTATCGAAGCGAATGGTGACCACCGAGGTGTCCAGCAAGCCTTTATCTTTGAAATCCGGACGCACCAGCGCATCCGCCAGCGCATACACTTCCACCGGCTTCGCGCCGGGATTGAAGTGCAGCAGCGTGTCGAAGTCGTGGATCAGGGTTTCCAGGAAGATCGTCCACTGCGGGATGCGGGCAGGATCGTGCAGGCCCGGATCGCGCGTCAGCGATCGACTCAGTTGCGTAGTGCCATTTTCGCCGGCCTTCACCGCCGCGATCGCCGCGGCAAAGCCCGAGTCAAAGCGGCGGTTAAAGCCGACCTGCAATACCACGCCGGCACTTTTTGCCGCAGCAATCGCGCGATCGGCCTCATCCAGCGTCACCGCCATCGGCTTCTCGCAGAACACGTGTTTACCGGCTTGGGCTGCGGCGATCACCCATTCAGCGTGGGTACGCGCCGGGGCGGCAATCGCCACCGCCTCAATCTCTGGATCCCCCAGCAGCGCATGCAGATCGCTGTAAGCTTTCGCCACGCCAAGTTTGTTGGTCAGCGCGTCTGCCACGCCCGGCTGCGGATCGGCCACCGCGGCAAGCGTCGCCCCGGGCACGCGCCAGGCAAGGTTTTCTGCGTGGAAGCTGCCCATGCGTCCTGCGCCAATCAGGCCGACGCGTACTGGCTTAAGGTGAAATCTCATGACCTATTCCTTATTGTTTTGGATGTGCTCGTTCGAGTACAGGGATGTACCATCTGCAGTGCAAAGGCGATGCCAACTGCAGCCAGCCGCTTTATGTGAGGCGTAACACAGATATGGCTCACAAACTGACAACAAAATTTACATGTCAACTTCACATGTCAATAAAATGGACATTCCAACCTAATCAGGAGTGTCGCATGCGTGTCATAGAGCGTTTGCCGTTCAAAGATGAAAGCGATCCTATCTTCAGCTTGCCGGACAGCGCGGAGGTGGGCGAATGGGATACCTTGTTGTGGCAGGGCTGGCACAGCTTTGAACGCGGTGAGCAGCCAGGCTGGATGCGGCACAGTATTTTGCAGTCATGGCAGCGATCGCGTCAGCGTGCGATCGATCCCGCGACCTTTGCTTATATCTCACCGCCTGCCGCCGAGCTGGCGGCGATCCTCGAACACAATGCGGAACTGATCCGCGCGGCGCGCAGCATCATGGAGAACTTGCTGGCGTATAACCCGGATGGCCACATCAATCTGACCGATGCGCAGGGTGTGACGCTGCATTTCTGCGGCGCGGATCTCACGCCGGTCGGCAGCATCCTGCGCGAAGAGGTGCTCGGCACCAACTGCACCGCGCGCTGCCTGATCGAGCAGCGGCTAGTGTATGTGCTGAGCGGCGAGAACTGGAAACTTGACCTGCGTAAACGCCATCGCCAATGTGCCGCCGCGCCGGTGCGCGATGCCAGCGGCCAGCTGCTGGGCGTTTTAACGTTGACCGCCACGCCCGATAACTTTAATGCCCACACGCTCGGCACGGTGCAGGCGGCGGCGGAAGCGGTTGGCCAGCAGCTGACGCTGCGCCGTTTACTGGCCGAGCAGCAGTCGATCCTCGAAACCCTGAATGAAGGGGTGATCGTCTGCGATCGTCACGGTCGTATTAAAACCCTGAATCGCTATGCGCGACAGATCTTCAGCAGCCTCGATCCGCAAGCAGGTACCATTGATGAGCTGCTGCAGCCGCAAGGGGGATCGCTGCTGACCATGCCGTTCTGCAATGACCGCGAGCTGCAATTTATGCCGGACGGCACCAATCCGATCTCCTGCCTGATCTCGCTGATGCCCGCGCCGGACAGCGGCCGCGTGTTGTCGCTGCGTGAGAATCAACGTATTCGCGCCATTACGCGTCGCGTGATGGGCGTGAGCGCCAGCTATACCTTCGAGATGATTCGCGGCCATGCGCCGCGCGTGCAGCAGGCGATTCACAAAGCGCGTGCCAGCAGCCGCACCGACAGCACCGTGTTGCTGACCGGCGAGAGCGGTACCGGCAAAGAGCTGTTTGCTCAGGCGATTCATAATGCCAGTCCGCGCCAACAGGAAGCCTTTATCGCGCTGAACTGCGGCGCGTTGCCGCGCGATTTGGTCCAGAGCGAGCTGTTCGGCTATGTCGATGGCGCATTTACCGGATCGCGTCGCGGTGGTTCGGCGGGCAAATTTGAGCTGGCGGATGGCGGCACCCTGTTTCTGGATGAGATTGGCGAGATGCCGCTGGAAGCGCAAACCAGCCTGCTGCGTGTGTTGCAGGAGAGTGAAGTGGTGCGCATCGGGGCGGCACATCCGCTCAAGGTTAACGTACGCATCATCGCCGCCACCCACTGCAATCTGCTGGATGCAGTGGAAAAAGGCGCATTCCGCCGCGATCTCTACTATCGCCTGAATGTGATTTCGCTGGAGATCCCGCCGCTGCGCGAGCGTCAGGAGGATATTCCTGGCCTGGTGAACACTTTTATTCAGGCGCTCTGTACCCGGCTAAAGCGCATTGCGCCACAGCTCTCCGCCGAGGCGATGGCCTGTTTACAGGCGTGGCACTGGCCAGGCAACGTGCGTGAGCTGGAGAATCTGGTGGAGCGCATGGTGAACTTGTGTGAAGGGTTGCAGATTGATCGTCACGATCTGCCGGAGGAGATGGTGCAGCGCGCAGTTCCGCAGCGGAGTGAATTGACCTCGCTGCAGGCGAATGAGCGCCAGCATGTGTTGCAAGTGGTACGTGAGCAGAAAGGCAACCTGCGCCAGTCGGCCCAGATGCTGGGGATTTCACGCACTGCGCTGTATAACAAGCTGAATCAGTGGCAGGTGGATGTGGCAGGGTTGCGGCGGGGATGATGAGGTCACCATGAATGGTGACCCTACAAAAGAACCGGTTGTTGTAGGGTCGCCATTCATGGCGACCAGGGGGTTCAGCAGCACTACTTACAAAGACGCCCCACCACAGATCACCAGCTCCTGCCCGGTAATCGCAGCGGCTGCCGGCGACAGTACAAATCCTGCCAGCGCCGCCACTTCCTCCGGCTTGATATAGCGCCCGATCGGCGGCAACTGCGGCGGTGAGCTGGCGCGGCCGGGCTGCAGCAGCATCGGCGTTTCCGTGGCGCCCGGCGCAATCACATTCACGGTAATGCCCCTGGCTGCCAATTCCGCCGCCCAGCTGCGCGCCATACCCACCATCGCCGCTTTGGTGCTGACATATTGGCTGCGATGCGCCGCGCCGCGTGAGGTGCGGCTGCCAATCAGCAAAATGCGATCGCCCTGCTCCATCTGCGGCTGTAGGGCATTGGCCATAATCTGCGCCACCTGCACGTGCAAGTACCACAGACGCGTGCCCTGCTCCTCATCCAAATCCCCCAGCGGTGCCGCCGCCATCATGCCCGCCGCGTGTACCAGCGCATCCACCTTCGGTAGCGCTGCCAGCGCTTGTTTCAGCAAGCGGGCATCGAACAGGTCGACGCTTACCGAGGTAAAAGCCGGATGATCTTTCCTCACCTGCGTGCGGCTAAAACCGGTCACCTGCCAGCCTTGCTGCAGCAGGTGTTCGGCAATCGCCGCACCAATGCCGGAGCTCACGCCGGTCACCAACGCGTGCCGTGGCCTGCTCATCCGGTCACCCAGGTTTCATCGACGCGCACGTATTTAATCGCCTGGCGGAAATAGGTGTAGGCGACATGCAGCGCGCCATCCTCGCTCTGTTTAATGCTCGGATAGGAGAACTCGCGGTTGAGTTTTTGCTGCGAATTGTTGGTCATGCAGTAGCCATCGCCCTCATCAAGATTGCGCTGCCACGGCCAGCTTTTGCCGCCGTCGGCCGAGATCGCCAGCGTCATCGGCGCGCGCGGAGCGCCCCAAAAGGCGCTGCGTCCGCTGTGCACCTGCGGTTCAGCCGCCACCGCAACATCGCCGTCATCCTCTTCATCTTCAATTTCGTCATACAGCGACACGCGGCGCTCGCGGGCATCTTTGGCGCTCATGGCGTTGAACACCAGCGCCAGATGGCCGTTGTGCAGCGTGGTGACCTGAATCGACGAATTGTTATTCGGCAGCTCAGTCGCCCGCGGCGCACTCCAGCTTTCACCGCCGTCGGTCGAGCGGCTTTGGTAGATGAAATCTGCCCAGCGGCTGCGATACAGCGCCAGCAAACTGCCATCCTGCAGCAGCGTGATGTTCATATGTACGCAGCCGAGGCTGTCCGGCACAACCACATCACGCCAGCTTTTTCCGCGATCGCTGGAGATTTTTACTGCGCTGATATCGTCGTTACCGACCCATTTCACCCCCGGCTGCGTGCGGCAGTAAAACACCGGTAGCAGCCAGTTACCGTTTGGCAGCACCACCATCGGCTGGCGAATAAAGGTGCCGGGCTGGTCGAGCAGCGTGTCGATGGCACCCCAACTGCGACCCAAATCGTGCGACTGGCGATAACGCACAATCGCGGTGTCCTGATTACCCGATTTCTGCGCCGTCCACAGCAGCCACAAGACCTGGTCAGGATCGAGAAACAGCAGCGGATTTTGCTCGGATCGTGTTGGATCGTCGGAGAGTTTTTGCGCCTCGCTCCACTGCGTGCTGCCGCTTTCCAGCCGCGAGCACCACACGGAAATATCGGCGATCCCTTCCTGGGTACCGCCAAACCACACGCACAACACGTCGCCGTTCGGCAGCGGCAGCAGATTCGCCGCATGGTTCTGCGGACAGACCGAAGGCAGCATCGCCGTGAGCTGCTGCGCATCCTGCGCGTGCGGATGAAGGTTACCGTTGCGTTCCACGCTAAGAGTTAAGTCGCTCATGTCAGGCTCCACTGTTTTGCATTGAGGATTTGGGGGCTTTTTTGGTCTGCGTCTGACGCGTCGGGATCAGGCGATCAATCACCATGATCACCGCTGGCGTAAACAGCGCGACATACATGTTATTGATACCAAAAGGATCGCCCAGCAGATACCACACCGAGGTCACCACGCAGGCGCCAATCAGCCCGGCGTTAGCACCGCGCGTGCTTTTGTAGAACGGCAGGTAGAAGGCGATGATCGCCACCACCGAAATTGACAGACGAATGGCGCGGGTGAAGAACGACAGCTTCAACACTTCTGGCACGAACAGCACGAAGATCAGCGGCAGGAAGCCAATCAGCAGCGACAGCCAACGCGTCATCTGGAACTCGCGTTCTGGCGTCGGATTGCGATACGGCACGTAGAAATCCTTTACCACCAGCGAGGCAATCGCCAGCGCCACGGTGCTGACGCTGACAAAGATCGACGCCACCAATGAGGTTGTAACGATGCCGGCCAGCCACGGACTCATGTCCTGCAGGAATACCGGCAGCGCGTACAAACTTTTGATATCGGGATGCAGGTATTTCGCCGCCACGCCAATCAGCGCGATGGCGATGGCGATCGGCATGCAGAAGAAGAACGCGACCCAGGTCGCACGCTTGGCAGAGGCCGCGCTTTTGGTCGAAGCAATCGCCTGAATCACGAACTGAGTGCAGAAGATCGAGCCGATGGTGCCAATCATCCAGGCAAAGATGGTGCTGCCGCCGACATTGCCGTCCCACGTCCAGTAGAAATGCGGCATCTCTTTGATCATCGGGCTGACGCCGCCGGTCATGTGCAGCGCCACGCCGAGGATGATCAAAATACCAATATATTTCAGCCCGCTATGCAGCAGCGTGACCCAGGCAATGCCTTTCATGCCGCCAAACATAAAGTAGAAAGTGCTGACGATCGCCGTGATCACCGCTGCGGTAGTAAGATCGAGATTGAGCACCGTCGAGATCGCCGCTGCGCCGCTGACGTAGTTTCCGACGTTCACCAGCAGCAGCGCGTAGATCATGATTAACGAGATAATGTTTTTGGTTGAGTTGCCGTAGCGTTCCGCGATCGCTGCAGAGATGGTGATTTTGCCGGTGTTATAGATGCGCTTCACCAGCAAGAAGCCAAACAGTGGGAAACCGATGGCGGCCCCAATCACCGACCAGGATGCGGCGAAGCCATCTTCAAAGGCCGCCTGGGCAGTGCCGATGGTGGATTTGGCGCCGATGTATTCCGACATCAGCATCACGCCCACCACAAAAGCGGGCATCACATTGGAGCCAGCCATAAAGTCGCCGCTGTTTTTACTGCGCAGCCGCCAGGTCAGCCAAGTGGTGAACAGGATGTACGTAATGACAATCCCGATGATAATCACCATCCCTTCTGTAGAGAATTGTTTCATTTCAGCCTCATCGATAACGTAGGGTCGTGGCACGCGCTGGGCTTCACGCGCACCGTTGATGAGGTGGTCAATATTGTTATTGACGTGTCTGAGCACTGATGACCACCCCACTTATGCCTTGATGATTTATTTCACTCAAATAAGAATGAACTCACGCATAAGCAGGGCAATTTATAGGATAAAAGCGGCTTAATTTGTTTGAAGTTGCTCACAAACAGTCAATTATGATTATAAATAATCAAATTTAACTTAACAGTTATAAGACGGACTGCAAAAAATCCACAAAGGCCGTAATGCGGATGGGCAGCTGACGCTGCGGCTGCCAGACAGCATAAATATCACCGTCTGGCGCCGTCCACTGCGGCAACACCGGCAGCAGATCGCCGCACTCAATGCTGTGCTGCGCATCCCACCACGAACGCAGCAGAATGCCGTGACCATCCAGCGCCATTTGCATCGCCACTTCACCATCGTTGGTAATTAAGCGACCGCGCACCTTCTGCGTAAGCTGCTGTGTGCCATCACTCAAGCGCCACAGCGCAAAATCACTGTCGAACTGACGCAGCAAAATACAATTATGTTGTGCCAGCGCGGCGATGCTCTCAGGCATGCCATGGCGCGCAGCGTAATCCGGCGAGCAGCACAGCACGCGCGGATTGGTTCGTAGCTTACGTGCCATCAGCCGCGCATCTGGCGGTTCACCGACGCGAATATCAATATCCACGCGCGCATCAAGAAAATTCAGGGGCTGGCTGCTGAGCTGCAGGCTGATGGCCAGCTCGGGATGCAGCGCGGCAAAGCGCGACACGCAAGGTGCAACGTGACGACGCCCAAAGCCAAAGGATGCATTGAGGTTAAGCGAACCCCGCAGCACCGAGGTTTGGCTGCTAACCGACTCTTCCAGCTCCGCCAGCTGGTCGAGCAGCGGACGTGCGCCATCGAGATAACGCCTGCCCTCCGCCGTCAGCTCCAGCCGCCGCGTGGTGCGCTTGAGTAACTGCACGCCCAACCGCAGCTCAAGCTGGCTCAGGCGCTTACTCACCGCCGGTAACGATAAACCAAGCTCGCGCGCGGCGGCGGTTAAGCTCTCCAGCGCAGCCACGCGCACAAAGAAGGCCAGATCGTCGGTGGAGGTGCGCGATTCTCTACTTTTATTCAACATTGGCTTATCGCTCAGGCTAATTATTTCCTTCAGATGCATGGTTATACTGCGTACAGAACATCAACAGCAACCTGCGAGAAACCCTATGAGCGGCAAAACCTATAAAATCGCCGTCATCCCTGGCGATGGCATTGGCAAAGAAGTAATGCCGGAAGGCATCCGCGTGCTGGATGCAGCGGCGAAGAAATTTGATATCGCGCTGGAGTGGCAATGGTTTGATTTCGCCAGCGCCGAATATTGGCAGCAGCACGGCAAAATGCTGCCGGATGACTGGTTCGCCACGCTGAGTCAGTTTGATGCCATCTACTTCGGCGCGGTTGGCTGGCCAGACGTGGTGCCGGATCACGTATCGCTGTGGGGATCGCTGCTGCAGTTCCGTCGTGAATTTGATCAGTACGTCAACCTGCGCCCCGTGCGCTTAATGCCGGGAGTGAAAGCCCCGCTGGCGAATCGTCAGCCGGGCGATATCGATTTCTACGTAGTGCGTGAAAATACTGAGGGCGAATATTCGTCGGTAGGCGGCACCATGTTCCCCGGTACCGAGCGCGAAGTGGTAATTCAGGAAACGGTGATGACGCGCGTTGGCGTCGATCGCATTCTGAAATTCGCCTACGATCTGGCGCAAAAGCGCCCGAAAAAACACCTGACGTCCGCCACCAAATCCAACGGTATCGCCATTACTATGCCGTACTGGGACAGCCGCGTGGAAGCGATGGCGCCGAGCTATCCCGAGGTAAAAGTCGATAAATATCATATTGATATTCTGACTGCCAACTTCGTCCTGCATCCGGATTGGTTCGATGTGGTGGTCGCCAGTAACCTGTTTGGCGACATCCTGTCAGATCTCGGCCCAGCCTGTACCGGCACCATCGGCATCGCGCCGTCCGCCAACATTAATCCGGAAGGCAAATTCCCGAGTCTGTTTGAGCCGGTGCACGGCTCCGCGCCGGATATTGCCGGCAAAGGCGTTGCCAATCCGATTGGGCAAATTTGGTGTGGCGCGATGATGCTGGAGCACCTCGGTTACGCCGAAGCAGGCGCAGCGGTGCTGGATGCCATCGAGCGTACGCTGGCGGCAGGTAACAGCCTGACGCGCGACCTCGGCGGCAGCGCAAGCACCGAAGAGTTGGGCGCGGCTATCGCCTCAGCATTGTAGCGTCACCATTTATAACGACTGATATTTCCAGGTGCGCATGAATGCGCACCCTACAAATAACTCTACCATTCGGCGTAGGGTCGCCATTAATGGCGACCTGGATTTTCTCGCACAGCTTACAAAATCTGCACTGTTTCCGCATGCCAGCCGTGCGGCAGCGGTTGCGGGCGCGTAATCAGCACGTTGTGCAGCTGGAGATTCTCCACACCGCGGGCAAACACGCCCGGCAGGCCGTCCGGATAGGCCGCCACGCCATACGCTAAGCCGGATGCGCTATCCAGCTTGTACGCATTGTCCAATCCCATGCCGGTCGGCGAAGCGGGATTGCACGGCGGACGCACATCGTAATGCCCCTGCTCCACACCTTGCGTCACCACTTGTCGCAGCTGCAGATTCGCCAGCATCACATCTCGAATTTGCCCTGGCCGTTCGGCATGCAGATTGATTGCGCCTTCCATCACGCCGCTGACGTTGCTGAACTGCAGCTGTTCGATGCTGCCTGGCGCAATCGCCGGATCGCGCGCGCGCGCGGAAACAAACAGCGCATCAGCTTTGCCCCAATGGCACGGCGGCGCGTGGCGACAGGCCAGCGTGATATTGCTGAACAGCAAACGGCGGAAGTGGCCGCCATCGCGCGATAGCACGCCGATGGCGCGGTTGGAATCGAAAATAGTACAGCCGGACACCGTGACATCTTCCACGTCGTCGAAAGTTTCGGTGCCGATTTTGAACGCGCAGCTGTAAGAACGCAGCAGGCAGTTGCTGATCATAATTTGTCGTGCGGCTCGCCGCAGATGCGCTGGTTTTTGCGAGGTTTTGATGCAAATGGCGTCATCCGCAGCGCTGAGATAGCTATTGCTCACGAACACCGCTTCACAGCTGTCGATATTCAGCGCATCGGTATTCGGCATGCTCATGCTGTTATCGATGGTGAGATGATCAATATGCACATGGCGACAACTCACCAGATGCACCGTCCACATCGGCGCCTGAAGAATACTGAAATCTTCCAGCGTCACCTGCTCGCAATCTTCAAACACCAGCATGCGTGGGCGCTGCGCACGCGGCAGGCGATAGCCTTGCTGATCCTTTTCTGTGGCAAACCAGGCTTCGCCATTGCCGTCGATCGTCCCTTTGCCACTGACGGTGATATTGCGCTGACCGACGGCGTACAGCAGCACATGCTGCGACAGCTCAGCCTGGCTCTGCGCCAGCTGCTGCTGATAATCCTCAACGCGCGCGCTGGCGAGCAGCGTGGCGCCCGCCTCGAGATGCAGATGGATGTTGGAGCCTAGCGACAACGTACCGAGGTGATAGCGCCCCGGCGGCACCGACAGCGTGCCACCGCCGCGCGCCGCAAGATGATCTAATGCGCGCTGGAAGCAGGAAGTATCAAGAGTTTCGCCATCGGCGACGGGATAGAAATCAGCCAGTGAGAGGTGCATGTGGTTCTCCTGAATAGCGGCGATGCGCTATTGCAGCACGCGCCGCGCGACTAAACCTTTTGCTGATGGACAAAGTGTGGCGTTAGGTTTGGTGCGTCCATCTTGACGGTCGCCATGAATGACGACCCTACGGCGCAGGGTGCGCATTTATGCGCACCGTTTTACAGACTGCACGAAACCACCTCAAACCACCGTTTCGTTTTCCAGCTTCTGCCGTTTACGCAGGTGCGGGAAAATCGTCATCCATACGCCCACCACTACCAGCGTGCCGATGCCGCCAATTGCCGCGGCTGGCACTGCACCCATAAAGGCCGCCAGCAGACCGGACTCAAATTCGCCGAGCTGATTCGAGGTATTAATGAAGATGGCGTTGACCGCGTTAACGCGGCCGCGCATATCATCTGGCGTATCCAGCTGCACCAGCGCACCACGGATCACCATGCTCACCATATCGAAGCCGCCCAGCGCTGCCAGCGCCACCACCGATAGCCATAGTTGGGTGGAGAGCGCGAACACCAGCGTGGCCACGCCAAATCCGGCCACCGAACCGAACATAATCATGCCGACATTCTTCTCCAGCTTATGACGGCTGAGCCACACGCCGACTATCAGCGCACCGACCGACGGTGCACCGCGCAGGATACCCAAGCCCCACGGTCCGGTGTGCAGAATGTCCTGTGCGAAGATCGGCAGCAGCGCGGTGGCGCCGCCCAGCAGTACCGCAAACAGATCGAGTGAAATCACCCCGAGCACATCTTTGCGATCGCGGATAAAGCGCACGCCGGCAAACAGATTCGGCAGGTTCATCGGCAGACGCGCCTGCGGTGGTCGCTCGTAGCGCAGTCGGCTCACCAGCACGATGGAGAACAGATAGAACAGCGCCGAGACGCCATATACCACATCCGGCCCCGCCACATATAGAAAGCCGCCCAGCGTCGGGCCGATAATCACCGCCGCCTGTCCGCCCACCGAGCTGGCCGCCATGGCGCGCGCCAGAATCGGCGGCGGCACCAGCGCCGGCAGCATTGAGGTAATCGCCGGCCACTCGAGCGCCTTGGCTACCGAGATCAGGAACACCAGCCCCCAAATTTCAAACTTGCCCGCCCAGTTGACGAGCGTTAGCGCCACCAACCCCAGCAGTGCCAGCCACTCAATAAGCTGTCCGAGCAGCACGATGCGCCGGCGATCGTGTTGATCCGCCAGGTGCCCGGCAGGCAACGCCAACAGCACTGAAGGAAGAAATTGCATCAGGCCGATCATACCCAGCGCCATCGCGCTGTGGGTTAGCGCATAGATCTGCCAGCTAACCGCGACCGAGAACATTTGAAAGCCAAACGATGAACAGGTGCGTGCCAGCCAAAAGGCGACAAACGACCTGTGCCGCAGCAACGAATCCTCTGCTGCGGATACCGGTGAACCCATAGTTGTTATCCCATCCTAAATGATTATGTCAGTTAGCGTCGTTGCACCAACCTGGTGAAAAGCCATTTAATGGCTTCCGCTTTATTTTTCACGCCACAGAGTGCGGCATCTTACTGAGCCAGACAATGGCTAGCCGTGCTGTTTAAAAACAGAAGCTTATCTAAATTTTTGCTAAGCATTGAGCTCACAATATTAGCAGGCTGATGATTTTCAGCTGAAAATATCCCAATCTTTCCAGATAGTTTCTTCGCTATTAAATTATCAACTGCGCAGTGCAGCCTATCTCTTTATCAGAAACAGTTAAAAAAGCTGAACTTTATAAACTAATCGGTTTATATTGGCCGTGTTAAGACTTCATTAATCGCCCGTCCTTATAATAATTAAGACGTTCCAGCCAATTAATTTATTCACAGAGATAAATGGAAAACAGTTCTTATAATCCTTATGTTACTGAGCGCATCCGTCGCTTCGACGGCACGCTAACCGGTGTGTGTTATTCAGCACCCTTTATGCATTGTGAGCAGGAAGGCACGGTATTACTTAATGGACGCAACATAATTTCGCTGCATAATCAGTTGCTGGAATCACCTGAATTAATAATTATCCCGCTCTCGGGAAATAACCTGCTACATTTTTTACAGGCACCGGAAAATTATTTCGGCCTGCAAAATGAGAATGTGCATCTGGCAATCAATTATGCCGATTTAGTTCAGAGAGATAGTGCGCTACGCCAGGCGGCTGAACGTTTCTCTTTCTGGCTTTATGATTTGGCCGCGCCCGGAACCTGCTGGCAGAATATCGCGTCATTCCCTTTTAAAGGAATAGTGCTGACCGAGGAATTTTTTAACGATAATTATCTCAAGTTCAGCTTTCCCTTTCTGCTGGCGTCGTGCAGGGAAAGAGAAGCAGAGGTAATATTACGTACGCCACAGTTAACGCTGCCCGCGGCACAGTATGCGCAACTTAATTTGAGCGGCTGGCAAGAACAACGTACCAGCAGCACATTGTTTGAAGGGTAAACGTTTACACAATATGTTGCTCCTGGGTGTTATGGCCCGATGTAACCGGACATAACGCCTTAATTCCCTCATAAAATTTCGTACTACTTCCTCTCTTCGAGTGCAAAGCACTAAAAATATCAAACCCTTTAACGTTTTTAAGATAAAATTTAACGCAAAGGGATCAACTCGCCGCACGGAAAGCGCCGATCGAACAGTTTTCGTTATTTCGTACTCTATGTCGGGAAGCAACCCAACGCGTTGTTTCCTTTTTAGTTTTTAATGGCAAAGAAAGAGGTCAATATTATGGGGAAAGCTTCCTCATCTTTTGGCGTAATCCGTTTTCTCACAGTGCTTTTTGCACTGCTGACGGGCGCGTTTATGCTGGTTGGTGGCGTTTGGTTAGCCGCCATTGGTGGTTCCTGGTACTACGTTATTGGCGGTGTGGTCATGTTGATCACCGCTATTCTGCTGTGGCGCCGTAGCGGCTCAGCGTTACTGCTGTACGCATTGCTGCTGTTGGCAACGCTGGTGTGGGGCGTATGGGAAGTCGGTTTCGACTTCTGGGCGCTGGCACCGCGTACCGATGTGCTGGTAATCTTCGGCGTCTGGCTGATTCTGCCGTTTGTGTATCGCGGTCTGAATAATGCCGGCAAAGGCGCGCTTGGTCTGCTGGCGGTCGCGCTGGTTGCCAGTGCGCTGGTGCTGGCATGGGCAGTGTTCCACGATCCACAAGAGCTGAACGGTGAAATTCCTGCTGCGGCGTCAAATGCCCCACAGGCGCAGCCGTTAAGCAACATCGACGATGCTGACTGGCCCGCGTATGCGCGTGACCAGCAAGGTACCCGCTTCTCCCCGCTGAAACAGATCAATAACGGTAACGTTAAAGAGCTGCAGGTTGCCTGGCAGTTCCAGACTGGCGACATGAAGACGCCAAACGATCCAGGTGAAATCACCGATGAAGTGACGCCGATTAAAATCCGCGACACGCTTTATCTCTGCTCACCGCACCAGATTCTGTTTGCGCTGGATGCGAAAACCGGTAAGCAGAAGTGGAAATTTGATCCGGGCCTGAAGCCGAATCCAACCTTCCAGCACGTTACCTGCCGTGGCGTTTCCTACCACGAAGTGCCTGCTGCCGCTGATGCTGCCAACACCCAACCTGCGCTGTGCTCACGCCGTATTTACCTGCCGGTAAATGATGGTCGTATGTTCGCGCTGGATGCCGAAACCGGTGAACGTTGCGCGGCCTTTGGCAACAACGGCGAACTGGATCTGCAGCACAAGCAGCCAGTATTGACCCCAGGTCAGTACGAGCCGACGTCGCCGCCGGTCATCACCGATACCACCATCGTGGTGGCCGGTGCGGTGACCGATAACTACTCAACCCGTGAGCCGTCTGGCGCCATTCGTGGTTTTGACGTTAACACCGGTAAACTGCTGTGGGTATTCGATCCGGGCGCGAAAGATCCTAACGCGATTCCAGCTGATGAACACACCTTCACCATGAACTCGCCGAACTCGTGGGCGCCGGCGGTATACGATCCGAAACTGGATATCGTTTACCTGCCAATGGGTGTGTCAACGCCAGATATCTGGGGCGGTAACCGCACACCAGAACAGGAGCGTTATGCGAGCAGCGTACTGGCACTGAACGCCACCACCGGTAAGCTGGTGTGGTCGTATCAGACCGTGCATCACGATCTGTGGGATATGGACCTGCCGTCTCAGCCGACGCTGGCCGATATCACCGATAAAGATGGCAAAACGGTACCGGTGATTTATGCACCGGCGAAAACCGGTAACATCTTTGTACTGGATCGTCGCACCGGTGAGCCGGTTGTTCCTGCACCGGAAACCCCGGTTCCACAGGGCGCCGCTAAAGGCGACCACGTTGCACCAACTCAGCCGTACTCCGAACTGACCTTCCGTCCGAAAAATAATCTGACGGACAAGGACATGTGGGGCGCGACCCTGTATGACCAGCTGGTGTGCCGCGTGATCTTCAAGCGTCTGCGCTACGAAGGTCCGTTCACCCCGCCGTCTGAGCAAGGTACTCTGGTGTTCCCAGGCAACCTGGGCATGTTCGAATGGGGCGGTATCGCGGTTGATCCACATCGTCAGATTGCGATTGCTAACCCAATGGCGCTGCCGTTTGTGTCGAAGCTGATTCCGCGCGGTCCGGGCAACCCGATCGAGCCACCGGCTGACGACAAAGGCGGTTCAGGTACTGAAACCGGCATCCAGCCACAGTACGGCGTACCGTACGGCGTGGAGCTGAATCCGTTCCTGTCACCGTTTGGCTTGCCGTGTAAGCAACCGGCTTGGGGCTATGTCTCTGCAGTTGACCTGAAGACTAACGAAACCGTGTGGAAAAAACGCATTGGTACAGTTCGCGATAGCGCGCCAGTACCCGTTCCGTTCAAAATGGGTATGCCAATGCTGGGCGGCCCAATTACCACCGCGGGTAACGTGTTCTTCATTGGTGCTACCGCAGATAACTACCTGCGTGCATTCGACACCAACACCGGTGAAATGCTGTGGCAGGCACGTCTGCCAGCGGGCGGCCAGGCAACGCCGATGACCTATGAAGTGGATGGCAAGCAGTACGTTGTTATCGCTGCAGGTGGTCACGGTTCGTTTGGTACCAAGCTGGGTGATTATGTGATTGCCTACGCACTGCCTGATGCGAAGTAAGTTTTCGCGTTGAGGTAAAAAAGCGGGCTTTTTAGCCCGCTTTTTTTTGTAGGGTCGCCATTTATGGTGACCGTCATGAAATACGCACAGGAAGGTATTGTGCGGTTAATGCCAGGGTCGCCATGAATGGCGAACCAACGATTAGCGTTTACGCAGCACGCGTGCGTTTAGCAGCGCACACAGCGCCATAATCACGCAGGTCGCCAGAAACACCGGGCGCATGCCAAACGCGCCGCCGATAAAACCGCCAAACAGCGGACCAGAAACCTGGCCGACGTACTGCGCCGAAGTGGAATACCCCAGCATCTTCCCCACCTGCGACTGCGGCACGCTGTGACGAATCAGCGCCGTGACGCACGGCATTAAGCCACCCAGCGCCATGCCCATCAGAAAACGCAACACCACCAGTTGCCAGGCTTCATTGATAAATGCCTGCGGGATCAGCAGCAGCGCGCACGCTATTAATCCATACACCAGCACGCGGCCATGTCCCACGCGGTCGGCTAAACGTCCCAGACGCGGCGCGGATATGATGCTGCCGAGCGCCGCTGCCGCCATCACCAATCCTGCAGTGACCGTTACCGCGTGATCGCCGCTGACAAACTGGCCAATGTACAGCGTGATAATCGGCTCAATCGACATATTGGCGAAAATCAGCAACATCCCCGACAACCACATCAGACGCACCACCGGCAGATTCAGCGACTTTTCATCGTCGGCTGCGCTCTGCTGCGTTTTTTTGCCGGCAGAACGCGGCACCTCTTTCAGTAAAAAGGTGGTCGCCAGGAACGCGAGAAAGATCACTGCGCCAGTCAGCCAGAAGGTGTGGCGAATACCTATCAGCGGCGGTAATACTCCGCCCAGCAGCGGCCCAACCACGTTACCGGCCATGATGCCGGACGACAACACGCCAAGCGCCCAGCCGGTTTGCTCTTTTGGCGTTTGCGCCGCCACCAGAATGGTCGATCCCGACGCATAGCCGCCGAGTAAACCCGCCAGCAGACGCAGCGCCACCAATTGCCACGGCGCGGTGGCCATACCAATCAGCGACATGGCAATCGCCATGCCCAGGCTGGCGCGGATCAACATCAATTTACGGCCGTAACGATCGGCCAGTTTGCCCCACAGCGGCGCGGTCAATGCGGCGCTGAGGAAGGTGGCGCCATAAGCCGCGCCCGACCAGCGTGCAATCGCCGCCGGTTCCTGCACGCCAAGCTGTTGCACATAGAGCGGCAGAAACGGCAAGAGCAGCGTCATCGCCACGATAGTGCTGAACGAGCCCAGCACGCAGACAAATAAATTTCGCTTCCAGTGTTGCTGTTCGGGCGCTAACGCGATTGGAGGTTGCTGCATGGTGATATCCCTGTTTTTGCTTTTTTAGCAGGCTAACAGTGACCTATAAGAGAAGACAGCCTTGCAGTGATAATTACCAGGCGGCGCATTATTGTTGCCAGATAACAACAATCACGCCGTGCTGAGCGCGTTGATCAGCGCATCGCACAGCAAGGTTACCGGCGAGGAAGCCTGCGGCTGCTCTTTTAGCAATAAGTAGCTGTGCAGGCGATCCATTTGCCATTCCGGCAACACCTGCTGGATTTCGCCGCGCGTTAAGGCTTCCTGCGTCATATACGCCGGCAGATAAGCGATGCCAGTGCCTGCCAGCGCGGCATTCAGCAACGCCATGCTGTTATTGGCACGGAAACGGCTATGCACATCGAGCGCCAGACGCTGTTTATCACGGCGGAACGGTAGCGCAGCCGTGTGCGCCGGGCCGTGAAACAGCAGCAGGTCATGACGCGTGAGACGTTCGGGATGATCGATCGGTGCATGCGCCGCCAGATAATCCGGCGTGGCGTACAAGCCCCAATCAATGCTGCTCAGCTCGCGGTAGTTGGCGCCATCTGGCGCACGCGCGCGGATGACAATCGCGACATCAGCGCTGGGCTGCGGGTCATCGCTGGTGGTGAGATCAAGATCGACATTGATATGAATATGACGGCGGATAAAGGCATTGAGCGTCGGCACCACGCATTGGCAGCCATAGGTGATCGGCGCCTGCAGCCGCACATTGCCCGCGGGCAATTGATGCACCTGTTGCACAAAGGCATCGGCGCGATGCATCTCTTCCAGCATGCGCACACAAAACGGATAGTAAGCCTGGCCAAGCTCCGTTAGCACCACTTTGCGCGTGGTGCGCTGCAGCAGCTTGATACCGAGCCGCACTTCCAGCCGGGCCACTTCGCGGCTGACGTGAGATTTGGAGACGCCTAACGTGCGTGCGGCTTCGCTAAAGCTTTGCCGTTCTACTACGCGTGCAAACAGCATCATGGCGCTGAGATTGTCGCTGTTGTCCATGTTCTCTGACGGGCTAGATAAGTGAGAACCGTAGATTAAAAGCTAAGCCTGCAATAAGTCCATCATCGCACATTCCGTAGCGGCGCGATTTATCGCGCGTATCAATGGCGGCAGCTTGCCCATCCAGATATTGCGCAATAAATTGCGCCGCTACGAAACGCACCCAAGGGAATATCGGTGCCCATATCTCAACTCGCCATCGCCAGCGGGAACAGTAGCCGATCCGGCTCAACGCGACGTTGGCGACGCAGCTGACCCGGCGTCACGAGGAAATAGTTTTTGAAGGTGCGGGTGTAAGCCTGCTGAGTATCGAAACCGTAGCTCATCGCCACCTGCAAAATCGCTTCGTCACTGTTAATCAGCGTCAGCGCGGATTCGGTTAAGCGGCGCTGGCGAATGTATTCGGCCAGAGAGAAACCGGTGTGCTGACGAAACAGACGTTGCAGATGCCAGCGGGAGTATCCCGAGCGGCGTGCAACTTCATCCAGATGCAGATCGTGTCCTAAATTATTCTCTATCCAGTCCAGCAAACTACGGATAAATTCGCGCTGATTCATGGGATTCTCCTGCTTTGACGATATGTCCAGTGCAGCTACTGTAGCGCGTTAAATTTATCCCTTAATTAGCGGAAAATTAGCGCAGAATTAGCAAGCGGGAAAATCGGCCCTCCTAAATACTTCCAGCTGCAGAAAGGCGGCAAGTGTGACGGAGGGTAATTCTGCGCTAAGAATAGAGAGATAAACTGCGCTCAGTTAAGTTGGAGGGCATCATGCGTGTGCTGCTGGTAGAAGATGATGAAATGATTGGCGCCAATCTGCAGCAAGCGCTGGAAGCGGCGGGTTGGTCGGTGGATTGGGTACGTGATGGCGTATTTGCCAGCAATGCCTGGTCCGAAGGCGGCTATACCTGCGTGTTGCTGGATCTCGGATTGCCGCGTGAAGATGGCCTGCAGGTGCTGCGTCGGGCCCGCACGCGCGGCGATATGACGCCAGTGCTGGTGCTCACCGCGCGCGATACCGTGCAGCAACGCATTCAGGGATTGGACAGCGGCGCGGATGACTACCTGCTGAAACCCTTTGACCTGCAAGAGGTGCTGGCGCGCATGCGTGCCATTACCCGACGTCGCCACGGTGCGGCAGATTCGCTGCTGGGCAGCGGCGATGTGCAGATTGACATCATGACGCGCGAAGTGTTGTACAAAGGCCAGCGCGAACAGCTCACCGCTCGCGAATATGCCCTGCTCTACGCCTTACTGGAACGGCCGGGCGCCATTCTGTCGCGCGAACAGTTAGAAAACCGCATTTACGGCTGGGGCGAAGAGGTCAGCAGCAACGCCGTTGATGTCCTGATTCACGGCATGCGCCGCAAGCTCGATAACGAAGTGATCCGCAACGTGCGCGGACTCGGCTGGCGGGTACCGGCAATATGAAACCTTTCACTTTTATGCGCTCGCTGCGCAACAAACTGCTCGCCACGCTGGTGATTCTGCACCTGGCGATGATCGGCGGCGTTACCTGGTATTTCTATCACTGCTACGGCGACATGATGGGCACCATGAAGGACGATCAGCTCGCCAAGATCGCCGATGCGTGGGCCACCAGCCAGCGTATGCCTGCGTTAATGCCGATGGTGATGCATGCCGAGAAGCTGAAAAGCACCTATATCGTCCAGCTGTGGGACACCCGTAATCGGCTGCGCGCCAGTTCGTGGCCCGATTTACATGCGCCGCTGCAAAGCAAAAAAGGCTGGCACGATCTCAAAGTGGGTGACTGCGGCGATGACTGTGAATGGCGCGTCTATACGCGACCCGGCGAACTCGGCAGTGAAATCGGCAATATTCAGGTGCTGCACAATATCGGCTATATGAAGAGTCTGATGTTAAAACGGGCGCTATCGGCCATCATCCCGCTGGTATTAATGATGCCGCTCTCGCTGCTGGTCATCTGGCTAGTGGTGCGTGCTATTACGCGCGATTTACGTGTCGCGTCGCGCCAGATTGCCGCCCAGGAAACCCTGCATCCGCATACGCTTTCTCCCGATGGCTTGCCGGATGAAGTGCTGCCGCTGGTGGCGGCCTACAACTCGTTGCTCGATAAGCTGCGCGCCGCCTGGTCGTCACAGCGCCAGTTCCTCGAAGATGCGGCACATGAGCTGCGTACGCCAGTTACTGCGGTGACGTTGCAGCTGGAAAACCTAAGGCAACACATTCAGCCAGGCGAAGCCAGTCGTCAGTTCGATCAGCTGGAAGCCGGCGTCACCCGTACGCGCCATCTGGTCACACAGCTGCTGAATATCTCGCGTCAGGAAGATCAATCGGTGGTCGCCACGGTGGAAACCATCGAGCTGGACGACCTGCTGAAAGAGAGCATTGAACAGCTGATGGTGGTAGCGGATAAGCGCGGCATTGATATCGGTTTCAACGGCAGCGCGCACTATCGTCTGCAGGCCAGCCGCTCCGATTTACGCAGCCTGTTCGATAACCTGATCGGCAACGCCATGCTGCACACGCCGGAGGGCAGCCTGGTGGACGTGCTGCTGCATCGTGTCGGCAATCACACCGTGGTGGATATTGTGGATAACGGGCCCGGCATGGCGGAATCTTTCATCGATCGCGCTTTTGACCGCTTTACCCGTTCGCCCGATGTACAAGCCCAGGGCAGCGGCTTAGGCCTTTCAATCGTGCGCAGCGTGGCGCAGAAGCATCAAATGCAGGTGGCGCTGTCGAATCGTCATGATGCGCAGGGCCAGATTGCTGGCCTGCAGGTGCGCATTACCTTGCCATAACGCACACCGTGCCGTAGCGGCGCAATTTATTGCGCATTATCGCTGCGAGCACGGTGCCCGCTCCAAAACACGCGCGATAAATCGCGCCGCTACATCCTTTCTCTTCATCAAACACGTTTCCTGCTGTACGCGACACGTAAACGGTTGCGGGGTTCCGTTCGCCACCAGGCTTTTATGTGATAACGATCACATTTCCAGTGAATCAAACTGCAACACTTTTTGACAAACGTGACCAAAATCTATTTTCTATGCGTCTGTTACAGGCACATTACGCAAACTTGAAAATCTGGCGCTTCAGACCGGATATGACAACACACTGCCCATCCCCTGGGATCAATTTCACCCGATCGCGGCATCAGCCCGGCGATCACAAGCATGTGGTTAACATAATGAAATATAAAGCGTTGATAGCAGGGGCCTTATTGGCCAGCAGCTGGACTGGTGCGGCACAAGCAGCAGACAGCGATCCGCAGTACGTTTCGGATTGGTGGCATCAGAGCGTTAACGTGGTGGGCAGCTACCACACTCGTTTTGGACCGCAGTTCAATAACGACGTGTATCTCGAATACGAAGCCTTTGCCAAAAAGGATTGGTTCGATTTTTATGGTTACCTCGATCTGACCAACTTCTTTGGCGTCGGCAACAGCAACGCTAACGGCGTGTTCGACCACGGTTCGCCGATGTTCATGGAAATTGAGCCACGTTTCTCGATTGATAAACTGACCGGCACCGATCTGTCCTTTGGCCCGTTCAAAGAGTGGTACTTCGCCAACAACTACATCTATGACATGGGTCGCAACAGCGATAACCGTCAGAACACCTGGTATATGGGTCTCGGCACCGACATCGATACGCACAGCGATATCGGCCTGTCGCTCAACGTGTACGCCAAGTATCAGTGGGAAAACTACGGTGCGGCGAATGAGAACAGCTGGGATGGTTATCGCTTCAAGGTGAAATACTTTGTACCGATTACCGATCTGTGGGGCGGCAAGCTGAGCTACATCGGCTTCACCAACTTCGACTGGGGTTCAGATCTGCGTGATGAGTCCGATCGTTCACGCACCAGCAACTCCATCGCCTCCAGCCACATTCTGTCGCTGAACTACGATCACTGGCACGTTTCTACCGTGGCGCGTTATTTCCACAACGGCGGCCAGTGGGCTGACGGCCAGGAGCTGAATTTCGGTAACGGTCCGTTTGAAGTGAAATCAACCGGCTGGGGTTACTACCTGGTGGTGGGTTACAACTTCTAATCGACACGGTCGCCATTAATGGCGACCCTACGTTGTAGGGTGCGCATTTATGCGCACCTGGTTACAAACCGCATCCACCTTAAATCTGCGGCTTATACGCATTCACCATCCACGGCACGCCGAACTTATCGATCAACATGCCAAAACCGTTGGCCCAGAACGTTGGAGCCCAGCTTTTGGTGATGTTACCGCCCGCCGACAACGCATCAAACCAACGCTTGCCTTGCGCTTCATCCGGCGTGGATAAACTCACGGCAAAACCGCCATACTCCGCCTGCGGCGCGCCATCACTCAGCATAATTTCACCCTGCCCGATGCGCACATGCGCATGCATAATCTGCTCCGGTGAAAAGCTCACGCCTGAGGTGCAGCCCTCATCCTCCACCGGCGTTTCATCCGGCATATCGCCATAGGTCATCTTAAACAGCAGCTCGCCGTCGGTGGCCGCCAGGTAGAACGCAATCGCCTCTTCACAGCGACCGTTGTAGAACACATACGGGGTAACTTGCATGGTCTGTACTCCAAAAAGGGAACGTCCCCTGCAAGTGTAGTGCGCATTATTTATACAACTGCGAGCCAGGCCGCACTCTTACCTTTGCTGACATTGGCGGCGGAACAGTTGAGCCATATAGGCGCTCATCGGCGTCAGCGCGGTATCTTTGCGCTGGATAAGATAGAAAGTGGCCTTCGGCAGCGGTTCGTCGAGATCAAGTGCAATTAGCTGACCGCCGTGTGTCGGGTCTTCAATCACATCGCGCGAGATAATGCTGACGAAGTCGCTCTGCGCCACCAGGCTGGTGCAGGCCATAAAGGTCTCGCAGGTCACCACAATTTTGGGCGCCATGCCGCGTTCGCCAAACATATCGTGTAGCAACCGATAGTAGCTGCCCTGCGGCGTCGGCATCGTCCAGTCGCAGTGCTGCAGCTCTGCCAGCGTGCGCGCGTGCGCCATCGGATGCCCTTTGCGCATCACCACCTGATAATCCCGCTCCATCAGCCGTTCAAACACCAGTTCCTGATCAAGATGGTTTTGATCGTAAGTGTTGATGGTGAAATCCAGCTCGCCCTGGCGCAGTTCATGCACCATCGACACCAGCTGGCCTTCGACAATCCGCACCTTTACCAGCGGATACTCACGATGAAACTGCGTGATCACCTGCGGCATGATGGTGCGCGCAATGCTGCCACCCACGCCGATATTCACGCGCCCGCCGGCCAAGCCTAGCCGCTGCTGAATATCCTCCTGCGCCACCCGCAACTCTTCCAGCACCAGGCTGGCATGCTGAAAAAAGTTATCACCGATGTCGGTTAACGTGACGCCCTGCTGGCGCCGTTCAAAGAGTCGTGCGCCCAGCGCCAGCTCCAGTTCCTGAATCGCCTTGGTGAGCGCAGGCTGCGAGAGCCCGGACAAGCGGCTGGCGGCGCGAATACTGCCCTGCCGCGCCACGTCAACAAAGGCGCGCAACTGATGAAGTTTAAGATTAGCCGACATAGTTTTGATGATAACCGTTGTTTATCAGTAGCAAGATATTCGCATCTTATGCGCACCAAAACCATTGTGTAGATTCGAGTGAATGCATAAAAAATCAACACAAAGGAAATGCCGATGAAAACCCTCTCTGACCTCGTTCACGCCCGCGTGCCACAGATGCAAGCCTGGCGTCGCGATCTGCACCATTTTGCCGAATCGGGCTGGCTCGAGTTCCGTACCGCCACGCTGGTGGCGGAAGAGCTGCATCGTCTTGGTTATCAACTCAAGCTGGGCCGCGAGGTAATCGATGCTGACTCGCGCATGGGATTGCCCTCCGATGAGGTGCTGGCGCAACAGGAAGCGCGCGCACTGGAGCAAGGTGCGCTACCGCAGTGGATCAAGCACTTCTCCGGCGGATTTTGTGGCGTGGTGGCGACGCTGGAAACCGGTCGTCCGGGCCCGGTAATGGGTTTTCGCGTTGATATGGATGCACTCGATCAAAACGAAAGCCGCGCGAGCAATCATCTGCCGACGCGCGAAGGTTTTGCCTCCTGTAATGCCGGCATGATGCACGCCTGCGGTCACGACGGCCACACCACCATCGGCCTGGCGCTGGCGGGCGTGCTGATGGAGATGAAAGATCAGCTGAGCGGCACGCTTAAAATCATCTTCCAACCGGCGGAAGAAGGCGTCCGCGGCGCCAAAGCGATGGTCGCAGCGGGCGTGGTGGATGATGTCGATCTGTTCACCGCCATTCACCTCGGCACCGGCGTGCCTGCCGGTGAAATCGTCTGCGGCAGCGACAGCTTCCTCGCCACCACCAAGCTGGATGTGAATTTCACCGGAGTCGGCGCGCACGCCGGCGGCAAACCGGAAGAGGGGCGCAACGCCTTGCTGGCGGCGGCGCAGGCCACGCTGGCACTGCATAATTTGCCGCAGCACAGCGGCGGCGTAGCGCGCGTTAACGTCGGCGTATTACAGGCTGGCTCCGGACGCAACGTGGTACCCGACTACGCGCTCATGAAGGTGGAGACGCGCGGCGCGAGCAATGACGTCAATGACGATATCTATCAGCAGGCGCTGCGTGTGATCGCCGGTGCGGCGGCGATGTACGGCGTTGAATACGATGTGAAGCTGATGGGCGGCGCCCGTAGCTGCACGCCAAGCCAGCCGTGGGTGGCATTCATCCACCAGCAGGCCGAGGCGCTGGGCATTTTCACTTCAGTGGTCGATACCAAACAGCAGGCGGCAGGCTCTGAAGACGCCACCTACATGCTGGAGCGCGTGCAGCAGCGCGGCGGCCAATCCTCCTACGTGATTTTCGGCTGCGAGCTGGCGGCGGGCCACCATAACGCGAAGTTCGATTTCGACGAGGCGATCATGGCCACCGCGGTACAGACGCTGGCGACGCTGGCACTCAATCAAGCCCAGTTTGGAGGCCAACGATGAGCCACAGCGAATTTATTAATCACTACATCAACCAAAACCAGCCGCGCTTTAGCGCTCTTAGCGACGCCATCTGGGACGTGCCGGAAACCCGGTTTGAGGAGACACAATCGGCCGCGCTGCTGGCCGATGCGCTGGAGCAGGAAGGTTTTGTCGTGGAGCGCGGCGTCGGCAATATCGACACCGCGTTTATTGCCAGCATCGGCAGCGGTAAACCGGTGATCGCCATTCTGGGCGAGTTCGATGCGCTGGCGGGTTTAAGCCAGCAATCGGGCTGCGCCACGCCGCAGCCGCTGGTGGAGAACGGCAACGGTCACGGCTGCGGCCACAATCTGCTCGGCACCGCCGGTTTGGCCGCCGCCTTCGCCATCAAAGCCTGGTGGGCAGAGCACGGCCAGCGCGGCACGCTGCGCTTTTACGGCTGTCCGGGTGAAGAAGGCGGCTCCGGCAAAACCTTTATGGTGCGCGAAGGTCTGTTCGATGACGTTGATGCGGCAGTCACCTGGCATCCTGAAGGCTTTAGCGGCATGTTCAACCTCAGCACGCTGGCCAATATTCAGGCGGCTTTCCGCTTTAAAGGTGTCGCGGCGCATGCGGCAAACTCTCCGCATCTGGGACGCAGCGCGTTGGATGCGGTGACGCTGATGAACACCGGCGCCAACTTCCTGCGCGAGCACATCGTGCAGGAAGCGCGGCTGCACTATGCGGTGACCAACGCGGGCGGCGTTTCGCCCAATGTGGTGCAAGCCGACGCCGAAGTGCTGTACCTGATTCGCGCGCCGCAGCTCGATCAGGCGCAGGATATTTATCAGCGCGTGATTAACATCGCTAAAGGCGCGGCGCTGATGACCGACACGCAGATGACGGTACGCTTCGATAAAGCCTGCTCCAATTACGTGCCGAATCGCGCGCTGGAAGGCGTGATGGAGCGCTATTTGCATCAGTTTGGTTTGCCTGACTACAGCGAAGCGGAGCAGGCGTTCGCCGCCGAGATTCGTGCCACGCTGAGCAAAGACGATCTGCGCAACGCGCGCCTCAATGCGGCACGCACCGGCGGTGAAGCGGGCGTCGCCTGGAGCGAGGCGCTAGGCGATAAGATTCTGATGGATGAGGTGGCGCCTTATGCAGTGACGCGCGAGCTGCTTTACGGCTCAACCGACGTCGGCGATGTCAGTTGGGTAACGCCGACCGCGCAGTGTTTCGCGCCCTGCTTCGCCTTTGGTACGCCGCTGCACACCTGGCAACTGGTGGCGCAGGGCCGCACGTCAATCGCCCATAAAGGCATGTGTCTGGCAGCAAAAGTGATGGCCGCAACCGCGCTGACCTTGCTGCAGGATGACGAGGCGCTGGCGCGCTGCCGCGAGGAGTTCCAACGCGTGCGCCGCGAGCAGGCATACGTTTGTCCGATTCCTGCTGACGTAACACCGTCGAAATTAGCTTCCTAAGCAGTAATAAGCACCATCCGTAGCGGCGCGATTCATCGCGCATTTGAATGGCGACTCCGTGCCCATCCAGATATTGCGCAATAAATTGCGCCGCTACGATATGTACGAGCAGTAAAAACCACCTTAAAACAAAAAAATATAGCCCCCAAGCGGGCATGCAAACATAACAAGACGACTGACGAGGATTGACCTATGGAAGCCACCACGGAGAACCGCAGCCCCGGAAAGCTGTTTAGCTGGATTGAGCGCGTCGGCAATAAAGTGCCGAACCCCTTCTTACTGTTCGTCTATTTGATTGTGGTGCTGATGGTCGCCACGGCGATTATCAGCAGCCTCGACGTGGCGGTGAAGAATCCCACTAACGGCGAACTGGTGCGGGTGAACAACCTGCTGAGCGTCGCCGGGATTCAGTGGATCCTGCCCAACATCATCAAAAACTTCAGCGGATTTACGCCGCTGGGATCGATTCTGGCGCTGGTGATTGGCGCGGGATTAGCGGAAAAAGTCGGCCTGCTGCAGTCGCTCATGGTGAAAATGGCCTCGCGCGTCAGCCGTCGTTACGCCAGCTACATGGTGCTGTTTATCGCCTTCTTCAGCCACATCTCATCCGATGCAGCGCTGGTGGTGATGCCGCCGCTCGGCGCGCTGATTTTCCTCGCCGTGGGACGGCATCCGGTGGCGGGTCTGCTGGCGGCGATTGCCGGCGTAGCATCCGGCTTTACCGCCAACCTGCTGATTGTGACCACCGATGTGCTGCTGTCTGGCATCAGTACCGAAGCCGCCAAAGCGGTGAGCGATACCGTGCACGTCAGCGTTATCGACAACTGGTTCTTTATGGCCAGTTCGGTGATTGTGCTGACCATCGCTGGCGCGCTGTTGACGGATAAATTCGTCGAACCGCGTCTGCCAGCATGGAACGGCGGCAATAACGATCGCCTGCCGCCGCTCACCGCGCTAGAGAATCGCGGCCTGAAGGCCGCAGGTATCGCTGCGCTGGCGTTTATCGCGCTAATGGCGCTGCTGGTGGTGCCGGAACACGCGCCGCTGCGCGATCCCAAAAGTGGCGGCATCATTCCCTCGCCATTTATTCAGGGGATTGTGCCGATCATCATCCTGTTCTTCTTCGTGGTAGCCATTGCCTACGGTGCGGTGACGAAGCAGATCCGCCGCCCGGATGATATTCCGCAGCTGCTGGTGGATCCGATGAAGAGCATGGCAGGCTTTATTGTGATGGTGTTTCCGCTGTCGCAGTTTGTTGCCTTCTTTAACTGGAGCAACATGGGCAAGTTCATGGCCATCGGCTTAACCGATGTGCTGGAGAGCGCCGGGATTAGCGGTGCCCCGGCCTTTCTTGGCCTGATGTTCCTGTCGGCATTCCTGTGCATGTTCATCGCCAGCGGATCGGCCATCTGGTCGATCCTGGCACCGGTATTTGTGCCGATGTTTATGCTGCTGGGCTTCCATCCGGCCTTCGCGCAGATGATTTTCCGCATCGCCGATTCCGCGGTGTTGCCGCTGGCACCGATGTCGCCCTTCCTGCCGCTGTTCCTCGGCTTCCTGCAGCGCTACCAAAAAGATGCGCAGCTCGGCACCTATTACGTGCTGATCTTCCCCTATCCGCTGGTGTTCTTCAGCGCCTGGATTGTGCTACTGCTGGCGTGGTACGCGTTAGGTTTACCGATTGGTCCGGGCGTTTATCCCAGCCTGCACTAACCCTGCGCCATGGATGGCGATCACACTTCTGTGAACTGCAACGCATGTTGCCAAAATGTCACCGTGGCGCCTCTCGGCAACCCGTTACGAATTTATTATCCTGCTATTCCTTCGCTTGCTAACGGTTAATTATTTTTAAAACTCATCTCAGCCGTCAGCGGGTTCTGCAAACACCGAGGTTTACACAACAATGACAACAATCACGTCGACAGGGATGGCGAACGATCACATCGCAGCGGATCGCCGCACCTTAGCCGGGCGCATTGATGCGCTGCCCTCTTCCGCAGGTTTGTGGCGCTTTATCACGCTGCTGGCGCTCGGCGGCTTCTTCGAACTCTACGATCTGTTTGAAACCGGCTACATTAGCTCCGGGCTGGTCGCCGCGGGCGTGTTTCATACCGGTTCTGCGGGCGTGTTCGGCATCGCCGATCAGGCGGCGTTTGCTTCCGCCACTTTCCTTGGTCTTTTCGTCGGTGCCAGCCTGCTCGCGCCCTATGCCGATCGCTTTGGCCGTCGCCTCACCTTTATGTGCGCGCTGGCGTGGTACGGCGTGTTTTCTTTACTGATGGCGTTCCAGCAGAGCGCGGAGATGATTATCCTGTTCCGCTTCCTGGTTGGCATTGGTCTCGGTGTGGAGCTGGTGACCATCGACACCTATCTCTCCGAATGGGTGCCAGCCCATCTGCGTAGCCGCGCGTTCGCCTTCTCATTCTTTATTCAGTTTCTGTCGGTACCGGCGGTGGCGCTGATGTCATGGTGGCTGGTGCCGCAAACCATTCTCAGCCTCGAAGGCTGGCGCTGGGTGGTGATTGCCGGTGCCGTTTGCTCGCTGGTGATCTGGCTGATCCGTAAAAACCTGCCGGAATCTGCGCGCTGGCTGGCGCAACAAGGGCGCCATCAGGAGGCGCATCAGGTGCTGAGTGCGATGGAGCAACGCTGTGGCATCTCTTCTCCCCTTCCCCCACTTGTGGGGGAAGACCGGGATCGGGGACAGCAGGCAACGAATCAACCGAAACACGGGCGTTTTAGTGAGATTTGGGCACCGGCCTATCGCAAGCGCACGCTGATGCTGGTGGTGATGAACTTCTTCCAGGCGATTGGCTTCTTTGGCTTCGGCAACTGGCTGCCGGCGCTGCTGTCAGGCAAAGGCGCGACCGTCACGCACAGCCTGCTGTATGCCTTTTTCATTACCCTGGCTTACCCGCTCGGCTCGCTGATTTGCAGCCGCTACGCCGATAAGCTCGAGAACAAATGGCAGATTGTTTTTTCGTCGCTGATGACGGTGGTGTTCGGCACGCTGTTCGCCTTTATGACCAATCCGGTGCTGATGATCATCTGCGGTTTCCTGATTACTTACAGCAACGCATGGCTGACGTTTAGCTATCACGCTTATCAGACGGAGATTTTCCCGACGCACATTCGCGCCCGCGCGGTGGGTTTCTGCTATTCGTTTAGCCGCCTGTCCACGGTGTTCAGCAGTATTTTGATTGGCATTATTTTGCAGTATGCCGGCAGCCAGGGCGTGATCGCCTTTATCGTGCTGAGCATGTTGATAGTGATGCTATCGGTAGGAATTTACGGGCCGAAAACCCGTGGCATGGATTTGGAGAATATTTGAAGATGGCATCAGATCGTGCTGGCTGTCCCAGATCGTGCTGGCTGTCCCCCTCCTCGGTCCTCCCCCACAAGTGGGGGAGGAAGATGATGCCATATGTTAGTTTTGATGCTGCATATGGCAGCGTCTCCTTCCCCCACTTGTGGGGGAAGGCCGGGATGGGGGACAGCGAGCACGCTATTAAGTACAGCGAGCAAAAGCTACTGCCCTTCCAGCACCTTAATATCCGCACTGCCCTGTTTTGACTGCACGGTTTCGTCTTTACGTAGCGCCGCCACATCCTTCGCCGATACGCTCGACTTCACGCCATTGCCCCAGCTGCCACGGATAAAGTTCACCACATCCGCCACCTGCTGGTCGTTCATGCGCCAGCCGAATGCCGGCATGGTGATTGCCGTTGGTGCACCTTGCACGCCAGGCAAAGTACCGCCCACCAGCACAATGTGGATCAGCGAGGTTGGATCGTCAGCCATCACCACCGGATTACCGCGCAACGCCGGATAGAAGCGTTGATAGCCGCTGCCGTCGGTTTTGTGGCACGCCGCACAGCTATCGACATAGGTCGATGCGCCTGGCTGGCTATCGTCACCTTTCCACAACGCCTTGGCGACCGCGTCATCCTGCTTAAACACCGCCTGATTCGGATCTTTTGCGCCGAGTGATTTCAGATATTTTGCAATCGCGCTGATATCCTCGTCGCTCAGATATTGCAGGCTGTGCTGCACCACGTCGGTCATGCCACCAAACACGGCGGTGTGATCGTTGCGGCCAAAACGCAGGAACTGCTTGAGATCGTCTTCGCTCCAGCGACCTAAACCATCGCGGTTGTCGCCACGCAGGTTGCTGGCGGTCCAGCCGTCAATCGGTGCGCTGCTGCCGGCGAGATAGTTATGGCCTTCGTCGTTGTTAAGCGCTTTTTCCTGCATGGTGATACTGCGTGGCGTGTGGCAGGCACCACAGTGGCCAAGACCTTCCACCAGATAGCGACCGCGAGCCAAGTGCGGATCTTCCTGAGCCGCTGGTTGGAACGCTTTCACGTCCGGCGCAAAGATGCCGCGCCAGATCGAGAGCGGCCAACGCATCGACAGCGGCCATGGAATGTCGCTCTCTTTGTTGGCCTGCGCCACCGGCTGCACACCGTGCATGAAGTAGGCATACAGCGCCTTCATGTCGTCATCGCTGACCACCGCATACGACGGATACGGCATCGCCGGATACAGCGTATCGCCGTTTTTCGCTACGCCGTGACGCACCGCTTTCTGGAAATCGTCATAGCTGTAGTCGCCAATGCCGGTGGCTTTATCCGGCGTGATGTTGGTGGAATAAATGGTGCCGATCGGCGTCGCCATAGGCAGTCCACCGGCAAACGCCTGACCGCCCTGCGCGCTGTGACACGCTACGCAGTCGCCGGCGCGCGCCAGATACTCGCCGCGTTTCACCAATGCGTCCGCAGCGCTATCGTCCGCCACAGCGGCGAACGTCATCGTGCCCAGAAACAGGGCTAAAATGCTTTTAATCATCGCCGTGTTCCTTATGCCTGTACCAGCGGGCCGGGGTTTTTCAGATACTGTTCACGAATGGCTTTGGCTGACCAGTAAGTCAACGCCGCCACCATGCCGGTTGGGTTGTAGCCAAGTCCTTGCGGGAACGCTGAGGCGCCTGGCACAAACACGTTTGGCACATCCCAGCTCTGCAGATAGCGGTTAACCGCGCTGGTTTTCGGATCTTCACCCATAATCGCCCCGCCGCTCATGTGCGTGGTTTGATATACGGTGGTATCGAAGTGGGTGCCTGGACCTTTCGCGCCGCCGATGATCATTTTCGGGTTCATCGCTTCGGTGATTTTGCGCATCTTCTCAATCATGAACTGCGCCATCTTGATGTCGTTGTCCTGCCAGTCAAAGGTCATACGCAGCAGCGGCTGGCCGTAGGCATCTTTGTAGTTCGGATCGAGATCGAGATAGTTGGCGCGGTACGACTGGTGCGCGCCGTGCGCATCCATCGAAATGTGATGGTTGTAGGTATCGGCCACCGCCGATTTCCACTGGCTGCCCCAGTTCGGCGTGCCTTTTGGTGTCGGTAAACCGGAGATCGGCTTGGTACCGGCCTGGTTAACCCAGAACGGCGAACCGCCGACGAAGCCATGTGGGCCGTGATCGAAGTTATCGGCGTTGAAATCATCCACCGCCACACCCGCGCCACCGGCACCGATAAACGGGTTGGTGGTGGTGTTTTTGTCGAACAGCGCTTTCAGCGTCGAGATGTTCTGGTAGGCAAAGTTACGGCCCACCACACCTTCGTTGGAAATCGGGTTATACGGCTGACCGATGCCGGAGAGCAGCATCAGGTGCACGTTGTGGAACTGGAATGCAGACAGGATCACCAGATCCGCCGGCTGCACCACTTCGCGGCCCTGACCATCGAGATAAGTCACGCCGGTGGCGCGCTTTTTATCGTCAGTCAGATTAACGCGCAGCACGTAAGAGTTGTTGCGCAGCTCGAATTTCGGCTCCTGACGCAGCGCCGGCAGGATGTTAACGTTTGGCGACGCTTTGGAATACATATAGCAGGCGTAACCGCTGCAGAAACCGCAGAAGTTGCACGGGCCCATCTGTGCGCCGTAAGTGTTGGTGTACGGGCCAGAGGTGTTGGCCGACGGCATATCATACGGATGATATCCCACCGATTCCGCCGCCTGCGCAAACAGCTGCGCCGAGTAGGTGCGCTTCTGCGCTGGCAGCGGGAAGTCGCTGGAGCGGTCGGGCGCATACGGGTTGCCGCCCTTCTCTTTGCCCAGCAGCTTGCCTTTGATCGACCAGGCGCTGCCCGAGGTGCCGAACACTTTCTCGGCCTGATCGAAGAAGGGTTCCAGTTCGTCATAATTGACGCCGAAATCCTGAATCGTCATGCCTTCCGGGATGAATTTTTTACCATAGCGCTGCTCATAGTGGCTTCGCAGGTTGAGCTCGACCGGATCGACGCGGAAATGCACGCCCGACCAGTGCAGGCCGGCGCCGCCGGTGCCGGTGCCCGGCAGAAATGCCGCCAGCTGACGATACGGCACAGCAGTCTGCGATGCATCGTGACGGATGGTCACGGTGCTTTTCGACAGATCCTGGAACAGCTTTTTACGGATGTTGTAGGTCAATTCATCGATCGACTGCGGATAGGATCCATCCGGATAGGTATCGCGATGCGGACCGCGCTCCAGCGCCACCACATTCAGGCCCGCTTCGGTCAGCTCTTTCGCCATAATCGCGCCCGCCCAGCCGAAACCGACCACGACCGCATCCACTTTTTTCAATTCATTTGCCACGCTTAGGTCCTCTCCCCGCGAATATCCACTGACGGGAACGGATAACGTTCGCCGCGTTCCACCCAATCCATAAAGTCAGCGCGTGCGCCTGGGAAGCCAATCAGCTTCCAGCCCACCATGCCTTGATTGCCGCCGTGGATCGGATCGCTGAAGTAACCCTCGCGGGTGTTTTGCAGCAGGAAGGAGAAGAAGGTTTTAGCGGGCAGCTGCGGGAATACCGCGTGGCCGCTTTCAAACGCGGTCAGCAGCGCATCTTGCTGTTCACCGGTTAGCTCAGCGAACACTTTGCCGTGCTGTTTTTTGCTCCAGCCATCGGCATCGGCGAGGCCGAGACGATAGATCTGCTGCGGCACCAGCGGCAGCTGATAGCCCAGCTCTTTCGGCAGGTCGGGATTGAATGGGCCTTGCATGTACCAGTTGTTACCGGTGGCATAAGGCGTGTTCATTTGGCGATCGATAAACTCCGGTACACCGGCTTCGAGTGCGCCAGGACCGCGATCATCGCTGGGGATCAGGCGCGCCACCGCTGCAGTAATGAAGGCAAACTCTTCGGCGGTGAACCAGGTTGGCTGGTAGCTACGCGCCTGTTGCGGTGATGAATGTTGCTCGGCTGCCCCGGCGGCCCCGGCGGCCATCGGCACCACCAAAGCGCCCATCGCCGTACTGCCCACCGCCATTGCCGGCGCCAGGGTGATGGTTCTCAGCAGAAAATCCCGGCGAGAATGACCATTTTTTTGTTCTGACATGACATTGCCTCAGTACCACATATAATGCGGCATGAAAGTTAAGTAGTTGCGTTGTATTGTTTTTTTATTGATAGCTTAAGGGATACAGCAGCACTGTTACCGGTAACAGTGCAAATATTGTAACACCATTGCTGTGGATTAATTAGTTCTTAGAAACAAATTCGCACTAATTACTTAACAATTGTCGCTGTCGCTTTACATCGCAGCGGCCAGGCTGTCATCGTCAGATACAACCGACAACAGACAGAGAGATGTCTAAAGCGGTATAAAAGAGTACACACAACAGCGGAGTGCCTATGTTTAAGTCCTTTTTTCCGCGGCCAACGCTGTTTTTCAGCTCAGCTGCGATTTGGAGTTTGATAGCAATTTTTGCCTGGTTTGGCTTTTTCAATGATCTCCCCGCGCGCTGGCCTGCGTTTCAGGCGGCGATGCAACAACCTTTGCCAACCAACGCCAGCCGTTTTATTCATGCCAGCCAGCTGTGGTTTTATGCCTATTACTGGATTGTCGCCGGGATTTTTGGCCTTGCGTGGCGCGTGATTGATAACCATCCGTGGCAGCGCTGGTCGGTGTGGGGTTCGATACTGATCATCTTTGTCACCTGGTTTGGCGTGCAGGTTGGCGTGGGCGTCAACGCCTGGTACGGCCCGTTCTACGACATGATTCAACAGGCGCTGACCAAAGCCGGTTCCGTCGCCATCCATCAGTTCTATGTGCAAGTGTTGGCGTTTCTCGGCATCGCGCTGATTGCGGTGGTGATTGGCGTGATGAACTCGTTCTTCGTCAGCCACTGGGTGTTCCGCTGGCGTACCGCGATGAATAATTACTACATGCATAACTGGCAGCGTCTGCGTCTGGTTGAGGGTGCAGCGCAACGTGTGCAGGAAGACACCATGCGCTTCGCCGGTACGCTGCAGGATTGGGGCATTAACTTTATTCAGGCGATTATGACGCTGGTGGCGTTCTTGCCGGTGCTGGTGACGCTGTCGCACCATGTGAAAGAGGTGCCGATTCTCGGCAGCATTCCTTATGCGCTGGTGATTGCCGCGCTGCTGTGGTCGCTGTTTGGTACCGCGCTGCTGGCGATGGTGGGGATAAAACTGCCGGGGCTGGAGTTCCGCAATCAGCGTGTGGAAGCGGCCTATCGTAAGGAGTTGGTGTACGGCGAAGACGATCCACAGCGCGCCTCACCGCCTACGGTGCATGAGCTGTTTAGCCGCGTGCGTCAGAACTATTTCCGCCTCTATTTCCACTATTTGTACTTCAACATCACGCGCATTATGTATCTGCAGGTGGATAACGTGTTCGGGCTGTTTGTGCTGTTTCCGTCGATTGTGGCGGGCACCATCACGCTGGGTCTGCTGAACCAGATCACCAACGTGTTTGATCAGGTGCGGTCATCGTTCCAGTATTTGATCACCTCGTGGTCAACGCTGATTACGCTGATGTCGATCTACAAACGTCTGCGCAGTTTCGAACAGATTCTGGATGATATTCCGCATGATGAGATGATGCGCGAAGCGGCAGAGTAAGGTGCGGTTTGGTGCGGCTGATGCCCTCCCCCTAACCCTCTCCCGCAAGCGGGAGAGGGAACTGATCGAGCATGTTGCAGCATCTCCCTCTCCCGTGGGAGAGGGCCGGGGTGAGGGCATCAGCCCGCACAATCTACCGCGCTAACACCGCAAACACCTTCTCAATCGCATACGCGCCCGGATCTTTCACCCCATCCAGACTTTGCTGATTCAGATAGGCCGATCGTCCCGCTTTGGCGCTCTGCATCTGCGCTGTCGCATCCGCGCCTTGCTGAGCGGCTTTAGCGGCCGCCGCCAGCGACTCGCCCGCCACTAACGCTTCCAGCGCCGGTTGCAGCGCATCGACTAACGTACGATGGCCCGGCTGTGCGCCGCCATAATGCTTCATGCGTTCCAGACCGTGCATCAACGCCTGCGGTAGCGCGCTGCCCTCTTCCAGCTGCTGGCCGGCGCTGGTGAACAGAATCGACATCAATACGCCGCTCGATCCGCCCATCACCGTTGCCAGTTGCTCACCAATCAGCGCCAGCAAGGTGGGCAGCTCATTCAGTGGCAGCTGCTTGTCCTTCAGGCCGCGCTGAATCTTCTTCGCGCCGGCGGCAAAGGTTGAACCGGTATCGCCGTCGCCAACTTTGGCATCCAGCGCATTTAGCTCGCTCTCCAGATCGATCAACGTCTGCGTGACGCCTGCAACAATCTTCGCCACTTCGGCATTCTCAGACGCATCAAAATCCAGCACGCTGCCGATTTTCTCCGCACGTTGCAGGCTGATCGGCGCAAAGTCATACACCGGCACCCAGCCCAGCACCTGAACCGGCGCGCTTAATGCTGCCAGAAACGGCTCTTCCAGCGCCAGCAAAGACAATGAGAAGCCTTTCATATCCAGCGCACTCACCAGCGTCGCCGGACCAATCAGATGGGTGATGCGCGCCGCCAGCGGCGACTGCAGCACTTCACGCGTTAACAGCGCCAGCTCCAGCTGCGAGAAGCCGCCGAGATTGTTGATCAGCAGTAACGCCTGCTTGCCGTCCGGCAACGCCTGCGCCAGTTTATCAGTCATGATGCTGCTGATTTTACGGCTGTTTTGCGTATCGAGCGTCACCACACCTGGCTCGCCGTGAATACCCATGCCGAGCTCGCTGTGGCCTGGCTCGACGCGTTCATCGCGCTTTTCGCCCGGCACATGACAGGTGGCAAAAGCCAGACCAATCGACGAGGTGGCATCAATCGCGCGCTGCGCCAGCGCTTTGACCTCATCGAGTGATTGTCCCTGCTCCGCCGCATAGCCAGCGATTTTATGCACCAGCACCGTGCCCGCAATGCCGCGCGGCTGCGGATTTTCCGGCAGCGCGATATCATCCTGCACCATCACCAGCTCGACCTTGTAGCCCAGATTTTTGGCTTTCTCGGCCGCCAGACCAAAGTTGAGGCGGTCGCCGGTATAGTTCTTCACAATCAGCAGACAACCGGCGTCGCCGGTGACGTTCACGATGGCGTTCAGCACCGCATCGACGCTCGGCGAGGCGAAAATGTCGCCACACACCGCCGCCGTCAGCATGCCTTTACCGACGAATCCGGCATGCGCCGGTTCATGACCGGAACCGCCACCCGAAATCAGCGCCACTTTGCTCTTATCCCAGTCCGAACGCACCACCACACGGATCTCATCGCCAAGATCGAGGCGACTAAGGTTATGCCACGGCGTACTGAGTAAAACCCCTTCGATGGCTTCGTTTACCAGATCGTTTTTCTCATGCATAAAAAACTGGCTCATAGCGTCCTCTCTTATGGTGTTGTCGTCCTACAAGGTAGCGTATCTGTGGCGATAAAAACGCAGCGAATGCCAGAAATGCAAAGGGCGGCACAGGCCGCCCAGTAAAACCAGATATCCCCTAAATAATTCAAGTTGCAGGAAGGCGGCAAGGGTGTGAGTCCCCGGGAGCTTACTAAAGTAAGTGACCGGGGCGAGCACACGCAGCCAACGCACCTGCGGCTTGAAGTATGACGGGGATTAAAGGGCGATGCGTAACACGCTGTCCGGATTCTTCGGTGGCTCTTTGCGTGAACCTGGCTGTTTGATGCTGACAAACAGCGTTTTGCCATCGGCTGAGAGCGCCAGGCTGTTTGGCAGGCCCGGCGCTTTCACCGTGCGTTTCACCTTGTAGCTGCTGGCGTCGATGATGCTGATTTCACCCGCTTTACGGTGGGTGACGTACAGTTCATCACGATCGGCATTGAACAACACCGCCAGCGATTCCGGCACATCGATCTTGTGAATCACTTGCTGCGTGCGGGTGTCCAGTACCAGCACCTGCGACTGCTTAGAGTCACTGAGGAAAGCGCGATGGCCTTGGGTATCCAGCGAGATGTTGAGGAAGAAATGATCTTTGTCGCCCTCAATTTTCTGACGCTTTTCAATCGCATTCAGGCGCGTATTGATGGTCACCAGCTCGTTATCCGCATTGGTGACGTACAGCTTTTGCGCGGCAGAATCGATCGCCAGACCGGTACCCATTTTGCCGGTGTTCGGCACGGTGCTGATCAGTTGCAGGGTTTTGCCATCCACCACCCACACCACGCTCTGCTCACCCAGGCCGGTGATGTAAACGCGATCGGTAGCCGCATCGACCGCCAGCTGACGCGGCTGCAGCGGACGCACGGTTTCGCTGCGCTTACGCCCATCCAGCACCAGCGTATTGATCACTTTGCCGCTGGTGGCATCCACTGCGGTCAGTGCAGCATCACGCGTGTTACCCAAATAGAGAATATTGGTTTTCTGATTGAGCGCCGCGCCAAAGGTCGGCAGATCGGTGTTGATGGTTTGCTTCACCGCCAGATCCTGCGGATCAAGACGATAAACGGTGCCGCCTTTTTTGTCGGTTGTGCTTTGCGCGGTCGCCAGGAACAGCGCGTTATCGCTATTGCTAAACGCCAGCTCATAAGCGCCTTTTGAAATCACCTGATTCAATGGCTGAGTTTCCGCCGCGATCGCCGCAGAGGTAGAGAACAGCGCCGTTGCCAGCAACAGAGGACGCAGCGCCCACGATTTTTTATTCGCCTTCATAACTTCTCCATAGCAAAAACACCGCCTGATGGCAGTGAAGTGAAAGCTCGACATTACAACCAATGTTAAAAAGACAGCCCGAGGCGAGCCGACGAAGGATGTTACTTTTTGAGAATAGTAATCATTTCGGAGGGAAAGTGACAGGATTTTATCAGGTTAGCAACGCCGCCAGGGCGCCCGGAGGCACCCTGTCAGCACAGAACGTTAACGCAACTTATTTGGTCAGTTCGGCCGTCATGTGCACGCCGTTGTTGAAGTTTGCTTCGGTCACTTTATAGGAAGCACCAGCTTCGTGCGCCTGAGCAGCGATTTGCGCTTCTGCACCATCCAGCGTTGAAGCGGTTGCAGTGATGCTTTGAGCGAAGCTAGCGAATGGCAGAACGGTAAGAGCAACAACAGCAGCAAAAGTTTTGATAGATTTCATGGTCAATTCCTTAATAAACGTTTGATTGAGTAGGGCGTCATCGCCTTGTTGAGAGATATAATAGGCGCAGAATTGATCAGTAAAAAGCGGAGAGATTTGCCGTAGTTGTTCGATTATTTTGAACATAAAAAGCACGTTTGGGATAACCCTGATGCAAACGGTTAAAAATCTGACATTTAGTTAAAAGGCAGAATAAATGGCTGTGATAGGTATTTGTGAGAATCCATGCGGTTATCAACCAGGTCGCCATTTATGGCGACCTGGTAGTGATTAACCGTGATGACGAACGCGGGTGAAAATGGTGATAGCGGCTAACAGCATGAGCACGCCGCTGGCAAGAAACACGCCGCCAGCCCCTTGCAGATCAAACATCCAGCCACCGGCTGCCGCACCGGCGGTGATCGCCAGCTGAATGGTGGCGACCAGCAAACCACCGCCCGACTCGGCATCATCCGGCACCGCACGGGAAATCCACGTTGACCAGCCGGTTGGCATGGAACCAAACGCCAGGCCCCACAGCGCGACGCCCGCCGCCACCAACCATGACACCTCGCCAAAGCTCACCAGCACCAGCGCAGTCACGCTCATCACCAACGCCATTGCCGTCAGCGTCAGCGACACGCTGCGTGTCACCAGATAACCGGCCAGCGAGGTACCAAAGAAGTTGGCCACGCCAAACGCCAGCAGCACCAGCGACAGCTGATTCACATTAAGCTGCGCGCTGCCTTCAAGGAACGGACGCAGATAGGTGAAGAAGGCGAAGTGACCGGTGAACATCATGATCACCGCCAGCATGCCCCAGCGCATCACGCTTTTACGCAGCAGATCCAGCACGCCACCGCTGCGTGCTTTATTCACAGGCGGCATCGCGGGCAAGGTGAAGAACTGCCAAAACAGGGCCAGCACGCCCAACGCAGCCGTCAGTATAAAGATGTTACGCCAGCCGATAATGCCGCCCAGATAGCTCCCCAGCGGTGCCGCAATAATGGTCGCTAGCGAGATACCGCTGAAGACGATAGAGAGCGCGCGCGGCACCTGATCGCTCGGTACCAGACGCATGGTAATCGCGGTAGAAAGCGTCCAGAAGCCACCAATGGCGATGCCAAGCAGCACGCGCGCCAGCAGAATCATCGGCAGATTCTCTGCAAACGCCACCAGCAACGCGGAGGCAATCAGCAGCAGCGTAAAGGTCAGCATCACCAAACGGCGATCGAGCTGACGCGTCACGTTGCCGATCACCAGACTGGTGAGCAGTGCCACCAGCGCGGTGACGGTCACGGTTTGACCCGCCTGGCCTTCACTGATCTGCAACGAGGCGGCGATTGGCGTTAGCAGGCTTACCGGTAAGAATTCAGCAGTAATCAGGCCGAACACGCCAAACGCCATGGCAAACACCGCGCCCCATGCCGGTTTGTCCACTTCTAGCGGTGTTTCGACTATTTCAGTATCCAGGCTCATCTGTGATCCCCATCACAAAATATTTAGCGTTAAGCATAGTGACTGTTCATCAGACGATCTATGATGCAGAAACTTTGTTTTTTGATTATTCGTCTGGATCCGTATGAGCCGCTATGAAGATCTGACCAGTGAACTGTTGATGGGTATGCGCCTGTACGGCGTCAAATATCAGCGCATTGCGCTGCACGCGCCCTTTGGCCTGCAGTTTGACGATGCGCCAGGCCGCGCACAGCTGCATTTTGTTGGGCGGGGATCGTTGCTGATCCGCTCGGCGTCTGGGGTAATCTACCCGCTGCAGGCGGGCGATGCGCTGCTAATTCCGCACGGCAAACCGCACGCGCTGATCTCCAGCGAAGAGGCGACCTGCGAACCCATCTCAACCTTTAATAGCCGACCGATTTGCGGCAGCGTCTGCGCCATCGATGACAGCAGCGAGCTGTGCCCGGATAACAGCGATGTGATTCTGTTCAGTGCCTGTATGGCGTTTGAACTGGGCGGCATGCAGCCGCTGGTGCACACCATGCCGGATGTGATGCTGGTCAGCACGCTGTTGGCGCAGTATCCAGAAATCCAGCCGATTCTTGATGCGATGGAGCGTGAAACGCGTGAGCGCAAAGCCGGTTTTGCCGGGATTTTATCGCGGCTGGCGGATGTGGTGGCGGCTCAGATCGTCCGTGGCTGGGTGGAAAACGGCTGTGGCAAAGGCAGCGGGCTGGTACAGGCGCTGCGCGATCCGCGTCTCAGCCAGGCGATGGCGGCGATGCACCGCGCGCCAGGCGAAAACTGGACGGTGGAACGGCTGGCGCGCGAATCCGGCAGTTCGCGTTCGGTGTTTGCCGCCCGCTTTCAAACGGCAACCGGCATGACGCCGCTGCGCTATCTTACCGAGCTGCGCATGCGGCTGGCGGTGGAGCGTATTGTCAATGAGGGCGAAGCGGTGGAAAGCGTCGCCTTCCACCTCGGCTATGGTTCACTGGCGGCGTTTAGCCGCGCGTTTAAACGCATTGTCGGCACGCCACCCGGCGCACTGCGCGCCGAACGGGAAATGCGCTGAGGATCAGCGGAACACGCTGATCGCTTCCACCAGCCGATTGGCCTGATGCGTCATGCGGCCCGATGCTTCGGCGCTTTCGGCCACGCGCGCGGCGTTTTGGTGGGTGATATCGTCGAGATCTTCCACCGCAGTGCTGACCTGCGTCAGCGCAATGGCCTGCTCGGCGGTGGCGCCGCTGATTTGCGCAATCAGCGCGGTGACATTCTGCACCCGATCGACAATCTCCTGCATGGTGTGACCGGCTGCATCAGCGTGATCGCTCCCCAACTGCACGCGGCTGGCGCTGGTTTCCACCAGATGTTTAATTTCACTGGCCGCTTTGGCGCTACGCTGCGCGAGGCTGCGCACTTCACCCGCCACCACCGCGAATCCTTTGCCCTGCTCTCCGGCACGTGCCGCTTCTACTGCGGCGTTCAGCGCCAGGATGTTGGTCTGGAAGGCGATGCCATCAATCACGCTGGTGATGTTGGCGATGCGCTTAGAGCTGTCAGCGATCTCCGCCATCATGCCCACCATTTCCTGCATCACTTCGCCCCCTTTAATCGCGGCAAAGCTGGTGTTTTCCGACAGGCCATTCACCTCTTTGGCGGTATCGGTGTTGCTCTTTACCGTGGCGGTCATTTCATTCATGGTGGCGGCGGTTTGCTGCACGTTGGCGGCGGCTTGTTCAGTGCGGCGGCTCAGCTCATCGTTGCTGCGTGCGATGGCATCGCTGGCGCTTAACACATTGATTGCCTGGCCGCTGACATCATCCACCAGCCAGCGGAACATCAGACCAAGCTGGCCGATAGCGCGCAGCGTTACGCCGATCTCATCCACGCGATCGATCTGTTCCACTTTATGGCTGGCACCGGTTGCCACGCTCAACGCCTGGCGGCACATGCGCTCCATTGGACGTGAAATTTGCTGTTCCAGCCACAGGCTCGCTAACAGCAAAATGCCCGCCATGCCGCCCGCAAAGCCGCCAATCGCCAGCGGTGCCAGGCCCAGCAGCCAGACGCCCAACACCGAGAGCGGCAGCAGCGTGAGCAACGTTGAGCGAATCCGCCAGCGTAGCGGCAGCGTTTTCAGGATGGAACCGAGGCGGCGCCAGCCAGTGCCGACAATCAAACCTTTATGGAAGCGACGCCCTTTGGCGCGACCTTCACGAAAATCACGATAGCGCTTTTCGGTCTCACGCACTTCCTCGGCTGACGGCTTGGTGCGCACCGACATAAAGCCCTGCACTTTGCCCTCGCGCACCACTGGAATAGCATTAGCGCGCACCCAGTAGTGATCGCCATTCTTACGACGGTTTTTTACCAGCGCCGTCCACGGCTCGCCCTGCTTCAGCGTCGACCACATATCCGCAAAGGCTTCAGGCGGCATATCGGGATGGCGCACCATGTTATGCGGCTGGCCATTCACCTCCTCCGGGCTGAAGCCGCTCACTTCTATAAAAGCGTCGTTCGCATAGGTGATGTAGCTGTTGAGATCGGTAGTCGACATCAGTGTGGCGTCATCCGCAAAAGCGAATTCGCGCTGAGTGACGGGCTGGTTGTTACGCATGTGTGTGTCCTTGCAAGACGCAGGCTAAAAGAAAAATCGATTACACTTTTTTACCTTTTCGGCACTGCAAGGCTCTGGCTTTAGCGTCAGTTTCAAATTAACCGCAATAAAAAAGCCGCTTTGCAGCGGCTTTCACATTTTTCAGACTTACAGAATCAATTAACGTGGTTTTAGAATATACCAAACTCATCTTTTGATTTTAGAACGCTGCACGAGATTTCCCAAAGCAATTTGCGTTGCAAGTGCGCCGGGAAATTTCCCCAAAGCAATTTGCGCTGCAAGTGCGCCGGGAAATTTTCCCAAAGCAATTCGTGTTGCAAGAAGGCGGCAAGCTGACTCAGCCCCGGGAGCATAGTTCACTATGCGACCGGGGTGAGGAAGTGCAGCCAACGCACTTGCAGCGCGAAGTGCGACGGGAAAAGCTGACTCAGCCCCGGGAGCATAGTTCACTAAGTAACCGGGGTGAGGAAGCGCAGCCAACGCACTTGCAGCGCGAAGTGCGACGGGAAATCAGAACTGCCAGCGAACGCCAACGTTATACCGCCACCCTTTGGCGCCGTTGCCATCGATCTCTTTGCGATAATCCGCTTCAGCGTAGAGCGATACATCCTTCTGCACTGTTGCGGTGCCGCCTGCGCCGACTTCCCACATTTGGCCGAAGTTGCCGCTGTCGAAGCTGGCACCAAAGGCGGGATTGTCCACCGAGGAGACCGACGTTTTCGCCGTTCCGCCCCAACCTTTGTAGTAGTTGGCGCGCAGATAGGGCGTGTACTGGCGGTTGCTGTCGTCGGTCCAGGTGCGATCCAGACGCGCGCCGAGGCGGCCAATAGTTTGGTTGTAGTTGCCGTAACGCACCTTGTTGCCATCTTCATCCACAAAGTCGTTCATATTCAGCTTCATGTACATCAGTTGCGCCTGCGGCTCCAGCTTATAGCCATCACCCAGTTCAAACGGATAACCGCTCTCCAGTGACGCCGTCCAGCCGTGACCTTTCAGCTTCGCGACCTCCTGCTGACGCGCGATATCCGTTTCGCCACGATGCCAGTCGAACGACAACACGCCATCAAGATAGAAGCCGGTTTGACGCTGCCAGGTACCGTACAGCGCCAGGCTGTCGCTGTCAAAGGTGGTGCTGCTATAACCATCGGCGGCATGCGGACGGATACGCGTGTTGCCGCGCGTATACGCTACCCCACCGCGCAGGCTGTCTTTATCCCCATCCAGACGTAACAGGTTGCCGCCGATCTGCACCGCGCTGTAATCGAGGTCAAAATCGTAGCCATAGTTGCGGAAGCTTTGGTCACTCTTGTACTTCAGGTTTGAGCCGATATAGCGCACAAACATCTCGCCTCCGTTGCCGTCCGGGCGGGTTTGTTCGTGACGCAGTTCACCAAGACGCTTATGTAAATCGTCAATGATCGCCGCCGTGTAGTAGGCGAGGCCAACCGGTGCTGAAACATAGGAAGGCACCTGCGGCACCACCGCCGGACGCGCATTTTCATTCACGCGGGGTTCCGGGCTAAACGGCGTAATGACCAACGGTGAACAGCTGGTTTCGCCCTGGCAAACGTAAGCGTTCGCCAGACGATAATCCCAGTAGTTGTTGCCTGTGCCGCTAACTAAACGCTGGCTTGGATCGCTGCTGCCCGGCGCGAAGCTATAAAGCTGGTACTGCCAGGGTCCCGCTGACAGATAACCGCCTTGTAAGCCGAAGCTGCTGCCGCTGGCGTTGCCGGCGACCTGCGCCAGTGAAATACCTTCATAGGCATCGATAGCACCGGAACGGTTTACATCGGTCAGCGCGCCCGTGCTGGCGGCATCGAGTCGTACATTCAGCAGCGTGATGCCGCTGGCATCGCCAGTCACATTGATGTGGTCGGTGAACTGATTGCTCAGCGCCCCGCCCTCATTAAGGTTGGTGACCAGATTTGCCTGTCCGCCCGTCGATGCCAGCGAGCCATCGATGGTTAAGCGATTACCCGGTGAACCGCTGCCGTTGGTTAAGTCGATAATCCCGGCGTTGTTCACCACCAGCGAGTTATCACTGCCACCGGCCAACGTTGGATTGACACTGTTACCGGCATACAGCGTTGAACCACTGCCGATGTTGATATCGCTGTGCGCCAGTTTGAGGTTATCGGTTAAGGTCCACTGGGAATCGTTGAAGTTGATGGTGCTCCATCCGCTGCCCAGGTTGACCCCTTTAGTCAGATCGTCGGCGCTAAATGAGCCACCGCGTGATTCAATATTGTTAAAGGTCAGGGTGTTACCGGTGCCGGTACCGCTGGTGAGATGGTAAGTGGTGCCGAGATCAACATTGCTGACTTGAGCACTGTTGTTGTTATCGTTCCCCATGGTCAGGCTGCCGTTAAGCGTGCCGCCGGTCCAGCGGAACAAATCCGAGCCGCCGCCAGGGTTGATATCCCCTCTGACTTCACCTTCCGTTAAGAGAATTTCGTCATTGGCGTTGCTGCCCGCCACCGCCACGGTTTGTGGATTGGCGGTGATGATGTTGCCGAGGTTCTCGAACACCGTTTTACCGCCGCGCAGATCGACCACTGGCGAAGTCAGGCTGTTCGAACTGAGATTGCCGGTATTGACGATGGTGCCCGCGGTGCTGGAAATCAGCGCCGATCCGCCCGCCGCATTGTCGATATTGACGTTAGCGGCGGTGGTCACATTACCGGTGGTATTAGCACGGATGCCGGTGCCGCCAGCGCCGGTGACGTTGAACTGATAACCTGAACCGAGCGTTAAATCGCCGCTGGTGGTTGAACCATCGGCATTGACAATATTCAGGCCGGTACCGCTGCCTGAGACATTGGTGGTGACGGTTGAGGCCGGATCGAACGGCACCGCCGTACGAATGCCGTTACCGTCACCGACGTTGATGGTGAGATTACTCAAACCGACGTTGCTGAGTTCGGCGCGGTTTTCAATGCCGTTGCCGCTGCCCAGCACGTTCACCGTGGCATCGCTGGCGCTGAGTGCGGTCGCTCCGCTATCCAGCAAGATGCCGTGCGCATTGCCGCGCGTGGTGATCACCGTGTCGCTGCCGGTTAGCGCCAGCTGAGCGCCATCGCTGATGCGTACACCTGCAATGCCGTTATCGACATTGATGGTACCGCCTTTCGCCAGGGTGCTGCCGCTGCCGGAGACATCCAGCCCGGTGCCGTTCGCGACGTTCACCACGCCGTTGTTGGTGATGGTGCTGCCCGCACGTGAGCGGATACCGATGTTATTACTGCCGGTGAAGTTGAGGTTGCCGTTGTTAACCAGTTCAGCGCCGTTGGTGACATCAATACCCACCGCGTTGGTGCCTGCGCCGCTCACCGCACCATTGTTAGTAACCAACGTAGGCGCAGCGCTACCGTTCAGCGCATTGCTAAGATCGGTCCGCAGGTTATTTACCAGCACGCCAACGCTATTGGTGCCGCTGGCATTGACGCTGTTGCCCGCCGCCAATGTGGCCTGCGCTCCGCCCTCCACCCGCACGCCCGTACTGCCATTGCCGCTTGCGGTGAGCTGGCCGTTGCCGCTGTTCAGCGTACTGCCGCTGCCCGAAACAATCACGCCGGTGCTATTGGCCGCGCTGCTGGTGATAGCGCTGCCGTTACTCAGCGCCAGCGTGGCGCCATCATCAATGCGGTAACCGGTTGATCCGTTGGTATTGATGTTCAGTGCGTTGGCCGCGCTGTTGATCAGCGATCCTGCACCCGCCGCGTGATAGGCGAGTTGATCGGTATTGTTGAATATCGGCGTTGAAGCCGCCGAAACATTGACTCTGGCACCGTTCAAGGCTTCCGCGCCAATCGCACCGACGCCGTTGAGATTGAGTGCGCCGCTGTTGAGATTCGCCACCGCGCCGCTGCCGCTGGCACTCACGCCGCGCGTGCGCGCGCTGGTTGTGCCGCCATTGACGTTGATCACGCCGCTATTGTTCGCCGTGGTGGTGGTACCGCTGCTGTTGACCGAAATACCGGTGCCGCCATCGTTGATCGCAATATTGCCGCTGTTGTTACCGGTTGCGCCACTCTCCACGCGGATGCCGGTGGCGTTAGCGCCGGTGAAGTTAATATCCCCGGTGTTGGTTAACTGCGCACGGTTACGCGCCAGATAGCCGGTTAATCCGCTCTGCGAGGCGTTAAGGGTTGCGGCGGAGTTGAGCGTGGTGCTGGCAACCGGAGAGCCGCTATTTTTGCCATTGATATCATGCTTTTGACCATCAACAATTGCCCCAATCGCGTTACTTCCGGTGAGGTTCATGGTGGTGGTGGTATCGATTACGCCCTTTGCGCCGCCTTCAACGGTAATGCCGTTGGCGCCGGTGCCGCTCACGTTAATCACCGCCGCATCGGTGTTCACATCGGTGCCCACGCCGCTGCCAAGTACCGCCGTAGAACCGGCACCCGATGCCGTTAGCGCCAGGGAATCTCCGTTAAAATCCGCCCCCTGCTCAACACGGAACAGCGTGGAGTTCTGGGTGGTGACATCAAACGGATTATTCCCTAACACTCTGATTAACGCATTGGGGCCGTAGGCGAAAAAGGCAATCTGATTACTGCCGGTGGCGAAAGTCGGTACCGCAGCCGGATCAACCGTTACGGTGGCGTTACCGCGCGCATGCACGCCAATGGCGCCATTACCCCGGAGATTGATTGGCCCATCGACTGTCGACTGTGCTGTGCCAGTGCCCTGTCCCTCAACCCAAACACCATAGTTACGCGTGCCGCTGGCCGGATCGGCAGCACCCGCCACATTGATGGTGCCGGTTGACGTGGCGCTCGCGCTGCGGCCATTGGTCGCCAGCACTTTCAGGCCAGTACCGTTCACGCCGTTGAGATTAATGGTGCCGGCGTTATTGATGGTGCCAGCACTGTTGGTCACCAGCATGCCAACGTTTTCACGAGGGATCGTGGCGGCCGCGCCATTCACATTAATGGTGCCGTTGTTGATCATGGTGGCATTGCTGGCGCCCGTAGCGGACATCCCCGCCGCATTTTGCGTTTTGCTGCCGATGGTGATCGCGCCGTCGTTAACCGCGTTACCGTTAGCCACCACGGCAATGCCGCTGGTCAAGCCGCTCTGGTTCATCGCCGTATCGGCAACCACATCATTCACACTGTTTTGTGGTCCGCGCCCGATGTAAATATTGCCGGTGCTGGTATTGGTAAAGCGTGAGGTGTCATCGGTGAGCAGCACCCCGGAAGCCGTGCCGCGAGCGCTGGAGCCGTTCACCCCAACGTTAATATTGCCGCTGTTATTGGCGGTGGACGACGCACCCAGATTGATACCCGCCACGCCATACTGTGAATTGCTGCCGGTAGTAGCGAGGTTAACGATACCGCTGACACTGTTGTTGAAGGTGCTGCCACTTTGTACATTCACCGCGTTGGCACCGTAGCCGGTTGAACCCACGCCGGTGCCATCCTGGCGATTGAGGAATCCGCCGTTAATCACACCGTTATTCAGGCCGTTGCTGCCGTCGGTTAATACCAGCGCGGTGCCGTTATTGGTGATGCTGCCGCGACTCGCCAGCTTGCCATCAATCACCGCTTGCGCACCGTTGGAGGCTTTAATCGCCCCACCGGTAGCACCAACCACTTCAAGGGTTTTACCTGCGGCCAGATTTACTTTCGCATCAGGGCCGCTGGCGTTGATCACAATACGATTGCCGATGGGCTGCGTCACCTCGTCCGGCGGCGTCGCGCTAACGTTGTAAACAATATTGCCGCTGCTGAAGGTCACGGCTTTATTAAATTCGGTGAGATAGCGGGTTTTATCGAGGTTGCCGCGCTGCAGCTGACTAATCAGCCAGTTGTTATAACTCTGCAGCTGGCTGGCGTTAGTGACGGTAAAGCTGGTGCTGCTGCCGTCCAACGTCTGTACGCTGAAGGCGCCGTTGTAGGTGGCGAGGTTCTGCACGGCGTAAGAGCTGGTCGCCGCACCGCTGCCATCAGGCGTGGCGGTTGCGCCAAAAAAGCTAATGCGGTTATTGCTGTTCCAGTTCACCGTGCCGGTACCGCTAACGTCAAACAGCTGCGTCTGTTTTGCTGCCATGGTCCAGCTGTTGGTCGCGCTGCTGCTGGCGGCATTGGGCTGGCCAATATTGACATCCAGCGTTCCGCCCGTCACATCCGCCACGCGCGCATTGATGTATTGCCCGTTATTCACATTTTGCACATCCGGCACGCTGGTGGTGCTGCTCACCGGAGCCAGCGCTACCAGACTGGCAGAGTTGTAAACCTGGAAGGTGGTATTGGTGCCGGTCGCGGCATCAGGCGTAGTAATGGCAAAGTTTTGCGGGCCGGGATCAAGGCGATCCTGATTGATGAATTGTGAGCCGGAGGTAATGGCCACTTGTCCTAGCGTGGTGGAGACCGCACCGTCAGTGCCTGCGGTAAATGCCTGGTTACCGGTCAGCGTTTCACTGCCACTGCTGACCACCAGCTTGCCAACCTGATTATCATTAACTTGCGGCGTATATGCGCCTAACGTAACCGCCTGACTTTGAATCGCTGGATAGAACAGCAGTTGCGCCGCCATCATCCCTATCGCAATCGGATTTAATTTGAACCTCATACTTCCTCCAGTGGGCGTGCAGCGTCCACGCTGTTATTGCAACAGCGTTAAATTCATCTTGAGGGGGATAAAACGGCAGGTTAATACCAACCCCGTGTCGACATTTAATTTGAGAACCACTGTGTGAAGAAAATAGAGCGCAGCGAAAAAGGAATGAAGCTATCGTTATTTACCCTCAGCCATTCTCATCGCAGGAGACTGGCTAACGCTGCCAGGGCATCTGCAATTTGAAGTCTGACGGGCATAGATTTAATGGCTTAATGTATAGACTTTTTTGCTTGCTGATGCAAAAAGCAATTTCGGGTAACTTATTGTGATAATGGATAAATAATTGCGAGGCAGGCGAGATAATCCAAATAAATTAAGGCCAATTATTATTTAAGGTCTAGCTTTCTATCCCTTTAATAAATCCTTAATTTTTTCCTGACATTTTACTTACACATGGCCCTTATGTGGTGAAATCCCCTTTGCCAGGATAAGCGATACGAGGGAGTGTAAAAGTGTGACAGGAATCACATTTACCCAATGATTCAACAGTGCACAAACCGTAGCGGCGCGATTTATCGCGCTGTTTTCAAACGATGTCACGGCTATATGAGCGCGATAAATCGCGCCGCTACAAAACTGTGCATTGCGCAAAATCCAACTTAACTTAAATCGACATTACGGGTTCCGCCCCACCAGGTGAACGCGAATCCACCGATCCACGCCACGATCAACCCCGCGAGATAGACCGCCATACCGGCAAAAATCCCCTGCGATGAAGTCATCAGCGGCAGCGTTACCAAACCCGATGGGCCGAACACCGTGTTCATTCCCACCGGCAATCCCAGCCACGCCACCAGCCCAATAAAGAAGCCACCCAATGCGCCACCGCAACAGGCGGTGATAAACGGCTTGAGACGCGGTAGCGTTACGCCATAAATCAGCGGCTCACCGACGCCGAGCAAGCCTGGCACAATCGCGCCTTTAATCTGCTTACGCAGCAGCGAATGCTTATCCGCTTTGCACCATAACGCCAGCGAAGCGCCAACCTGCCCGGCGCCCGCCATGGCCAGAATCGGGAACAGCGAATTAAAACCCTGGGTTTCCATTAGCGCGAAATAGACCGGAATAAAGCCCTGATGAATACCGAACATCACGGCGATTAAAAACAGTCCGGCGAGCAGGGCACAACCAAACGGATTATTATTCAGATGAATAAACAGCCAGGACATGCCTTTAAACAGTTCGCCGCCAATCGGCATAATCACCAGGAAAGTGACGGCACCGGTAATTAACAGCGTCAGTAATGACGTTAAAATCATATCGAGATTATCGGGAATGATTTTGCGCAGCTGTTTCTCAACCCAGGCACCAAATATGGCCGCCAGCAGCACGCCAATAATGTTGCCACGCGGATCGATTACCATCCCGAAGAAATCTTCCATGCCGCTGTAATAACCGACCGTGGCTTTTGGCGCATATCCAAGCACAAACAATGAAGCGATAATCGCCCCGTTGACGCCCGTTCCGCCAAACGCTTTCTGTGCGTTGTAGCCGATCAAAATACTCAGGAAGGTGAACAGCCCTTTGCCGAACACCTTCATGTACGCCACGGTATCCAGCAGCCAACGCGCATGATCGCCCGGCTGATTGAGGTGAAAGATCTGCTCAATCAGCGTAGCAAAGCCCAACAGTAAACCGGCACCAATAAAGCCAGGAATCAGCGGGGTGAAAATGGTGGCAAAGCAGGAGAGAAAGCGGTGCAGCGCGCTGGTCTGTTTCGCCTTCATCTGCTGCTTTTGCGCGCTGGCGATGCTGTGCAGATCGCTGGGTGCATCCGCCGCGCTGGCATGATTGAGCAGCGCCTGCATCTTCTCCGCTGCGGTTTGCGCTTTGCCCGGACCCAGGACGATCTGTAACTGCGCATCGCTCTCGATCACGCCCAGCACGCCCGGCAGCGTTTTCAGTTTGGCGCTATCCACCTGCGCGGCATCGGCCAACGTCAGGCGCAGGCGTGTCATGCAATTGCCGCACTGCACCACGTTATTCGCTCCGCCCACCGCGTGCAGGATGTCACGCAGCAGCCCTTCCGTAATGGCGGCCATCATTGTGCTCCCGCGTCGCGCAAGGCCTGGCGGATAAAGCCCTGATTCTGGCTGAGCAGCGATGTCGCCTCTTCAGCAGTGAGTCCGGCCAGCACCATCACAATCGCGGTTTTGCAGTGGCCCTGACAGGCAGCCAGCGCCTGCTGCGCCGTGGCATCGTCGCAGTCAGTGGCTTGCTTGACGATATTCACCTGCCGCTGCACCAGCTTCTGGTTGGTGGCTTCAACATCAACCATCAGGTTGCCATACACTTTGCCGCTGCGAATCATAGCGCCGGTGGTGAGCATATTCAGCACCAGCTTCTGCGCGGTGCCCGCCTTCATACGCGAAGAGCCGGTCACCACTTCGGGGCCAACCACTGGCGTCAGCGCTACGTCAGCGGCGTGCGACATCGGGCTGTTGGGATTGCAGGTTAACGCCGCCGTCAATGCGCCCTGCTGTTTTGCATAGGCCAGTGCGCCGAGCACATACGGCGTGCGACCGCTGGCAGCAATGCCGACCAAAACGTCGTTAGCCGTAAAGGCGATATCACGCAGATCCTGTGCGCCCTGCTCAACGTTGTCTTCAGCGTTTTCAACCGCTTGCAGAATCGCGGTGTGCCCGCCGGCAATCAATCCCACCACCTGGCTGCGCGGCGTGCCAAAGGTTGGCGGGCATTCGCTGGCATCCAGAATGCCCAAACGACCCGATGTCCCCGCGCCACAATAGATAAGGCGTCCGCCTTTGCTGAACGCGGCGGTAATCGCATCCACTACCTGCGCAATCTGCGGCACGATGGCTTCTACCGCCAGCGCCACTTTTTTATCTTCATCATTAATCACGCGCAGCATGGCTTCGGTCGACAGTTCATCGATGTTTTGGCTGGCTGGGTTACGCCCTTCGGTGATCATCTGGCTGAGATCGATCTGCATAACATGCTCCTGTAAGTGAATAATTTATTCTACAAACTATATATCAAAACGAATTGTTAATTCCTTAACTGGCTGTGATTTTTTGTTCAATGACCTGGATGCCAGGCACAAACAAAAAAGCCTGCATAAGCAGGCTGAATTGATGATTCAAAATTGCGGCTAAAGTGTTTATGTCTTGGCCAACTCTCTACGAGCTAACTCCGCTAAGAATCCACTTCTTGAACCATACTCCCGATGATCCTCAACGTAACGATCGATACGCGCTAACAAGTTTTGTGCAATGGTGATGTTTAACTTAATTGCCTTGCCATCATATTTGCTTAAATCGACATCCACATAAGCCCAAGTACCGCCTTGGCAATCTTCATTTTCAAGATGTGCATCAAAGGTTTTCGCCTCGGGAATTGAACCGCCGTCCTCGACAGTAAACTCTACGTGCGCGTCTATCGCTTCTGCTGCATCTTTTATTGTGTTCTCAAAGGTATCACCTGCGAAATAGCATCCGGTCACATCGGGTACAAACCCTGAGTAAGTGCCACCTTCTGTCTTGTGGATGTAAATTGGATATCTCATTTGCAACCCCCACCAGCTTTGTCTGGCTTGCTATAACGTGCAAAGCACTGGAATAATTTATTGCCGAAATTTGGCGCGCAGCGCGCGCCTGTTTTCACATCTGTTTAAGTATGGTGTTCAACGTGCCCGTTGAAATATCTTTTGTCGGGTGAGGGACTGCAATTGCATACCTAACTCCGTCCTTTTTGAAAATGTGATGACTTCCTTTCACCCTTTTTTGTACCCACCCATTTCGCTCTAACAGCTTAATTAATTCGCCACTGGTCAATCCAGCCTCCCTGAGCCCTGGCATGCAGTTATTATACCCACTATAACCATGCACAACAATATTTATGGTTATAGTGGGTATTGATTTTAACAGGTACGTGATTAGAGGTTATGAGACATGTCTGTAGCAGGCATAAAAAAACCCGCCGATGGCGGGTTTCTGGGGATACCGGTCGCCATGAATGGCGACCCTACAATTGTTTGTCGAGGTTTTCGTAGGGTGCGCATTCATGCGCACCGGGCAAATTAGCTGGCGCTTTGCGTACGCAGCTGTTGCTCGTAGGCGGCGGCTTGTTTGGTGTCGAACTGGTCTTCCCAGCGCGCAATCACCAGCACCGCCAGCGCGTTACCGATCACGTTCAGCGCGGTACGCGCCATGTCCATGATGCGATCCACACCGGCGATAAACGCCAGACCTTCCAGCGGAATACCGACACTGCCCAGCGTCGCCAGCAGCACCACGAAGGAGACGCCCGGCACGCCAGCGATTCCTTTCGAGGTCACCATCAGCGTCAGCACCAGAATGATCTCGTCAGTCAGCGACAGGTCGATGCCATACAGCTGCGCGATAAAGATCGCCGCGATGCTCTGGTACAGCGTTGAACCGTCGAGGTTGAACGAGTAGCCGGTCGGCACCACGAAGCTGGTGATGGCCTTCGGCGCGCCGTAGGCTTCCATCTTTTGCATAATGCGCGGCAGCACGGTTTCTGAACTCGAGGTGGAATAAGCAAGAATCAGCTCGTCTTTCAGAATGCGCATCAGAGTAGTAATGCGCAACTTACAGAAGCGCGCCACCGTGCCCAGCACCACGAAAGCAAAGAACAGAATCGCCACGTACACCAGCAGCACCAGCTTGGCCAGCGGATAGAGCGAGGCAAAACCGAAGTTGGCGATGGTGACGGCAATCAACGCAAACACGCCGACCGGCGCATAGCGCATGATCATGTGTGTCACTTTAAACATGGTTTCGGAAATAGAACGGAATACCGTCACCAGCGGATCGCGATGTTCCGATGGCAGCGCCGACAGCCCCATACCAAACAGCACCGAGAAGAAGATAATCGGCAGCATGTCGCCCTTCACCAATGAGGCAAAGATGTTCTGCGGGATCAGCGACAGAATGGTGGTCACCAATCCATGCGGTGCGCCCTGCACGGCTTCGGTTGTGGCTTCGTATTTAGAGATGTCCACCGTTGCCAGCGTTGACATATCAATGCCGCTGCCGGGTTGGAATACGTTGGCCAGCGTAATGCCGACCACAATGGCAAGGGTGGTGATCACTTCAAAATAGATGATGGTTTTGACACCAATACGTCCGAGCTTTTTCGCATCGCCAACGCCCGCAATGCCGACAATCAGTGAGGAAATCACAATCGGCACCACAATCATCTTGATCAGATGAATAAAGATGTCACCAGCTGGCGTCAGAATGTTAGTGATTAACCATTCACGATCGTCAGGCTGATTATGCAGCACGGTTCCCACAATCACGCCCAGAATCAGCGCAACTAAAATCTGCCATGCAAGGGTGAACTTAAAACCTTTCATAACGCGTTATTTCCTCAGTTAAAAACCCCTTTGCTCTGCTGCGAAGGTGCAGGAGAAATGTCACACAGGGAAGTGAGCAAAAGCCCGATAAAATAGAGGGTTATTTATGACTACGTCGGTTACAGCTGTGCAGGCATTTTGCGCCGGCGAAGTGATGCAGTCTGAGTTGATACCTGCTGAACAGGGCCGAGATAAGTACCATTTTCACTACGGTAAATGCAACCCCCGGCGCGATAGCGCAAATCTTATTCAGGTTAGTAGCATAAAATGCTGACAATGGTTAACGGCTATAACTCGCTGTTATGAAAAGTGTTAATTCGATAAGTTTCAGCATAGCTATGCACTATTGTGCAAAAAGCGGCCCGGCTCGTTTGCCGATTATTTGCACAGCAGCGGCAGAGATCTCGTAGGCTTACAGCAGATGATGGGGCATTTCACGCCGGGTTTTAGCGCAGCGAACGCGTGTCATTTAAGGGGGCTAAAAGGTCGTGATCCAGACTACAAAACAGAAACAAAGCCCTGACACGGTCTTCAATTAACCTTTGATTGACATATGATTAACATCTTCAAGGAGGTCAGCCATGAGCCAAATACATAAGCATCCCGTACCCGCTGCCATCGCAGCGAATGCTCTCATTAATGCCGATCAGTATGCGGCGCTGTATCAACAATCGGTTGACGATCCCGACACCTTTTGGGGTGAACAAGGCAAAATTCTCGACTGGATTAAGCCTTACAGCAAAGTGAAAAATACCTCCTTTGCCCCCGGCAATATTTCAATTCGCTGGTACGAAGACGGCGCACTTAACCTTGCGGCTAACTGCCTCGATCGCCATCTGGCCACCCGCGGCGATCATCCCGCCATCATCTGGGAAGGCGACGACGCCAGCGAAAGCAAAACCATCACTTTCCGCGAGCTGCACGGCGATGTCTGTCGCTTTGCCAATGTGCTCACCAGCCTCGGCGTGAAGAAAGGCGACGTGGTCGCGATTTATATGCCAATGGTGCCGGAAGCGGCCGTGGCGATGCTGGCCTGCGCGCGCATTGGCGCGGTGCACTCGGTGATTTTTGGCGGCTTCTCACCGGAAGCGGTGGCGGGACGTGTGGTCGATTCCAACGCCAAACTGATCATCACCGCCGACGAAGGCGTGCGCGCCGGTCGCAGCATTCCACTGAAGAAAAACGTCGATGATGCCCTGAACAATCCGAACGTCACCACGGTGAAAAATGTGGTGGTGTTCAAGCGCACTGGCAAAGAGTCCGGCTGGCGCGAAGGTCGCGATTTATGGTGGCACGATCTAATGGCGAAGGCCAGCGATCAACATGAGCCTGTCGCCGTCGATGCCGAACATCCACTGTTTATCCTGTACACCTCCGGTTCCACCGGCAAGCCAAAAGGCGTGCTGCATACCACCGGCGGTTATCTGGTGTATGCCGCCAGCACCTTTAAGTATGTGTTTGATTACCATCCTGATGATGTCTATTGGTGTACCGCCGACGTCGGCTGGATCACCGGTCATAGCTATCTGATTTACGGTCCGCTGGCATGCGGTGCCACCACGCTGATGTTTGAAGGCGTGCCGAACTGGCCGAAGCCAAGTCGTATGGCAGAAGTGGTGGATAAACATAAAGTAACGTTGCTGTACACCGCGCCAACCGCGATTCGCGCCCTGATGGCCGAAGGCGATAAAGCGATTGAAGGCACCGATCGCAGCAGTCTGCGCATCATGGGTTCGGTGGGTGAACCGATCAACCCGGAAGCCTGGGAGTGGTACTACAAAAAGATTGGCGACAGCCGTTGCCCGATCGTCGATACCTGGTGGCAGACCGAAACCGGCGGCTTTATGATCACGCCGCTGCCGGGTGCCACCGAACTGAAAGCCGGTTCCGCCACTAAACCTTTCTTCGGCGTACAGCCCGCACTGGTCGATAACGAAGGCAATCCGCTGGAGGGCGCTACCGAAGGCAACCTGGTGATCGTCGATTCCTGGCCAGGCCAGGCACGTACGCTGTATGGCGATCACGATCGTTTCGAGCAGACCTACTTCTCCACCTTCAAAAATCGCTACTTCAGCGGTGACGGTGCGCGCCGTGATGAAGATGGCTATTACTGGATCACCGGCCGCGTGGATGACGTGCTCAACGTCTCCGGTCACCGCCTGGGCACCGCCGAGATTGAATCGGCGCTGGTGTCACATCCGAAGATTGCGGAAGCTGCGGTGGTGGGCATTCCTCACAGCATCAAAGGTCAGGCGATCTACGCGTATATCACGTTAAACCACGGCGAAGAGCCGTCGCCCGAGCTGTATACCGAAGTGCGTAACTGGGTGCGTAAAGAGATCGGCCCGATTGCCACGCCGGATGTGCTGCACTGGACCGACTCGCTGCCGAAAACCCGCTCCGGCAAGATTATGCGTCGCATTCTGCGCAAAATCGCCGCGGGCGATACCAGCAATCTCGGCGATACCTCTACGCTGGCCGATCCGGGCGTGGTAGAGAAATTGCTGGAGGAGAAACAGTCCATCACCATGCCGTAAGCGGCATCGACCCGACGGAGAGTGTCAGCCTGTCCACGGCAGGTTCCTCTCCGTCACCCTGACCTTACGCCGTATGCCTTTCAACATCGCACAACCCATACCCAAAATAATTCGAGCTGCAGGAAGGCGGCAAAGATGAGAATTCCAGGAGCTTACTGAAGTAAGTGACTGGGATGAGCATACGCAGCCAACGCACCTGTAGCTTGAAGTATGAAGGGTATATATAACTAGAATATTCAGCCAGTTAAATCACTTTATTGTGAGATTTCCGTCTGCCTTGCCTCTGGAGAAAATGTGATGAACGAAACCCCTGAACAGGAAGCAATCTGGCAACAAGTCGAAAGTAATCCGCGCTATCACGAACTGGTGCATAAGCGGCAGGCATTCGCACTGTTGCTCAGCATTATCATGCTGGTGCTCTACGTCGGCTTTATTCTGCTGATCGCCTTTGCGCCCGGCTGGCTCGGTACGCCCTTACATGCAGGCACCAACGTGACGCGAGGGATTCCGATTGGCATCGGACTGATCGTGATGTCGTTCGTGCTGACCGGCGTCTACGTGTGGCGCGCTAACGGCGAGTTTGACCGCCTGACCAAACAGATCCTGAGCGAGGTGAAATCATGAAGCGCTTGCTCTCGTTGTTTTTGGCTATCGTGCCTGCCAGCGTATTTGCCGCCGATGCCATAACCGGCGCGGTGCAGCGCCAGGCCACCAACTATGAAGCCATCATCATGTTCGTGGTGTTTGTCGCGGCGACGCTCGGCATCACCTATTGGGCCTCGAAACGTACCCGCTCGCGCAGCGATTACTACACCGCCGGCGGTAATATCACCGGTTTCCAAAATGGCCTGGCCATCGCCGGCGACTTTATGTCTGCCGCCTCGTTCCTCGGTATTTCTGCCCTGGTTTACACGTCGGGCTACGACGGGCTGATCTACTCGCTCGGTTTCCTTGTCGGCTGGCCGATGATCCTGTTTTTGATCGCCGAACGCCTGCGTAATCTTGGTCGTTACACCTTCGCTGATGTCGCATCCTATCGCCTGGCGCAAAAACCGATTCGTACGCTGTCGGCCTGCGGTTCGCTGGTGGTGGTGGCGCTGTACCTGATTGCACAGATGGTCGGTGCCGGTAAGTTGATTCAGCTGCTGTTCGGTTTGGATTACCACATTGCGGTGGTGATGGTCGGTATTTTGATGGTGTTGTACGTGCTGTTCGGCGGCATGTTAGCCACCACCTGGGTGCAGATTATCAAAGCGGTACTGCTGCTGTTTGGCGCCAGCTTTATGGCGATTATGGTAATGAAGGCCACCGGTTTCAGCTTCAACACGCTGTTTACCGAAGCCATGGCGGTACACCCCAAAGGCGCGGCGATTATGCAGCCTGGCGGATTGGTGAAAGACCCGATATCGGCGCTGTCACTCGGCCTGGGCTTGATGTTTGGTACCGCCGGTTTGCCGCATATTCTGATGCGCTTCTTCACCGTCGCCGATGCGCGTGAGGCACGTAAAAGCGTGTTTTGGGCCACCGGCTTTATGGGCTACTTCTACTTCCTGACCTTTATTATCGGCTTCGGCGCGATTTTACTGGTGGGATCGAATCCGGCCTTCAAAGATGCCAGCGGCGCCCTGCTCGGCGGCACCAATATGGCCGCGGTACATCTGGCGAACGCGGTCGGCGGCAGCCTGTTCCTCGGCTTTATTTCGGCGGTGGCTTTCGCCACCATTCTGGCGGTAGTGGCAGGTCTGACATTGGCGGGCGCTTCAGCGGTGTCACACGATCTCTATGCCAGCGTGATCCGCGAAGGTAAGGCGACGGAACGCGATGAGCTGCGCATCTCGAAAATCACCGTGTTGGTATTAGGTGTGGTAGCGATTGCACTGGGGATTCTGTTTGAGAAGCAGAACATTGCCTTTATGGTCGGCCTGGCGTTCTCGATTGCTGCCAGCTGTAACTTCCCAATTATTCTGTTGTCGATGTACTGGTCGAAACTGACCACGCGCGGCGCGATGGTGGGCGGCTGGCTGGGACTGATCACTGCGGTGCTGCTGATGATTCTCGGACCGACGATTTGGGTACAGGTGCTGGGGCATGACAAGCCGATATATCCGTATGAGTATCCGGCGCTGTTCTCCATGCTGGCGGCGTTTATCGGCATCTGGCTGTTCTCGATCACCGACCATTCGGCGCGCGGCGCCCAGGAACGTGCTCGCTTCCGTGGACAGTTTATTCGTTCGCAGACGGGGATAGGGATTTCGCAGGGTAAATCGCATTAGTTTTGTGCGTTGTTCCCCTCACCCTAACCCTCTCCCGCACGCTGGAGAGGGAACCGATCGGCGCGTTTTTCTCCCTCTCCCACCTGTGGAAGAGGGCCGGGGTGAGGGCCAGCGCGCACCCTAACGCAAAAGGGCGACCCAATGGGTCGCCCTTTCTTATCCGATCCTGAAATCAGAAACGCAGTGACGCGCCAACGTATGGGCCATCGACCAGTACGTTGTCTTTACGGCTGCCTTTGTTGTTCAGCTCGATGTACTGATAACCCACGCGCAGGTTCAGCAGAGAAATTGGCGTGAAGCTCAGGCCGCCAGAGGCTTCCTGGTAGCTATCAAGACGATCGGAGAACGCTTCCGGCGCATAGTAATATTCGCCGTACAGGCCCCACATGCTGTTGAAGCTGTATTGCGCTGCGCCACCGACTGCGACGGTGAAGCCATCACGGCCATCTTCCGGATGGGTGAACAGGGCTTTCGCGGTTGGCGCGATGCGGAAATCGCCCACGTCGATGTTATAGCCCAGGCCTGCGCCGTAAGTGCTGCCATCGTGATCGCTACGCAGCCAGTTGCCTTTCAGGAACAGGCCTGGTGAAGTGGTGCCGAGACCAAGGTTCAGGTTGGTGCTGTGCTCACCCACGTCAACACTGCCCTCAATTGCCTGCGCGCCGCTGCTCAGCAGTGCCAGACCTAAAACGCTTCCAGTAACAAGTTGCTTAAACATGTGATTCCACTCCATGAAGGACATTTAATTCGGCGGCAAGGGTAACAGCCTGATAGCAGGAGACAACTTTATTTGGAAAGCTTTACGTAAAAATGGATTACAGCGGGGAAAACGGCCGGTTAAGGCCGTTTGGATAAATCAGAAACGGTAGGCGGCACCAATAAATAATCCGTCGATCAACCGCTGGTCCTTTTCACCATATTTACCGTCGCTCGACAGATAACGATAACCGCTGCTCAGCGTTAGCCAGCTAGCCGGTTGGTAATAGATTCCCGCCTCTAGCTGATGCAAATGATGCAAATTACGCGTGGTGATATCCGGGGCAAGACTGTAATCGAGGTATAGCCAGGTTTGCCCGGCATAAGGCAGCGGCGCCATCAGGCGGATGCCGGCATTCGCTCCCTGACTGCTGGATTTACCGGTATCGAGGTCAGCCCAGAACATGCCCACACGCGGTGCAACCTGAAGTTCACCAAGCTTAAATCCGTAGCCAAGATTCGCCTCAACTAACTGCGTCTGACGATGACCATTGATATACTCAGCGCCATATTGCAGGCCTGACGTGGTCTTTTCACTGTTGATCGCGGCAGCAAAAAAATCGCTGCCGCCTTTAACGCCCATTTCAGCGGCGCTGATCCCGGTGGAGGCCATTGTCAGGCCCAATACTAAATAGTGCTTTTTCATTTTCGCTTCCTTGTTGTTTGCGCGCACAAACACTAAACAAAGCGAAAAAAAGAGCATACGAGCCCTGGCTCAAAAATGTACGCTTATGCTGACCACAGCAGATGGCTCAGCAGCGGAGCCAGAATCACCGTCACCACGCCCGACAGCATCATCACCAGGCTGGATACCACGCCCTCCTGCTGGCCGAGTTGATAAGCACGCGCGGTACCCGCGCCATGTGATGCCGCACCAAAACCTGCGCCCTTCGCCACGCCTTGCTTGATGGCGATACGCAGAAACAGCATATCCCCCACCGCCATGCCGAACACGCCGGTGATCACCACAAATAGCGCCACCAGATCGGGCTGGCCGCCAATAGGTTGCGCCGCCGCCAGCGCGAACGGCGTGGTAATCGAGCGCACCGCCAGACTGCGCTGGATGGTTTCCGGCAGCGTCAGCAGACGCGCCAGCCACACCGAGCTGCAGACCGCCACCAGCGTGGCGGTAAGTACGCCGACACTCAGCGACAGCCAGTGACGTTTGATGATCTCGAGGTTCTCATACACCGGCACGGCGAACGCCAGCGTTGCCGGACCCAGCAACCAAATCAGCCAGTGACTTTCGGCAATGTAATTTTTCCAGCTCACATGGGTGAGCAGCAGCAGCGCCACCAGCACCAGCGGCGTTAGCACCAACGGCATCAGCAATAGCGTGCGCCAGCGACGATAGAGCATTTTGTTGATGTAATAGACCAGCAGCGTGAACGCCAGACACAGCAGGCTTATCAGCAGATCATTCATGGTGCGCCTGCTTACGCGCGGCACGCGCCAGTTCGTAGCGATATAAACGATCGACCACCAGAGAAGTGGAAGCCAGCACCAGTAAAGTGCTCACGCCAATCACCACGCAGATGCGCCAGCCTTCGCTGCGCAGCAAGTCGCTGTAGTTCACCACCGCCACGACCGCAGGAATAAAGAACAGCAGCATTTCCGCCAGCAGCCAGTTAGCGCCCGCTTTCACCCAGCGCAGCGGCACAATGCGCGTCATGATCAACCCTAACAGCAGCACCATGCCGACCACGTTTGCGGGCAACGGCAAATGCAGCCAGCTCACCAGCCGGTCGCTAAAGATAAACAAACCCACATACAGCCCCAGCTGCAGCGGAACAAAAGCGTGTTGCAGGAGATCCGTTCTGCGCGGACTTAATGCCATCATTTCCTTTTCCCCAATGAAAAACTCAGGGGCTAGTATAAATCCGCCGCAAACTGTGAAAGAAATGAATTAAAATCATTAAAACTATGCCAAAAAGGAATGCTTATGGACGTGCGAGCGCTGCGCTACTTTACCGAAGTGGTCCGCCAGCAAAGCTTTACCCGCGCCGCCGAGAAGCTCTACGTGACGCAGCCCACCATCAGCAAAATGCTGCGCCAGCTGGAAGAGGAGCTGGGCTGCACCCTGCTGCTGCGCGAAGGACGCAAACTGCATCTTACCGACAGCGGCCAGGCAGTTTATCAGCGCGGACTGGCGATTCTGCAGGAGTTTCATCAGCTTGAGGCGCAGCTGGGCGACATCAACCAGCTGAAAACCGGCGAGCTGCGCCTGGGAATTCCTCCGATGGTCGGCATGCAGATGGCCGGATCAATCTCCGCCTTTCGTCGCCGTTATCCGGGTGTTGAATTGAAAATTGCCGAATTTGGCGGCCTGACGGCGCAGCAAGCGGTGCTGAGTGGCGCGCTGGATATCGCCCTCACCGCGCTGCCGATCGATGCCGAGCTGCCGCTCAACACGCTGGAGTTGATGCATCATCCGCTGTGCGTGCTTTTACCGCGTAGCGACATCTGGCTCAACCACACCCAAGTCGGACTAAAAGAGTTAGCTAAACATCCGCTGCTGATCCTCAACGAAGAGTTCGCGCTCAATCGCCAGATCAGAAAAGCGTTTCAGCGCCTTAATCTGACGCCGAATATTGCGCTGCGCAGCGCGCAGTGGGATTTTCTTGCGGCGATGGTGCAAGCGGGCATGGGCTTGGCGATTCTGCCGGAGCCGATCTGTCAGCGGCTGGATAAGCAATCGCTACTGTGGCTGCCGCTGGAGTCGGAGCTGCAGTGGAGTTTAGGTTTGATTTGGCGGGAAGGCAGCTACTTGTCGCGCAGCGCTCAGGCGTGGATTGATTGCTGCCGTGAACACTGGCCGGATACGGCGCCGCGGCTGTCGGTGTAAATTCTGAATCGGTCGCCATAAATGGCGACCCTACGTTATTTGGCTGGGTTTTCGTAGGGTGCGCATTCATGCGCACCTGGATGACACAGCGACTGCTACTCCTCTTTCTCTATTAGCAGCGCTTCCAGCAGATCGAGATCGTGCAGCAGTTTCTGCATCGTCTCGTTGGAAATTTCCTGGGTGGCACGCAGGTGATACACCTCGGCGCGCTCGGCACGCAGCGCGTTGAGGCGGAAACGACGCTCAAGGTTTTCGGCAAACTGCGCCTGCTCGATATCGTTTTTACCCTCGGCGCGGCGACGCAGATTACCGATCACCCGCAAACTCACTTCCTTCAGCAGCTCCGGATCGATGTTCTCTTCGGTGTCGGTCTCCAGACGCTGCTCCATTTTGTGCAGGCTTTCAATCGCCACGCCCGCCATGGCCGCACGCGCGAATTGAATCTCACGACGATGACCTACCTTATCGATGCTCTCCACATCGCGCAGCAGAATCGGCAGCAGTACCACGCCAACCAGCAGCGAAATCAGAATCACGCCGGTGGCGATGAACACCAACTCGTAGCGCGCCGGGAATGGATCGCCGTTGCTGAGGAACAGTGGAATCGACAGCACACCCGCCAGCGTGATGGCACCGCGCACCCCGGCAAACGAGGCAATCAGCAGTTCGCGCAGCGAGTAGTTGGTAAACTCCAGCGGCTTCTTCTTCAGCAGGCGCATGCTGGTGCGCTTCATGATCCACAACCAACCAAAACGCACGACCATCAGCGCGGCATAAACCAGGAAGACGTCAGTGAACAGCATCCACAGTTCGACGTTTGGATCGGCGTTGGCCTGCGCAATGGAGGTGGCCAGGATGTCTGGCAGCTGCAGACCGAGCATCAAGAACACCATGCCGTTGAAGACGAATTCCAACATCTGCCACACGCTATTGGCGCGCAGGCGCATGGCGAGCGGCGCCTGACGGATAATGCCGGAGCGCGTGATGGTCATACCCGCCGCCACGGCAGCGAGGATACCCGAGACGCCAAGGTGTTCCGCAATCAGGTAGGAGGCGAACGGTAACAGCAGCAGCAGCACGGTTTGGGTGGCCGGATCGTCCCCACTCCAGCGGCTCAGCAGACGCAGCGAGCGGCCATACAGCCAGCAGATCACCACGCCGGCAACCAAACCGCCCACCGCCACTTTGAGGAACTCGACGCTGGCGCCGCCCCAGGTAAACACCATGGTGCCCATCGCCACCGCAACGGCAAACTTCAGCGACACCAGGCCAGATGCGTCATTCATTAGGGCTTCGCCCTGCACAATCGACATGATTTTTTTCGGGATACGCCCTTCACCCACAATGCCGGACAGCGCCACGGCATCGGTTGGCGAGAGCACCGCCGCCAGCGCAAAGGCGGGAATCAGCGGAATCCCCGGCACCAGCCAGTAAATCAGGTAGCCAATCCCGACCACGGTAATCAGCACCAGAACCAGCGCCAACCCCATGATTTCACGACCATGATGGAGAAACTCGTTAATCGGCGTTTTCCAGCCATCTGCAAACAGCAGCGGCGGAATAAACAGCACGAGGAACAGTTCCGGATCAAAATCGACATGCAGGCCGAAGACGGGAAAAGCGAGTAATGCACCGGCGGCAATTTGCACCAGCGGCAGCGGAATTTGGAACGGCAGAATGCGTGCCGCCACGCTGGAGAGTGAAACCACCAGCGTCATGATGAGAATAGTAAAGAAGATTTCCATGCTGTCCTTAGGCGAATCAATTTCATTAAAGCGATGTTGTTGCGTGGGAAAGTGTAAAACAAAACGCCGCACAGCGGGGCAACCCGATGTGCGGCGTGGAGCAGAAAGAGAATAATCTTGAAATTTATTCGCTTTAGAGTCAGATGGCCCAGCCACCGGCATAGAACGCCACCAGAGCGACAGCAATCACCACGGTGCCGACGTTGAGTTTGCGCCACTCGCCGGCAAACAGGCGACCAATCACCAGTGAAGCGAAGCCGAGCATAATGCCGGTCACAATGTTGCAAGTGAGTACGATGAACACCGCGGTCAGCAAGCCAGACATCGCATCAACGAAATCGTTGAAGTCGATTTTGGCCACGTTGCTCAGCATCAGCAGGCCCACGTACATCAGCGCCGGAGCAGTTGCGTAAGCCGGAACCAGATACGCCAGCGGCGACATGAACAGAATCATCAGGAACAGCAAACCGACCACAATCGCCGTCAGACCGGTTTTCCCGCCGGCTGCGGTGCCCGCCGCCGATTCGATATAGACCGCAGCCGGCGATGCGCCGACCAGACCTGCAAACACGCTGCTGAGTGAATCGGTGGTTAACGCGCGGCCGCCGTTGATAATCTGCCCCTCTTTATCCAGCAGATTGGCCTGCCCCGCTACCGCGCGGATGGTACCGGTGGCATCAAACACCGCCGTCATCACCAGCGCCAGAACGCTTGGCAGCACCACCGGTTGCAGCGCACCCATGATATCCAGGCTAAACATCGCCGATTGACCGTTAGCATCCTTCAGGCTTGGCATGGCAAACAGACCTTGATAGGTCACCGCTGGATCGAAAATCAGACCAATAATCGAGATGGCGATGATGGTCAGCAGAATGCCGCCCGGCACGCGCCGTTTCTCCAGGCCGAAAATCGCCGCCAGGCCGACCAGCGCCATGATCACCGGAAACGAGGCGAAGTGGCCCAATGCCACCGGCAAACCTGCAGCCGGGTTCTTCACCACCAAACCAATGCCGTCAGCGGCGATCAGCAGCAGGAACAGACCGATGCCGACGCCGGTGCCGTGCGCGACGCCCATCGGTAAGTTACGCAGGATCCACGCGCGAATACCGGTTACCGAAATTAGCGTAAACAGTAAGCCCATCAGGAAAACGGCGCCCAGCGCCACCGGTACACTAATGTGCTGGCCGAGCACCAGGCTAAAAGCGGTGAAGGCGGTCAGCGAGATAGCACAGCCAATCGCCATTGGCAGGTTGGCCCACAGGCCCATGACGATCGAACCGATGCTTGCCACCAGGCAGGTAGCAACGAACACCGCCGTTGGCGAGAAGCCCGCTTTTCCCAACATGCCGGGCACCACGATAACCGAGTACACCATCGCCAGAAACGTGGTGAGACCCGCCAATACTTCCTGACGCACGCTGCTGCCGCGTGCAGAAATGTTGAACCAGGCGTCCAGTTTTCCACTGGCCGGGCGCGATTCGCCAGACATAATCATTCCTCAATATTTTTGTGATGTGAGTCGCCGCACGGCGCACGTTTGCCGCTCCCTGATGAAGCTTTTCCTGAAGAAAATCAGGCAAACGTTTACGTCGCCGCGTATTCCAGGTCGTAAAAGGGGACACGGAAAAAAGGCAAACGATTATCTGGCCTTTGGCATGGCGTTTTCAACTACTAATCGCGGGTAATACAGGATAAATCCAGCCAATGGGTTTCCCAGCTCGCCATGAATGGCGACCCTACGATCATGGGCTTTGTCGGGGCGTCATTCATGACGACCTGGCCGCAATCAACTCTGCAGTTGAATCGGGCCACCCTGCTCTAACGCGCGCTGCCAGGCGGCGCGCTGCTGCATGGTTTCCAGCCAGCGCGCGGTGGCGGGCATATCACGCAGGGAACCGCGCATTTGCAGTGCCAGCAGCGGGAAGCTCATCTGCACATCGGCGATGCTAAATCGTGAACCGGCAAAAAAGGGATGTTGCGAGAGATGTTGTTCGATCACGCTGCCGTGCAACGCCAGCTGTTTGTTCAGCCAGGCCTTTTGAATCCCTTTGCTCAGCGCAATACCCGCCGGACGCAACAGCCACGGCACCGGCTTTTTGCCCAGCTGCGCAAACACCAGCTTCATCACCAGCAGCGGCATCAGCGATCCTTCAGCGTAGTGCAGCCAGTAACGCGCCTGAATCTGCTCCTCTTCATCGCTTAACATCAGCTGATGCTCGCTGTCATATTTCTGCTGCAGGTACTCAAGGATGGCGCCTGACTCAGCAACCACACGATTGCCATCGGTAATAACCGGCGATTTTCCCAGCGGATGCACTTTCTTTAACGAGTCGGGCGCCAGCAAGCTATTCTCGCGCTGGTAACGTTTAATTTGGTAAGGCACCGCCAGCTCTTCCAGCAGCCATAACACGCGATGCGAGCGGGAATTTTCCAGATGGTGAACGGTGATCATGCGGTTTTCCTTGCCGGTAAGTGTGCTGGCAAGTATAGCGGATTAACGCTTCTGCTCGTCTTGCTCGGGATCGAGTAACACCGCACCCGAACCTTGTTCGCCCAGGCGGTCACCCGGATTGCGCAGCGGGCAGTCACGCATCGATAAACAGCCGCAACCAATGCAGCCATCAAGATCGTTACGCAAGCGGGTGAGCGTTTCGATGCGTTTATCCAGCTCTTCACGCCAATGTTGGGTTAGCGCATCCCACTCCTGCGTCGACATACGCTTGTTAGCCGGCACATGGTTCAAACTATCGCTCACCGTGGCGAGTGGAATGCCGATGCGTTGCGCAATTTTAATAATCGCCACGCGGCGCAATACGTCGCGGCTATAGCGACGTTGATTGCCGCCGTTGCGCGAGCTGAAAATCAATCCTTTGGTTTCATAAAAGTGCAGCGCGGAGACCGCTACGCCGCTACGTTTGGCGACTTCGCCCGGCGTCAGCACCGGCTTCGGGTAATTGCGTTCTTTTTTCATTTAGGGCCTTTACCTCAAGTTAACTTGAGGAATTATACTCGCACCCCAGCAAAACTTCGAATTTCTAACCAGGTAATAACCATCAGAAGGATGAGGCTATGATGCAACAGGAAATCATTCATTCGCTGACCCACTGGATCGATCAGAATCTGGATAAAGCGCTATCAATTGATGAAGTCGCAGCAAAATCAGGTTACTCAAAATGGCATCTGCAGCGTATGTTCCGTGCCGTCACGAAACAAACGCTGGGTGGCTATATTCGCGAACGTCGCCTGACGCTGGCCGCAGAAGCACTGCGTCAAACTCAGCGTCCGGTATTTGATATCGCCATGCAGTACGGTTACGACTCGCAGCAGACTTTCTCGCGCGTGTTCCGCCGCCAGTTCTCGCAAACGCCGACCGCTTATCGTCATACCATGCGCCGTCAGGCGATGATTCAGCGTCCGCGCTTGCTCAGCTTTGACTGTGTGGATAGCAGCATGAACAGCTTTGCCCAGCGTACTACCGGCGAGTGCTGCCCGGTAAGCTAACCTTTTCAGCGCGCCCCGTGCGGGCGCACCTCCCCTTTCCTGCCTGTCTCCTCCCCCAATTTTCGATAAAAATTTTTCTACCATACAAGGTATAAATTTTGTTCAAAATTTAAAATCGAGTGATATAATGTGAGCCAAGTCACACTTTCATGTTTGCAGTAAGACGGCCAGAAGGGCTTCCCTGACCTTCCTTCTTTGCCGCCCGTGATGTCGATCGAATGTCGGGGATATCACTGATCCTAAGAGGTTTGCTACAGATGGCTACGTTAACCACCAGTTTGATCGTTATGCGCTGGGAACTCCTGAGCGCGGTAATGATGTTCTTCGCCAGCACCATGAAAATTCGTTTGCGTCAAAACAGTCATCACGTAATGGCGCTGCTGTGCGGGGGAATTGGGGTTGGCATGTCCTGCTGGTTTGTTACCGGCCTGCTTGGCATTACGCTGAGCATGGAGAATCTGCACAACTTTATGGAAATCTCGAAGAACGCCTTTATCGAAGTGATGAGCCAAACGCCGACCGACTGGCCAATGCCTTAATCGCTGCCCATAAAAAACCCCGCTTACGCGGGGTTTTTTATTTTGCTGTGTGATTCTTAAATTTTCTTCAATACGGCCGGAATAGTCACTTCCGCCACCGTGACGCCCGGTATCTTCGTACCGCGACGATCCTGAATCCACATATCACCCATCATTTGATTTAGCCCGCGATCCAGACCGGTAACCAAGCCAGCGCCCGGCGTGAAGGTTAATTCGCCGAAGTAGATCTGGTCGTTATCGATGTACCAATCCACGCGCACATAATCGAAATCACTCGCCAGCTTTTTACTCAGCGCCAGGGCGTGCTGTAACGAGGCCATCTGCGGCGTAACGTCCAGGCCAGTATCACGAATCTTGTGATACGCCTCGTTAAGATTGTTAACGTAAAAATTCATCGACAACAGCGGATTACAGCGGTTGTAGATCACCTGCAGCACATATTCAAAGCTGCCATCGCGCTTATTGAACATGTGGAATTTGTAATCGATCGGCGCCGTTTTACCATCGCCAATATACTGCTCGACCAGGATGCGCGGCTTAATGTAGCGGTAATGAATCTCACGCGCTTCGTTAGCAAAGTCGGTCTTCAGCCAGCGGTGGCAGTCGCTAATGATCTGCTGCTTCTTCAGTGCATCCGGCTCTTCCAGCAGGATTTCGACCATATTAGACGCGTGATTCGGCTTAATAACCGTGTTTTTCCAGCTCGGCAGCGTATGCAGCGAGCTTGGATCGCTGGTTTCATACACCAGTGGGATCAGGTATTCGCTGCCCACTTTCTCGGCGATGTATTCGCGCACCGAATATTTGTCCGACAGACGGCCATAGATCTGATAATCACCGTGGACAAATTTGCGGTACAGCACCTTCTCGTTAAAGACTTTCGGCTCACGCAGATTGGGCAGCCTGCGGAACTTGTGAAAGTAGTAGATACGATCCTGGGTAGCCCAGGGCATCTTCTTAATGAAGTACTGCACGCTTCTTCTGAGTTCTTCTTTCAACTTGAGCATATCTGACCTCATTTGTAGGTTTTGTAGTTGAGTGAGGAAACCTGGATTTTTTGGATGACGCCGTTTTTGAAGAAGTAATTCATTACGGTAAGGGACAGCAATTCTGAGATGAAAACGCTCCAGGCGGCACCCATGATGCCGTAGCTTTGGATCAGCCACCACGACAGCGGCAAGCTGATAACCATCAGGCAAACAATTTTCTTCAACAGATAATTAAACCCGCCTTCTTTGACCATGTAGCGATACGCCACGGTCCCCATCGCCGAAAAGCAGGTTGCTAACGACAACAACGTAATGAGACTTCCTGACTGTGTGTACTCGTGACCATACAAAGCGATGATGATTTTTTCGCCGTACATCGCGATCACCGCTAACAACAACAATGAAACACCCATGACATAACCATTAAGCCGTGCTGTCAGCTTGATGGCGGCTTCTCCACGCTCACGGAAAATTTCCGAGAAACAGGAAGTGATGATGGCGACCGGGATAAAAATCCATGAAGCCGAAATAGTATTGGCGGCAGCGAACAGGCCGAGGTCGCGCGCAGAGGCGATACCCGCCAGGAACATCTGTGCCGCTTTCACCTGCACCGAGATAAAGATGCTGGAGATAGCCAGCGGCAGTCCGGCGTACAGCAGATAGCGCAGATAGGTACCGCGCTTCTCTTGTGGCGGCGCCACATCCTGATTCTCGCGATAAAAGTTAAAGCGCTTAATCACGTACGGCACCAGCGTGACGGCGACAATCGAAACGGTCAGCCACAGCGGATTGAGGTGCAGCCAGGCGATGGCAAAACTCAGGGTGAAACCCAGCAGCAAACCGACAGAGTTGGCGATGGTATTTAGCCGCGAAGCCAAACGCGCGTTGTTATAAACGCTGAAAGTGTCCTGCGTGACGAAAACCGAAGAAATAAACGAGGCCAGAGCAAAGGCAAGGAAATTTTCCTGCATGTTGTACCAGACCCAAATCAACACCGGCAGCGAAGTGAGCAGCAGTAACACCATGCGCATGTTGCGCGCTACGGTCATCAGGCGCAGACCTTTCGGCGCACTTTTACTGATGCGCTTAAACAAAATGGTTTCTGTCCCGAAAATCGCCACAGTTTGCACCATGGAGAATAGCGAGGCGGAAAACGCCATTTGGCCAAAGATGGTTGGGCCAAAGGATTTTGCCACGTAGGAGGTCACAAATATGACGCCGAACACGGAGACAATCTTTTCAGACATCATCCAGGCGGCATTAGACATTACGCTCAATTTCATTGACTGATCCTTAGTATTACGAACTACAACAACTTTCGGTACAACATCCTTGAAATGAATTAACAAGCGCTCAGTGGGCCTGACTTATTTTAAGAACTTCAAACCAAACTGGTCCGAAAAATGAGACTCGCGTCGATAATTAGAGAATATATTCAGGAAAATTCTGATTAAATCCGGCGCGAAACTCAGTGGATGTAAACGATTTCAGCCTAAATTCTAAGCAAAGGTTTACTGGCATAGCCCGATATTTCTGTAAGGGGTTTATGCCGTTTTCCATGGAATGTAGTATTTTTCTGCATTTGGGATGGAGAGAATTTATATCAAAAACCTAACGCCCGGAAGGCGTTCATTGGCATTCATAATAAAATAAGATTTATCCCATGATGATATTTCTTATAAATATCTTAATTTAACCCTCGCAATTCAAATCGCGCACTTTAATACTGCATTAATAGTGTTTTTGCAGTGCCAGATATTAATACAGTAATTCTCATCCACTAATTGATAAGAAAGGTAATAGCATTTATGAGAAAGTCACGATATAGCGAAGAGCAAATCACAAATGCCATTAAAGCTTCTGAAACGGGAGTGAAAGTCAGGGAAATTTGTGAGGAGCTTGGCATTTCCGAGGCCACTTTCTATAGCTGGAAGAAGAAGTTTTCTGGGCTATCTTCCGAAGAAGGCAGAAAAATCAAGGAGCTAGAAGACCAGCTTCTTAACCTCACGCGTGAGCTGCAATCACTGAGTTCCGATAAAGAGATGCTGCAAAGCGTATTGAAAAACTTCTTCACCACCAATGAAAAGCGCCAGGCGGTTAACTTCCTGCAAACCACATTCGACATAGGTACCCGTCGTAGCTGCCGTTTACTGGATATTAGCCGTAGCGTTTATCATTATCCTGCAGGTACAGATAATCGCTAACACCATTAAGGCCGATGTTATTTGACTTAATGCTGAGATTTGTTCTTACAAGAAGATATGAAGATCATTTAATTCGGCGTTCACAACATAACAATTCGAACCAATTTTTCCTGATGAATTCCATCGCGGAATTGCTTCCTTTTTTGCGGTAAAATAGATTCACATCAGCAAAAGTCTCTCTATTCAAGCCATTTAAACGAAGTCCAATCTCATTACGGTGAGATTGGCGCTTCGATTATTACTTTATCAACATTAATCATCTGACCTGAATGCAGACATTTCTGTTAAGCATTAATGAACAACTGCATGTAACCGCTCACACACTCACTCTGTTTTAGAGTGGATCTGTTCCGGCATTCATTTGTCATAATGCTGATGCACGTAGACTAAAATTCGTTGCGCGCTGCCAGGAATAGTCCGGATAAGAAACGTTATCTCCCCTAAACAATAACTGCAAAAAAGCGCTAGAAAAGATAAATAGTCGGGGATTAATCATCGCTGCGCTTAATGGTTTTTTATCCGCATCACATCGAATGATTCTTAACACCACACTATCTCCTTAAGCAAAAAGTGGCTTTATAGCCGTTTTATTCAGTGCCAAAGGGCAATAAACGGTAGGTTAGATGCATGTTTTTCGCGTTATCTGCGTGCGCTTTTGCCGCTTTAGGTCCCCCGCTAGCAGGAATCACAGCCGCTTATTGAAGGTTTAGGTCACCTTAAGGCTAACCTTTAAGCGCCACAGCGCTGCCAGAGCACGATGGCTTATGACAAATGAGCACTAAAATAGCGTCTAAATTCGGCAGGAATGTTATATCGAGGTTCAGATGAGGGGTAGAAATGGCAATAGCGTCCGCAGATCGGGTTGGTCAAATTCTTAAAATACAGGGGAATACGCTGCCGAAATGATTCTTCAGCAGCGTTATTTTGCTGATTTATACCGCTGTGATTTGCGGCTGCGGTTTGATACGCATCGCGTTGATCACACCAATAATCAGACAGCCAATACCCACCGCGGTTAACAGCGGCGGCCAGCTTTGTCGCCAGAGGAAGGTCCACAGCAAACCCGCTAAGGTTTCAAACACGATTAACGGTCCCATGATCACCGTTGGCACGCGCTGACTGGCGGCATTCCAGCACAGCGTGCCCAACCAGGAACAAATCAGCCCAATTGCTAACATCATTAATAGAAAGCGTTGCGGCTGCGGTCCGAACGGCAGATCAAATCCAGGTTGCTGCCAGTAAAGCTGCCCGCAAACTAATAGATAGAACACCAGCGCCAGCGGCAATGTCACTAACCCTTGCGCCGTCGCCCAGCTTGAGGGTTTGTGTTGGGGATGGGCACGCATCCACAAACCGTTGCGCAGCGGATACCATGTCCAGCATGCCACCGCCAGCACGGCTAAAAGCAAACCGGTTAAATAACGCGACCAATCAAAATCCGGCCCCTGGGTTTGCAACTCCGCGGCATTCACACAAGCCAGCCCTACGGCAATAATCAGCAGAGCGGGCGTCAGCTTGCGCCACGGCAAGCGTCCTTCGAGGTGGCCATAGCAGAGATTCGCGGTCACGGTGATCACCACCGGCAAGGTGCCGATAATCATCGTTGAAATCGGTGCGCCGGTGCGTTGAATCGCACTGGCGAGTAAGGCGTAATACAGCAGATTACCGATTAGCGACAGTTTCAGCGCTTCAAACCAATCTTTACGCGTTAGCTGTCGTAAACGACGGCGATCCAGCCAGGCGAGCGGTAACACCACTAAACCAAAGGCCACATAGCGCCCGGCCGATTGTAAGGTGCCCGGATAATCCGGTATTAGCAGCGGGCCGACAAAGATCAATCCCCACATCAGCCCCGCAGCGAGGGCAAACAGTATTCCAGCAAACATAAACTCTTCCTTTATAGGCATTCCGCTGCAGTGTGACGCAGCCTGGCGTTAAAGGCTTGTAGCAGATTGCGGTTAGCGCAGTGGGAAGACTTGTTTTTGATAGCGGCCGGGTGTGATGCCGTAGCGATGCGCGAAGGCGCGCGTGAGATGCGCCTGATCGGTCAGGCCGACCGAAGCTGCAACCGTGGCGGCACTCGCACCACGCGCCAGCAGTTGTTTGGCGGCAAACAAGCGAAACGCCATCAGCATTTGATGCGGGGTAACGTGGAAGTGTTGTTTGAAGCTGCGCAGGAAATGCCATGGCGACAGTGACGCCAGCGCAGCAAGCTCTTCGAGGCGCACCGGTTCGGCGAGGTTTTCCCGTAAATAGTCTCTTACCGCATCGAAGCGGTGTGCGCCTTCGATCGGTCGTTGCTGTCCCTGCCGTGCCAGCGGCCGCATTAACTCCAGCAGTTCAAGCAGAATGCTTTCGCGCTCCAGCGCAGTTTGCGCCTGCCACATCTGCGCCAGCAGTTGAGAAAACGGCTGCGCCAGACGCGCATCGGTGCGCAGTGCATCATTGAACCACCAATGACGATCGCCCGTCAGACGATCCATTTCGTGCGGATCAATATAGATCATGCGATAGCGCCAGCCTTCGTCGCAGGCCGATTCGCCGGTATGCAGTTCGTCAGGATTCATCATCACCAGCGAATGCTGAGGCGCGGTGTAGTTGGCACCACGATAGCGAAAACGCTGAGCACCGGATTCAATCGTCCCGATACCAAAGGCTTCATGCGTATGCGGTTCAAAGGCGTAGCGGGAGATGTGCGCCTGGTAAAGCTCAATGCCCGGCAGCTCAGCGAAATGCTGAAACTGCGCACGATCTTGCTCGCAAGGAAAGACTTCAGGAACCACCTTCACCACACACCTCCGGATTAAAACCTCTGTAAGCATGCGCGGCAGTAGCGATAAATGCAAAGCGGATTTGCTTTACCTCATCGCGTATTCACCGGACACTAAAACGACTTAAAAAGGAGATAAATATGGCCAATCGCGTGGTTGTGGTAGTGGATATGCAAAATGGCGTGCTAGCAACGCCGCGTTTTGATGGCGCCGGACGTTGTGAGCGAATCAATCAGTTAACCGCCGCAGCCGATCAGGTGATCTTCATCCAGCACGTTGGTCCCGGTTTAGAGGCTAACTCCGCAGGCTGGGCAATCGTGCCCGAATTACACCAGCCAGCCAACGCCATCTTCGTCAACAAAACCGCCTGCGACAGCTTCTGGCAAACCGATCTCGCCGCCCACCTCGATCATCTCGAGATTAAAAGCTTTGTGATTTGTGGCTGCGCGACCGATTACTGTGTCGATACCACGATTAAAGTCGGCGCCAGCCTCGGCTATCACATCACGGTCGCCGCCGATGCGCATACCACCGCAGACCGTACTTATGCTTCGGCACAGCAGCAGATCAATCAGCATAACGAAGTATGGGCAGATTTGATTATGCCGGGCAATCCGGTGTTGGTTCGCGAAACGGAAGCATTGCTGCGGGAATGGCGACCGCATTAATGCAGGAATAGGTTCAGCTCCAGTCGAAAAAAAACTGCCACTCCTCACGGAATGGCAGCTCTGGATTCATTGACAATGCGCCCGAGTGTTCAGGCGAATAATCAGAACGGAATATCGTCGTCAAAATCCATTGGCGGTTCGTTGTTCGCCGGTGCGCTCTGCTGCTGTGGACGCTGCTGCGCGCCGCCGCTGAACTGGTTGCCACCGCCTTGCGGCTGCTGTTGTGGCTGCTGTGGCTGGCCCCAACCGTTGTTATTGCCGCCGCCCTGACCGCCCGCCGGTGCGCCACCTGCGTTCGCGCCCTGCTGACGTCCACCCAGCATCTGCATGGTGCCGCCAACGTTCACAACCACTTCAGTGGTGTATTTTTCCTGGCCGCTCTGGTCGGTCCATTTACGGGTGCGCAGCTGGCCTTCGATGTAAACCTGGGAACCTTTACGCAGGTATTCACCCGCCACTTCCGCCAGTTTGCCGAACAGCACAACACGATGCCATTCCGTGATCTCTTTGTTTTCACCGGTGGCTTTATCGCGCCAGCTTTCTGACGTGGCCAGCGTAATGTTGGCTACCGCGCCACCATTTGGCATGTAGCGCACTTCCGGATCCTGACCCAGATTCCCGACTAGAATCACTTTGTTTACGCCACGACTGGCCATGTTGCTGTCTCCCGATGAGTTGATGCTAAAAGTCTAAGCGAAAAATTGTATCACGTCACATTGGCGTGTGCCCACTTTAGAGCGGGATTCCAATTTTTTTCCAGCAAGTAGAATAGCAAAAAACACTGGATATTTATTCAGGTTATTTTTTGTGCCATAATGGAGCGTTTCTGCTGGTCGTGCTGGCAAGGCATGGCGAGTGTTGTTCAATCCGGGAAAGGTGAATGGATAAGATCGAAGTCCGCGGTGCTCGCACCCATAATTTGAAGAACATCAACCTGATCATCCCTCGCGATAAGCTCATTGTGGTCACCGGTCTGTCAGGTTCCGGTAAGTCTTCGCTGGCGTTTGATACGCTGTATGCTGAAGGCCAGCGTCGCTATGTCGAATCGCTTTCGGCCTATGCGCGCCAGTTTCTTTCATTAATGGAGAAACCGGACGTTGACCACATTGAAGGTCTTTCGCCCGCCATCTCCATTGAGCAGAAATCGACTTCGCATAACCCGCGTTCCACCGTCGGCACCATAACCGAAATTCACGACTACTTGCGCCTGCTGTTTGCACGCGTCGGCGAGCCGCGCTGTCCGGATCATGACGTTCCGCTGGCCGCGCAAACCGTTAGCCAGATGGTCGATCAGGTATTGTCGCAGGAAGAGGGCCGTCGCCTGATGCTGCTGGCGCCAGTGGTGAAAGATCGTAAAGGCGAACACACCAAAACGCTGGAAAATCTCGCCGCACAGGGTTATATCCGTGCGCGTATCGACGGCGAAGTGTGCGACCTGTCGGATCCGCCGAAGCTGGAATTACAGAAGAAACACACCATCGAAGTGGTGATTGACCGCTTCCGCGTGCGCGAGGACCTAGCAACGCGTCTGGCGGAATCTTTTGAAACCACGCTGGAACTCAGCGGTGGTACGGCGATCGTCGCCGATATGGACGATACCAGCGCCGAAGAGATGCTGTTCTCGGCGAACTTTGCCTGCCCAATTTGTGGCTATAGCATGCGCGAGCTCGAACCGCGCCTGTTCTCGTTCAACAACCCAGCCGGCGCTTGCCCGACCTGCGATGGCTTGGGCGTGCAGCAATATTTCGACCCCGATCGCGTGGTGCAGAATCCCGAGCTGTCGCTGGCCGGTGGCGCCATCCGCGGCTGGGATCGCCGTAATTTCTACTATTTCCAGATGCTGCGCTCGCTGGCAGAGCATCTGCAATTCGATGTCGAAGCTCCGTTTAATAGCCTGAGCGACAATGCGCGCAATGTGATTCTGTACGGTTCCGGCAAAGAGAATATCGAATTCAAATACATCAACGATCGGGGTGATACTTCGGTGCGCCGCCATCCGTTTGAAGGCGTGCTGCACAACATGGAGCGCCGTTATAAAGAGACGGAATCCAACGCGGTACGCGAAGAGCTGGCGAAATTTATCAGCAACCGCGCTTGTGCCAGCTGTGAAGGCACCCGTTTGCGTCGTGAAGCGCGTCATGTCTTTGTCGAAAACACCAACCTGCCGACCATCTCTGAGATGAGCATCGGGCATGCGATGGAGTTCTTCGCCAATATGAAGCTGAGCGGCCAACGCGCGCAGATCGCCGAGAAAGTCCTGAAAGAGATCGGCGATCGCCTGAGCTTCCTGGTCAACGTCGGCTTGAACTACCTGTCGATGTCACGCTCGGCAGAAACGCTCTCCGGCGGTGAAGCGCAGCGTATTCGTCTGGCCAGCCAGATTGGTGCTGGCTTGGTGGGCGTTATGTATGTACTGGATGAACCCTCCATCGGTCTGCATCAGCGCGATAACGAACGCCTGTTAGGTACGCTGATTCACCTGCGCGATCTCGGTAATACGGTGATTGTGGTAGAGCACGATGAAGATGCGATTCGCGCGGCTGACCATGTGATCGATATCGGGCCAGGCGCTGGCGTGCATGGTGGTCAGGTGGTGGCGGAAGGCGATGTGCACGCGATCATGGCGAATGAAAATTCACTCACCGGCCAGTTCCTTAGCGGCAAGCGTGAGATCGCGATTCCAAAAGAGCGCGTCAAAGGCGATCCCGCCAAAGTACTGAAACTGACGGGTGCGCGCGGTAACAACCTCAAAGACGTCACGCTGACGATTCCGGTCGGCTTATTTACCTGTATTACCGGCGTGTCCGGCTCGGGTAAATCGACGCTGATTAACGATACGCTGTTCCCGATTGCGCAGCGCCAGCTCAACGGGGCTACCACCATCGAAGCCGCGCCTTATCGTGAGATCGCCGGTCTCGAACACTTCGATAAAGTGATCGATATCGATCAGAGCCCGATTGGCCGTACCCCGCGCTCTAACCCCGCGACCTATACCGGCATTTTCACGCCGGTGCGCGAGCTGTTCGCCGGTGTGCCGGAAGCGCGTTCACGTGGATACAATCCTGGCCGCTTCAGCTTTAACGTACGCGGCGGACGCTGTGAAGCCTGTCAGGGCGATGGCGTGATCAAGGTAGAGATGCACTTCCTGCCTGACATCTACGTGCCGTGCGACCAGTGCAAAGGCAAACGCTATAACCGCGAAACGCTGGAGATTAAATACAAAGGCAAGAGCATCCACGAAGTGCTGGATATGACTATCGAAGAGGCGCGTGAGTTCTTTGATGCCGTTCCAGCGCTGGCGCGTAAGCTGCAAACGCTGATCGATGTTGGCCTGTCGTATATCCGCCTCGGCCAGTCGGCGACGACGCTGTCAGGCGGTGAAGCCCAGCGCGTTAAGCTGGCGCGTGAGCTGTCAAAACGCGGTACAGGCCAGACGTTGTATATCCTTGATGAGCCGACCACCGGTCTGCACTTTGCGGATATTCAGCAACTGCTGGAAGTGCTGCATCAGCTGCGCGATCAGGGCAACACCATCGTGGTGATTGAGCACAATCTCGACGTGGTCAAAACCGCTGACTGGATTGTCGATCTTGGTCCGGAAGGTGGCAGCGGCGGCGGGGAAATCCTGATTTCCGGCACGCCAGAAACGGTGGCAGAGTGTGAAAAATCACACACGGCACGTTTCCTTAAGCCAATGTTGAAAAAGTGATTTTCTCTCAGGCCCGCTAATGCGGGCCTTATTTTTGCTGCCAATTCCCACAGCGAAATGCAGGAACAGGCAAGAATCAGACAACTTCAGGCATATACGCATTTCATCCTGCTGACTATCCTTACAGCGTTCCTTTTGGCGTCCATACGCCCTTTATCCCTTCAGTCCGCTGAACGGGATCCCGCATAAAACTCACGACACATCCGACTGGAGACACCATGAATATTACGCATGCCTATGCCGCACAGGACGCGAAAGCAAAACTCGCCCCGTTCGACTTTAAGCCACGCGAACTGCGCGCTCATGATGTGCAGATTGAAGTGTTGTACTGTGGCGTTTGCCACTCAGACTTGCATACCGCGCGCAATGAATGGCGCAACACCATTTTCCCAGTGGTACCTGGCCATGAAATCGTGGGCCGCGTGACTGCCGTTGGCGCTCACACACACAACTATAAAGTGGGTGACCTGGTCGGCGTTGGTTGTATGGTTGATTCCTGCCGCAGCTGTCCTAGCTGCCAGGAAGGACTGGAGCAGTATTGCGAAAATGGTTTTGTCGGCACCTATAACGGTGAAGACCGCGAAACCGGCGCCATCACCTACGGCGGCTACGCCACCAACATGGTGGTAGATGAAAGCTTCGTACTGCGCGTGCCGGAAAATCTCGATCTGGCAGGTGTTGCACCTCTGCTGTGTGCCGGTATCACCACTTACTCACCGCTGCGCCACTGGAACGTGGGTCCGGGTAAAAAAGTGGGTATCGTCGGCCTCGGCGGTCTGGGCCACATGGGCGTGAAGCTGACCCATGCTATGGGTGCGCATGTGGTGCTGTTCACCACGTCACCGTCCAAAATTGAAGACGGTAAGCGCCTCGGCGCAGATGAAGTGGTGATCTCGAAAGATGCCGATCAGATGGCACAGCATACCAATAGCTTTGACTTCATACTGAATACCGTTGCGGCGCAGCACGATCTCAACCCGTTCATCACCCTGCTGAAGCGCGACGGCAACATGACGCTGGTTGGCGCACCGGAGCACGATCACCCGGCACCGCAGGTATTTAACCTGATCTTTAAACGTCGTAGCGTCGCCGGTTCACTGATTGGCGGCATTGCAGAAACCCAGGAGATGCTGGATTTCTGTGGCAAGCACGGCATCACCTCGGATATCGAGCTGATCGCGATGAACCAAATCAACGAAGCCTACGAACGTATGCTGAAAAGCGACGTAAAATATCGTTTCGTGATTGATATCAACACCCTGCGCGAAGAGTCTGCGGCTTAACCGGCCTCAGTTCTCATCATGGTTGACGCCCGCCGCGCGCGTGGCGTCAGCCTGTTGCCAGGAGGCATCCACCAGATAGTAAATCTGCGAATCCTTCAGTGAACCATCCAGCCACAGCGTGCTCCAGTGCGACTTATTTAAATGCTCACTGGGAAACACATCGCTATGTTCCTCTCGCAGTAAATCCGCCAGTGCGGGTGACGCTTTCAGCGATAATGCTGGCCGCCCTTTCACCTCATATAGCATGGCAAACAGCACGCCTTCGCTTTTAATTTGCGTCGCTTGCCACACGTCTTTGTAGCTCTGCTCTGCGCCTGGCTTGCCCATGCAGTAAGTCAGTAAATCCGAAGTGTTCATGTTTTATTCCCCTTGTAAGGTCGCAACAATGCGCCGCGCGCCGCCATGTACGCGATGCTCACCCAGCCAGATTCCCTGCCACGTGCCCAGTAACAAGCGCCCGCGACTTACCGGAATCAGGAGTGAAACACCCAGTAACGATGATTTGATGTGAGCGGGCATGTCATCGGCCCCTTCGTAATCGTGCTGATAAGGTGCATTTTCCGGAACATGACGTAAGAAGTGCTGCTCCATATCGCTGCGCACCGTGGGATCACAATTTTCATTCAGCGTCAGTGACGCCGAAGTGTGCTGTAGCAAGAGATGCAGCTGACCAATGCGCACATCGGTTAAGCCGTTAAGCTGGCCGACAATCTCGTCGGTGATGAGATGAAAACCGCGCGCTTTGGCGCTCAGCGTCAGAGTTTGTTGATGCCACATGCCAGAATCCTAAAATGAAACACACCGTTTAAGTGTGCAGCATGTCAGCGAAAGGTAAACCCTATGACAAGGAAAAAGCGGCAGAGCGTGAAGTCTGCCGCCTGAAGGTTAGTCGTTCAGCTTAGCGGCCATCGCTTTGATGCTGCCCACATCATCTTTAGTCATCGCGGCCAGACGCTCGCCATACTCTTTATCGGCTTTATAGAAATACGACAGCATGATGGCGCGGCTTTGCACATCGACACCTTTCAGCGCCCCGCCCAGCGAGGTAATCAGATCGCTTTTCTCTTTATCGTTAAAGGAACGATACAGCTCGCCAGCCTGCTTGAAGTTCTGCGTTTTGGCGAGGGTGGCCTGCTGCGTCACACCGCTCAGCGGACTGTGGCTATAACGCGCACTTTGCAGTTCTTCACGTGGATAGATGCGGCTAGGCTGATAGTTCACGCCATGATCGTCGGCCTTACCGCTGTTCATGGCGCCATCCTGATTGCCGTTGCTGACCAGCACGCGCGGCGCGTTGACCGGCAAACTTAGCCCATTAGCGCCGATGCGATACATCTGGGTATCAGCGTACGAGAACAAACGCCCTTGCAGCAGACGATCTTCCGATGCCTCAATGCCCGGCACCAGATTCGATGGCGCCATCGCTACCTGCTCGGTCTCCTGGAAGAAGTTATCGACGTTGCGGTTGAGCTCCATCTGCCCCACTTTCACTTCAGCAATGCCCGGCCAGATTTTGGTCGCATCCAGTGGATTGAAATCGAACTTATCGATATCGCTGGCTTTGATGGTTTGAATGTAGAGATCCCATTTCGGATAGGCTTTATTGTTGATCGCCGCCACCAAATCTTCGGTCATATGACTAAAGGTGCCGCTTTGAATCGCTGCGACTTCAGCAGGATCGAGATTTTTCTCGCCCTGCAGCGTTTTCCAGTGGAACTTCACGTAGTGCACTTCGCCTTTCGCGTTAACGAATTTGTAGGCGTGCACGCTGTTGCCATCCATCTGGCGATAGTTAGCGGGTGTGCCCATGTTGGAGAACAGCATGGTCAGACCGTGCGTGGCTTCTGGCACGTGTGAGAAGAAATCAAAGGTGCGGGCATCATTGCCCAGGTTGGTGCGCGGATCGGGCTTAAAGGCATGCACCATGTCCGGGAATTTGATCGCATCGCGGATGAAGAACACCGGCAGGTTGTTACCGACTAAATCCCAGTTGCCCTGGCTGGTGTAAAATTTGGTGGCGAAACCGCGCGGATCTCGCAGCGTCTCCGGCGAATGTTTGCTGTGCACCACCGACGAGAAGCGCACAAACACCGGCGTCACGCTGCCTGGCTTGAACACGTCTGCCATCGTCAAATCACTGATGTCTTTGCTGGCGCGGAACTCACCGTGTGCGCCGGTGCCGCGCGCGTGCACTACGCGCTCCGGAATACGTTCACGGTCAAAACGCTGCAGCTTTTGAATCAGCTGCACATCCTGCAGCAACACGGCGCCGTGCTCACCCGCGGTTTGCGAATTCTGGTTATCACCGACCGGTGCGCCATTGTCACGCGTCAATTCAGTCGCAAAGGTAGGCAGCGAGAGGGCCAATGTCATGGCATAACAGAGGGGTTTCAGTGCGGTAGAGAAATGGTTCATGGGGCGATTCCTTATTGTTAGACTTCCTGGTTTCTGGCGGCTTCCGACCAGATAAAAGCCCGCCAAAACTAACGTCGCATCCCACCGCTCCCCACAAGAACCGTCTTAATCATACGCATAAAAAAACCACCCGCGTTAAAGCTGGGTGGTTCAGTTAAACAGCGGCGCGCAAAAAGAGTTACATCACCGCAGCAAACGCCTCAGCAACCTGATTAACGTTACGGCTGTTCAGGCCAGCTACGCACATACGGCCGCTGGCGATCAGGTACACGCCGAACTCATCGCGCAGGCGATCAACCTGCTGTGCGCTCAAACCGGTGTAGCTGAACATACCGCGCTGCTTCAGCAGGTAATCAAAGTTTTGCCCTGGCAGCTTAGTGCTCAACACCTTCACCAGCGCCTGGCGCATCTCAATAATACGCAGACGCATGGCTTCCACTTCGGCCAGCCAGTTGTTCAGCAACGCCTCGTCATTCAGCACGCAGGAAACAACCTGAGCACCAAAGTTTGGCGGGCTGGAGTAGTTACGACGTACGGTAGCTTTCAACTGGCCGAGGACACGCGCCGACTCTTCTGCACTGTCGCACACGATAGAAAGTCCGCCGACGCGCTCGCCGTATAGCGAGAAGATTTTAGAGAATGAGTTGCTGACCAGCGCAGGCAAACCGGCTGCCGCAATCGCGCGAATCGCATAAGCATCTTCTTCCATGCCCGCCCCAAAGCCCTGATAGGCGATATCGAGGAACGGAATCAGCTCCTGCGCTTTCAGGACTTCGGTGGTTTCATCCCACTGCGCGTTAGTCAGATCGGCGCCGGTTGGGTTGTGGCAGCACGGATGCAGCAGCACGATGGATTGCTTCGGCAACGTTTTCAGTTTGGCAATGAACGCATCAAACTTCACGCCGTTGGTCTCAGCGTCGTACCACGGATAGGTATCCACGTCGAAACCCGCACCGTTGAAGATCGCGATGTGGTTTTCCCACGTTGGATCGCTCACCCACACGTTTGAAGCAGGGAAGTAGCGCTTCAGGAAATCGGCACCGACTTTCAGTGCGCCCGAACCACCCAGCGTCTGGATGGATGCAATGCGACCCGCTTGCAGCATCGGATGTTGTTTACCAAACAGCAGCGGTGCAATCGCGTTACGGTAAGCGTTCAAACCTTCCATCGGCAGATACAGTGACGCCTGATGCGGCTGCGCCTGCAGACGCTCTTCCGCTGCGGCAACGGCCTGCAGCTGAGGAATAATGCCCGCTTCGTTGTAATAGAGACCAATGCTTAGGTTTACTTTGTTATCGCGCGGATCTTGTTTGAAAGTTTCCATCAGCGACAGAATCGGATCGCCGGCATAAGCATCAACGTTTTGAAACACGGTGCAGATCTCCATGATTGGTCATAAATAAGAGGTAAAGAGGCGTCATTAAACCAGGTAACGGCCGGGACGATGATTCATTGCGATGATGAGATTAAGGATCACCGCGCCCGCAATTGAGGCCAACAGCATGGGTAACGACACCACAAACAGCGAGGCTAACACCACGCAGGTATCGACCGCCATCTGCAGTTTTCCGGCACGCAGACCGATGCGGTCCTGCAACCAGAGCGCCAGAATATTGATGCCGCCGAGGCTGGCTTTGTGACGGAACAACACTATAAACCCAACGCCCATCACCACGTTACCGAACAGTGTCGCATAAAACGGATTTAGCGCAGAAAAATGCACAAACAGCGGGTGCAGATGGGTAAACAGCGAAACCAAACCCACCGCGCAGAAGGTTTTCAGGGTGAATTCCCAGCCCATGCGGCGTACCGCCAGCCAGTAAAATGGCAGGTTGATCAGGAAGAACGCGCTACCAAAGGAGAGCGGCGACAAATAGCTGATCAAAAAGGCAATACCCGCCGAGCTGCCGGTCAACGCGCCGGCTTGTTTCAGCATGATGACACCAAAAGACACCATCAGCGTGCCGAGCACGATCGCCAGCGCATCTTCAACGAGTGAGTGAGGAACTTTAGTGGGTTGAACAACGTTATCCATGGGTTAATCTCATTGCAAATGATGCCCTTCAAATGCAAAAAACGCACCACATCGGCGACCTATGTTAGCCGCCGATGGGTGCCAGTGATTATCCAATTGATAACTAAGGCGCTTTATTGCAGGTTTTTGTGCATCAATCAGGACTCAAACCATCAACTTATGCACAAATCCATTTTCTGGTGCGCGTTTTTTGCATTAATACGGCAATTATTGCACCAGATTAGCACATCATGCACTTTTTTGGCGCGTTTTGTGCTGGGGAATCATCATCAAACCGTTCTCTTTGAGACGGCTTAAAACCACGGAGGTTTTTACGTGGGCGACACTCTGATGGCCGGCCACTAACTGGCTGATCAACGCGCTGAGTGAGGCTAAATCGGCGACCGCCACCTTCAGAAGATAATCGGCATCGCCGGTCGTTTTGAAAGCATCAACAATCGCCGCTTCCTCTTCCACCATGCGATGGAAGCTCTCTTCATAATCCGGCGTATGGTTTTTCAATCTCACTTCAATTAATCCCACCATGCCCAAGCCAACCGCGTCTGGCGACAGGCGAGCGTGATAGCCAAGAATGAGATTTGCCTGCTCAAGATTGATGCGGCGACGTGAACATTGTGACGCCGAAAGTCCGACTAAATCGCTGAGTTCTTGATTGGTGAGGCGTCCATTAGATTGTAATAGAGTCAATATCTTAAGGTCGTGATCGTCTACCTGAGTCATTCTGTTTCCACAGCGTTATTGAGTGCGCTTTGTTACAGATAACCTGATTAACGCCGGGGTTGTCCAACACTATTTTCTGATGACGTGAAATGCATGCACAAATCGTGCATGCATCTGCGGAGAAAGGATTATTCGTCGTCGTATTGCGGGCCAGCATAGTTATCAAAACGCGACCATTGACCATTAAAGGTCAAACGTACCGTACCGATCGGGCCGTTACGCTGCTTACCGAGGATGATCTCGGCGATGCCTTTCAGATCGCTGTTTTCGTGATACACCTCGTCACGATAGATGAACATGATCAAGTCGGCGTCCTGCTCGATCGAGCCGGATTCACGCAGATCCGAGTTGACCGGGCGCTTATCGGCGCGCTGCTCCAGCGAGCGGTTCAGCTGCGACAGTGCGACGACCGGCACATTCAACTCTTTGGCCAGCGCTTTGAGCGAGCGCGAGATCTCGGCGATCTCTAACGTACGGTTATCCGACAGCGCCGGTACACGCATCAGTTGCAGGTAGTCGATCATGATTAAGCTCAATCCACCGTTTTCTCGGAAGATGCGTCGCGCGCGCGAACGCACTTCGGTTGGCGTCAGGCCAGAAGAGTCATCAATAAACATGTTCTTCTTCTCAAGCAAAATCCCCATGGTGGCAGAGATGCGCGCCCAATCCTCATCTTCCAACTGACCGGTACGAATACGCGTCTGGTCCACGCGCGACAGCGACGCCAGCATACGCATCATCAGCTGTTCGCTGGGCATCTCCAGACTGAAAATCAGTACTGGCTTATCCTGCAACATGGCGGCGTTTTCACACAGGTTCATGGCGAACGTGGTTTTACCCATCGACGGACGCGCCGCGACGATAATCAGATCTGAGCCCTGTAATCCGGCAGTTTTTTTGTTCAAATCCTGATAACCGGTATCGACGCCGGTGACGCCATCGTGCGGCGTGGAGACCAACGCCTCAATGCGCGATACCGTGGCTTCCAGAATCTGCTCGATGTTCTGCGGCCCCTGATCTTTATTGGCGCGCTGCTCAGCGATTTTGAAGACGTTAGATTCGGCGAAATCGAGCAGGTCTTCGCTGCTGCGTCCCTGCGGATCGTAACCCGCATCGGCGATTTGGTTCGCCACCGAGATCATTTCGCGCACGACCGCACGTTCACGCACGATATCGGCATAGGCACCGATATTCGCCGCACTTGGGGTGTTTTTCGCCAGTTCGGCCAGATAGGCGAAGCCGCCCGCCATCTCTAATTCACCCAGCGTTTCCAGTGATTCAGACAGCGTTATCAGGTCGATCGGTTGGCCCGCCTCCAGCAAACGCTGCATCTCTGTGAAAATCATGCGGTGCGAGCGGTTGAAGAAATCGTTGGCGACGACGCGTTCAGAGACGTTGTCCCAGCGCTGGTTATCCAGCATTAACCCACCGAGCACCGACTGCTCCGCTTCTATGGAATGCGGCGGCATTTTCACGCCTTCCAGCTGCCGATCGCGGGGTTCGTTCGATTTGTTGGTGGGTTTATTTCCTGCCATAGTGAATGCATTACCGATCGTGAAAGGGACGCGCAAGTATACCGTCCCAGGATGAACAATCACAGGAGTCAGAATGGCAAAGCGTATTCAGTTCAACCAACACGGCGGCCCCGAAGTACTGCAATGGGCCGATTTCGAGTTAGCCGATCCTGCCGAACACGAAGTACAGGTGGAGAATAGAGCGATTGGTATTAACTACATTGATACCTACGTGCGCAGCGGCTTATATCCAGTAGGCTCATTCCCATCAGGTTTGGGGACGGAAGCGGCCGGCGTGGTTAAGCGTGTGGGATCGGCAGTGACGCGCTTTAAAACGGGCGATCGCGTGGTGTATTGCCAGGCCGCGCTGGGAGCTTATAGCGAAGCGCATAATGTGGCCGAAGATCGATTAGTGATCCTGCCGGATAGCATCAGCTTTGAGCAAGGTGCAGCCTCGTTCCTTAAGGGTTTAACCGTGCAGTATCTGCTGCGCCAAACCTATAAAGTGAAAGCCGATGAAATCTTCCTGTTCCATGCCGCTGCCGGTGGCGTCGGTTTGATTGCCTGCCAATGGGCCAAGGCGCTGGGCGCGCATCTGATTGGTACCGTGGGGAGCGCGGAAAAAGCGCAAATCGCCAAAGATGCGGGTGCATGGGCGACGATTAACTATCGCGAAGAGGATATCGCTAAGCGCGTAAGCGAGTTGACCAACGGTGAGAAAGTCGCAGTTGTGTATGACTCGGTGGGGAAAGATACCTGGGAACCTTCGCTGGATAGCCTACGTCGTCACGGATTAATGGTGAGCTTTGGCAATGCATCGGGCCCGGTAACGGGCATCGACCTGGGTATTCTGAATAAGAAAGGCTCGCTGTTTGTCACCCGACCTTCACTGTTTGGCTACATCACCAATCGTGAAGAACTGGATGCCGCCAGCAACGAGTTGTTCTCACTGATTGCCAGCCGGGCGATTCAGCTAAATGTGCCGGAGCAGCAGAAATTTGCCTTGAGCGATGCGGTGCGCGCGCATCAGGTGCTGGAGAGCCGGGCAACGCAAGGTTCGAGCCTGCTGATTCCCTGATCGCCTAAAAGCAAACGGGGCTTCCTATTAGGAAGCCCCTTTTTCTTTCTTTTTTATAGTTCGCGCTGGTGTAGGGACAGCGGCGATGAATTCGTTTGTAACAACGCCAATCATCCTGACAGAAAACATAAGTAAAAAATATGTTTAATTGCGGAATTGATCTAAGCAATTTTCGAGTCTGTGATCGTCACCGCATTTAGCGCCAGCTCTTTCTCTCTAAGTCACTGATTTTTCTTTTCAGCCTGCGTAACTTTGCCTCGCCTGATGGCGTAGTAAATGCACGATAAAGCCACACGGCAATGACCGCCAATACCAGCCATGGCAACACTTTGATAACAATTGCCAGTAACCCGCCGAAGAACATCAAAGCAGTGGCAACGACCAATGCCGCGATAACTCCCAGCAGCGAAACGCCGGTAAACAGCAGCATGAGAAAAAAGCCGAGAACAAATAGAATTTCCACGAAGGTTCTCCTGTGTAAGTAACATCAGGAGTATTACAAGATGCGTGCCAGGTAAGAACTTCAGCTAACACGTTGAAATAATTGATAGCGCCAGAATGGCGATGCCTGAGACGTGGTGGAAATTGCTAACTTGTGGCGCAGAAAAAACCAACTGTAAGGGATTATTGTGCTGTGGTTCCGGTGCGCATCAATGCGCACCCTACAACTGGCTTGCTTAGGATCGCCATCCATCGCGACCTTACAACAATAATTACAGCGCTTCCTGCGGGATTTTATCCGCAACCAGCGCCAGCGCCGCTTCTACCACGCGCACATCTGCGCCGGGCTTGTGGGCATTCTCACTCAAGTAGCGGCGCCACTGGCGAGCACCGGGAATTCCCTGGAACAGGCCAAGCATATGACGCGTAACGTGGCCGAGATACATGCCTTTCGATAACTCCGCTTCGATATAGGGATACATCGAGCGCACCACTGCCACAGGATCGACAGTTGGCGTATCGCGTCCAAACAGTTCGCGATCCACTTGCGCCAGAATGCCAGGATTTTGATAGGCTTCACGCCCCATCATCACGCCATCCATATGCTGCAGATGCAGTTTGGCCTCTTCCAGCGTCTTAATACCGCCGTTTATCGCCATGGTCAGTGCTGGAAAATCGCGCTTCAGCTGATAGACGCGTGGATAATCCAGCGGCGGAATTTCACGGTTCTCTTTCGGGCTTAAACCTGACAACCAGGCTTTGCGCGCGTGGATAATAAAGGTATCGCAGCCGCCCTGTTGCGCCACGGTGCCAATAAAATCACACAAAAATTCATAGCTATCCTGCTCGTCAATGCCGATACGGGTTTTTACCGTGACCGGGATGCTCACGACGTCGCGCATGGCTTTAATGCAATCGGCAACCAGCGCGGCATCAGCCATCAGGCAGGCGCCAAAACGGCCGTTCTGAACGCGGTCGGAAGGACAACCTACATTCAGGTTGATCTCATCGTAGCCACGCTCTTCAGCCAGTTTGGCGCACTGCGCCAGCGCAGCGGGATCGCTACCGCCGAGTTGCAGCGCCAGCGGATGTTCATCCTCGCTATAGGCCAGATAGTCGCCCTTACCGTGAATGATTGCGCCAGTCGTCACCATTTCGGTGTACAGCAGCGTATCGCCGCTCAACTTGCGGTGGAAATAGCGACAGTGGCGATCGGTCCAGTCGAGCATGGGGGCGATAGAAAAACGTTGCGAGGAGAAAGTATCGGTCATGAAACGCAGTAAATCCGCAGTGAGTTAAGTGATGAGAAACTGCGCAATGATACCACAGCAAAACGGGCGACACAGCCGCCCGTTTGCAGGATTAAAACCTTGCTGGGGTTAGAAGTTAAATCCGAGTTGCAACATCGCACCCACGGTATTGTCTTTGCCGACCGAACCGGCCAGATCCAGATGGACCGTATTGTTGAACGGTGACACGCCCAAACCAGCGGTAAAGACATCGGTATCATTCGATTTCAGATCGGCGCGATAACCGGCGCGCAGCGCCAGCCAATCCAGCACACGATACTCTGCGCCCACGCC